>CAWDUZ010000013.1:0-209025 GCA_963805515.1 uncultured Chloroflexia bacterium | reverse complement strand
GTACACCGCCTGCCGCTGTCATTTCGTTCATCATGGAAGAGGTAACCAGCGTGTTCAACTGAGCCGCGAGCAGGGTGATCCCTCCCTGGTAAACGAGGATGACAACCGAAGAGAATAGCACGCCGACCCAAGTGTGGAAGCGAACGCGAGGGCCAAATCCGTCCAGCACGGATTTGACGGCGAGCAGCCTGTAATCGCCGGTCAGGCCGTCCTGGATGGAGCCCAGGATCGTCAGGGACCCACGCAGAACAACAGGGATGTGGTCAGAAACCCACGCACGAACCTGCCGGAAGAACCTTCCGCTTCCTCCACCCCTGGTGAATCGCCTCTCCAACATCGCCCCGCGTCTGAAGGCCATCCTCGATACGCCACCATTCTCCGAGCAGGGCGCCGATCAGCAGCGCGCCCAGGACGATAATCGAATTGCCGGTCTTCAGGAACATCTGTATGCCGATCGCGGCGGTAAATAACCCCATGCCCGCTATCACCGTCGCCTTCAGTCGCTCTGGGACACGGGCACCGAAGAACAGGCCGAGCGTACCGCCAACGAGGACCGCCGCGATGTTAATGAAAGGTGCCTGTCAAATGCGGTTTCTGTCATATGGAACCCCCAGAGCTTCCTGCATGGTTGCGCGCCCACTCTGGCTAGTCGCTGCTCTCGCTTTTGTGGTTTCCTCCCCGGCCGCCCGGTTCTCCATGAGCTCCAGGACGAATAGCAGTGACGAAAGCCGGTTGAGGTATTGTTGAAGCGCGGGGTTGGTAGTTTCCTTCTTGTCGAAGAGCTCCACGACCCGGCGTTCCGCACGCCGCACTACCGTGCGTGCCAGCGAAAGGGCCGCTCCGCCGGCGGAATCGCCGGGAACGATGAATTCCCCGGCATCTGCACGATCTTGGCTAGGGCCTCGATCTGCTGCTCGATCCCCGCAACGCGCGAAGTCTCAAAGTGAAACTGCTCCGCATTTTCCGGGATGGCGGCCACCTCCGCCATGAGAAGATATAGGTCCCTCTGAGCCGCCAGCAGCAGTGGCCCGCACCGCGGTCCTTGGCCGCGGCGCGCGCCACCCCGATTGCCGCGGAAGCCTCATCGATCGTCCCAATCGCCTCGATGCGTGCGTCGTGCTTGGGTACGCGGCTTTTGCCGAGCAGCCCGGTGGTTCCATCGTCCCCTCTGCGCGTAAAGAATGACATGGCTGGATTATAATTTCAACGGAGAGAGATGCACACCCCGGCCGTGCCCGGCGCGGGTTCTTGCTGTTCCAACTTACTCGTTAGCCAGAGAATATTAGTCGATACCATGAACTTGGAGAGCCGAAATCAATGCTAAAGCCCGTCCACGTCCAGATTATGCGCCGGGCCCTTACCGACAAATTTAGCCCGCATGCCCTGGATGTCATGATCCAGGCCAATGTGCGGCAGGACGGCCTGTTCAACCAGCTCGGGCACGACGAGTACCACTTCGACGGCAACGCCTTCGCCGCCTCGCGTGCTTACATCGAGGAGCAGCACGCCCTTATACGGCCCGCACTGGAGGCCGGCAAAGTGGAGCAGGCCTGGCAGGCGTTCGGTCGGCTTACCCATACGGCGCAGGATTTCTACTCTCATAGTAACTATGTGGATTTGTGGCTCGCCTGCCAGCCGAATGGCATGGTGCCCGGCGCCGGCGAGATCGATCCGCTGGACGATACGCTTATCGAGAACCCCTCGCTCCGTTCCGGGAAGATGTATTACCCGCTCGGCGTTTTGAGCTTTGTTCCGGGGCTCAAGATGCTGATCATCCCGCGCATGCCCCGCGAACTCCCACGCTTGGATGAACCTGGACTCCGAGAAGCGCGGCCCTATGTTCGAATACGCGTTCCATGCCGCAGTAAAGCGCACCCGGTTCGAGTTGGACGCGGTTGCAAAAGACCTTACGAAAGAACTGGATCGCCGGTTCAGAGAAACTCCCTGACCGATTGCAGTACCGGAACTCTGGCTTAGCCATGAGCTTCGCCGGTGCCCTCACGGCGTCAGAATCGGCGGCGAAGTCCATCCGAACTTCCCCAGCTAGCGACCGAAGGAGCGTTGAACCATTGCCCAAGAAAACCAAGACCTCTTCTTTCGGTTCGCCCGGACCGCGCGGGGCACGACGCCTCTGCATTTTATTCGGCTCGTCTCTATGAAGATCAGCCCCAGGCCGACGGTGCAGCTTTCACGGAGAACCAGATCCGCCCTGAACATCTCGATACCATTTTCAACTCATCCTCGAGCTGATGTCGGAGTTGCCTGATAATTCCGTGCATCTCATGGTCACGTCACCCCCCTATAACGTGGGCAAGGATTACGATACCGACCTCACTCTCGAGGAGCACTTGGCCTTACTTAAGCGCGTCTGGACCGAGACATATCGTGTCCTGGTTCCCGGTGGGCGTGCATGCATCAACGTGGCAAATCTTGGCCGGAAGCCATATATTCCCCTGCATGTCTTCATGGTGCGCGACATGCTGGATTTGCATTTCCTCATGCGCGGGGAGATCATCTGGGATAAGGGCGCCTCGGCGAGCGCCTCTACGGCCTGGGGCTCCTGGCAATCGGCAGCCAATCCCACCCTGCGCGATATTCATGAATATATCCTGGTATTCTCCAAGGGCAGCTTTCAGCGGGGCCGCTCCCAGCCAGATGGCGAGCTGGAGCCGACTAGCCGGAAAAATACCATCACCAAGGAACAGTTCCTGGAATACACAAAATCCGTCTGGGACTTTTCGGCAGAGTCCGCAAGGAAGATCGGGCATCCTGCACCCTTTCCCTTGGAATTGCCGTCTCGCCTCATCCAGCTATATACGTTCGAAGGGGATGTGGTGCTTGACCCATTTATGGGCAGTGGGCAGACCGCGCTGGCGGCTTTGAAGTCAGACCGGCACTTTGTAGGCTACGAGATCAATGCGGACTATCATAAACTCGCGGAAAAGCGGATTACCGAAAGGGTATAATCTTAAATTATGGATATTAAAACTCAACTTACCGAGGCCATGAAGCAGGCCATGCGGGCCAACGACGACGTCGCCCGGCGTACTACGCGCATGGCGCTGGCGGCGATCAAGCAAGCCGAAGTAGATAAGCGGATCAGCCTCGATGACGCCGCCGTGATTGCGCTGCTGCAAAAAGAGATCAAGAATCGCCGCGAGGCGCTGGAAGAAGCGCGGAAGGCCAATCGCTCAGACCTTATGGCCGACAATGAGGCCGAGATCAAGGTGTTGGAGGCATTTCTGCCGAAGGCTATGAGCCAGGATGAATTGCGCACTCTGGCGCAGGCTGCCGTTGCCGAGGCCGGCGCTTCCACTCAAACGGATATGGGCAAGGTCATGAAGGCCCTCATGCCGAAGGTGGCGGGGCGCGCCGCCGGTGACCAGATCAGCGCGGTCGTAAAGGAACTGCTTACCAGGCAAAGCTAGTTTTGCCTGCGCCTCTAAGATGACATCGGAAGTGTCGCCACTGTTTGTGCAGCACATGGAGCCAGGCGTTTCCAGCCCTTATGTCTGGCAAAGGAATGCCCGCATGATCGGTTGCCGAAACTGCCGCCTCTCACAAGTGTGGTGAATTTGTCTGCTCTGGATCCCCCGCCAACCCCTTTCAGTCTGCGCACCTTGCGCGCATTCATTCTGATCGCAGTAAGCCTGGTCAGTTATGCGGCGCTCGTGCTGCCTCTGAGCCTGCGACCGCCTGCCCTTCCGCTCGAGGCCGGCGACGTTGCCCCGCGCGACATGCAGGCGCCCCGCACCATTGAATATGTTAGCGAAGTGCGCACGGAGGAGGCGCGTCAAGCCGCGGAAAAATCCGTTCTGCCGGTATACACTGCCACCGATCCGGCCATAGCACGCAAGCAGATCGACCGGTTGAATGCGCTGTTGCAGAACATAACCATGCTCCGCTCGGATACGACATCCACGACGGATCAGAAAGTGGCGGCGCTCAGCGGACGCACCGATGTCACGCTGCGGCCGGAGAGCATTCCGCTGATCCTCTCCATGTCGGACGTGCGCTGGAATTCTGTCGAACAGGAATCCGTGCGGGTGTTGGAACAGGTGATGCGCAATCCTGTGCGCGCCGATAACCTGGATTTCGTGCGAAACGATATTTCATCTCACGTCAGCCTCACATTGAATGAGCAGGATGCAGGCCTCGTCACGGACTTGGTGAGCGCGTATGTGGTGCCCAACAGCCAGTATAGCCAGGACTTGACGACTGCCGCCCAGCAGGCCGCACGCGACGCGGTGCCTCCGGTGACGGTGTCCTACAAGGTCGGCGAGACCATTGTAGCGGGCGGGGACATTATCACACCGGCCGAACTGGAAGCGTTGCAGCAGTTTGGGCTGATCGAGGCGGAGCAGCCGGCTGAGACTTATTTGAGCGCTGGGACGTTGATGCTTTCCTGTGCTTTCTTTGTTGGCCTGTACTTTTACCGGCGGCCGCGCATTGCTTTTCTCTCCGACTCCCGCAGCCTGATCGTGCTGGCGTTCGTCTTCCTGATCTTCGTTCTCACGTCGCGGCTGGTCGTCCCGAACCGTACGATCGTGCCCTACGCGTTTCCGCTGCCGGCCGTTGGGCTGCTGCTTGCAACGCTGTTCGGCATGGAGTCCGGCATTGTCCTGTCGCTGGCCCTCTGCATCGTGGCGAGCTATGGTCTTTCCAACACGCTCGTCCTCATGCCCTACTATCTGGTCGCCACGCTCTGCGGGGTTGTGATGCTCGGGCAGGCGCGCCGTTTCTGGGCGTTCCTTCGGGCTGGGCTGGCGGTCGCTGCGGCTGCTGTGGCTATGATCCTGGCCTATCGCCTCTCTTACGGGCCGATCGATTGGATCGGTCTGGCCACGCTCGTGGGCGCGGCGTTGTTCAATGGGCTTGCCTCCGCCAGCTCTGGCGCTTCTCTTGCAATATCTGTTGGCGCAGTTTCTCAGCCTTCCCACGGCCCTTCAGCTTCTCGAGATTTCCCGGCCCGACTTCCCGCTGCTTCAAATGTTCCTGCGCAATGCCCCCGGCACCTACCAGCATAGCCTGCAGGTTGCCAACCTTTGCGAACGGGCGGCCGAGCAGATCGGCGCCGATCCATTGCTCAGCCGCGTCGGCGCGACGTTCCACGACATCGGCAAAGCCGCAGCCGATCCATCCTTTTTCATCGAGAACCAGGCGCCGGGCAGCATCAACACCCATTCTGACCTTGCGCCGGAGAGGGCAGCCGCCGCCATCATCCGGCACGTCACCGATGGTGTAAAGCTGGCACACAAGTACCGTCTGCCGCGGCGCATCGATGACTTTATTCTCGAACATCATGGCACGATGCTGACGCGTTACCAATATACGCAGGCGCTCGATAAGGCTGGCGGCGATGCCAGCAAGGTGGACGTGGAAAAGTTCCGCTATCCCGGGCCGCGGCCTCGCTCGCGCGAGACCGGCATCCTGATGCTTGCGGATGGTGTCGAAGCGCGTGCGCGGGCCGAGGGCCCTGATAGTGAAGAGGATCTGCGCAACGTGGTCCGTAACGTGATCGACCGCATCGAGAAGGAGCGCCAGCTTGATAACACGCAGCTGACGCTCCATGATCTCAACCTGATAATCGAATCGTTCGTAACGACGCTGCGCGGCACCTATCATCCGCGCATTCACTACCCTGCCGCCGAGTTACCCGCCTCCGCCCCGCTCCTAACAACGCCCGCAAAAGAAAAGTCGGACAAGTGATCCATATCAGCTCTCCAAGCGATCCGTTGCCGGTGGGTTCCGAGCTGATCGAGGGCGCAGCGCTTGCCACTCTCGCCCATGAAGCTGCACAAGGCGATATAAGCATCGTGCTGACGGATGATGCACAGCTTCAACAATTGAACCGGGAGTATCTCGGCATCGACGCGCCGACGGATGTTCTGTCTTTTCCCGCTTCAGAGACCGACCCGGAATCGGGAGCGGCCTATTTGGGCGATATTCTCATTTCTGTTCCGCGTGCCGCCGAACAGGCGAGCGTCGCGGGTCACGCAATGGAGTCGGAGGCGCAATTGCTTGTCGTGCACGGAGTTCTGCATCTGCTCGGCCATGACCATGCTGAGCCCGCGGAAAAATCCCGTATGTGGGCTGCGCAGTCAGCCGTTCTTGCATCGATTGGCCTGGCTGGCATTCAGATCCGCGAGTCATGAAGACGAGTAACCCAATGTCCGGTTTCCTGCGCTCCCGTCTTCAATCTTTCAGGCATGCCTTTCGCGGCTGTTGGTACGTGCTGCGGACACAGCGCAATGCCTGGATCCACGTGGTTATTGCTACGATTATCATTGTCCTGTCGTTTTGGCTGCGCCTCGATTCGCTTCAATGGGCCCTGATCATACTTGCCACTGCCATGGTGTTCACTGCGGAGTTCCTCAATACCGCGATCGAGGCCGTGGTCGATCTCGCTAGCCCGCAGAAACATCCCCTCGCTAAAGTAGGTAAGGATGTCGGCGCCGGCGCAGTGCTCATCGCGGCCGTTGCAGCGGTCCTCATGGGTGCACTAGTGCTTGGTCCGCCGCTCTGGGCCAAGGTCTCTCCCCTCTTTATCCGTCGCTGATCCTCTGGCCTGACGTACTCTTATCGCTCTCTGCTACTGCTCACTGCTTACTGTCCACTTCCCCCTGACCCCTGGAGTTCACATGCCCTCATCATTTCGTTTCGGTACAGTCGGTTCGCCGCAGGGAACGCCCAAGAAACCGGGCGGTTCTGTCGGCGCCATTCAGTTCAGCAAGACCATCGGGCTTGGCGCCTTCGAATTGGGCTGGGTGCAAGCCGTGCGCGTTTCGGATGAGACTTGCGCCCTCATCCACGCCGCTTCCGATGAACATGGAGTGGCCCTTAGCGTCCACGCGCCGTACTTCATCAATCTCAATGCCACGGCGGAGGAATGGCCGAAATCCCGCAAGCGCCTGATGGACGCTGCCCACTACGGAAACCTCGCGGGTGCAACCGATATCGTGTTCCACCCCGGTTCCTATTTCATGAATGACCGGTTGGAAGTGCTCAAGATCGCGATCCCGCGTTTGAAAGCCTGCGTGGAGGAGTTGCGGAAAGCCGGCAATCCGGTCATCCTGCGGCCCGAGACGATGGGCAAATCCGCGATGCTTGGCTCGCTGGAGGATACGCTCGATATGGCTGCGGCGATCGAAGGTGTCGAGCCCTGCCTTGACTTTGCTCACCTGCATGCGCGTCCGGGCGATGGCACCATGAATACCTATGAAGAGTGGGGCAAGGTTCTGAAGGCCTATTCCAAGGCGCTGGGCAAAAAGGGGTTGAAGCGTCTGCATATCCATCTCTCCGGCATTGCCTATGGTCCGAAGGGGGAGAAGGAGCATCTCAAGCTCGCCGACGCCGACTTGGATCTAAAGGCACTCTTGGGCGCCCTGCATGAATATGGCTGCGCCGGGCGTATCCTCTGCGAAAGCCCGATTATGGAGGAAGACGCTCTGAATATGAAGAAGGCTTGGCTAAAAGCTAGCGGCGAAAAGGATGTCTAGGTGGTTTAGGGTATAGGGGACGACCAATATACCACTATACCACTTGAGGGTTTCGGTGTTCGCTGGTCCTCTGGTATTCAAAGTGAAGGGGGAAGGTACTTGTATTTTTTCCGAAAAGTCGTACAATCTTCTTAGTACGTGAAGTTTCGCATTATTGCCGCAAGTTTTACTCCCCAACTGACCAAAATAAACCCTTAACTGTATCTTCGCAGTCCGGTTAATACCAGGAACCACTTTAGTGTATTCCCTGCTCAGTGTTCCGAAAACGGGAAAGTGGTTATGAGCGAAGAGATCAATAAGCCGCTATATACACGGATCCAGGAATATATTGCCGAATTGATCCTTTCCGGCAAGCTGGCTCCGGATACCAAGATCCAGTCGGAGCGGGATTTCAGCGACGATCTGGGTGTGAGCCGTATGACCGTGCGCCGGGCTATCACCGAGCTGGTCAACGAGGGCTTATTGGAGCGCAAGCATGGTTCCGGCACCTATGTTGCCCGGCCCAAGATCACTTATGAATTGCTCCGAGCTAACCAACTACATACAAGCCATGCGGGGAAGGAATATCGCCGGTGCGAGCCAGCTGCTGGAGTTCGATGAGATCATCGCCAGCCGTCGCCTCGCGCAATCCTTGCAGATCGAGATTGGCAATCCGATCTACCGCGTGGCGATGCTCCGTTTTGCAAATCGCGTTCCAGTTGTGCTGGAGCGCGTTTTTATTCCCTGCGCGCGCTGCCCGAAACTCGAAGAATGGGACCTTGAGAAAAGTTCGCTCAATGACCTGTTTACGGATGTGTATCATATCGCCCCGGGGCGCATCTCCCAGACCGTCGAAGCCGTCGTGGCCGCCGACACAGTTGCCCAGCAACTGCGGGTCGATGAAGGGTTCCCGTTGTTGATGTTATCGCGGGTGATGTTCGAACAAGGGCAGGAACGACCTGTGGCGTTCTCACAGGATTTTTTGCGCGGAGATTATGCACGCATTCATACCGACACGCAGTTGGAAGATCGGATCCCAACCGCCGTCGAAGAGGGAACGGGAAAGGAGGCTCTGGGCGAGAGCATGCCATAGCTGCAACTTGGTGAATTGGGTACGTGTTCGAAAAACTGAAAGGAGAATATAGCAATGGCTGAAATGGTTGCACCTGCTCCTGCGGGAGCGTCTGGTAAGAAACTATACGCCCGCAAGAGCTCGGGTCTTGTCAGGACGATCGGTGTCTTTGGCGCCATGGTTTTCGGCGTTCACTGCATCAGCTTGTCCTCCTCAGGCCTGATCCCGTTCTCCTGGGTAGCCGGTGTTTGGCCCGGGAGCAGCATCATCGGCGTGTTGACGGTGGCGATGTTCTTCTGCCTCTTCCATGCCTATACTTATGCTGTGATTGGCGCGACGATGCCTCGCTCTGCGGCCGACTATACCCTCGCCAGCCGCACACTGAGCGCCCCCCTGGCCTTTGCGGCTTCGTGGACCCTCGTCATCTTCAGCGCCATGGTCGCAGGCTCCCTCATAGCCTGGATCCCCAAGACGGCCCTCCCAGTGCTCTTCCGCACCATGGGCATCGTCATGGGAAACCAGGGTTTCATTGATTTTGCCACCTGGTCCGTGACGCCGCTCGGGATCGTTCTCATTGGCACGCGTCTGCACGGCGATCACATTCATCCTGATGATCCAGCCCACTCGCACCATCCTGCGCATCCTGGAAGTCGGCTTCTTCCTCGGCCTGCTCGCCTGGGTCGTGCTGTACTTCCAGCTCGGCACAGCCGCCAAGGATGCCTTCCCCGCCGCCTGGGACAAGTTTATGGGCGCTGGCAGTTACGCCGCTCGTATTGACCTCGCCAAGGCCAACGGCATGATCATCAATCCCAATGTCGGCGTCATGACGCTGGCGGGCCTGATCATGGGCTTTTGGATCTTTTACGGCTACTACATTCCGACGTTCTTTGCCGGAGAGGTCAAACAGGCCGAATTCGACTCTGATCACCGGTTCCTGGGCCTCCCTGCTCGTAACCTGGGCGATCTTTGTCGCCGCCGCCATCCTCCTCCTGCGACTGGTTCCCGCGGAGTGGATCGCCGCCGAGTCGTACCTCAGCAATGCTGGCATCAGCGACGCCAACCCCATGCCGTGGATCACCTTCTACGCCGCCATCCTGAAGCCGTCGATCATCCTGTCTGTGGATCGTGGCGATCGCCTGGGTTTACACGCTGATCAACCTGGCGCAGACCTACTTCTTCTATTGCAGCCGCATCATCTTCGCCTGGTCGTTTGACCGCCTCATCCCGGAGAGTGTGTGCTACATTCACCCGACTCTGAACAGCCCGATCGTTGCCATCGGCATCATCACGTTGATCGCTGAGATCGGCGTTCTGGATGCATCCGGTTGGCTGTGGGCCGGCAGCGTCATGGGTGCGCAGTTGAACTTCGTGTTCTTTGCCGCTGCACCATGCTCGTCCCCGTCGCCGGCGATCACCCTGTTCCCCTATACCAAGCCGGATCTGTTTGAGAACGCCAGCGCCTTCGTGAAGCGTAAGATTGGCAATGTGCCGTCTGATTACCGATGGTCGGCACCATCACCTGGCTCTTCCTGCTCTGGTTGATCGTCGCTTCCTTCCTGTATCCCGGCAGTGGGTGGCCGTATTGGCGTTGGCACTCTTGGCACGCTGGCTGGCTTCATTATCAGCGGCCTGATAGTGTTTTATGCGGCTCGTTCCTATCGCATGAGCAAAGAGGGCATCGACATCAACTGGACCTTCCAGTCCGTCCCGCCCATCTAAGCCTTAGACTCATACCCAATCCACCACCATCGTCCCGCAGGATTGCCGTCATCCTTGCACCCCGCACTACCTGCGGGACGTTGTATCGGAGTGTCTTATGAAGATGACTCGTATTTTGTATGGGTCTGATTTTCACGGTTCTGAAGCGGTCTTTCGCAAATTCCTGGCATCCGGGCTGCAATACAAGGTAAATGCCTTGATCGTGGGTGGCGACGTCACGGGCAAGGCCATGGTGCCGGTTATTCATCAGGGTGGCGGCAGGTATCAGGCGCATCTGTTCGGCGAAGATAAGATCGCCGCCAGTCCCGACGAGCTGGAACGCCTGAAGAAGTCCATCAGCAACGTCGGCTTTTATCCCATCGTCCTGGAAATTGATGAGGCTGCGGAGTTGGAGAGCGACCCCGATAAAATGGGCGCTCGCTTCGAGCAGGAGATGTCGAACCGCGTCCGTGAATGGATGAAGCTTGCCGAGGAAAAACTCGTCCCGCAGAACATCACGCTGTATTTTATGGCGGGCAATGACGACCTTTATTCCATCGACCAGGTAGTGGCCGAGTTCAAACACATCCGCAATCCGGATATGAAGCACTTCGAAATGGACGGCGGCTACGAGGTGGTTGGACTTTCCAATGCAAACCTGACCCCCTGGCTGTGCGCCCGTGACGTCGAAGAGCAGGAACTGGCTCGGAAGCTGGACGAGATCACCGCCATGATCCAGAAGCCGGAACAGACCATCGCGGTCATCCACGTTCCGCCCTTCAGCTCGGGCCTCGATACCTGTCCCGATCTGGATAAGAACCTGAAGATCATTACCCAGGGCGGACAGGTGGTCATGAAATCCGCCGGCTCGCCTGCCGTGAAGGCTTTCATTGAGAAGGTCCAGCCGATGCTCACCCTGCACGGCCATATCCACGAGTTCGCCGGGCCATTTCCATAATGGCCGCACGCTCATGATCAATGCCGGCAGCGAGTATGCTGAGGGCATTATGAAGGCTGCAATTGTCAATCTCGAGAACGGAAAAGTAAAAGGCCACCTCTTGGTGTCTGCATGACGGAGGCAATTATGGGTAAGTACGGCGAAATTCTGGAAGATTTCTACTCGGAGCGCACCCGCATGGTGAATGCCCTCGCGCAGGATGAGAACAAGCACATCATGATGCGCCTGATCGGTGCGCTTGCGTTCCGCACCCACTGCCAGCAGTACGGTTATATCCAGGACAAGCTCGGGCGCAAGTTCACCGATTTCGACTTCATCTCCTACCCGCGTTTCGTGCGCGATGCCCGCCGTGTGCTGACCGAGCTGGGCTACGAGGAGGATAAGCAGGTCACGCAGCTCTTCGGCGACCGGCGCATGCTGTTCCATGACCCGGCCTTCGGTCGCCATGTGGATGTGTTCCTCAACGTTCTGGATTTCTGCCACCCGGTGAATTTTGTCGGCCGGCTGGAAGCGGAAGAGCTCACGGTCCCGCTGGCCGAACTTCTGCTCGAAAAGATGCAGATCGTCCAGATCAACGAGAAGGACCTCATCGACAGTGTGATGCTCCTCCGCGAGCATCCCATTGGCGATACGGACAAGGAAACCATCAATGCGACGGTCATTACCCGCATCCTGGGCAATGACTGGGGCTTCTGGCGCACCTTTACCGGCAACCTGAAACTGCTCGACCAAAAGCTTGCCGTCTACAGCGATCTCTCGGATGAGGACCGGCAGGTTGTGCATGCACGCATCACAGGAGCTTCAGCAGCGCATCGACGCCGCGCCCAAGACCCTGATTTGGAAGGCGCGCGCCCAGATCGGAGAGCGGGTCAAATGGTACAAGGAAGTGGAAGAGCTGGAACGATAGACTACAAAAGAAAGAGATGCCACATGAGATCTGCCGAAGACTTCATCGTACCGTGGGTTAAGGACGCAGAACCCTATAGTGATAAGCACATGGACATCGCCTGGGAGCACCCTGAAACGCTCCGGATGATGTCGAATGAAAACCTGCTGGCGCCCTCCGAGCACGTCCTGGATGCCATCCTGGAAGCTGCCCGGCTGGGCAACCTCTATCCCGGCTCGGGCCCCCAGCTTCGGAAGAAGCTCGGCGAAGATGCCGGCTTGACCGCCGACCATGTAGTGCTCGGGGACGGTTCCACCGATGTCATTAACTTCGTGATCCACACGTTTGTGGCCCCCGGCGAGGATGTGGTCATCCCCGTGCCTACCTTTCCCATGTATGAAGCTCGTGTACGGGTTGCCGGCGGCAACGCCATCTCCGTGCCTCTCAAGCCCGACTTCTATTGGGATATGGATGCCATCCTCAAGGCCGTCACGCCCGCAACCAAGCTGATCTTTATCTGCTCGCCCAATAACCCCACCGGCAACGAGATCGCCGAAGAGGACCTGCTTCGCATCCTGGAGCTGGGCATCCCGACGTTTTTCGATGAGGCCTACTATGGCCTGCAGACCGAGCTTGTGACGCGCGCCTCCCTCATCAAGAAATATCGCCACCTTCTCGTCAACCGGACGTTCTCGAAGGCTATGGGCCTCGCCGGTTTCCGCGTCGGCTACCTCCTTTGCGACCCCGGCCTCGCAGGTTATTTCAACCGCGTCCGCCTGCCTTGGAACGTCAGCCTTATCGCTCTGGCAGCCGCCCTCGCTGGTCTTGAAGACACGCAGGATCATGCAGGCCAAGCGTGAGAACGCCCTTCAGGGCCGCCGCCTACATCTGCGACGAGATCAACAGGATGCCCGGCTTGCGCGCCTTCCCATCGGAAGGCAATTTTGTATTGATCAATGCCGGCGTCCTGGAAAAAGAATTGAGCGAGATCCGCGACTACATGGCGGAGAAGGGCATCTTCATCCGTCCAATGACGGGCCATCACCTGCCCAAGGGCTTCATTCGCATCACGCTCGGCACACCCGAACAAAACCGGCTGTTCATCCGCGTCTTTGGTGAATACGTAAAGAATGTACTGCCGGTCTAGCGACAGCGAAATCAGCGGTTGGGAGGAAAACCGAAAAAACTCCCGGACGGATCGAGAGGCAGCTGTGGCAAACAAAAAATACATCCTGGCTCACGACACCGGCACCGGCGGCAACAAGGCGGTGCTGTGTGACCTGAAAGGCCGGGTGGTGCATTCGGTGTACCGATCGTACGGCATCTCCTATCCGCACCCTGAATGGGTGGAGCAGGACCCCGACGAATTGTGGCGCGTGGTCGCCGCCACCTCCAAACAGGTGATCCGCGAATCGGGCATCGACCCGGCCGATATTATCGGCGTGGGCGTCTCCGCACAGATGTGGAACACGCTGCCCGTTGACGACAAGGGCCGTCCGCTCACCCCCATGCTCTCCTGGCTCGACCTGCGCAGCATCCAGCAGGCCGACCGCGTGACCGCCGGCGATATGCCTGCCTTTCTTTTTGAGCACACCGGCAATATTCCCACCGCCAAAGACAGTATCCCCAAGATCCTTTGGCTGAAGGAAGAGCGCCCGCAGATCTGGAACAACACCGCTTATCTGTTGGACTGCAAGGAATATATCCTCTTCAAGCTCACCGGCAAGATCGCGATTGACTACGTGGGCGCATCGGTTTATTTCCTCTTCGATCCGAGGACCAAGAAGTGGTCGGAAGAGGTCTGCCGGAAGCTCGGCATACCGGTCGAAAAACTCCCGCCCGCCTTCCCCTGCACAGAGGTCATTGGCGAGATCACCCCTCAGGCTGCCCGGCAGACCGGTCTGAAAGCCGGCACGCCGGTCGTCATCTGCGCCGGCGATGTGGCGGTTGCGCAATCCGGCGCGGGCGCCAACCGTGAAGGCAAAGTGCATCTCTGCATCGGCACCGCCACCTGGGTTGGCGTTTCCACCTCCACCTTTCGCAACGACCCTGTCAAGCCGTTCTGGGGCCTCAACCATATCGACCCGCAGAAGTACATCATCGCCGGCGAAATGGAGACCGGCGGCGGCGCGCTGATGTGGTTCCGCGATGTGCTCTGCCAGGAGGAAAGGCGCCTTGCTGCGGCACGGGGCCGGTCCAGCTATGACCTGCTCAGCGCGGCTGCCGCCTCGATCCAGCCCGGCTCGGATAAGCTGATCTTCCTGCCCTGGCTATCCGGCGAGCGCGCCCCGTGCTGGACCACTATGCGCGCGGCGGTTTCATCGGCCTTACGATGAGCCACAACAAGAACCATATGGCGCGCGCCGTCATGGAGGGCGTGGCCTATCATCTGCGCTGGATCTGCGAGGCCATGGAGAACGTGGGCTTCAACATCGACGGCTTCAACGGCATCGGCGGCGGCTGCAATAGCAAGGTCTGGGTCCAGATCATCAGTGATATTACCGGCCGCCCCGTGCATGTGGTCAAGAATCATCTGGAGGCCGGCGCGGCTGGTGCCGCACTCGCGGTGGCTGTGGGCCTCGGCATCTATCCCGGCATGGACGCGGTTGACGACCTCGTCAGGATCCAGCGCGAGGTGCAGCCCAATACTGCCTGCGCCAGACGTTACGATGCTCTCTACCATGAATATCGCGAGCTTTATGATCTGCTTGTCCCCGTCCACCGGAGGCTGCATCAAATCTCATGAAGATCTATATTGACCGGCAAAAGGTCAACGCCCGTGCGCAGATCGCCAACATGGCCAGTATCGGCGGTCTTGTCCTGCTGTTGATCTGCGTGGTCCTCCCGCTGTTCCTGCCCAAGTGGTCTGTCCTGGCGTCGGCGCTCCTCATCGCGGGGCAGGCATCTCGATGTTCGGCATCTACTTCGCCAACCGCTGGGTTCGCAGGCCGCGTCCCGAAGACAGCCTCGATAAGGCCCTGAAGGCGTTCGACGATAACTATCATATCTTCCACTACACCAGGTCGCTGCCTTGCGATCACTTCCTTCTCACGCCCACGGGTCTGATCGCTCTGGAGGTGGTCAACCTGAACGGCGCCTTCTTCTATCGCAATGGCCGCTGGAAGGAAGCCATGACGGTTGGCCGCGCCCTCCGCTACATCGTGGAGGAACGTGTGAGCGACCCGGTGGCTTTCTCCAAGGCCATGGATCAGGAATTAAGGCACCGGTTGGATCAGGAATTTGCCGGCCAGGTGGTTACGCCCATCAAGACGCTTACCGTCTTCACGCACCCTGCCGCCGCGCTGGAGGTGCAGGGTGCTGCGATCCCTGCCTGCACGATCGATAAATTGCGCAAGCAGGCTTCCATCCAGGGACAGCGGCTGGCCCCCGAAACGTACAACAACATCAGCGCTTATCTCGAACGCCTGACTGTATCTTAGAACATCTTCAATCGCATAAACACATGCCCGCGGATTCTTTCCGCGGGCATGTGTTCTGTTTTAGAGCCGTGTGTTGGTTTACCAGGCCGGCTTTACGACCATCAGGAATGTGATGACGATGACAATGATGCCGACCACAATGCCCAACACTCGGGCCCGGCTCGCCATGGATAGATAGGCCGGCGACGCAGGGCCTTCCGCCTCCAGCAGTTGGATCTGCCGTCTGAAGACGGGCACGAACACCGCCATGCCAAGCAATGTGGCGACGGCATACAAGATGATTGCCGTCAGGAGCCAGGGGGTCGTCAATGGGATGGGCAGCATGAACGCCATGGTTAGCCCCGTCAGCAGCAACAGCACGTAAAGCGGATTTGCCAGCCGGTCGTCGATCAGTTTGATGCTGCGCAGCACGAACGGCAGTACCGCCGGCTCGCGAGCCGCCCGCGCCATCCAGATGCCGTACGTGACATTCGCTCCGACCGCCGTGATGGCGGACAACACGTGGATCCACTTGACGAGCAGGAACAATTGCATGTCAACCTCCTCTTGTTTGCTCCGATCGGTCAGTTGCCCTCGATGCAACGCTCACCCACTCACGCCGGGATTTCAGGTGGTTTGATACCCTTCTGTTGCAGCACCCGGAATGCAAACGCGCCCACCGCCAGCGGCAGCCAGAACGTCACGCCGCGGTATGCCAGCGTAATGATCACCGCCTGGCTGAAGTTCACGCGCAGGCTGCTCAGCGCCAGCGCCATTACGCCCTCCACCACGCCGATGCCCGACGGCGTGGGCGAAACGATGAGAAAGAGATAGGCGATGGCGAAGCCTCCCACGATGGTGCCGGCCGAGAAAGGAACATCGAACGACAGGAAACTGCAGATCAACACGCCCATCAGCAGCACTTTGTTCGCCAGCGACAGCAGGAACGGCCGGATCAGACTGCGCGGCCTCTCCGGCAGCGCGCTCAGCCCATCCGCGATCTCGGACGCGTAAGTGTGTGCGCGTGCCTCGCTCAGATAGTCGCGATGAATGATGGGCCTCAGCCCGCGGTTGACGAGTCTCGCGATCCTGGCCAGGGCATCTCCCAGCGCCGACGCGGAGCGATATCCCAGGAAGAGCAGGAATACAAGGATGCAGGCGATGCCAAGCAGGATCAGGGCCGCGGTGACTTCACCGGCCCCCAGATGGTTGCGCCGGACGAGCACGGTCATCCCGACCGCCAGCACGCATAGAAATGCCGCCTGGTCCAACAGGATGGAGAGCGCGCTTGCCAGTGTCACCTTGCCAGTGGGCAGCCCACGCGAGTGTCCGTCGGCTACGAACAAGGCCAGCCCGCCGACGCCGACGCTGGGCGTTACGATGCTGACGAAACTGCTCGCCGCGGCCAGGAGTGTCAGGCGTCGTTTGCTTTCCTTCATGCCAAGCACGCCATAGATGGACTGGAAGATCCAGCCCAGCACGAAGAACCAGGTCGCCTCCACCAAAAGGGCCAACCCCAGAAACCAGGGATTGGCCCTTTGCAAAGTCTCTACTACGCTTGTCAGTTCCGAAAAACCAAAAATGACGAGGCTGATCGCCAGGATAACAATAATTATGATAATGATTCTGCGCATCGCAGAATCATTATAACAATTAACGGTGCCAATCGGAAAAAGAAAGTGCGAGCGCCAAAGAGCCGCTCGCACTTAGCATCACAGCATCAAGAGGGGCTTAGCCGCGCCGCCGGCCGCCCATGCCGCCGACCAGGCTTACGAAATACAGCAGTTGCAGGATGGCGGATGCAAGCCCCGCCACGTAGGTTAAAGCAGCGGCGTTCAGCACGTTGTTGACGCCGGCTTGCTCGTCCTGCCCGGCGACAATGCCCGTATCGGCGAGCAGGCGCTTGGCCCGCGCCGAAGCGTTCAGCTCCACCGGCAGCGTGGCGAGGGCAAACAGCGCGCCGCCAGAGAACACCGCCACACCGAGCCAGGCAAGGTTGGTGAGACGCAGCAACAGGCCGGCGAAGATCATGATCCAGCCGAGCCACGAGCCGATGCCGACAGCCGGCACCAGTGCCGAGCGGAAGCGCAGCGGGAAGTAACCGTCGGCGTCCTGCATGGCGTGGCCCAGCTCGTGCGCGGCGACAGCCACCGCCGCCACCGAGGCATTATTGGCGACGTCCTGCGACAGATGCAGCACCTTGTCACGCGGGTCGTAATTATCCGTGAGGCTGCCCCCAACGCCCTGCACCTGGACGCCGTTCAGGCCGCCGCTCGAGATGAGACGCTGCGCAGCCTGCGCGCCGGTGAGCCCGCTGCGCACCCGGACGCGGCTCCACTTGTTGTAAGCAGACTTAACATACCAGGACGCGAAAAAGACAAGCAGCAGCCCGGGGGCCATGAAACATAGATAGGTTGGGTCGAGGAAAAACATTCAGATCTCCTTGATGCGCCGCACCTCTTGCTCCGGCATTCAGACGCCGGATCGATGCGGCGCACAACAAAATGTGCGCTATGGTGTAGGAGTCGGGACCACTGTGGGAAGGGCAGTGGGCACGGAAGTGGGGATGGGCTTGCCGCCGAGCATTGCCATCAGAGTCTGTACGGCTGCATCAAGCTGCGGGTCGCGGTTCGCCTTGCGGTCGGCCGGGCTGCGCGTGATGTATACATCCGGCGTGAGGCCCTTCTTGTCGATCTGGCGGTTCTTGGGGGTGAGCCAGCGGGCGATCGTGACACGGACTGCGCCCTGGTCATTCGAGATCGGCACCCAGTTCTGGACAGAGCCCTTGCCATACGATACAACACCCACCAGCTTTGCGCGCCCATAATCCTGGAGGGCACCCGCGGTGATCTCGGAAGCAGAGGCGGTGCCTTCGTTGATGAGTATCAACCATGGGATCTTCGTTGCCAGCCCGCCGGGGATCACATCGTACGATTTCTTTGTCCCGTCGCCATATTGTTCGTAGAGCACAGTGCCCTTATCCTGGAACTGCGAGACGACCTCTACGGCGGTCTGCAGATAGCCGCCGCCGTTATCGCGCAAGTCGAGCACCAGGCCCTTGGGGTTCTGCGGCATTAAGGTCTGGAGCGCGGCGGTCAGCTCCTTGGTCGTGTTCTCACCGAAGGTGGTGATCTGGATGTATGCGATGCCGTTCGGCAGCATCTTGCCGCTGGCGCTGGGCATCTCGATCTTGGCGCGCGTTACATCGAACTCAAGCGGGGCCGAGGCGCCGGCGCGGGCAATGGTCAAATGAACGGTAGTGCCGGCAGGGCCAATGACCTTCTGACGAACCAGCTCGGGGTTGGTGCCGGTCATATCCTTATGGTCCACGGCGATGATCTGATCACCGGATTGAATGCCAACCTTCTCAGCCGGCGAGCCCGCGAAGGTGCTGACGATGGTCAGGAACTGGCCTGTGGAATCGACCGTGGCGCCAATGCCCTCGTATGAGCCGGCAAGCTGCGCGTTGGCGTCCTTGAAGGTCTGCGGGTTCATGTAGGTGCTGTGCGGGTCGCCCAGCGATTCCATCATGCCGTTGATGGCGCCTTCCATCAGTTTCGTGTCATCCACGGGCTGGTCGACATACTGTTGATGGATGATCGTCCAGGCTTCCCAGAATGGCTTGAAGAGCGTCTGGAGGTCCTGCGGTGTGGCGGTCTGTGCCTGCGCGGGGACGGTGGGCGCACCTACCAGCGGCAGCCGAGCGGACGGACCAAAGCCGACCGCCGGCAGGAAATGCCCGGTGATGAAGCCGCCAGAGAAGCCTGCCGCAAGCAGCACCACTCCGATCAGTCCGAACAAAATTACTTGTAACGTTTTATTCACACTTGCCTCCTGGCACCTGAGTGGATGAAAAAACAAAATGTTCTTGAGAACCTCCGGTTTTGTAAGTGAGCCAGAGGCGAGGTGTTATTTCGGCGTTTTACGGATATCCATTCCGCGGTCTCCGGGTTGCGGAGTCCGGAGTTTTGCGCAATCCGAGCATACTTGGGGGTGAGGATATCATTCCGGCATTAAAGGACAATGAAACACGTGTATGAGGGTTGTAAAAACCCCCGCCAAGCCGTGTATTTACGGCAAATCGTTGCGGCTTCCCATGCTTTCTGGATGCGACCTGCCGCCCGGCTGTTACTTGCGCCTGCCGTTCAGAAGGCCGGGCAAAAGCTGCCAATCGGTGAAGGCGCCGTCTGCGGCCTCACCGCCGGCTGCCGCGCCATAGAGCAGGGCGTACAGGCCGAAGGTGCGGGCGGCGCGGGTGGTATGCGGCAGATCGTCGATCATCACGCATTGGGACGGATCTTCCTCTCCGGCTGCCTTCAGCGCCAGGGCGAATGCCTGCGGGCTCGGCTTGCAGTACGGATCCATCTTGTTGACGTCGACCACGTCCGCGAAGTACTGCTCGATCTGCAGCACCTTCAGCACGCGCCGGGCATGGTGCACGTCGGCGTTGGTGAAGATCACGTTGCGGGTGGGCAGGGCGGCGAGCACCGACTGCTGGATCGCGTCAGGCCGGATGTAGTCCTCCAGCCGCACGTCGTGGACGAAGGCGAGGAAGTCCTGCACGTCGATGGTGTGGTTGGCCTGCAGGCCGCGCAGGGTGGTGCCGTAGGTGCGGAAGTATTTCTCGCGCAGCCGCGGGACCTCCTCCACAGGGATGTCCATGCGCTCGATCATGTAGCGGTTCATGCGCTCCTTGAGCGTGGGCCATAAGCCGCTGGAGGCCGGGTAGAGCGTGTCGTCAAGGTCGAAGAAGATGGTAGTGTAGTGCACCGGGCGATTATACCTTTTCGTCAGATGGGGTCTCGTGTCGCATTATGGTTAAAGATGACCACGAGATAAACGCAGATGGCCGGGGATAAACGCAGATAAGAATATAATTTCTTTTTATTTATCTGTGTTCATCTCCGTGTATCTCCGGTTAATCTTACGAGCCGCGCAGATAGCGGTCGAAGAATTGCAGCGTGTTCTGCATGAACTCCTGGTCGCCCTGCCCGGTGAAGCTGTGGGACTGGCCGTCGTAGTAGTGACATTCCACGGTCTTGCCCTGGGCCTTGAGCTGGGTGCAGGTATCCACGGACCATTGCGCCGGCACCAGAGGGTCGGCCATGCCCTGGTTGATGCTGACGGCGGCCTGCACGTTATCGAAATGGTACATGGGCGAGATGAGCGGCAGCTCCGAATTGGGGACGGCGCGCTCGTCATTGCCGCGCTGCTCGCTGGACCAGGCGCCGATCATCTCGTAGTTCTTCTTCTCGTCGCCGCTCATGGCCGAATAGAGGACCGCGGCCTTGATATCGGGGCTGACCGTGATGACGGCGCGTAGTGATGCCTCCGCCCATGCTGTGCCCCCACATGCCGATGTGCGTTGCGTCGGCCTTTTGCAGAGGGCCGGGCTTGCCGCCGGCGTCCTTGAGGATGGCGATCAGGTTCAGGACGTCGGTTGCCATGCCCACGCGGAAGAGGTCCTGGCCGTCGTCGGAGGCGGGGAAGCTGCGCAGGTTGGGATGGAGCACGAAGTAACCGGCGCTGGCGAGCGCATCCGCGTAGCGCGTGGTGTAGTCGAGCGTGGTGTAGACCGAGGGGTCCACATATCCATGCAGGGCGATGATGACCGGGAACGGCCCATCGCCGCGCGGCACATCCATGAAGCCTGAAATGGTGAGGCCATCACTGGGATAGCGGATCAGGGTGCGCGTGAAGGCGCCGGTTCTGCCCGGCATCCTGCACTACCTCCAGCTGCCCGCCGCCATATTTGCGTGAGCGCAGATAGTCGATGGTATAGGGCGCATACGGGTCCGGCGTGGGCGATGGCGTTGGGGGGAGTGTGGGCGTGGAAGTAGGCGCGGGGGTATCAGTCGGGGCGGGCAGGGCGGTGAGCGTGGGTTGAGCGGCCTGGCTGCAGGATGTGAGCAGCAGGGCCAGGACGATAACTTTAAAGAGGAGCGCTTTCATAGTGCCTTTCAGATAGTTCGGAGTCTAAAGTCAAAAGTCAAAGGTCTAAAGTCGAAGGGTGGAAGTAGTGGGGAGCAGGCTGGAGCTAGCCTGGCCTGCGCAGTCTTACAAGGATAATTCTTGCTTATATGCCGGTCATTAATGATCATATTTTCAGCTTACTCTCTTCCCGATCGGACTGCCTGCGGAAGCATTGGCGAATTCGTATCGCCGATGTGCGCAATTGCGGCATTCCCGCGGTGCGGGATCCCCGAAATACGGGGAGGTTCGAATAGTCTTCGACCCAGTTTCAGCCGCATAGAGGCGGCATACCCCATGATAACGATGGCTGCACTGTGCTACGATGCAGGTGCGCAGTAATTAGCGTAGCGGCTGGATCCGGTTCCCCTTGGATCGGAGTGCGGATCGGCGATTGATGCGGCCTTCTCCACCTCTCCATTGAAAAATGCCGATTTTGAGCCTTTTTCGAGGGCCGAGCGAGGCCAGATATGGACATTTAGCAGAGATTCTCGGCTAGGCCGGTCACATGTGGGGGTGCAAATCATGCTTTTTACCACCTTGCTCTCGCAGAAAACAATGAGAAACAATGCCTGGATTGTAGATCGCTGATTGAGGATTGCTGATTGAAAAGACGTTCTAGAAATGGATAGACGGGGTAACGTCAAACGTCGAGGGTCCAACGTCGGATGAGCGCAGGCAAGGTGAGTTGTAAGCATCGTGGTTTCCTTCGATCATTATAGGGAACATGTGTTCTATGGTCAAGTGCGGAGTTTGTACGCCGGCGTACGCCCTTGTATTAGTACTACAATGTTTTGCTGGAAGGGCTGATATCGAGAAGAAAACCGCGCTTATCAATCTGTCCAGATGACCAGGATTAATACTCCCCCCTGGGCGGGGGAGTTTTCTTGAATGCAGAGATAGCATATATAAGGAGATGAAGCCTGATAGGAATCTCCTCAGAACGGGATCGGCCTGGAGGAGGCTGTCATGATGAGCACTGCCTATTTGTCAAAAGTCGCTGTTGGGCGGCAAGGAGAATAGAATGAAAATTCTGATCGCTGGTTCCAATGGGATGATCGGGTCAGCCCTGACCCGCTACGTGGCTGAATGTGGGCATGAAGTGTTTCGTCTGGTCAGGCATATACCCGGCCCGCAGGAAGTATGGTGGGACCCTGACCGCAATCAAATCGACGCGCGCTGCCTGGAGGGCTTCGACGGAGTGGTGCATCTGGCGAGCAGGCCCTGGCCCATGCGTTGGACGGCCAAAGCAAAAAATATGATACGCCTCAATCGTGTGGGAACGAACCGCCTGCTGGCCCAATCGCTAGCTGAATGTAAACGCAAGCCGCGGGTGCTCATCTGCGCTTCAGGCATGGGATGCTACCCCGCCTCCGGTGACACCATCCTGACGGAGGATAGCCCGGTCGGCACGAGCTTCCTCGCCAAGGTTGACCTGGAGGGTGAGGATGTGACCAGCCCGGCAAGCGAGGCGGGAATCGGGTTGTGCACCTGCGTATCCCGCCCGTGGTGGGGGGAGCTGCCCTGAAGCGACTTGGTATGTTTGGCGGGGATGGCAAGCAGTGGATGAGCTGGGTCGGCCGGGACGAGCTGGCTTCGATCATCGAGTTCATACTGCGGACTGAGAGCCTCACCGGACCGGTCAACCCGGCCAGCCCCAACCCGATGCGCGGCGCCGAGTTTGCCGCAATTGCATCGCGGGCCCTGGGACAAAAACCGGGAGGCTCCATGCCTGCCTTCCTGGTGCGCCTGCTGATGGGCGAGATGGGCGAGGAGTTCATCCTCGCCAGCCGGCGCGTCATGCCGGCCAAACTTCTGGCCGCAGGTTATAGCTTCCGGTTCCCGGAACTTGAACAGGCAGTGCGGCATGAGATGGGAGTCGCGGCCTGAAAGTTATGGGATGCATTGAAGACACATAGGGCGAGCCGCAGGCTTGCATAGGTTGGGGTGATAGAGCGACTTGCCTCTTTCTACGCGGATTTCGGGAGCGCGTGGCTTCCCAGATTTGGTCCCACCCCGCCCTCCCCATTTTCTGGTTGTTCGTATTTCAATAGTTGTGGCAGATACGAAAATGGAGAGGGAGCCTAAACATGGCGTGCCCCTAGTACTCCGGGGCAATGTCCCCCGAACCATTCGCCGGATCTGACCTGCCCGACGAATTTGCAAGAAATTCAGCCGAATCCATCCATATCCCCTTGCTGCTCTTGCCGCGGCTCGCGGACTCATCCCCTGCCTCGATTATAATGATTCCATGCCCATCCGATTGCTCCCTTCGGAGGTCTCTTCGCAGATCGCAGCCGGCGAGGTTGTCGAGCGCCCGGCCTCGGTCGTGAAGGAACTGATGGAGAACGCTCTCGACGCGGGGGCCACCAGCATCGTCATCTCCATCTCCGATGCAGGCCGCCGCGTCGTTGAGATCGCGGATAACGGCGGCGGCATCGCCTCCGGTGAGCTGGCGCTGGCTGTTGCCCGCCACGCCACCTCCAAGCTGGCACAGGCCGAAGACCTCTTCCATATCGAGACGCTCGGGTTCCGGGGCGAGGCGCTGGCGTCCATCGGCTCGGTCTCGCGCATGACCATCACCTCGAAGGTTGCGGAGTTGCAGGCGGGCGCGCGCATCCGCGTGGAGGGAGGCCGCGCCGGCAAGGTGGAAGCCATCGGCGCGCCCGGCGGCACGGTCGTGCGCGTGGAAGACCTGTTCTACAATGTCCCGGCACGACTCAAGTTCCTCAAGACCGATATCACCGAGCGACGGGCCATCGACGCGCTCGTGACGCGCTATGCCATGGCCTATCCCCGAGTGCGCTTCAAGCTGGAGGAAGACAGCCGCCTGAGCCTGCAGACCTCCGGCGACGGCGACCGGCGCACCATCCTGGCTACGCTCTACGGGGTGGAGGCCGCGAAGCAGCTGCTGGAGGTGCATGCCGAGGACCCCGGCATCACGCTGAGCGGCTACATCAGCCCGGTGGCGCTCACCCGTTCCAACCGCAAAGACATCACCATATTCGTGAACGGGCGGTGGGTGCAGGATACTCCGCTTTCGACGGCGCTGCTCCAGGCATATCACACGCTGCTGATGGTGGGGCGCTATCCGCTCGGCGCGCTGTTCATCGAGATGTCACCCGAAGAGGTGGACGTCAATGTGCATCCTGCGAAGGCGGAGGTGCGCTTCAAGGATCAGGACCGCATCTTTGGCTTCGTCCAGCGCGCAGTGCGCCGCGGGCTGCTGGCGTACACTCCGGTGCCTCCGGTCACGGCTTCGCTGAACTCGCTCGGATGGGGCGCGAGCCAGCCGGGTGCCCGGCAGGTGGGCCTCGATTGGACGATCGGGCACGATAGCAAGGTGAGCAGTGACGCTGCGCCGTTGACCGACCGCGGCGCAACCTCCAGCGACGCGCCCAAGCAGACCGGTCCATTGATCGGCATCCGACCCGACCAGGACGCTCCAGACGCTTCGACGGCCGCGGCCGGCAAGATGCTTCTGCTGCGGCTGATCGGGCAGATCGGCGCTTCCTATCTCGTTGCCGAAGGGCCGGATGGGCTCTACCTGGTCGACCAGCATGCGGCACATGAACGAGTGCTATTCGAGAAGCTTATGGCCCAGCATGACCAGCAGAGGATCCCGTCGCAGTCTTTGCTGACGCCGGAGGCCGTAACGCTATCTGCGACGTCTTCGAGCTTGTTGGCGTCGCAGCTTCCGATCCTCAGCCATTTTGGTTTCGAGGTGGAAGAGTTCGGGCCGAACACGTTCCAGGTGCGCGCCATGCCGGCGCTGTTCGCGGGGAGCGATCCGGCCGCGGCGCTGCGAGCCGTGGTGGAGGACTTTGAGGAGGACGAGGTTCCGCTGCAGAATCGAGGTAGAGAGGAAGCTGGCCGCGCGCGTCTGCAAGCGCATGGCGGTGAAGGCAGGGCAGACACTTTCGCCGGAGGAGCAGACGCGCCTTGCTGACCGACCTGGAGAACTGCAAATCGCCGCGCACGTGTCCGCATGGGCGCCCAACCATGATCCACTTGTCGGTCGAGATGTTGGAGCGGCAGTTTGGAAGGAAGGGAGCGCGGTAACGCCCATGGTGATCAACGTGGGCGGACTTGCTCTGTTAGCGGCGGTCATTCCACTGATCCTGGGGATGCTCGCTGCATTCTACTGGTACTCTCGCAAAGTGTATGGGGGATTCGGATTCTGGGTGCTGGCCGACTTCAGCGTTGGATTGGGCTACCTGCTGCTTTTGCTGCAAACGCACGCGCCGGCCTTTTGGCCACTTGTACTTGGCAATGGGCTGGCCGTATTTGGCCTGGTGTTGATCTATCAGGGGATCCAAGGTTTCTTTGACCGGCCAGGTATCGACCGTCTGAATTACCTGGTATTTGGGTTGTATCTCATTTTTCAGTTGTACTTCACGTATGCAAGCCCCAACCTGAATGCTCAAATCATCCTGATCTCGACCGTCGTGGTGGTGCTGGACCTGCGCGTAGCTAATATCCTGCTGCGCCGATCACCGCCCGAGCTGCGCCGGACGTGCCGGACCATCGGAGTGGTCTTCATCCTGAGTGCCGTGCCGTTTGCAATCCGTGCCGCCTATGCCCTGCGTTCGACCGGTCCCATCGATGCACTGTCTGATCCAACGCGCACGCTCGTAACCTTGACCTCCGTCTGCGCCATGCTGATCTGGACGTTCTATTTTCTTTTCCTGAACAGCGCACGCGTGGAGCTGGACCTGGAAGCTGTGAGCAAGAAGCTAACGGAGTCCGCGGACGGCAGCCGGCGAGAGGTGGCCCAACTGGCGCTGTTGGAAGAAATGGGACAGCTCATCTCGGGCAGCCTGGATGAAGCGGAGATCCTGCAGCAGACCGTGGATGCAGTGGTGAGCTGTTATGGCTACGCTGAAGCCGCGGTCTCCATGCTGGTCGACGGCCAGCAGGTGGAGGTTGCGGCCATCAGCGGCACGGAGGATCTCGGTTATCATCGAGGGTTCCGTCAGGCCGTGGGAGAGGGCATTATCGGTCACGTAGCACAGACCGGCCTGGTGTACATGACCGGCGACGTTGAGCATGATCCGTACTATTTCACGGTTGGCACACGGAGCGGTTCGGCTGCGGCGCTACCGCTCTCAAGTCAGGATGAGTTGTGCGGGGTGTTGTATGTGGAAAGCGCGGCATGCAATGCATTTGACCAAAGCGACATCCGGACTCTGAACACGCTTGTCTCTCACGTGGAGACCGCGATCAACAAGGCGCGGCTGCATGCAAGCACGCAGGCGCACCTGGCGGTCATGACCACATTGCATGCCATATCACAGATCATTACATCCACGCTGGATCTCGATCGAATCTGTCAAACGGTTGTGCGGCTGCTGCAGGATAGGTTTGCGTACACCCATGTGAGCATCTACCTGCTGGAAGGGCAGGTGCTGCGCCTGGGCGCGCAGGTGGGATATCCGGAGGATTCGATCCTGGAGGAGATTCCCATCAGCGATGGCATCGTTGGCCGCACCGCGCAAACGAAAGAGCTGCAATTCGTGCGAGATGTGAAGAGCGAGCCGGCGTTCCTGCGGGTGGCATTCGAGATCGATAGCGAGATCTGTGCGCCGCTATTCAAAGGACGGGATGTGATCGGCGTCATCAACGTGGAGGCTGCTCCGGGGCGGCCCCTTACGGAGCGGGATGTGGACCTGATCGCGGCGCTGGCTGGCCCGGTGGCGATCGCCATCGACAACGCACGTTTGCACGCCCATGCCACGGCGCTGGCGCGCATCGACGGATTAACCGGGCTGCTGAACAGGCGCATCTTCGACGAGATCCTGGAATCGGAGATCGCACGCGCCAGCCGCTATGAAATGCCGCTAACGTTGATCATCCTGGATATTGACGATTTCAAGGCCAGCAATGACAGGTTCGGACATCCGGCTGGGGATGCGATCCTGCGGGCCACAGCGCGGCTCATCAAGGCGAATATCAGAAGCTCGGATAGCGCAGCGCGCTATGGAGGCGACGAGTTTGCCGTGATCCTGCCGAACACATTGCAAGCGGACGGGCTTGAACTGGGAGATCGGCTGCGGGCCGGGATCAGGAACCTGGGGAAGGACACCAACAATCAGAACATCCCTGCCGGAGACTATACGATGAGCGTGGGGGTTGCATCGTTCCCCGGCAACGGACGGACGGCGGATGAACTTCTGCTGGCAGCCGACCATGCCGAACTGACGGCCAAACAGCTTGGCAAGAATCGCGTATGCGCGGCCGAGGCGACGGGATGATGCGCATCGTTGAAAGGAGAAGCAGCGATGGATGAGAAGAGTGCAAAAGTTTCTGTTATAAGGCAGCCGAGCGCGTATCTTCCGCTGCTCATGTCGCTGGCGGCATTGCTACTGGTAGTGGGTCATGCCGCAATTTTCGGCGTTGTCCACGAAGCGGATGAAGGTACGGCCGCTCATATTTTCCAGATCCTTATGGCTGCACAATTGCCGATCGTCGCTTACTTTGTCATCAAATGGCTGCCGAGGGAACCCAGGGAGTCGCTGAAGGTGCTGGCGCTTCTGGCTGCGGAATGGCTGGCAGCCTTTGCCGGCGTCTATTGGCTGACGTAGGGCAGGCGAAATAGTGCCAACAGCGCAGTAATCCACGCGCGTAAGCCATACCTGTGGCGCAGGTAACCCAATCCTCAGGACCAAACAAAATCATGAAACCACTTAAGGATAAAGTCGCTCTCGTGGCGGGCGCCACGCGCGGGGCCGGGCGCGCGATCGCGATGGAGCTGGCGGCAGCCGGGGCTACTACGTACGTCACGGGGAGGAGCTCGAAGGGCTCGCCTTCACCGATGCAGCGTCCTGAAACCATCGAAGAGACAGCCGAACTCATCTCAGACGGCGGCGGCACAGCGGTACCCATACGCGTGGATCATACGAACGCGGAAGAAGTGGCGGCCTTAGTGCGCCGTATCCGCGAGGAGCAAGACGGGCGGCTGGATATCCTGGTCAACGACTTATGGGGCGGAGATCCGCTGGCACAATGGGGCGTTCCCTTCTGGGAGCATGATCTTCAAGCGGGGCTGCTGATGCAGCGCAATGCCGTGCACAGCCATATGATCACAAGCTGGTACGCTGCGCCGCTGATGGTGGAAAGGCGCACGGGGCTCATCGTCGAAGTGACGGACGGCATCACCCCGCGCTATCGCGGCTCGCTGTATTATGACCTGGCGAAGGCATCCGTGATCCGGCTGGCGCTTGCCCAGGCAGAGGAATTGCGGCCCTTTAATGTGGCGGCGATCGCGGTAAGCCCGGGCTTTCTGCGCTCCGAGGCGATGCTGGATCACTTTGGGGTGACGGAGGCCAACTGGCGGGATGCTGTCAAAAAGGATGAGAACTTCGCGGTGTCTGAGACGCCGCATTACCTCGGGCGGGCGGTGGCTGCGCTCGCGTCCGACGCGCGCATCATGGCGAAGAGTGGCGAAGCGCTCGCGACCTGGAACCTGTTCAAAGAATATGGTTTTACCGACCTGGACGGTACACAGCCGGATTGGGGCAGCCACGCACGCGACAAGTTGGGCATGGATATGGGATAACCGCAGCCAGATGGTGGTGGTAAGTTTCCATGAGCCGTACTCATCTATACAACTTGACTTTGCGGGTTCGATGTGCTATCTATATGAGAATGAATATGAGGCCGCAAAATGCATCGTGAGCGTGTGTCAGAGAACGTATTTTGGTTCCAGAGCGAAGTATATGCGCTCGTGACTGCCGGTGTGGTTGCCGGCCCGCAGTGGGCGGTGGTAATCGATACGCTGGCCTTGCCGGACGAGACGCTGGGGATGCGGGAGTTCATTGAGCACGAATTGAGCGTGCCCGTCCGATATGTGATCAACACCCATTACCATGCGGACCATGCCTGGGGCAATTGCTTTTTCCCCGGGGCGACCGTGATCGGGCACGCCCGCTGCCGTGACTTTCTCGCGGAGCGCGGCGAGCCCTCGCTGGAGGCGGCGCGCAAACAGAACCCTTCGCTGCGGCAGGTTAAGATCGTCCTGCCTCAGTTGACGTTCGATAGCGGCCAACTGACGCTGCGAGTAGGTAAAAAGAACCTTACCATCCTGCCGGCGCCGGGGCATAGCGAAGATGGAATCGCCGTGCTGGTGGAGGAGGATCGGGTGTTATTCGCCGGGGATTCTTTCATGCCGGTGCCGTACATTGTGGATGGCGATATCGACGACATTGCAGCGTCCATCAAGAAGTTCGGACGCATGGGACTCGAGAACATTGTCCAGGGGCACGGGGATATCATCCTGCGCGGCGAGATCGATGCCGCCGTAAGAGAAAACCTGGCTTACATCTCCAACATCAAGAAGTTCGCCCGGGCGGCAGCGCGGCGCAAGAACGATGAGGACCTTATGGAAGATGCCGGGCTGGAAGAGAGCGGTAAGAGCCGCGTGTATCTGGGCGGCCTGGCGGAGTCACTCCACAAGCGGAATATGCAGGCGTTGGTGAAAAAGAACCGCGGGGAATGAGGGACCTGGCGGGCAGACGGCAATCAAGCCCGCTGAGTGGTCGGCCGATCGATATGGCAATCGTCAATAACGTGACACGCCTGCTAGACCAACGACATATTACGCATGAGGTTTTTGAGGTTCCGGCTGAAAAGCTGGGCGCCCGCGAGACCGCCTCTCTGCTGGGAATTGACCCGGCAGTTGTTTTTAAGACGATCGTGGTGACACGGGATAAGCCTGGGAAACCGCTGCTCGTGGTTGTACCAGGGGACTCGGTGGTGGACTTGAAGCTGGTCGCGGCTGCGGTGGGGGAGAAGAAGGTTTACCTGCCGAGTGAGCGGGAGGCGGAGACGCTGACCGGATTGCAGGCCGGCGGTATATCCCCTCTGGCGCTGATCAACAAAGGTTTTCGCGTCCTGATCGATGCATCCGCGCGGGAGCACGGGCAGATCCACGTATCGGGGGGACAGAGAGGGCTCAACATAAAGCTTTCGCTGGATGATCTCATTAAGCTGACGAATGCGCAGGTAGCTCCGGTTTCAAAGCCGGAGCAAGAGTGAGAATGAAGCGCCGCCAAGTAGGGCGGCGCTCTGATGATTTCTGCCTGCTAATCTGATTCTGCCAGGGGATGCTCGCTCAGCATCGGCTGTTTCGTCGCTGAGGGATATAAGTCCAGCATCAGCTTGCGGATGAGGATGACGAGGATGATCAGCGTGACCAGGGATAGCAGCGACATTGGAAGGGTCTCGGAGCCAAACAGGAAATACTGGTATGAGAAGAACGAGACCAGATTAATGACGACGGGGACATAAGCATAAGCGGGGAAGTAGAAAGCGAACACAATCGATAGAATGTCCGCCGGAAAAAAGTAGCGCTGGTGCATCTTGGGCAGCACAAAGGGTATGAGCAGGGTGGAGCAGGTGGCGATCTCCACCAGCAGCGGCGGCGTGAATGCCAGGCTGCTTTTTGCCACCATAAGGATGAAGATCAATGTGACCATGATGCCGAACACAAGGCCGGCGGGATATAAGAGCTTGAACAGGGACGGCATCCAGGGGAAACCAGGCATACAGCGATGGCGCGTGGCTTGTCAGGCGGTTATACGTATCTGCCTGTGAGGCATAGATCGTGAGCAGGCTGCCGAGAGGCCGGCCGATCAGCCAGGATGGCAGGATCGCAATGAAATAGACCGCCGGGATGGCGAGGAAATACTTCCAGGTTACGTCGCGTTTAAACCAGAGGATGACCAGCAGCGGTGCGAGGAATATCGCCTGAAGCTTAAACGCAAAGGCTATACCGAAGGATAGGAAAGCCAGCCAGTTCCTGCGGAGCAGAAGAAAATAGACGCAGGCAAGCAGGGCAGCTGTGTAGATGCTATCGGCTTGTCCCCAGAAGCTGCTGTTAAGGATCATGACCGGCGCAAGCAGGGTCGCGACATAGCCCAACAATGCCAGAACCGGTTTGTCGCTCTTTACACGGATTATCTGATAGACCAACCCTGCACAGACAAAGTCCATGATGATGGATGGGATCTTAATAGCCACAACCGGCTGCACGTTCGGCAGGAACCGTACGACCATGTAAAGCAAATACAAATAGGGAGGGCTGTAGTTGGAGAAGTCGGTCTTAAAGGCGGCATAGCCCATGGTCTGCAGTGTGTTGTACCAGACCTTGGTGTAAACATCGTAATCTGCGGACTTGAAGCCAAGCAGGCTGAGCCGCAGGACGACAGCCAGAATGGTCGCGATGAGCAGAAAGGCCCACTGCTCCGCCCCCGAGCGCCTGATGCTATTGCCGAAATAGTTCAGCCGGGCTCTCAAATGCAATCTCTCACTGCCTAGGCTTTCTTGCGCCAGGGACGCCAGCCGTGGAAGCGCTCGCGCCCTTCAATGAGTGCATGGATGTTGGGCCGCAAGGCCCATATGAGCATAATTAGAGCGATGACGCCATATAAGACATATTCCAGAGGCGCCAGCCCCAAAGCGTAGCGGACGCTGAAGATGATGGTGGTAATCAGTGCAATGCTCATGGTTGTGATGGAGGCGTAGCCGATGCCGAAGAATACGAGAATGCCAAGCGGCAGGATAATGAAGGCGGATGGCCACCATAAGCCAATCGCGCCACCCACTGTCGGTCCGCCTCCGGCGCCGCCGTGCAGGTGGATGTGACCCTTCTCATCGCGTTCGAGGATAAAGATCGAGTAGTTATGGCCGAGGATGGCAGCCAGGGGAGCGATCACGTGCAGCCAATGATTGGAGGGCGCGACTGCCTGGGCCATCCATACTGCTGAAGCGCCTTTTACGCCGTCCATGATGCCGGTTAAAATGCCTGCCCACGCGCCTGCGGCGCGCGCTGCGTTTGTCCCTCCCGTTCTTCCGCTGGCTACCTGGCGAATATCCTTGCCTGTGCTGAACTTTACAATTAATAGGCCAAAGGGAATCGAGCCAAAAATATAAGCCAGCAAAATGACGCTGGCATCGATCAGCATTTGCATTGATACTCCTCCTGGAGCCGGCGATCGCTAATTCAAATTCTTGACAGCCTAGGTGACACTTGCAGCATCCAATTTTACATCCGAGAGGCGACCGTTTTCGATCCAAAAGCCGCGGACTTTCCAGGCGCCCTGCGCATAGGACCAGATCAGCTGGACAACAGTGTAGGCTGACTCTGCGATATCCGTAGGGGAAGGCACGTCGGGGCCCGCGGGATGCGAATGAAAGATGCCAAGCAAATCCAAACCGTTGGATTGCATCCAATCGAAGGCGCGCAACTGCTCGGCCGGATCCATGCGAAACCGCACCGGGCTGCGCGCCGCATTGCGAACGGGCAGAACTTCCTGCACAGTATCACCGGCGCCCGCCAGCAGACCACATCCTTCCAACGGCAGGCATGAGTGCGACGTGGAGGCGCATGATCTCGAGATGCTGAGATGTCAGCCTGAGGCGCTTCAACGCAGGAAGATAGCGACGGCCCATAGCCCTCCGAGAATGATGCCCGGTTCGGCGAGGGCGCTTCGCAGTGGGATATCCTGCCCCAGGCTGTACGCCAGAGCCGTCAACGCGTACAGGGGACCGAGCAGGATGATGCCCAATTGCAGAGAGGTTAGAGGCCAGTAGTGCAAGCCGGCAGCAAGCTGGGCGCACACGAGCGCGACCCCGAAGCCCCAGGCGAATTCCCAACGCCCCGCGGAGCGCAAGTGGAGAGTGCGAAGGGTCACAAAACCAGCGGCGAGGAAGACCGCAGGCACACTCAAGAAGAGGCGTGCTCCCCCGATGCGCAGGGCGATCACGAACAAGAGGAAGAGTGTATAGGATAGAGCGGTAAGGCCGGCAGACGCAAGCGCATAGAGTGGGGCACCGGGATCGAGCGCCACGTACTCAGCCAGAATCACGACGATGAGAAGCGCGCCTCCGACCGTGAAGCCAACCCACCAGACTGACCCGGGGGGCAGATTGTCGAGCAGCACACCCACAATGAACGCCGTCAGCGCGGGAAGCAGCCAATGTTCGAGCGTATTTTTTCCCTGCAAAGAGGGATGGCTGCCTAATAACCAATCCATACCCGTAGCGGTGAGGCCGGCAGCCATGAGCGTCATGGCCGTCCCCAACGTGAACGGATAGGATAAGTAAAAGCCAGGGAGTTGGATGGCAAGCGTAAAACCGGGAGCATTGACGAGACGGGTTAGGGCGTAGGTGAGCAGCACCGCAGCAGCCAATACCCCCACGCGGTTCGGATCGGGCAGGTAGCGCTCCTGTGCTTGCATAGGGTGAATTCTACTAAAGAATTGGCTTCTCCAGCCGCGTCCTTGCATTTCGCCGGTGAAAAAGCGCGAGCTGGGCCGGCTGACGTCCCTAACGGAAGGAATTTTTGGCCAGAGATGGGCATCCAAAACCACGATATTGGCTGCTTTTTCGCTCTCCATCATCTGCCGCAACGCAAAAGATACTCGAAAAGTTAGAACATATTTGCGGAAATCAGCCCCTTTATGGTAAAATTGACGGGATATGCAAGCTCCTCGAATCGACGCACAGACCTTACCGCCCCCGCCCGGCATCCTGGGCTCCCTACGAACGGGTTTTGATGCCATCGCAACACACGTTACGGTCGTTTTGATCCCCCTGGCGCTCGATCTGCTCCTCTGGCTGGGCCCCCGCCTGAGCATGGAACGCCTGATGCAGCCTTTCCTGAGCTATATCAGCGATTCTGCGGTCATCGGCGGGCTCAAAGCGGAGGATATCCATAACCTGCTGGATAGCATCAGTTCCACGCAGAAGTTCCTGCAAGCGTTCAACCTGCTCGGAATGCTGCGTACGTTCCCCATTGGGATCTTCAGCCTGATGAGCAGCGTGCTGCCAACGCATACCCCGTGGGGTACGGAGGCGGTCGTAGAGATCGGTTCCGCATCTCAATTGCTTGCGTTGATGTTTGCGCTGACGGTTGCGGGCTGGATGCTGGGGGGCTTGTACTTCCGTTGGGTAGCGGCGCTGGCTACTCCTGGGGCCGCGCCGGAGGATCGCTCGCCGATTGGACGCGCTGTTCTGCAAAGCGTGGTCTATGCCTTGATCTGGTCGCTGGCTTTCTGGATGATCGGCCTGCCGGTGGCGCTATTGCTGTACGTGGCGTTTGCGATCAATAGCCTTCTGGGCGAGGGCGTGCTGCTGGTGCTGGGTTTCCTATCCATGTGGCTGATCGTCCCGATCTTCTTTTCGCCGCACGGGATATTTGTGAAAAAGCAGAACGCGTTTGCTTCCATCCTGAGCGGTTTTCAGATGACACGCTTTACAATGCCCACAAGCAGCCTCTTCGTGTTGACGGCGCTGTTGCTGGGCATCGGCCTGAACTTCCTGTGGGCGACGCCAAAGGATGGTTCGTGGTTGGTACTCGTGGGCATCCTCGGGCATGCTTTCATTACAACTGCCCTGCTGGCCTCCTCCTTTGTTTATTACCATAACATGACCGCCTGGCTGCAAATCGTCCTGACGCGCATGCGAAGTAGTTTGCCGGCTCAACGGGCCTAACCGTTTTTTTCATTATCCAACTCCTTCCTTCTCCGGTGGGAGAGCGACTAATCGGAGGATCTTGTGGCTGTAGCTCAAAAAGACAACGGTAGTTACGAAGCTAAAGATATTCAAGTACTGGAAGGCCTTGAGGCTGTCCGGCGGCGCCCTGGTATGTATGTGGGCGGTACGGACATCAAGGCCCTGCATCACCTTGTCTATGAGGTGGTGGACAATGCGATCGATGAGGCGCTGGCAGGGGCCTGCGACCGGATCGAGATACGCATCTATGCGGACAGCAGCGTGAGCTGCGATGACAACGGGCGAGGCATCCCGGTTGGGATGCAGCCCACGCTGAAGAAATCGGCGCTGGAAGTGGTGATGACTACGCTGCACGCCGGCGGTAAGTTCGGCGGCGGCGGGTACAAAGTGTCCGGCGGGTTGCACGGCGTGGGCGTAAGCGCCGTCAATGCCCTTTCCGAATGGTGCGAGGCAGAGGTTCCGCGCGATGGCCAGGTGTACCTGCAGCGCTACGAGCGCGGGCGCCCGCTGGCACCGGTTAAGGCAATCGGCAAGATCAAGGGCAATGTAACCGGAACCAAGATCACATACAAGTTCGACAAGCAGATCTTCAAGGAAGACATCGACTATCGCTTTGATACGCTCTCGCAGCGTTTCCGGGAGATGGCCTTTGTGACGCGCGGCGTCACCATACACTTTGTGGACGAACGGTCCAACCGCGAGGTCACGTTCTATTTCGAGGGCGGCATCACATCCTTCGTCCGCTACCTGAACCGCAACCGGGCAACGCTTCATCCGGTGGTCCATGTGGAAAAGGATGTGGAAGGGATGGGGATCGAAGCCGCCATCCAGTATACCGATGCGTACACCGAGTCTGTCTACTCCTTTGCCAATACCATCAATACCATAGACGGCGGGACGCATCTCACCGGGCTGCGCTCGGCGCTGACCCGCGTGGTGAACGACTATGCACGCAAGAGCGGCCTGCTCAAGGATGCGGACCCGAACTTCTCAGGCGATGACACCCGCGAGGGCCTGACAGCGATCGTCTCGGTGAAGCATCCGGACCCGCAGTTCGAGTCGCAGACCAAGGTCAAGCTGATGAACCCGGAAGTGCAGACGTACGTCCAACAGATCGTGGGCGAGGCGTATGCGACCTTCCTGGACGAAAATCCGCAGGCGGCGAAGGCCATCATCGCGAAGTGCCTTACGTCTGCGCGTGCACGTGACGCGGCGCGCAAGGCGCGTGACCTGGTGATCCGCAAGTCGGCGCTTGAATCGCTGACGCTGCCGGGCAAGCTCGCGGATTGCTCCGACCGCGACTCTTCGAAGACCGAGCTTTATATCGTGGAAGGCGACTCGGCAGGCGGGTCGGCCAAGCAGGGCCGCGACCGGCATTTCCAGGCGATCCTGCCTCTGCGCGGCAAGATCATGAACACCGAACGCGCCCGCCTGGACAAGATCCTGGGCAGCAATGAAATCAAGGCGCTGATCTCCGCACTGGGCACGAGCATCGGGGATAACTTCGACGTGGAAGGACTGCGGTACGGACGCATCATCATCATGACCGATGCCGACGTGGACGGCAGCCATATCCGCACCCTGCTGCTGACTTTCTTCTTCCGTTACATGCCGAGGCTCATCGAAGATGGACACCTGTACATTGCCCAGCCTCCGCTGTATCGAATGGCTTATAAGAACCAGATCAAGTATGCCTACAGTGACAAGGACAAGGATAAGATCGTCAAGGACATGGGCGGCGGGGACAAGGTAGGCATCTCGCGCTACAAGGGTCTGGGCGAGATGAACCCGGCGCAGTTGTGGGAAACCACAATGAACCCGGAGAACCGAACGCTACTGCTCGTCACCGTGGACGATGCGGCGGAAGCTGACCGCACGTTTGACATGCTGATGGGTGATGCGGTTGATCCGCGCAAGCGTTTTATTCAGACGCACGCCAAGTACGTCCGCAACCTGGACGTGTAGTTCGCCTTTCCCAAGTCTCGCAACCAAACAGATGCGGCGCCCACGGGCGCCGCATCTGTTTTTGTTTGTTCAGTTAAGGCAAGAACGGGATATAGTGCTTGAGGCAGGCTGAGATGCATCACTTGCCGCTGAACAACTGTTGGAAGAAATTAACGATGGAATCAATGATCTGGGGAATGGAGGGCGGCTGAGCCGGGGTGACGGGTGCGACCGTAGGTACGGCGGCGGTTGGCGGCAGGGGCGTGGCGGAAGGCACCGGTGTGAACGTCGGCGTGGAAGTGGCGGGCATGGTCGCCGTAGGGCTTACGGTGGAAGTGGCAGTGGCGACCGGGTAATTGACGATCCGAGGCGCAACCCAAAGAGCGCGGTCATCCGTTGACGAACCGAGGGAGGCGACGTTGAGAATGAGCTTGATCTTCTGCCCTGCCAGCCGGCTCAAGTCCAGGTCAAGGTTGAAGTATTTGCCATCGTAGAACTCGCCGAGCGTCCATAGGTCATGGGGTGTGCTGGACGCATCGAGATAGCTCAGGCGGAAGAGCACGGAACAGGATGTGGCGTTCTGCTCGCATCCGACCGTTGACTGGAAATGATCGCCGGCCTGCACGACATAATCCGGGAAGACACCCAGGATATAGCCGTCCGCAGAGTCCCGAGGGAAGGTGAGGAGCGTGGGCAGCGAGGCCGTAGACCCGTCTTCGAGATGAGCCTGGTCCAGGGTGAACACAAAGCCGCCGGGGTCACCGTTAATGCCGGGACATGGCAACGGTCCATCATTGCTTTGCCACTGCGCGGCGCAGGCGTTCGCACCAAGGTCGTATTGAGCGGCGGCGATGGGAGATGCCGTCGTCGCGGTGAGGGCCGCAGAAAGGGTAGCGGATCCGATGCCTGGCGTAACGGTGGGGGTGCTAAACGCCGGCTCGATCACGCGCACCCTGACCCAGATGTTGTCCTTCGCAGCGCCCCCTATGCCGAAGTTTTTGCCATCGGCGCTCTGCAGTTCCCACAAGCCCTCGTAATGGCCGGCCGCATTCGGAGCGAACATGTTTATGGAGAGATCAACAGTCTGAGAAGGTGCAACATTGATGGGAAGCGCAACGGTGGCGGGCGCGCCCATCTGATCTCCTCCGGCAAAAGTGATCTTATAGCCGGTAGTCCAGGTGCAGGTGCCGGCGTTTTTGATCCTCCAGATTTTGGTGAATGGCTCGGAGAGATGGAGGATCGTGTTATCCGTAATGGTGACATCGCCGACGAATGCGGCGCGGTTACATTGGCTGTCGGGCGTCGCCGTTGAAGAAGGCGTCAGAGTGGGGGTTATGGAGGGGGTGGATGTCGGCGTTTGGGTCGGCGTGCTGGTAGCTGTGTTGGTTGCCGTTTGGGTCATCGTCGGCGATGGCGTGCGGCTGGGAGTTGCAGAGGGTCGCTGTGTGGCTGTGGGTAATGGCTCCGAGTTGGAGTAGCGGATGGCACGGTGGTCGACGTAGGCGAAGGTGTAAGGGTAGGAGTTGCCGAGGGTACCTGGGTGGCTGTGGGTAATGGCGTGTGACTCGGTGTGGCAGACGGCACAGTGGTCGCTGTTGGCAGGGGCGTCCCGTTGGCGTTGAGGATGGGATGGTGGTAGCGGTGGGCACATGGGGTTCGCGTGGAAGTTGCAGATGGAACGTGGGTTGCGGTGGGGAGTGGGGTCCGCGTTAGAAGTGGCCGAGGCTGTAAAGGTTGCCGTGGCTGTTGGGGTTTTGGTCGGCGTGCTGGAGGGAACGAGCGTCGCAGTCGGCACAGGCGTGCGGGTCGGTGTATGGGATGGGATCAACGTTGCCGTCGGAAGCGGAGTCTGAGTAAGGGTTGATGTGGGGACGGCCGTGTTAGTGGGTGTATTGGAAGGAATCTGCGTGGGCAGGGCCGGTGGAAATCCTGGTTGGGGTCCGGGTCGGAGTGTGGGATGGCGTCAACGTTGGAGTCGGTCGCGGGGTCCTGGTGGGCGTGTCAGTTGGGATCAGCGTTGCTGTCGGTGATGATGTCTGTGTGGGCGTACTGGAAGGTGTCAGCGTCGCCGTCGGGGTGTGGGTCGGTGTGCGGGTGGCAGTATTTGTTGCTGTTGAGGTCGCGGTCGGTAGCGGGGTCTTGGTCAAGGTAGAGGTTGCGGTCGGCGAGGGAGTGCTTGTTGCCGTGTTGGTGGGCGTGTTCGACGGGACAAGGGTCGCAGTTGGCAGCGGCGTCCTGCTCGGGGTGCGGGATGGAACAAGAGTTGCTGTCGGCGACGGAGTGCGCGTTGCCGTATTGGATGGCACGATGGTCGCAGTCGGTGATGGGGTGCGAGTTGGGGTATTAGATGGAGTGAGCGTCGCGGTGGGAAGCGGCGTCTTTGTCGGGGTATTGGTAGGAGTTGGGGTTGCTGAAGGCAACTTGGTACGCGTAGGCGTGTTCGATGGAACGAGTGTCGCTGTCGGCAGAGGAGTGCGCGTGGGGGTGCGGGACGGAATCGGAGTTGCCGACGGTAACGGAGTCTGCGTCGGCGTGCTTGATGGAGTTCGTGTTGCTGTCGGCAACGGCGTGAGAGTTGCAGTACTAGAAGGAGTCAGGGTCGGTGTCGGTAGCGGAGTCCGCGTCGGCGTGCGGGAAGGTGTCAAGGTCGGGGTCGGTCGCGGCGTCCGCGTTGGTGTATTGGTTGGGATAACCGTTGCTGTAGGCGACGGAGTTTGCGTGGGAGTGCTGGAGGGCGTGAACGTCGCAGTTGGGAGCGGCGTGTTGGTTGGAGTACTAGAAGGGGTCAAGGTCTAGGTAGTCGGGTGCACGTCGGCGTTCGGGACGGCGTTAGGTTGGGTTGGCCTGGCGTCCTGTTGGCGTATTGGTTGGGATAAGCGTTGGCGTTGGTGACGGCGTCTGTGTAGGAGTACTGGATGGTGTCAACGTCGCAGTCGGCAACGGGGTCAGGGTTGGAGTTGGAATCAGAGTTGGTGTTGGAAGCGGTGTACGCGTGGGCGTGCGTGATGGCGTCAAGGTCGGTGTCGGTCGTGGCGTTCTCGTTGGCGTATGGGTAGGGATGGGCGTTGCTGTGATGATGATGTCTGTGTGGGCGTGCTGGAGGGCGCCAGCGTCGCAGTCGGCGTTTGGGTCGGCGTGCTGGTCGCAGTATTTGTTGCTGTTGAGGTCGCGGTTGGTAGAGGAGTGTTTGTCGCCGTGTTGGTGGGGGTGTTCGACGGAGTTGAAGTAGACGTACTGGTAGGGGTATCGGTCGATGTAGATGTCGCGGTGGGTAGCGGTGTGTTCGTCGCCGTGCTGGTAGGAGTTTTCGATGGAGTAGAGGTAGGCGTCGCGGTTGGCGTAGGAGTGTTGGTCGGTGTGCTAGTCGCCGTATTTGTTGCCGTTGAGGTCGCGGTCGGCGACGGGGTGCTCGTTGCCGTGTTGGTGGCTGTGTTCGACGGAGTAGATGTCGGCGTTCGAGAAGGGGTGGATGTTTGCGTCGGCGTGCTCGTAAACAACACATCCAGGCATACCGGCCCCGAATCTACCTTACCAATCGCGTCGCGTGTGTGCCCGTATTCATCATAGATCTTTACATAGGTCACACCGGAGAACTGTTTCAAGGTTTCGGTCAGGGGCTGGACGATATTATACGGCGTACCATTTGTCCGGCAGTTGCCCGTCAGATAAACATTCAGTGTGCCGTTGGCAAAGTCGATCCTTCGATAGCCAATAAATCCGTTCCATTCGGCCACCAGGCCGTGGGTCTGCTCTTCGGCATTCGGCCCGCTGAAGTATTCATCCAGTGCGGCCGCAATGGGATTTGATGAGCCGGAGATCTCGCGTACAACCGCATCATCGAAGGGTGGTATGCGGTTATCCACGTACTGTGTGTTGGTGAAGAAGACCTTGATCGCTACAGGCAGGGGTGTTTGTGTGGCGCTGGGGGTCAGGCTGGGAGGAACCGGCGTGGCAGTGGATGTGCTTGTCGGCATATGCGATGGAACGGGCGTTACGCTGGCGGTCGCGGTGGGGGATGCGGTCCAAGTGGCAGTAGGCAGCGGCGTGTTACTCGGCGCCGGCGTAGTAGCGGTCGGTGAGTTCGTGGCTGTGCGCGACGGCGATGGCGTCATGCTGGGCGATGGAGTTGCGGAGGCCGTCTGTGTGCTGGTGGGAGTTGGCGTGACGGATGGCCTGATAGTTGCACTCGGCAGCAGAGTGCTGGTAAATGTAGCCGATGGCGGCCGGGTGGAACTCGGGGCTACGGTCGGTGTACGGGAAGCGGCAACGGTTACCGCCGCCAACGTGCGGCTGGTCGAGGTGGGTGTTGCAGTCGGCAGTGGGGTGCTTGTTGAGGTCGGCGCCAACGTGCGGGTCGGCGTGCTGGAGGGGATGGGTGTCGCAGTCGGAAGAGGTGTATTGGTAGCAGTCGCGGTCGGTACCAGGGTCCTCGTGGGCAGCGGTGTCCTGGTCGGAACGAGCGTCGCCGTTGGCCGGGGAGTAGTAGTGGATGTGGGAGTCGGGCTGGGGGGTGGCGTAGGGGTATTCGTTGGACTCGGCGTTGCGCTCGGCTCGGGTGTGAGGCTGGGTGTGGTCGACGCAGGGATGGTAGGCGTTATCCTGGTCGGCGCGGGCGTTTAAGTCGGGGTGATGGTAGGAGGCTCGCCCTCAAGGCTGAACGTACCTGATGCCTTCCAACCGGTCCCGAGAAATATCTGGACCTCGTACTTGCCTGCGAGCCACGCCTGGGGTTCCTGGGCCCAATCAGCGACACCGATGCCTGCCGGAGCATTCTTCCACGAAGTGGTGTCGATGTGCCTGAGGCTGCCGCCCTGAAACCATAGGGCGGTCCATTGTATTTTTACTCCCAGCGGCTGATAGTTGAACACCGCGTACATATGCTTGATGGGGTTGTGAAAGCTAATGCCCGGCGCTATGAGCTGATAGTTGTTAATGCCGGTAGAGAAGCGCAGACGCCCGATCTCCACGGGGAAGACCGGGGTCATCGTATCCTGCACCATGGCCTGGACGGCGATGGGCAAGAAAGGGGTGGATGTGGAAGCGCCGGTGGCGGTAGCCGCCGGCGACGGGGTGATCACGAAGAAGGTCGCAGTAGCCGCTGGCGGAAGAGATGTTTCGGTGACCGTGGGCGACGTCGTACCAGTGTTGCTCCCAGGATTGATGGGCGCAAGGGCAAGGGATGGGGCAATGTCGGTGACGGGCACCGCTGACGCCAATGGGATCGCCGGCTGCTGAGTGGGCCGGTTAAGGAATATTAAGAAAACGGCCACCATTACCGAAAGGAGGCCGAAAAGCAGCGACCAGCGTGCCCGCACCAGATACCGTTGGCGGACGCGGTAGTCTGCCAGACGACGACTTGTCTGCAATGAGCGGATTCCTGAAAAATAACTTACAATTGCCCCCAGCACGAAGAGTACCGCCCCGATGAGAATCAATAATAACGGCATCAGGGCAAAATTATACTGCGGCTTCACGCATTCCTACGGCTTGTTGGGTGGACATCCTAAGGTCATCCTCCCGAGCCGGCAGCCGGATCCTATTATCTGACCGCTTATTCATCCGGCAAAGTGGTCAAAAAGGAGCGCGAGGAAGCCTGCTTTTTGAGGTTGGGACTATACCAGGCAGGGTGTAAAGTTGATATGCAGGCAGAAGAATTGAGATGGGTGCGACCATAGACTTCGGCAATGCCTGCACAATCGCCAATTCATTGAACATGGACACAACGGATGCCTACGACCTATCATGCTATAGACTCTTCAATGGATGAGTTCTCGTTTGCGGGCGGGGTGGACTTCCAGTTCAGCTTTGCGTTTCAGCCCATTGTAGATGCCGGGACCCGCGAGGTGGTCTCGTTCGAAGCACTCGTGCGCGGGCCGCACGGGGAGCCCTCGGCTGAGGTTTTTGCCAAGGTGCCGCGCGAGAACCTATATAGGTTCGACCAGGCTTGCCGCGAGAAGGCCATTCATATGGCCCAATGCCTGCACCTGCAGACCCGGCTCAATATCAACCTATTCCCCAATGCCATTCATTTGACCGGTATGAATATCCGCGCGACGCTCCAGGCTTCGTTTCAGGAAGGCTTCCCCGTGGAGAAGCTTATCTTTGAAGTCAGCGAGGCGGAACGGCTGATCCACTATTCACGAGTGGTGGAGATCTTTAAATGTTATGAGGAGTTTGGCTTCCAGACTGCGATCGACGATTTCGGTACGGGATATTCGGGACTGCAGATGCTGGCCGAATACCAGCCCAATTACATCAAGCTCGACCGAAACATCATAGCGGACATCCAGGAGAACCGGGTCAAGCAGACCATCGTGAAGGGAATAGCGGGCATCTGCAAGCAATTATCGATCGAGATCATCGCAGAGGGCGTAGAGAAGGTTGAAGAATATCAATGGCTGCGCAGAGCCGGCATCGATATGTTCCAGGGCTATTATTTTGCGAGGCCGGTATTTGAGGCTCTATCCGAAGTCCAGGCGAGACTATACTAGAAAGGCCCGCCGGACCTTTGCAGGCCGGCGAGCCTTTGACGGCACGCATTCCAGGCCGCTATTTTTCAAGCGTGACCTGAAACCCCACGCCCCTCACAGCAAACTTGCCCCATCAGAGGGTGATTGGCGGTAGAACGAACCACGCAGCACCGTGGGTTTGTCAACGATTGCGTTCACTGCGGACGAAAAGGAAGGTTCCGATCACAAGAAAGACAACGAACGCGGCTGCCATGATGGCAAAGTTCGCGATCGGCGTCTGCAGCACGACTTTTTCGTAATCCGAGCCGCCCGCGTAGAATATGCCGCGAGTCAGATCGACGGCGTAGCGCATGGGCGACAGCCTGGATAGAATATCCAGATAACGAGGCAGGATCTGAATGGGGTTGAAAACGCCTGCGAGGAAGAACTGCGGCAGCATGAGGAACGGGAAGACCTGGTCAGCTGTGCGACGGCTGGGAAGATTTGACAGGATGACTACTCCGAAGGCGCCGGCGAACAGGCACACGACCACGCCTACACCTGCCAGGGCGATCAACTGGCCCGGCGAAAAGCGCACCCCAACCAGCAGACCGAACAGCACGATCCCAATGCCCTGAACGAGCGCGACAAGGGTCTCGCCGACTATCTTGCCCAGAATGATCGAATAGCGGGAAATGGGTGAGACGAAGATCTCCTGGCTGAAATCATTCTCCCGGTCGTCAATGAGCGATACGATCCCCATGGCCGCCGATTGGAACAGGGTTTGGGCATAGACACCGGTGAACACAAACGCCAGGTAGCTGTAACCAAGCCCGTTCCCGAAGCTGGCCTGCATGCTGCCGCCCAGCACGGCGATAAACAGCAACGGAAAAATGAGACTGGAAGTGAGCCGGGCAGGATCGCGCAGCAACTTCATCAGGTCGCGGTAGGCGATGGTCATGATCGCGTAGATTTCTCTCATGTGCGGCCCACGATCTCCAGGTAGGCATCTTCCAGTGTGGGAATATGCGTTTTGACCACCGTCAGCCTGGTATCAATGGACTTCATGATCTGTTGCGTGGACTGTTCCCTCAAGCCGATCTTGAACAACGGCGTCTCGCTGAATTGGATGCGCAGCCGCTTCAATTCAGAGCGGAGTTGTTCTCGATCCTCGGCGTCGATGAGCAGGTAGTGTTCGGCCAGCTCCGCCTTGACCTCTTCCGGCGAACCATACGAGACAATCCTGCCGTGGTTGATGATGCAGATGGTATCTGCCTCCTCGGCCTCGTCCAAATAATGGGTGGTGAGGAAGATCGTGGTGCCGCTCTCGCGGCGGACCTGCCGCAGGTATTCCCACAAACTCCGGCGGCTTGCCGGATCGAGGCCGGCTGTCGGCTCGTCCAGGAACAGGACGTGGGGTCGATGCAGGAGGCTGCGAATGATCTCCAATTTGCGCCGCATGCCGCCGGAGAACTTCTTTACCGGCTTGAACATATCGCCTTCCAGGCCCAGCAGCGCTGCCAGCTCACGGACGCGGTTCTGATAGGCACGCGGCATGGTGGAGAAGGAGGGGAAGAATGGCCACAAGCCGTACAGCACGGCGTGAAAGCGTATGTTCTCCTCGGCCGAAAGATTGCCGTCGAGGCTGGGCTGCTGGAAAATAATGCCGATGTTCTGGCGTACCTTGCTGGCGGAACGGGTTACGTCATGACCCGCAATCACCGCCGATCCCGATGTTGGCAAAAGGGTGGTGGTGAGGATGGAGATGGTGGTGGTTTTTCCGGCGCCATTGGGTCCCAGCAGCGTAAAGAACTGGCCGGGCGGGACGGCGAAGGAAATTCCATCCACGGCATTCGTGGCTGCGCCTTTGTAGCGCTTCGTAAGTTGGTTTACCTGAATAATAGGGTCCATTGAGTAAGCAATCACCTCTACTTCAGTTTCAATTAACGAGCCAGGTCCCGGGCTTCTGCCGCCAGCAGGCGCAGGACACGCCTCTTCTGGGGACTAAGCGGCTCGATCGCGCCGGGAATACCGGATAACATATCTGGAGCAGAGACTCGAGGCGATGGCCTTCCGGCAGCATCAGCCATAGGTGCGCAATCATAATCTGACGGAAGAAGGCAGTCAACTTGAACGAAGAGAGAGATGCAATCCCCCGCGTAAATGCGTTGCTCACGAGCTCGTTCTAGAATCCGCTGCATCTACGAGATGGGCGGGCGTTTTCGTGTAAGTGTTGCTTCTGACCGCCTTTATCCCGGGTGAGGTCGGCGACCCTAGGCCTTCGCCTTCCATTTCCAGGGGTTGCTCATCAACCAATCCTGTACACCCAATTCCTTTTCCTTGCTGCCGTCCTTGGGGTGCAAGCGCTTATAACTTCCATCTGCCTGCATCTCACGCGTGTGGCAGTCATCCCTAAAGTAAGCCTTCAGGACATAGTCGCGCAGGTATTTAATGTATTGAGGGTCCGATACGGGGAAGACCGCTTCGACGCGATGGTTCAAGTTGCGTTGCATCAGGTCGGCGCTGCCGAGGTAGAGTTCCTCCTTGCCGCCATCCTGGAAGTAGAAAATGCGACTGTGCTCAAGATAGCGCCCGAGCACGCTATATACGCGGATATTATCGCTGATGCCTTTTACGCCGGGCCGCAGGCAGCAGATGCCGCGCACCAGCAGGTCCACTTTTAACGCCAGCCTGCGAGGCCTGGTAGAGCAGCTGAATGATGTAAGGATCAGCCAGGGAGTTGACCTTGAGGATCATCCTCGCACTGTCCCCTTTTTTGGCATGCTCGATCTCGCGCAGGATGTGGGTCTCCAGCTTCTGACGAAGGTTGACGGGGGCCACCCAGAGCTTGCGGTAGCCGGGCTTGCTCGAGTAGCCAGTCAGGAAGTTGAACAGCTGCGTGGCGTCATCGGCGATCACCTCATCGCAGGTAAACATACCGATATCTTCATAAGCGGCGGAAGTTACGTAGTTGTAGTTGCCGGTGGAGAGATGCACGTAGCGCCGGATGCCTTCGCCTTCATGGCGCACCACCAAGCCGACCTTGCAATGGGTCTTTAATCCGACTACGCCATAAACGACGTGCACGCCGGCCTGCTCCAGCGTCTGGGCCCAGCCGATGTTGCTCTCCTCATCGAATCGGGCTTTCAATTCCACCAGGACTGCCACCTGTTTGCCGCGCTCGCAGGCTTCCAGCAGCGCCTCCACAACGGGGGAGTTGTGGCCCACACGGTAGAGGGTCTGCTTGATCGCCAGCACCTGCGGGTCGCGTGCGGCGGCGTTGAGGAAGTCGATCACGGAGGAAAAGGAATCGTAGGGATGATGGAGAAGGATATCTCCCTGCCGGATGGCAGTGAATACATCTTCGGCTAATTCCACATTCTTGAATTGGGGCACGAGGCGCGGCTTGTAAAGCGGATACTTCAGATCATGACGTTCCACACTGTTGTAAAGGTTCCAGAGTCCCACCAACCCCAGCGGCTTGTTCTGGATGAAAAGATCAGTTGCCCGGATGCGCAGGTTATCGGTGAGGAGCCGCCGGATATTTTCGGGCATTGATTCGTAGACTGCCACCTGTACCACCGAGCCAAACTTCCGGCGTCGGATGCTTAGCTGCATGGTCTCCAGCAGATCATCGGCTTCGATCTCCTGGATCTCGACGTCGGCGTCACGGATGATGCGGAAGGGATGGACCGACAGCACCTCCATGCCCGGAAAGAGCAGTCCGATGTTGGCAGCGATGAGTTGTTCGAGCCAAACGAAATAATGCCGGCGCGGGATCGTGCCGTTCTTGCGCGTGGCTCCGGAGGAGCGCTTAACGGGTACCAGGCGCGGCAGCGTATCGGGCACCTTGAGGCGGGCAAACCTTTCGAGACCGCGCGCGTCGCGGATAACGATCGCCAGGTTCAGGCTGAGGTTGGAGATATGCGGGAACGGATGACCAGGGTCCAGGGCGAGCGGCGTCAACACCGGCAGCACGACATCGCGGAAGTAGGCATCCACCTTTTCCTTTTGTGTTTTGGTCAGGCGGCTGTAATCCGAGACGAGGATACCGGCGCGCTGGAGCTGGGGCAGAAGCTTGCGGTGCAGGCACTCATGAGCGTCGCCGTACAGTTCCGCGGCATATTTCCGGATGGCTGCCAGCTGGTCGCGCGGCGTACGTCCATCGGGAGAGATTTCTGTAATATGGGATTCCACCTGTTTGCGGATGCCGGAAACGCGGACCATGAAGAACTCATCCATGTTCGAACCGAAGATCGCAAGGAACTTGATCCGTTCGAGCAGAGGGTTGTCTTCGTCCTGCGCTTCCTCCAGGACGCGCCGCTGGAATTCCAGCAGGCTAAGCTCACGGTTAACATAGAGCGACGGATCGGTTAACAGGAGCGGGGCATCGAGGACTTCAGGATCAGCCATTTGGATATTATCCGCCAATTTCAGCCAATTGCGAGGGTGCGAGCAGCCATTCCAGGGTGGCGCAAGGCCCATACTCGAGTTTGTCCATGGAGAGCCGGCAGACGCCTCCTTTTTTCAAGGTGATCGGGATGGTGGGCTCGCCGGATAGCAATACCGAGATCAGCCGGCTCAACGACGGCTCATGCCCGACCAGGGCAATGTTCTGAACCTGCCCATAATTCTGATTTATCTCATGTATGAGCTGCCCGGGCTGACCGAGGGGCGACAAATTCGGCATCTCAACGAGTTTGTCGCTATCCAGGTCTAGTTTCTTTGCGACGATACGCGCAGTGTCAGCGGCCCGGATGTAGGGGCTCGTGAGAATGAGATCCATTTGGACGCCCAGTTCCATCAGTCCCTGTGCGATCCGGCGCATCTTCTTGCGTCCCTCGTCGGTCAGTGCCCGCTGGCTGTCCTGTTGTTCGCTGCTGTCGCTGCCTGCTTGTTCTGCGATCGCGTGTCGAATTATGTAAAGAATCATCGCTCTTCTCCCATGGGAACGTTCCGCCAGGGCCCTGCCCGCCAGAACGTTCTGAGTGCGGTCCTTTGGTTCAGAAAAATATGAATTAGTTCAGATAAATGCTTCCTGTAATAAAGGCGAATTGGCCTGGGATTAAAGGGCGCAGGCTTCTGCCTGGATGACTTTGGAGCGTTCTTTTCAAACTCTGCAAGTGTGTCGAGAAAGACGACCGCGTCGTGGACCTTTCCCATTGCATCCTGGTAGTCATGCATCCGCTCGAAATTGGCCTCGGGATATGTGGGCAGGAAAGGACGGACTGTCTCGACCATGTAGCGGAATTTCTTGAATGCGACACGCGTATGATGGATCGTAGCAGGCTGGCGTGCCCTGACCTTGCGCAAAGCCATGACGGTTTTCGAAAAGGCCTGATCCGCTGGACGAAGCACGCGCTTGGAAAATCCGTTCTCCTGCGCGTGCTTTTCCACCACCTTCCGAACGTCCCTGACCTGCTTCTTCAAATCAGACGGCTTGGAGGCCTGCAAATCCTTAAGGGCGGCCTGCGCTAACCTCTTCGAGCGCTTTTGCAGGTATGCCTCGAACGGTCCGAGCTGCGGGATCTGCTCCAGCCTTTGGCCGGTCTCCATTAGCATCACCTGTGCATCGTGCAGCTGATCCAACTGGCTGAGTTGATGCTTCAGAAATCGCCGCAATTTCTTCACGCGGGGGTGTGCGTCGAGCCCCCGGACAATATCCAGCAGCGCCAGGAATCTTCGAGACGACACCCGCAAGTCATGGACGGTTTCTTCGGTGATCTCATGGCGGCCGGCCTTGAACCGCCCTCGGTAGTCGTCCCAGTGTTCATCCAGGGCAGATACAAGGTCCGGCGGCCTTTTCACCGGTCATGATCTATTGTCCATGATCTCAAGCGGCACGCCGAAAATCTCTTCGAACAACACGCGCCGCTTGTCGAGCGCCCACTTCTCCAGCATGAGATCGCCCTTGCCGCGCAAGCTCAACTGCCAGACCCATTTCTTCTCGGCCAAGGTAGCGCTCAGCACATGGTTTGCATGGCTGACGTCCATGCCATCGGCGAGGCGCAGCAAGGCCGAAAGTTTGGTGACGATGATCCGATCCTTCTGCGGCAAGGCCTTGAAGTTCGCGTCTTCCGGCCCCGGGAAGGCCCTGCGATGATATCGCACGAGGTTGGCAACCACATCCTGCTGATGATCGTTCAAACCGATCAGGCGATTGGCCTTGAGGATGTAGTAGCCATGCTTATCATGATCGATCGTGTTAATGAAATGACCGATGTCGTGAAGGAGAGCGCTGACCTCCAGGAGCAAACGTTCCTCCTCGCCCAGGCCGTGCAAAGATCGCGATTGGTCAAATAATTGTCGGGCCAGGCGTGCCGTCAACGCGGCGTGATTGGCGTCAATATCGAACTTTCGCCCGAGTTGGACAGCCGACTCCCACACCTGCTCACGGCGCGGAGGATGCGGCCCTGCGCCGAGTTTATCGGCCATGTCGAGCAGCACACCATCCTTCAGCCCCACGCCGGGGATGGCGATCTGTCGTACATGGGCTTCGTGTGCGATCAATTGCAATACGATGGCAGCAGGCAGGATCACGTCGGCGCGATCGGGGCGCAGCTTGAAACGGCGAATGCGGTCCTTTACGCTCATGGCACCCAGCGCTTCGATGAGTTGATCCAATTCGCTGAGTGTGATCAGCGTTGCATCCGATCGCTTGAAATACTTTTGCCGCAGCCGGCCGAGGTCTTCCACGTTGCCGCCCGTGCCGGCGCATACATTCACGCGAGCGGTCCCCATCTCATGGTCGATCCGGCGCCGGGCCGCCTCGGCATACTCGCGGACCAATAGACCAAAGGATTGGCTGCGTCCAGACAGGGTGTGAACGCCATCGCTGCTGCTGTTCAGCTTCTCCAACAGCCGCACAGTACCCATGTTGTAGCTTTCGGTGGAAACGATGTTTTCGTTCTCCGAAATCGTGACCTCCACGCTGCCGCCGCCAATATCAATCAGCACCGCTCGCTTTCCCTTCAAGTTGAGGGCATCGGCAACCGCCAGGTGGATCAGACGTGCCTCTTCCTCGCCGCTGATGATCTCCACATCTATCCCGCTGGTCTGCGCGACCCGATCTATGAGGATATCGCCGTTGGTGGCCTCGCGCATGGCGCTGGTTGTGACGGCACGGATCTTTGCCACGCCAAAGTCCTTCGCCACGCGTTGGAAATGCTGGAAGGCCTCCACCGCCTGCTGCAGCGTCTTCTCCTGAAGTGCTCCGGTGGCAAAAACGTCCTGGCCCAGGCGGACGGGCAGGCGGATGTTTTCGATCGGCTCCACTTCCCAAGACTCGTTGACGTTGCCTACGATCATTCGCATGGCATTGGAGCCGGCATCGATTGCGGCGATCTTTTGCATAGACGTATTTTACCCCTGCATATACGGGACTTAACCGCCGAGGTTTGTGTGCTCCAAGGGTCTACTCATCTAAACGAAAGAGCATCCTGAATACTATACGAAGAGGCGGTCGCGGAGCCGCAGGGTGGTTGAAGATGAACAGGATGCCTCAAAGCAATAGCGTTTAGGGGCATCAATAGCATAGATGACTAACTTTGCCTAGTTTGGTAAGAGAGGTTGGCGAGTTCGCATGGCCCACGTTCGGTACAACCTTTCGTTGCTTGCCTCGTAAATAGTTGTGACAAAGAGCACTATTCAGACCGGGTTTTGAACGCTACCCTCCGAGGGTGACCATGAAGACAGTTTTGCAAATGGAATCTCTGGGCGCCCGTATCACCAAGGCGGCCAGCCGGCAGAGCTATTACACAGTCCGCTTTCTTGTCGATCGGGAATTGGTGACGGAAGCGTATCAGGCATACGCTTATTTTCGTTGGGTTGACGACTGGTTGGATGAGCCGACCAGGGAGAGGTCGGACCGACTGGCATTCGTGAGCCGGCAGTCAGCGCTCATCGATGCTTGTTATCGGCACAAATCAATCCAAATTGCCACTGCTGAAGAGGGTATGCTCGCAGAGCTGGTCCAGAAGGATTCTGAGAAAAACAGCGGATTACAAGCCTACACCCGCAACATGATGGCCGTGATGACCTTCGATGCGGAACGCAGGGGCAGGCTGATCTCGCAGGACGAACTTAACCGCTACGCCCTCGGCCTGGCTACGGCGGTCACTGAGGCGCTGCATTACTTCATTGGTCACAGGGGCACATCTCCTCATAATGCCACGCGTTATCTCGCCGCGGAAGGCGCACATATTACGCACATGCTGCGCGATACCGTCGACGATGCTGCGCTTGGATATTTCAACATACCTCGTGAGTATCTGACGGCGAACGACATTTCGCCTCTGGACCTGAAAAGCGGCGCCTATCGGGCCTGGGTCAAGAGGAGAGTTGAATTGGCACGCAGTTGCTTCAAGGCGGGCAGGGAGTACCTGTCGCAGGTTGAAAGCCTGAGATGCCGGCTGGCCGGATACGCCTATATTGCGCGTTTTGAGAGCGTGCTCGAACTCGATCGAAAGAGACCAGTACCTGCTGCGGCGGGAATACAGCGAGTCAAAAAACGCAATGGCTGGCGCACAAATGGGCCTGTCAATCATCTGGTCCGCATTCAACGAGCGCCCACGCGCGACCGAGCCCGGCGCGCTGACCGCCAGATAGCTCCAGGAAAGCGAATGAAACCCCAAACTGTGATCGTGATCGGCGCCGGCATCGGCGGAATTGCAGCCGCGGCACACCTTGCCCGGCAAGGTTGCCATGTAACGGTGATCGAGAAGAACCTGCATGCGGGCGGGCGTTGTGACCGCTTGAGCGAGCAAGGACATTGCTTCGACACCGGCCCTACGCTCTTCGTGATGCCGCTGCTGTACCAGGCCGAGTTTGCCGCGCTGGGCGCGTCCATGCAGGAACGGCTGGAGCTTCAGCGTGTGGACCCGACGTATCACCTGGTGTTCGACGATGGCAGCCGGCTCTCGCTAACATCGGACATGAAATACCTGCGAGAGCAGCTCGAGGTGATCGAGCCGGGGAGCTTCGAAGGTTTCCTGCGCTACATGGGAGAGGGGAACCGACACTACGAGCTGGCGATCCAACACCTGGTGACGCGGGATTTCCGAAAGGCGTCGGAATTCATGGCGCTGCGCAACCTGCCGCTTCTGTTCCAGATCAAGCCGCTTGTAAACCATTATCGAAATATGTCGGCTTATTTCCGCGAGGAGCGATTGAAGTCGGCGTTCACATTCCAGGACCTATACATGGGGCTGAGCCCGTTCGAGGCGCCAGCTACGTTCTCGATGATGCCATATACCGAGCTGGCGCACGGGGTGTGGTACCCGCGCGGGGGCATGTATAGCGTGGTGGAAGCGCTGGTGTCGATCGCGGAGGAGGCAGGCGTGGAGTTCGTGTATGGCACGGATGTGCGGCAGATCGATGTGGATGGGACGAGGGCGCGGGGCGTGACGATCGAGGATGGTAGTCATTTGCGCGCGGACGCCGTGTTGGCAAATGCCGACCTGCCTTATGTCTATAAGGAGCTGCTGCCGGATGATGGACGCGCGGCGCAACTGGAGCACAAACGGTTCTCCTGCTCGGTCATCAGCTTCTTCTGGGGGTTGAAGAAACGGTACGAGACCCTCGGCCCGCACACCTTATTCCTGGCGCATGACTACCGCGAGAACTTCGAGAGCATTATTCGCGACAATGACCTGCCGGAGAACCCAAGCGTCTATATCCACGCGCCGGTGCGGCTGGAACTCGTCCGGGGCGCCGGAGGGGGAGGACAGCCTGATCGGGATCGTGCCGGTGGGGCATATGAGAGGGAATGAGGAACAAGATTGGGGAGACATGCGGGACCGGGCGCGGACGGCTGTGTTGAGGCGTTTGGGGAGCGTAGGGATTAAGGACCTGGAAGAGAACATCAAGTTCGAGGTGTCTTATACGCCGGCGTCCTGGCACAAGCGCTACAACCTGATGAAGGGTGCTACGCACGGGCTGTGTCACAATATCCTACAACTGGGATACTTCAGGCCGCACAACAGGCACGCACGGTACGGTAACGTGTACTTCGTGGGGGCAAGCACGCACCCGGGGACGGGGATGCCGACGGCGCTGGTCTCGGGGAGGCTGGCAGCGCAGAGGATTATGGACGAGGCATAGAGAGTCAGCAAAGGCGCAGCCGGGGATACTCTACATCCGGTTGTTATCCAGCCATTCCTGGAAATCCCAACCCTGCAATGCGAGGCGCAGCTCTTTCCTCTTCAGACCGAACTTATTATAGACATGCTTGGAATGGGTCCTGACAGTGTCGTAGGAGATGCTGAGCTTATCCGCCATTTCGTAGCTGCTATATCCGAGGCAGGTGAGCGCCGTAACCTGCTTCTCACGATGGGAGAGCGAGTCCCAGATGACTATATAGTGATCCTTGTCCTTCAGGGCCTGTATGCCAGCCTTGATAATGTCATCGTAGACTTCCTGCTCGGCTCGGCGCTGGTCTGTGGCGATCTCCTTGATCTTCACGACCACCTGCTCATCGTGCAAGAAGACGCGGTTATTCCGCCCTTTTCGTCTTTCCCTGAGATAGTGCCGGATGAATGGAGGCAGCAGAAACATGTTCGAAGCAATGAAATCCGGAGATCGTCTTCAAATGGTTGTGCCTCCTGGGTGGCAATGGTGATAGCAGTTTCTCACCCAGCAGAATTATGTTTGTGAGGGTTGTATGGTGGGGATATTGTAATGGAACAAATGTTCACTAGTCAAGAGGAAGTTTGGAGGAAGTGGGTAACAGTGTGTGCAGGGAAGGATCGCGTTCTAGGAAGAGGGGATATCGAACCGATAGGCTGCCCACAGGATCAGCCTGAAGGCCAGGTATTGCAGGCCTATCAATAAAAAGAGCCACTCGATCTCCACCACGGATGGGTGGAAGAACTTGACGATGTTGAAGAGGGTGAAGATGGCGAGGCCGATCATCATCCCGATGGGGATGACGTGTATGACCTTGTCCGAGAGGTTGTATCTTTTTCCAAGTATCTCAAGCCATTCCAGCCAGCCGGCACAAATGAGCAGCGCTGTAGGCAGAATAGCGGGGAAGGCATAACGCGCCCAGGGGATGATGGGAAAGGGCGATGAAAGGTTGGCTATACCCCTGGCAGCAGCGATAGCCCATCCGAGGATGAAGGTAGCCAAAAGAATGTAGAGGATATCCCAACGGACATGTGCGCGCTTGCGCCAGAGCAAGTGGATGGTCCCCAGCAGACCGAGGATCGTCAGCACGAAGAGGAAATCATTAGGGAAAGTGCCGGGCAGGTTGAACTTATCGGCAGCTACGCTGGCCCAGAACGTGCGAAGCATGGTCCAGAAGGTATCGCGGTAATACCACCGCGTCCCCTGCCAATCGCCGAGAGTGGAAAAGACAGACGACAAGGTGCCGAAGTGGGATAGGAATTTGCTTGTCACCTGATCGATGGATGGACGGACGCGCAAGCCGGCCTGCTCCGCGGAGCCATTGTCGATGAGGTTGCGAAATAGCTGCCCGTTCCAGCTGCCCTGGCTTCCGGAGGGGTCGCTAAACTGCGGTTCCCCAGTCGGATAAGCGCCCTCAACCATCATAAAACCATCGAAATACAATCTAGCCGTGCTGCCTTTCAGAGCAGGGTAAGGCGGGATCACCATTCCATAGGCGGCATTTGCAGGCACGTCGATCACAACGCGATAGAAGAATGGCTTGGGCCACACCCGAATGGGAACCTTTGCCGAGTTCAACGAAGCCATGATCCACCGTGGCGAAGCGCAGGGCCGGCGCCCGGGCCTGAAGGATCTCGGTTGACCAGATCCATATCCCGAGTGTGACTGTCTTGCCGCGCAGGGTCTTGACGAGGTCTGTGCTCAGGAATTGCCCGGTCTGTTGAGGCTTTCTTCCGCCGGAGTAATCGATCTGAAAGGCGTATTTGCCGAGGACCGCGCGTGGGGATTGCAGCCGAAGAGAGGGGGTCTGCGTCCGATTTTGAAACCAGGATGCTGCGCCGCCGGCCTCGAACGAGATCAGCGCAAACGCCAAAACCAGTACGGCGGTAACAACCCACAAGAGCTGTACCAGACGCCCGCGCAGGAAAGTCGCCAGCAGGATAAACGGCGCCACCACCAGGGCATACCAGGTCGTATTTTTGGTAAGGTAACAGAGGGCCAGCGCGATCGCCCAGAAGAACAGCCCGGCGATCGAGAACCCTCTTTTTATCAGCCGGAAACTGAGCCAGAGAAAAATGCATGAGACAAGGACGGCGCCTACGTCATCATTGACGGAGGTCATGATATCTGCGAAAGCCGGCAGAAGAGCGATGAAGCCAGTAACGATCCATTGCAAGGCATCGCCTTCGGGCACAAGCTCGCCCATGGCCTTCCACACGACCAGGATCGCGAGGACATAGAAGAGGAGGGATGTGAGCCGGACCGCCTGGTACTGGAGTGTTATGTCTGCGCCGCGCATCATGCGCAGAGGCAGAGCGGCCACAAAATAATAGGCCGGCTGCCCGCCAATCTGAGGAGCGCCGATCCATATCGGCGCGCTACTGGAGAAATCGGGTGTGTAATTGCGGAGCTTGTACCATCCAAAGCGCTGCATGGAGTGAGCCATCTCGCGGCGCATGGCTTCGTCCTTCTCACCTGGTTTGGGCCAGGTGGAGCGGTTGGCGATCAGCCAGGCATATTCGAACTGGCCGGGCTCGTCGTAATGCCACCAGGGCGGGATCAGCAGAACATAGAGGAGGCCGTTAAGGAGGGCCATCAACAGGATGACCTGCAACGGATGATGGAACAGCCGAAAGGAGAGCAGACGCGTTCGCAACTGCTGCAGAATGCTTGCTGGTTTCATTTCAGGAACACTGTTGGCGGGCGGGTGAATGTTGTCCTTAGTTCTCATATTGATTGTATCGCTAATCTTTTGAGCCGCGAAAAGCAGGCCGGGAGGGGGTGAAGGTGCTTAAAGCAAATACGAGTGAAATACCCACATTTTTCGGCCAGCGAGCACTATAAACAGACGGGAACTTGACGATTCTGCTCTATGATGGGATACTGCTTTCGGCTATCAGCGGGGTTCAGGAGCGGGAGTATTATTAAGAAGGAGGCTATCCCCTGGGTTGGTCACAAGGAGTTATCGTATGCAAGGCAACAATTCTGAATTGAATGATGAGATCGATCTGCGCGGGCTGATCCACTCGCTGTTGAAGTACAAGTGGTGGATCCTGGGGGTGGCACTCGCCGTGGCGATCGCGACCTTCCTTGTAAGCGAATTCGGGGCGGGAAAGAGCTACCAGGCGAAAGCCTTAATCGTGTTCGGCCAGCCGGTGTTCAACCTGGATACAAATCCCCCGGGCTCAACCAATGCGGCAGTGAGTCTATCGTCCCTGCCCGATTCGAAGGGCATTACCGACACCGCGGTAGTGGATGATATGCTGTACAGCATTTATCAATCCCCGGAGCTGGCCCAAAGACGGAAAGAGGGTTTAAGCTTCGGAGAGTTCAAGCAGAAGCTATCTGCAAGCTTATCGGGCACCAACCAACTGCTGCTCCAGGTGACAGACCCGAATGCAGCACGGGCGTCGGCGATAGCGAACCTATGGGCGGACGCCATGGCAAACCGCTTGAATGCGCTGTACGGATCATCGAACTCGCAGATCACGGCGCTGGAAAACCAGACCGCAGACGCGCAAAAGGCATGGGAAGCGGCTGAACAGGCCTTAGTGGACCACCTGTCGCAGAGCAAGGTGGACGCAGTGACGGCACAGCTCACCCAGCAACAAATTGCCTACAACAGCCAGCTGGGGCAGATCCACAATATCGATCTTTTACTCAGTAACGCGCGCTCGTTGGATGGGCGATTGAGTGCGCAGCAGCCCACGGCGGCATTGACGATGGGTGACTCTCTGGGCTTGCTTACGCTCCAGCAACAGGCGATGACGGTTCTGCTGTGCAATATGCAAGCTGCTCCAGTCGATCAAACGGCGACGACATCGGGTGACAGTTCGACCATAAACGGTACACCTCCATCCTTCAATTGCACCGCTTCCAACGCGTTGAACGGAATACAGATACAGGTTTCAGGATCGAACTCATCCGCTGAAGGCACGGTGGCGGATGCCCAACAACAGCTAAAAGCCTTCGAGGACTCACTGACGAAACAACAAACCGACCTAAAGGGTGGAATGGCGCAGATGGATCAGCAATTATCTGATCTGCATAAGCAGTGGGAATCTGCCCAGTTCGAACTGGACAAACTAACTGACCAGCGTGACCTGGCGAAACAGGCATATGAAACGGTAGCGGGTGAGCTTGGTACCACGCGGGTCGAGGTGGCGGCGAACGGACAGGTGGCACGAGTGGCAGGGCGAGCGATTCCGTCGCTGACGCCAACCAGCCGGGTAGCGGTCAATACCGTGGTGGCCGGGCTTGGCGCTCTGCTGTTGACGGCTTTCATTTGCTTCCTAATAGATTGGTGGCGGGGATTCGAGGGAGCGGCCTCGAACTGATCGCAGCCGGTCCTGTAGGGAGCAGGACGATGGGCGCGGCTCGGCATGCTTCCTGGCGACAGTAGCTAATCCATGTTCTTGTCTCGATTGCGCTGGATCGCGCTTTTTCTGGTGGTTGTTTCGGCCCCATTCCTGTGGCTGCCTCTGGGAGGATTCGCCGGCCTCTCGCTAAAGCCGATCCATCTTTCGCTTGGATTAACGTTTCTGGTCATCTTACTGGGGGGCAGCCAGAGAATTTGGCATGATCTTTTCTCAGGCGACAGTCTTGTGTTTGTCGTCCTATATAGCGCATACTTGCTTTGGTATGTCCTGAGCCTGGGCTGGAGCCCTTCGCCGCTCGTGGCGCTGCCGGGGATAGCAAAAAACATTCTCTATTTCGCCTGCTTCCTGGCCCTGAGCCTAATGATCGCGAACATCGTCCAGAAGGGGAATTTCGTGCAGGTCGCGGGTTTTTCCACGCTGGCAGGTGTTCTATCCTTTGCCCTCTATATGATCGTGATCTTTGCCATCCATGGCTACAACGTCATCGCACAATATGTAAGCGCGATACTGGCCGCGGATGCGACCAGGCTCCAATTCTGGTTCTACCCCAGCCTGTTCAGCTTTTCGTCGGCGAGCAACTTGCCGAGCAACTTGCCGAATACCAGCGATTTTACGACCGCCTTGCGTAACACGATATTGGGCGGGATGGTGATTGACGCTTTATTGCTCCTGGTCTGGCGCCAGCTTTTGAAAAACAGACCAATGCAGATTGTAGCCATTTCAGGCGCCGGCCTGGCTGCCGCACTGGTTTTGTTAAGCGTGAGTAGATCCAACATTATTATTTTGGCGCTCAGTTTGTTGCTGCCATTGGCGATTCGAATATGGCACAAGCTGAGGTATGTTCGCCGGGAAATGTTGCTGATTCCGATATCAGCCCTGCTGATCGCATTCGGCGGTGCCTATATGCTTTCCCGGGGACAGGTTACATCGTCCATTATAAAGATATTCCAGCAAAGATTTAGTATCCTTGCCAGTGACCCGCGCCTGGTCATGTACGATAATGCGCTTTCCGATATCGAGCAAAACAGTCTTCTGGGGTATGGGTTTGGCAAACAAGTATCCGATAGCAGAGGTATAGCCGTCCGGGTGCACAACGTATTTCTTGCTTCGTGGATAGAAACGGGCACGATCGGGTTGTTCTTATCACTTGCGTGGTATTTCGTCCTTGTCGTCCGTCTATTTTCGGGCATTCTAAGCCAAAAGACCTGGCCTCTAAATCTGAAAAGAGAGTGGGCAGTGGCGTTCCTCGTTCTGCCATTATTGAGAGTCCTGGAATCCGGTGCGGGAACTTTTACATTGATCGAATGGCTCGCTCTGGCGATCTATTGGGGAATATGGATAGGCTCAAGGAATACCCTGGCCAAGCCACTGGAAGCTGTCCCGTAAATGTCTCATATTGCCATGGAATATACAACCGATGGGACGGAAACCTCTGGGACGTCAGGCAGCGACATCAACGTTCTGGCAAAGGGGTCTGGCGTCGCTTTAATCGGGAGGCTTGCCAGCCGCGGATTGCAGCTGGTTACTGTTGCGATGTTGGCCCGGCTGCTCGGGCCAGTGGCCTACGGGTTGTATGCAATAAGCCAGACAGTCCTGCAGGTTGGTCTGCAAGTTGGCACCATGGGACTGGATAACGGCGTCATCCGATTTGGTGGAGTCCTTCGGGGAAAAGGAGATTCAGGCCTGGCTCCCGCTTTGCAACAATCCATGTTCCTATCGCTGGCGAGCGGCTTGCTGACGGGCGCTGTAATCTTTCTCTTGGCACCTTTCATGGCGATCCGTTTTTTCCATCAGACAGAGCTTGTTGGCGTTTTGCGTGTGATGGCAGTAGTCGTCGCGCTGACCATCAATCTGAGGGTGATTAGTGCCGCAACCCGCCTCTCGCAGCGAATGCAGTTCAGCGTTTTGGCAGAAGATATCGCCCCGGCTTTGGTGAACCTGGTGCTGGCAGGCGTGCTGGTTTATTGGCTTAAGATGTCTTTGCAGGGCGCGGTCATCGCGGTTTCAGTCGGATATGCAGCCGGCTGGGTAATGGCACTCTACTTTTTGCGCCTGCTGTTTCCTATTGTTACGCAGGTACTGACGCTGGATTGGACCCTGGCCAAAGCACTACTTGCCTTTTCAGTACCTACCCTCCTTGCCGGCATTTTCAATTTGCTCATCCAGAGTTCCTCTATCTTATTGCTGGGCTACTTCCGTTCGGCGGCAGAAACGGGAATTTACCAGGCCGTGGCCCAGATCTCCACACCTCCGGCCGTCGTGCTGATGGCTTTCAACGCCATTTTTGTGCCCATGATCCCTGGCCTGCACGAGTCCGGTCAGAAAGCACGGCTCAAGGAGTTGTTCACGGTGTGCACCAAATGGGGATTGTACGCCAGTCTGCCCTTATTCTTGATGATGATCCTCATTCCCGCGCAGATATTGACAGCACTCTTCGGAAGTACCTATTCAGGCGGTGCATGGCCGCTGGTTATTTTGTCTGTAGCACAACTGGTGAATGCTGGTACCGGCGCAGTCGCATTCTTGCTAATCATGACGCACCACGAAAGGCGCTGGTTGTTACTCTCAGGATCATGCTCCTTGGGTAGCTTGCTTTTGAATTGGTTGTTAATACCCACGTTGGGGGGTAACAGGCGCTGCGATCGCTACGGGATGCGGCATCTCAGGGTTGTTCATCCTGGCACTGTTTCAAGTCCGGAAACATCTAAGTCTGTGGCCTTATGACCGGCGATATTTCAAAGGCCTGTTCGCCATGACGCTGGTTGCCATCGGGCTTATCGCTGCAAAGAACATATTCGGGTTATCCGACCTGGTAAGTTTGACCATTGCAGGTCTTCTATCCCTGGCAATCTTTTGGGGGGCCTTGTTATTGCTTGGAATAGATAGTGAAGACAGAACCTTTCTTGCGACCTTTCTGGAGGTCTTTAGAAGGCGTCTCCGGATTGCACGCTGAGCTTGATGGAAACGAGGATGCCATGAAAGATAGAATCAAATTGCTTTTTATTGCCGGTGACGGACGCAGTGGCACAACAATCCTGGCCCGTTTGCTTGGGGAATTGGACAATTTCGTCAATGCGGGTGAGATGCTCCAGTTCTTCTTAGATGAAAAGGCTCATGCCAAGAACGTTCTTTGTGGATGTGACCATACGGTTGCAGAGTGTGAATTTTGGAAGGATATTGCCGATTCTGTGGATCCCGCAGTACGAACTTTCGCCACTCGATATGTTCGTACAAGATTTCTCCCTCTCCTAGCATCTCCTCTAAGATCGCAGGCATTCAGAGATGACTTAAGGCACCTGTCGGCTAACATCCAGCAGCTAGTTCACGCGGTTGCTGACAAATCCCAAAGTGATATTGTCGTCGACACTTCCAAAAGACCGCCTTACTCGTTCATCATCGGCCAAATGCAAGACCCTGAACCCTATGTTCTCCATATCGTTAAAGATCCGCGTGACGTCGTCGGAAGTTGGATGAAGGCCAAAGGGTACATCCGCCGCAGGTCACTCCTCCAAGCTGTGAGCGGCTGGTCTTCCTTTAATATTATGAACGAGTGGGCGGTTCGAATGTCAAAACCACACTACCTACTTATGCGTTACGAGGATTTTGTCCAAAATCCTGCGGAAAGCCTGCAGAGAATCGTGACTTGGATCGAGGCGCGCCCCGCTCTTTGCCTTTCCTATCCGGGAAGATCGCCCACCTGAGTATGCAACACCTGCTCGGAGGAAATCCTGATAAATTTGAGACGGGTGAAATAGAAATCAAGCCCCGGCCATCCTCCTTGGCCTACTCTCAGCAACTCATCACATCTGCTTTGACGTTGCCGCTGCTGTTCAGATATCATTATCCCCTGCTTCGATCCCCCAAACGGGCCCGAATCCTTCAGTGAGATCAATTGCTAGGTAATGATTCCAGCGACCATTCGCGCCTCCTGGATAATACCTGAGGCACCTGGTGACGTTCCTTTTCACACGGGCACTTTTGATCTTATCAGTGGCCTTGCAGTAACAACATCATATTTTTGCCGTGAGACACGCTGGTAGAGCGTCTGCAAGGTACTGACGCGACGATGTTATACTTGTGAGCGAGCCAGTTCTCTCAACCGGGGATTGGCTTGGAACCCGCCTGGGATCACGAGGCGAGAGCGAGGAATCCAGTTCCCTTTATTGTCTACAAGATGATTGCGGAGGCAAATTGCGTCTGGCTTGTGAAGGCCCTTTGTGTTTTTTGGGGAGGTAGGTAATCTATAAAGAAGGCTCTTTAGGACGACCGTGCAACAATGTGTCGATTGGCAGAATAGTGCGTTCTTGGCAAACGGTTTGCGTGTAACTTATCTGTATGACCAGGGATCGCCGTTTTTGATCTTGCCCCCAGATAGCCTTTTTATTCCCGGGTACAAGGATATGAATGCAGGGTTGTTTGCGTATTTCCTGTCTGTTCGAGCCTCCACATTCGGTATATCCCGAACATCCGCATCCGGCCCCGGCCGGACGACAGCTTTGCTATTATCGTAACAAGGTCGCGTGAGTACGGCTATGCAAAACTCTGATCGTTCTTTTGTCATTATCGGGGGCACCACCAGAGCCGGTTCAACATCCCTTTATCAATATCTTGCCAGCCATCCAGATGTTTGCGTTTCTTTGCTCAAGGAGACACGCTTTTTTCTGGATGAAGAGTACCCAGTGCCCGTACGATTCCGCTTTGGCAAGGATCCGAAGGAAAAGTACTTTGACCTTTTCCGGGATTGCGCGGGGAAGGTGTGCGTTGAAGCCACGCCCGATTATCTCTATTCGCCCGGCACCCCGCTCAAGGTGCGAGAGGCGCTGGGCGATGCGAAATGGATCTTCATTCTGAGAGAGCCGATAGAGCGGCTGGTCTCGTGGTTCCATTTTGGCAAGCAGACCGGTCTACTGACATCCCGAATCACCTTCGAAGAATTTGCAACTTCCCAACTAAGCGGAGCGTTGGAGCTGCGGGAGCAGCAGGTGTTCAGGACTCTGGAGCAGGGGCGCTATTCCGGATACTTGCGCCCCTATTATCATGTGTTTGGGCGGGAGAACGTGTTGACGCTCCCGTTCAACCTTCTCACAAAGCAGCCGCTGGAATTGCTCACGGCAGTGTGCAAGTTCGTTGGGATCGAACCGGCTTTCTATCAGGATTACGAGTTCCTGCCGGTAAATGCATCTTATTCATTCTCGAACGCCGGTTTCCAAAAGTTATACAGCTTCCTTTTTCACGGCACGACTTCCACGAAACTGTATCTGCGCACGTTCGATATTCCGGTGCTGCGGAGGACTTTTCATTTTCTGAGGGTCAAGGTGATCGAGCCCTCCTATTTTCGGCTCAATCGCAATGAGAAGAAGAAATTGGGGATGTCTCCTGAACTGCGAAAGCAGCTTGAAGATTATTATGCCGGCGAGGTCCAGCGGCTGGAAGAGTTGACGGGGCGGCCGTTCAGCTGGAAAGATCCCGCTGCAGGGAGTCCGGCCATGAAGCCGGTGGGCCAGCCCGCGCAGAATTGATCTTGCGGGCTGTGGGCTTTGTCCTTTTGATCGGTGGAAAGCTGCGCAGCCAGCCTGCATAAGCCGCATCCGTGAATGGAAGGGATTATGCACATCGGCATTAGCGCCATCCACGTTATTCCCGGCAAGACGGGCTCGCATGAGCCATACATGGTCAACCTGATCCGAGGGTTGCGCGGCATTGAGGTCCCCCACAAGCTAACGATCTTTGTTACGCCCTTCAATCGGTCCCTATTCCATGATGCCGGCGATTCTTTTGAATACGTAACGTGTCCGGATTTCCTACAGAACAGGGTGGCCCGAATTCTCTACGAGCAGTTCATGCTTCCCCTGCAGATTGCCCGGCATGGGATCGACGTCTTTCACTATCCCTCCAACGTGACGTCGGTGTTTACCCGCAGGCAGGACGTGGTGACCGTTCATTTCAATTCCATCAGCCAACGCTCTTCGCTGTCGCCCTGGCATAGCGCCTACTATGATCTTATGCTGCGCATTAATCGGCGCGCCGGCTACGTGATCGTTCCGAGCCGGGTGTATGCGGAAGAGCTTTTGTGCAGCTTTGGTTATCGAAGCGAACGGATGCGCCCGATCTATCACGGCGTCAATCCTGCGTTCCATCGGGCATCCGAGCTGGAGCGCGCGGCGGCCCGCGGCCAATGGAACCTGCCGGAGAACTTTATCCTTTCGGTGACGAATACTCTTCCGCATAAGAATCTTCCGAATCTGGTGAAGGCCTTCGATATTTTGCTGCCCAGGCTGGCGCAACATACCCACCTCGTGCTTGTCGGCCGGCTCGACCTGGACATCCTGGAACAGATCGTCGGGGAGAGCCCGAATGCGGGCCAACTGCGAGAGCACATCAAGACCATTCCGTTCATCCCTAACGACGCGCTGCCTCCGATCTATGGGCTGGCGAAAGCATTTGTCTTTGTCTCAAGAGTGGAAACCTTTGGCATGCCGCTCGTGGAAGCGATGGCGTGCGGACTTCCAGTGGTAGCCTCCGACATACCTGTCCATCGGGAAGTACTGGGTGACAACATCGAGCTGTTGGCGCCGTATGACGATCCCCGGCAGATCGCCGAGAAAATGTATGCGGTGCTTACCAGCCCGGAAGTATATGCAGAGGCACAGCGGAGATCCCTGAAACGTTCCGAGGAGTTCTCCTGGGAGCGCACGGCGGCAGAAACTTTACGGGTCTATGAAGATGCGTATGCCCTGATGGGGCGACAATAAGAAGCCTGGAGTCAATTTCATGGACACAATGAAATCGTGGAGGCTGCTATGCACGGGAGGCAGTGGATTCATCGGCACGCATTTTTGCGATGAGCTGATTGAAAAAGGCGTGACGTTCATTAATGTGGATAAACAGGCGCCGCGGAAGGAGTCGCACCGCGGCTTCTGGCACAACGCCAACATCCTGGATGTAGAAAGATTGCAGAGAGAGTTTGCCGAGTTCCAACCTACGCACGTTGTACACCTGGCGGCGCGCGCGGTATTGGAAGGGGACAGCCTGGACGATTTTAAGGACAACACGGATGGAACCAGGAATGTCCTGGACGCCATTCGCAACACCCCCGCCGTATCGCGAGTGATCATTACCTCCTCGCAGCACGTCTTTAACCGGAACGGCAAGATGCCGGCGAATGACCAGGATTTTGCTCCTTATGGGCTTTATGGCCAGAGCAAGGTGATCACCGAGAACTTGACCCGCGAGGCCGACCTGGCATGCTGCTGGACGATCATCCGCCCGACATCTGTTTGGGGCGCATGGCATCCGGTGTACGTGCCGGGCTTGTGGACAGTGATGAAGAAGGGATTGTATTTCCATCCGAGCGGCGATTCCGTGGTGCGGGGCTATGGGTACGTTAGGAACGTGGTATGGCAAATGGAAAAGATCCTGCAGGCTCCAGTGGAGTTGGTGAACCGGAAGCTGTTCTATGTGGGCGATGCGCAGACCCGGCAAATTGAGTGGGTCAATGCATTCTCGATGGCGCTCACGGGCAGGGAGGTGCGGCTGTTCCCGAAGCAGGTCATCCATCTGCTTGCCCTGGTGGGCGACTTCCTATCGCTATTCTCCATCAAGTTCCCGATGTACAGCGATCGCTATCGCAATCTGACATCCGATAACCCGGTGCCCATGCAGCCTGTGTTGGATGCCTTTGGCCCGCCGCCCTGCACGCTAGGCGAGGGCGTGAATGAGACCGTGGAGTGGCTGAGATCGCAGGGCGATTTTTGGAAGTGATGGGAATGGGATAAAATCGAGGGGTTGATCCGGGTTGTTTTGGGTGGGAACTGCGCAAAATGAAAGGCCGGCCGGGAGTGTATCAGAACTTAAGCAGCTTCAAATTGCCAGAGAATTTCAGGGGTCGCTCGGCGGTGGTCGTGCAACTCTGGTGGGTGGTGCAATCAACATTATTTGCCTGGTCACCGCAGTTCTTATATGGCTGGCGGCGTTTCCTGCTGCGCCTCTTCGGGGCACGTATCGGAAAGAAAGTCCTGGTGAGGCCCACAACGAAGATCACGTATCCCTGGAAAGTCTCCATCGGTGATTATTCATGGGTTGGGGAAGACACGGTGCTGTATTCCCTGGGCGATATCAGGATCGGAGCACATACGGCTATTGCGCAGGAAGTCTACCTGTGCACGGGCAGCCATTACTACACCAAGCCGGCCTTCGATATTTATGCCGTGCCGATCGAAATAGGCGATGAGGTCTGGATCGCCAACGATGTCTTCATTGCCCCGGGTGTGCACGTGGGTCGGGGATGTGTGATCGGGGCCCGGAGCACCGTTCTTCAGGACATGCCCTCCGGAAAGATCTGCTACGGCAGCCCGGCAAGACCGATGAAAGACCGGGCTTTTGCCGCCTGACCATGCGAATTTTGATCTTCAGCATCTATTTCTATCCGGAGCCGATCGGGATCAGCAAATATACGGGGGAAATGGCCTTCTGGCTGGCGGGCAGGGATCATGAAGTCGACGTCATTACGGCTTTTCCCAACTACCCTGACTGGCAGGTAGACGCAAGCTATGTAGGCAAGTCGTTCCATATGGAGCTCGTTGATAAGGTGCGGATCTATCGCACGCCGGTATCCATACATTCGTTGCATCGCGTCACGACGAAGCAGCGAATACTGCTAGAACTTCAATTTGCGATAAATTCTCTTCGCTTCTGGATCCCGCTATTTTTCTCCAGGAGATACGATGTTGTATTCGCGGTGTGTCCCCCTACACAACTGGGTCTATGGCCCTGCCTGTACGGTTTTTTGCGGCGCGTGCCATGGGTATTCCACGTGCAGGACCTCCAGGCCGATGCCGCTCTGCGCCTGAACATGATCCATAGTGTCTGGGGAAAGCTACTCTATAAATTCGAGCGCTGGTTGCTCACAAAGGCCACCCGGGTCTCCACAATCACGGAGGCCATGCGCCGGCATATTGCCGGCAAAGGCATACCCGCAGAGAATGTGTGGCTCTTTCCCAACTGGTCTGACCTGTCGCTCGTTCATCCACTGCCGCGGGATAACTCCTTTCGCAGACGGCTTGGGTTTCGGGACGACCAGACAGTTTTCATGTATGCCGGAAACATGGGTGAGAAGCAGGGGCTGGAGCTTATCATCCGTGCTGCGGGGCACTTGCGGGACCAGCCGGAAATTCAGTTCGTCATGGTGGGTAATGGCGCCGCACGAGAGCGGCTGGAACTGCTCGCACGGCAGAGCGACCTGAACAATCTTTGCTTTTTGCCCGTTCAGCCCGTGGAATTTCTCCCGGAATTATTGTCGTCGGCTGATGTGCATATGATCGTGCAAAAGCCCATGGTCGCCGATTTTGTGATGCCCTCGAAGCTCACGAACACGCTGGCTTCGGGTCGCCCGGTACTGGCGACGGCCGAAAAGGGAACAACATTGGAGTCCATCCTGAACGCTCACGATGCCGGCATCGTGGTGGACCCGGAAAACTTCCAATCCTTGATCGACGCGATCCTTTTGCTTCATAGCTCGCCTCAGCTCCGGGATACGCTGGGCAAAAACGCCCGCCAATGCGCCGAAGAACTGCTGGACAAGGAAAAAATACTGGTTTCCTTTAGAATCCCAATTAATGGCCTTCGGGACGGCTGGAGGCTAACCAAAGCCACGGACGGCTTTGGAAGGCAGCATCACGGAACGAAGCCCTCGGCACTCCAGGATCCCCGAACACGCGGCGATCTTGTAGAGCGGCATCTAAAGTGGGCGTGCCATGATATATTCATGGTGTCCGGATACAACCGGATGGCTTGATAACCCAGTTATGGAAATTGGACGAAGTACATGTTCCGTCAATTCTCGGTAAATTTTGCAATTTTCTCAATCATCATGGATTGCGCCACCATTGACGGCGCTCTGTGGCTGACGAGTCATTATCGTTCGTGGTTCAACGTGCTGTCCTTTGTGATCGACAATCGCGCGCCGATCCTGCTGCCCTGGCTGCTCTATGCTATTTTCCCCTTAACTTGGGTGATGATTCTGGCCAGCTTCAATGCATACGATGGCACAAAAAATCTGAGGGTAGTCGATGAATATTCGAGTCTTACGCTGAGCTCGGCCCTCGCCAGTGTAACGATGGCAGGTATCCTCTACCTCCTCTATCCGAGACAGTCCCGGATCGTATTTATTGCCTTTGTCCTGTTTGCTTATATTGGGTTGATGATCTGGCGTTCCCTGATCCGGGTTCCGTATCGCTGGCGGCATGGCAACAAGAACAGGATCCAGCGGATATTGATCGCGGGCGCGGGCATTCTGGGCCGGGACGTGGAGAGCCGCATGCGCGCCCGCAGTTACCTGGGAACCGAGCTGATCGGATTCCTGGATGACGACCCATCAAAATGCGTGGGCTTCCCAGATATCCTGGGCACCCTGGACGATGTGCGCAGCACTGTAACCGAACGCCAGGTGAACGACGTGATCGTGGCGCTTCCTCCGCGCGCCCATGAACGTGTAAACCAGATCGTTACCGTGTTACTTGACCTGCCGGTGCGGGTCTGGCTGATACCGGATTATTTCAACCTGGTGTTGCACCATGCCGAAGTAGAGGACTTTGTGGGCATTCCGATGTTCGATCTTAGGGCGCCGGCGCTGAGTGAGGTTCAGAGGCTCATCAAGAGGGCCTTCGATATCGTATTATCGCTGCTGGCGCTCATCCCCATCCTGCCCCTCATGGCGATCATCTCGCTGGTGATCCTGTTGGACGACGGGCGTCCGATATTCTTCCGGCAAAAGCGGGTGGGTGAGAACGGCCGCCTGTTTGCGATGTACAAATTCCGCTCGATGGTGAAAAATGCGGAGCAGCTTCAATCGCAGGTGGAGCAGAAGGATGAGAACGGGAACATCATCCATAAGCGCCGCGACGATCCGCGTGTCACGCGCGTGGGACGCCTGCTGCGGCGCTTTAGCCTGGACGAACTCCCCCAGATATTTAATGTCCTGCGCGGCACATTGAGCCTGGTCGGTCCGCGGCCCGAGCTGCCTTATCTAGTGGAAAAGTATCAGCCCTGGCAGCGGAAACGCTTTGCGGTTCCTCAGGGCATGACGGGTTGGTGGCAAATCCACGGACGAAGCGACAAGCCCATGCACCTGCATACGGAGGATGACCTTTACTATGTCCAGAATTATTCCATCTGGCTGGATATACAGATCCTGATCCGTACGTTTTGGATCATAGTACGCGGCAAAGGGGCGTATTAATCATTTGCTCCGTAACAAGCGCCGGCAAATATCGCGCTCATCTCTCACTCCCACAATATTTTCGTAAAAGACTGGTAGTACTTGCCAGCAACGCTACGTGCCAGGCCCGTGGATCGCAGCGGCGCCCATGGTTTTCGCCGTCGCAGTTCGCATAGAAATGTGAAGCGGCGCGTATCGAGCAAAATCAAGTTTTGAGGCCAATTGGGGGCGTCATGCCTTTCCTTCTGCCGTTTTGCAGTATTTCCGGTTTTCTTAGCTAGGCCAATTTCATCCAGATTTACGGACGTTATTAGCATCCATTGCGCCCAGTTAGTCTTTTTGTGTACTCTTTATGCGCCAGCTGGCTTAGCTTCCGAACATGATTTCCATCGGGCTATTGACTTTTAGGGTAGATTTGTTCATAATAAGTAAACCTTGCGTTTTTGTAAGGTGTGTGAAATAGTGCGCTATCCGTAGCTTTCGTCTTTCATATTGAGGAACTGCTAAACGGGATCAGCCACTGCCAGGGCACCATTCTTATTTGCGTCAAGTAGGTTAGTTGCTCGTTGATAGAATGTATTTCGCTGGACGAACCAGAACCAACCGGGAGAGAAAATGAAACGCATTTCGTACCTGCTACTGCCTATCCTGATATTAACCGCCCTTGCTCCATTCAGTCCGTTCACGTTGGCGGTATCAGCTGGACAGGGCGCCGCCTTTACAACAGTTAACGTAGCCGTCGACGGCACCGGGCATTGTGCCAATGGCAACCCCCAGGTTAACTGCAACATTTACGATGGCAAACAGTTCGTCTGGCTGAACGGCGGCCCGGCGTCCAGCACTCTTGGCCCCAATGGCAAGTACTTCTTTGCGGTTCTAGCCCCGGGCGGACAGAACAATCCGAATGACGGCAGCGCCAAGAATTTATCCGACAATTACGGCGCGTACACCGACCGCACATTTACCGTGAAGGGCGGAAAGATCAGCGCTTACTCGGGAGGGCATTGGGGCGACGGTGGAAAGCATGCGCTGGCCTCTGCGAATAACAAGCCGCCCCTCGTCCGCCTATTCCCGTTCGCGGACACCAGCAATGCCGGAGGAGTGTATATCGTTGCGGTTTGCTCCCTGGCCAACGGTTATCCCGTCGCGGCAAAAGACTGCAAGTACGACCAGTTCAAGGTAACACACCATAATACAGTAGGGAGTGCCACGCCTACCGCGACAAAAGGTTCCGACGGCCAGGACTGTGACCATGACGGCGGCAACACTCCGGGAGACGATGAGTGCACGCCCACTCCGACCTGCTCACAGCGAGACACGTCCGCCTCGGGTCTTGCGCATCACTCCAATGACTGCACGCCGGCTCCGACCAAGACTCACCGACCCACACACACCGCAACGCCCACCAACAATGATGGCGGGGACTGCGACAATGATGGCGGGCACGATCCGGGCGACGACGTTTGCACGCCGACCCCGACCAGCACCCCAACCAATACGGCGACCAATACTCCTACCAGCACACCGACCGATACGCCGACCAACACACCTACTAATACGGCGACCAATACTCCTACCAACACACCGACCAGTACGCCCACTTCGCCATCCTGCACGGTCAAGTCGGAGACGGCAGACTATTCAAGCGTTGGGGTCGGCGGCTCAGTTCAAGGCCTCGGTGTCGTTGCGCCCGACTTGAACATTCAGGCACGAGGTGGTGGTACGGCACGACGAGTTTTCGAAGGCCGAAATCCAATGGCCTTCCTGACAGATGCCGGCGGTGGCGTTGCCATCAAGAATGGTAAATTAGCCGCCGGCGGAGGGTTTAGCGACATTAATGCCCGCGTTAGCGCAAGGGCACATCACTATAGCTTCACTTTCGCTCCAGGAGTCTCGATCACCGACTTCTCCCTGCACATGCTGGACTTCGGTGACCTGAATCCGAGTCCAGGCCCCACCACGTTCAGCACGAATCACTTCGTGAGGATCGCAGGGTTCGATGCAAGCGGAGCCCAGATCACCCAGCAAGTCCTCAGTTACACCACTGGGCCTGATAAATACCCCAGGTTAGCATCCAATGGGTATGGAGATCTGCGAGTGAACGGCGATGCGGGCGCTCCAAGCGGCAAGCCGGGCAACTGGATGTGGCACATCGCCCACAGCGGCATCGTTAAGGTCACTTTGGACTTCGGCGTGGGCTTCGACCCGAACGTCGCATTCGATACCCTGGACTTCCACACTGCGTGTCCATAAGCGCGATCCAGGATCTTCCGTCTTCCGCCGAATAGAAACGGAACACGGAAGAGCGCAAAGCACGCTTATTAAGACCAATGGGATTGATATGCCATGGCACATCAATCCCATTGGTGCTTTTTTAGCAAACTCTGTTCGATCAGAACAGAGTTGGGTCATGAAGTAACAGAACTTGCTGAAGTAAGGTGAGCCCACCTGTGGGTATTCGATCCCCTTGCGGGCACTTACCTACGACCAAGCGTATTAAAGCTCGGATGCAGGTGCGCTACGGATGGGCCCCGTCAGCGGTTCTGGGATATTTTCCCCGTCATTGACATTTTCCACGATGAGGATGGCGTCGACGGGCAGCTTTTGGTCCTCAGCGTGCGGATGCAGGCAGGTACCTTGTGATCGCCACCAGTGCGCTGCTAATTAGCAGGAGCGCGGCCATCGGCGCCCAGATGGCACGCTCACCTGCACTCGGAGTGATCAAGTTAAGCATAAGGCTGAGCGCCGCGAAGGCGACAACGAACCATATGAGCCAGTGCGACGCAGGAGACCATCCAGGCAGGACGAGCCCCGCCCGAGCTAATACAACGGCGGCCATCCCGATCAGGAGCGCGGCCTGGACAAGCGCGCCGACACGCAGCGCCGGCGGAAACTGCCCCGGGGATCCACCGCCCATCGCATACGCCCCCCACGGCGCGCCGGCTGCCAATGCGATCTCAAATGCAACGACCCCTGCAGAAATGACTGCATACAGAACCGCTGCTGCACGACCAATCGCCATAGGAACTCCTCTCGAGGGTACCGCGTCGATCCAACGATGGATAAAGCCGCTGCCCTAACCTGGCGGGTACATCCCGGCGGAGGCCCACATCGGCTCGTCGGAGCACGTGCTCGGCTTTGGAATAGTTGATAATCCCGCCATTCTCCGTCAGACGCGCTTTCGGATTCTCGCAGGTCGTGATTTATGACCAAGCGTAATCAAGTTCTATTCCAGTTGGTCTATGCTTTCAAGTACGAATAGGTGGGCCCAGTAGGATTCGAACCTACGACCAAGCGATTATGAGTCGCCTGCGCTAACCACTGCGCCATGGGCCCGCTGGTATACGGAGTCATCGGTATTCCGCCTCCAGTTCCCACGGACTGGTCACTGAATACCGATGACTGGTTAATGGATCTGAGCGGGAGACGGGATTCGAACCCGCGAATATCAGCTTGGAAGGCTGACGCCTTACCACTTGGCGACTCCCGCGAGGTGATGATTTTACCGTGAGCCCCAATCACGGTCAAGCATCCCTCTCTTCACTTGACCATCCCCTGTTTCAGGGTTAGAATTCTGCCTTGCCTTTGCTCCTGTAGCTCAGTGGATTAGAGCGTTTGGTTGCGGACCAAAAGGTCGCGTGTTCGAATCGCGCCAGGAGCGCCACGTTATGGAAGCGGATCTCCGCTTCTTTTTTTGCGGATATATGGCCAAACCACAAATTCTTCTAACCAACGATGATGGTATACGTTCCCCCGGACTCTGGGCGCTCGCGGCTGCCCTGGCCCCGCTGGGATACGTGACGGTTGCTGCTCCCCAGGAGCAGTCCTCCGGAATGGGGCGCAGCCTGCCCAGTACCTCCAGCGGCATCATCCGCAAGGAAACGCTGACCGTGAACGGGCAGGAGTGGGTCGTGCATGCCGTGGGCGGTTCGCCGGCGCAGGCCGTGCTGCACGGCGCGCTGGAGATCATGCCCGAGAAGCCGGCGCTGGTCGTCTCGGGGATCAACTACGGGGAGAACGTCGGCCTGGGTGTGACGATCTCTGGTACCGTCGGCGCAGCCATGGAAGCCGCTTCGATGGGCATCCCCGCGCTTGCGATCTCACTGGAGGCGGGCACGGAATATCATTTTTCCTACTCCAAGGAGATCGACTTTTCCGCTGCCGCACATTTCGCTGCCCTCTTTGGGAGAATGCTGCTGGAAAAGAAATTGCCGGATGATGTCCAGGTGCTAAAAGTCGATGTGCCGGCCGATGCGACGGTGGACACTGCCTGGCAAGTGACCCGGGTGGCACGCCAGGCGTACTACGAACCGCAGATTCCCGAGCGGGAATCGTGGGATGTGACCGGACAGCTGTCCTACTCAGAAGCAGCCGTGTTGGAAGGCGATGACCATGACACGGACGTGTTCGTCCTTCGCAGGAAACGCCTCGTTTCCGTCACGCCCATCAGCCTGGACCTGACATCCCGGGTGGAACTCTCTGAGTTGGAAAAGCAGTTGAGAGCCTAGGCCCAATACCCCCTTTAGAATACAAAAGACGGGCCGTGCGGCCCGTCTTTGATCTCAATCGTTGATCTTTAGGCGATATGCGGATTTAGCTTGGTGAGCAGCTTATCCTTCGGCTGGTAACCTGTAAGACGCTCCTGCACCTTGCCGCCCCGGAACAGCATCAGCGTGGGAATGCCCAAAACGCCATATTGCATCATGATATTCGGGTTCTGGTCGGCATCCAGCTTAACCACCTTTACCTTACCCTCCCAGTCCTGCGCCAATTGCTTGACAATCGGGTCGACCATCTTGCAGGGCTGACACCAGCCAGCCGTGAAATCGACCAGCACTGGTCTTTCGTCGTTCAAGACCTCGTTCTGAAAATCGCTCTCGTTTACGTATTTGACTTCAGTCATTTTGCCTCCGCAAAATCAGTAGACGCCTCGTGCGCCAAGTATATTACGTTGACGCCTCTAATTCGGCATGTTAGAATGCAGTCCGCTTTTCCTCTGGAAGGATCTGTGACGGGCGCGTAGCTCAACGGCAGAGCAGTGGCCTTTTAAGCCATTGGTTGAGGGTTCGAATCCCTCCGCGCTCACAGTCCCAAAATGGGGAGTTTTTTCGTAGAATCACCCAAACCTGGTGTTTTTATCTGCCGATGGCTTTCCGGATTTCTTGATCGTCCACTGGTTATGGGGAGCCTTTTTAAGGGTTCAAATACATCCTGTGCATAGGGTCCGGAGCGGGGTAGTAAGGTGGCTTGGGCTACCAGAAGTCGCCAGCTATGGATTTATTGGTATTGGGAGCTACCTTAGATGAAATTGATCTCGTGGAATGTTGCCCGGAAGATTGTCCGCTGCGAGGAACAGATCCTAGCATTGCAGGACTTCCGTCCGGACATTCTCGCGCTTCAGGAGGTATTGCCAAAGGCTGCAGCCAAGCTCCAGCATTTGTTCCAGGAGATGGGACTCAACTACATTCTTGATACTACACTGACCGCGGGCGGCAGACCCTGGAGTTACGGGGTGTTGATTGCAAGTCGCTGGGACATTGAAACAACCACACGGCAATTCACAATTCCATATCCAGAGCGGTCCCTATCGGTATTGGTCTCTTCTCCGAAGTGCGCTTTTGAGCTGCATACCGTTCACGTCCCTACGGGCAGCAGAGACGGATCGATCAGGATCGATACCATGGAGGCTATCTACAATCAATTATCAGAGCCATCCACCCTGCCGCGGGTCCTGTGCGGTGACTTCAACGCGCCGAAAGCCGAAGGGCCCAACGGTGAACTGATCACGTGGGAACAAACCATCCATAAGAATGGCGTGGTCAAGATCAAACGTGGCCGCGATGGATGGGATCGGATAGAACGGAACCTTTTCACGGGTCTGCCCCAGTATGACTTTGTGGATGTGTTTCGGTATATCAACGGCTATGGGGCAGTGGACGCAAGCTGGCGGCAGGCCTGGAGGCCGGAACCGGGATATCGCCTTGACCACATTTTCGCATCCCTGACGCTCAAGCCCACGGGCTGCAGGTATTTGCACCAATTACGAGACGCAGGGCTCAGCGACCACTCGCCAATGGAAGCAGAGTTCGCGGACAGCTAGGGCGACGACAGAGTCCCTGGTTTAGGCAATCCGAGAAGAAAGACCCCTCTTCTTGCTCTACTTTGTTTGCTCCGGAATTGCGGGACTTCAGCGCATTTCCGACCTGCGAGCCTCAGCCTGCAACACCTCTCTAAATCGCTCTCTCACAACCTGGCTCACAAAGTGGAAGCGTTTCCGGCTTTCTGCTGACAGAGTGAGTGTCAATCCAAATGTGATCAGAATGGCCGTTGCGAAGAAGAAGACGCCTTCCTCCAGCGGCAGGCCGCCGATGAAAAGGCCGGTGGATTGCGCCGGGTCAATAGCCCATATGCCGGCGCGGATCGCCAGCAAATCCGCGAACGAAAGATACAGGCCAATCGGAAATATCACCCAGCCGACGAGTTTGCGATGATGCCAGAGTACATCGCCTCCGAAGGCAATTTGCAAAATGATCGGAGGCAGCGCCCAGGCAAGGGTGATCAAAAGGTAAGTGCCAGGCCTCCAGCCGCTGAAGTAGGCAACTGTGGCTGCGAGCCAGACGGCGCCCAAAGCCAGCGAGCACCACATGCGGAGTTTAGCCGAGGGGTGGAAATCGTTTGTCGCAGATATTCGGCGCGACAGGAATTGCCACCACAGCCCGACGAGCAGCGTATCAAGCACAAAGAATATGTACTCCTCCAGAGGAACATATCCGAGGATCACACCTGTGACCAATCGCGTGTCATAATGCCACACGGCTGTCGCGACCAGATAGTTATCCCAGGGCGTGGTATAGATCAGGGCGAGGGCGATCTGAACGCCAAGCGCTATTCCAAGCGCCTTGCCGTCTGTAGCACCCGAGGTTGTCTTGCTCCTGGGCGGCAACCATCCGCGGATCGTCCACAATAGCAGGGCCGGGATGGCAAGGAACCAAAGCAGAAATCCAAAGTAGGTCATATCTTTTCAATGCCTGCGTTTGGTAACGCGCATGAACACGCCCGGACGAGGCTCAAGCGTGGCTCCCATGTGGGCGCGAATCTTCGGGTTAACCAGTTCAAAATCATAGGTCTGCAGCAGGCGTGCCAACACCAGGCGGCCTTCTGCCTGGCCAAAGGCCGCACCGATGCAAGCGCGCGGTCCGCCTCCAAATGGGACATAGGCGAACGGCGGAGTTTTCCGTCCGCCTGCAAAGCGCTCGGGGTGGAACCGATCGGGTTCCTCCCAATGTTCAGGGTCTCGGTGGGTTAGGTAAATGGAGTAGAACAGCTGCTCGCCCGCCGGCACACATTGGCCGTCAAACTCCATATCTTCGATGACCATTCGATTCCCGATGTGAATCGGGGGATAGAGGCGCAGGCTCTCTTTGAGGACACGGTCAAGAAGTGGAGGTTGCCAGCCGGTCGCGGAACCGGGCAGCTCCTGTCCGATCGCCGCGTCCAGTTCACTCACCAGACGCGCGTGGATGTCCGGGCTTGTGCCGAGCAGATAGAATGTCCAGGCCAGCAGAGCGGTGGAGGTATCGTGACCGGCGATTAGCATCGTGAGCATCTGATCGCGGATGCGTTCGTCGTCCAGGCCGGCGTCGACCAGGTGTTGCAGCAGGTCTCCCTGAGAGGCGGACGCGCGCCGGCCGCGAATGATGCCATACAGGTAACCATCCAGTGCCAGGAGATGCTTCTTGAAGCCGAGGCGGGGCATTTGGCGCCAGAGGATCCACATCCCCGGGGAAATATATTGGATCGTTTTCAGGATGGGTGTCCAGATGCGAGGCAGGTCGTCCCAGGCATCGGCGCCGAAGAGCACCTTCAGGACGATCAACAGGGCGATCTTGCGCCCCTCGACCAGCATATCCACGATCTGTCCATCCCGCCACTCAGATGCGACGCGGTCGGTCTGTGCGATCATCATCGCGGAATAGTCCGGGAGCGCAGCCGGATGGAGGGATGGCTCCATCAGAGCGCGGTAGTGATCGTGTTCCGGGCCGTCTGTTACCAGCACACCGCGTCGCAGCAGCTCGGCGACGGGATCGGCGTTGCGCCAGTGGACTTTGCTGTGCTGCGAGACCAGCACCTGGCGGTTCGCCGCGGGGCCGCTCACAACATACGGATGGAAGGCGCGCAATGGGATCTGAAAAATACGGCCCACCCGCCGTTGCATTACCCGCAACGCGCCCAATGGCGACCGCTCTCGGATCAGTTCTCTGAGTGCCTGGGTGCCGGTCTCGAAATCCATGGGGTCCATTGACTATTAAGCTCCCCTCCCAGCCATTGCAGATTTTTCCTGTTGCAGGGTGTGCGCAATGGCGTGGTTGTAGATCGACCCCCAAACGTAAAGCAGCAGTCCGCCCATGATTACAGCGCCAAAGGCGCCGGGCGCCCAGGTGCCCAACTGCTGGAGCAGCACGCCGCCGAGTATTGGGGCAATGATGCGGGTTGAGCTCTCTATGGATGCAGAAAGCCCCAGGATACCGCCGGTCTCTTGCGCGTCGACCGCTTTGGTCAGCGTAGAGGAAAGCAACGTGTTGAGCAGCCCTCCGGCAAGCGCGGTGGGTGCCATGATGATCAGCAGGGTCACTACCGAGGCAGCCAGCGCCCAGCCTGCCAGCGACGCAGCCATCAGCGCAACGCAGGCGACGATCAGGATGTCTTCCCGGATCTTGCGGGTGATCCATCCAACCAGGAAGCCTTGCGTTATGACCGAGAGCACACCCACGTAGGCCAGGATGTACCCCGTCTGCGCCGCCGAGAGGCCAAATTTGGTCAGGGCATACAGCGCGAATACGGTCTGGAAGATGGCAAAGGCCACGCCGAAGAAGAAACGGGTTATGAGCAGCGATCCTGTGAAAGGGCGCTGAAGTGTCGTCAGGAGGGCGGCAAGGCTTATGGCAGGCCGGTTCTGATGCGCCTGACTTCGTCGCTCCACCGGCAGCGACTCCGTCAGCCAGGCGTAGATCAAGATCAGGTTGATGAGAGCTAATGCCGCCGCCACGAACGCTGGCAGGGCATACCCCCCCTGGCTTAGCAACCCGCCTGCGGCCGGCCCGATGATGAATCCCAGGCCGAAGGCCGCGCCGATGAGGCCGAGGCCCCGCGCCCGATCTTTCGCATCGGTCACATCAGTAATGTAGGCCTGGGCGATCGATAAATTGCCGCCCGTCAAGCCATCGATGACTCGGCTGGCAAAGAGCATCCACAGAGCGTTCGCAAAACCGAGCAGCAGGAACCCGAGGAAAGTGCCGAGTATGGAGGCCATCAGGATGGGACGTCGTCCGAAGCGGTCTGAGAGGCGACCGAGCACAGGAGCTCCGACCAACTGCGCAACAGCGTAGGATGCAACCAGCAGGCCGGTGACGATCGGCGTCGCACGAAAGGTTTCCGCGTAATAGGGCAGCAGGGGCAGGATAAGACTGAAATCCCAGAAGGTCTATGAAGACGACCAGGATGATAGAAAAAAGAGCTTTGTTTTTCAAGGTGATCCTCTTTGAGGTATCGTGTTTGACGGTCCAATAGATAAGGCTCTGCACGCATGGCAAAGTCCACCGCGGGTCAAAAACCCGTGATCAATGCGATGCAATTGTTCATGCCTTCGTTACGGTCTTGTTAGCCAGGCCGCGGTCTGGATTTGGAGCGCACTAGTGGCCCGATGTGTACTCCTCAAGCCAGTCGGCGATATCATCAGCGGCGGGTCCCATTGTCTGGCGCATGGCATTTGAGTAAGCGGCCAGATATTCCTGCATGCTCTCGATGGGGGGCTGCGAACCCTCAAGTAGGACCTTGAGCCACTGCATATCTGTTGCAAGGTAGGCCACGTTGCCCAGTTCCAGTGCGGCGGCAAGTGTGCTGCCAAAGTAGCCATTGATCGCTGCCAGGTGTGGCGCTAAAAGGTCGTTCCCCGCAAAATGCTGATGCACAATCGAATCGATCTGCGGGCGGGCGTCGCGATACAACTGTGTATTGATGTGTTCGGTAGGCCTGCTCTGCCGCTTGATTCTGAACGGCATTGCCAGCAACTGCTCGATCTGGTCGAGCGATGCTTCCATTTCCTCTCCGAGGAACTGGCCGGTGATCTGTTCACGTATTTCAGGTATCCGATTGAAGATCCGCCCGCCATAGGCGACCGGGATGCGCTTCTCTGCCAGCAAGCCAGCGACATTTTTGAGCGCAGCCGCGCTTGCGAGCCGTTGCGCAGACATGACCACGAGGCCCGCATTAGCCGACCTGGTGGTCTCTTCGAGATGCTCTGCTGGAACATCGCCACCCAGAAAGACGACGTTCCAACTGCGTTGGCGCAACATCAGGTTCAGGTAGAGCAGGGGCAGGGTATGCAGCTCACCGGGTGGGCACGCCAGCACGATCACTTTATCGTGGATCGGCGGAGGTGTGGCGCTGATCAGTGAATCAAACCGGCGCATCGCGAGTGCGCTGATGAAATGCTCCTGCTGGACGGAGGCCTCGCCGCGCTGCCACATCTCCCCGATCTCGTGCAGGCCGCGCCGCATCAAGTCTGACACAACCGTTTCGAGGGAGTAGAGAGCAAAGGCCTGGTTGAGGATTTGTTCCGCGCCGGCCTCGTTGAAGTGCAAACAGTGTGCCAGCCACTGCTCACGCAACGCATCCAGGTTTGCATTTGCAGCAGGCAGGCCCTGCAGGGCCGCCGTATTGCCAGGTTCCTCCAGCGGATCGAGGCCGCCCGCGGTTACATCCTTCCACTGCTGCACTGCACGCGATATCGATAAGCCCTCGGCCTGCCTCGCTATCAGCCATCTGACCAGGTAGATGTCGCGCTGCGAATACAGCCGATGACCGCCGGGTGTTCGCTCGGGCATCGGCAGCCCATAACGGCGCTCCCAGGCACGCAGGGTATCTGCCGCGATGCCTGTTTCCTTTAGGACGGCTTTTAGGTTGTAAGTGGGTACCTGGCTGATGGGCATGGTTTTCATCTAAAACACATCAAACTCTGGCCGCGGCAACACGGTTCGCCTTGTCTTGCACAGGTATTGTACTCATTTCTTTCAGGATTCGTTCGGTCGTCAGTTTGGCCGAGATCAGAACGATTGGCAGGCCGGTGCCTGGATGGGTGGATGCGCCAGCGAAGTATAGGTTCTTGTACTGCTTATGGCGGTTCTGCGGCCGCAGGTAACCGACCTGCGCGAAATTGTGACTGAGACCGAACGCTGCGCCCTTTTCCAGGTTGAAGCGCTCGTTCCAAACCTCCGGCTGGTAAACGATCTCGAACTTGATATGCTGCTCAAGGTCGTGGATGCCCATCTCCTCCGCCACACGCTTCAGAACGGCCTGGCGCGCATGTGCAATTCTCGCGGCCCAATCCTGTTCGCGGCTTTCATCGAGATGTCCAACAGGCACGAGTACATAGAGCGTATCCTGCCCCTCGGGAGCGGCGCTAGGGTCGGTGCGGGCGGGCGCATGGATGTAGAAGCTCGGTTCTTCAGGCAGTTCATGGTCCTTGAAGATCCGGTCGAACGAGGACTTATAGTCGCCCCCCAAAAAAACGTTGTGGTGGGCGATCTGAGGGAATTGCTTGTCCATGCCCCAGTAGAACATGATTGTGGAGCATGTATAAAGTTTCTTATCCAGTTGCTCGGCCTCCGCGCTGGCAGGAAGCAACTGCTTATAAATGTACGGCAGGTCTGCGTTGCCTACAAACGTGTCCGCACGGTACTCGCGCCCGTCCTCCGTGACGACAGCATCCACTCTTGATCCACTGACCTTGATCTCCTTCACCGGCGAATTGTAGAGGAACTTCACACCGAGCTTTTCGGCGATGGCCGTGAGTGTTTCGATCGCGCGATACATGCCGCCCATTGGGTACCATACCCCTTCGGCAAGTTCGGTATATTGGAGCAGGGAGTAGGTGGCGGGAGCATCGTAGGGACTTAGGCCCAGGTACATGTTCTGAAAGGTAAATGCGGCTTTCAGGCGCGCATCCTTAAAGAACCGGCTGGCATTCGCATAATGTTTGCCCAAAGCCTTTAGCTGGAAGAGCAGAGGCAGGTTGCCCAGGCTGAAGTACTCAAAGATATTCGTGAAGTTGCGTCCGAGGAACTTCTCAAGTGAGATCTTGTAGTGCTTGTTTCCCTCGGCGATGTAGTTCAGAAAGCCCGTGAAGGCGGTCTTTTCGACCTTCTCCAATTGGGTCTGCATCTGGCCCAGGTTTGATGTCAGTTGCAATTGCAGGCCATCGTCAAAGTGAACTGTGTAGGTGGGGTCGATCCGTCTCAAGTCCAGGTGGTCGGCCATCCTTTCCCCCAGGGCTGCATAGGTCTCCTCCCATACCTCCGGCATGAGGAACAGCGTGGGCCCGATGTCGAATCGATGCCCCTCACGGATGATCTGGTTGGCACGCCCGCCAGGTTTTTCGTTTTTCTCCATCACCGTTACGCTGAACCCGTTCCGAGCCAGGCGGGCAGCAGTGGCGATTCCGCCGATGCCCGCGCCGATAACTATTGCTTTTGGTTTGTCAGTCATTTTCTCTCCATGAATTGGATTATATGCACTCTCTAATAATTGTCAAGGTTTTGCACAATCAATTATTGACAAAACATTGACAAAATGGAGAAAACCTGTAGAATATACGCCTGTCAAGGCACACCTACAGGAGATTTCATAATGCAGGCAAACTGGGAACATCGCTTGATCGAACTGGCAGGAAACGCACCCAAGCCGGCCGCCAGCCCTTTCTTCTCATACTGGGCAGGTGACCTGGCCCTTCAAAAAGCATATGACCGTTGCGCTGCAATCACGGCGCAACACAGCAAGTCGTTTTATCTTGCCTCGGGTTTCCTGCCGGAGGAAAACGCGCGGCCGTGCGTGCGCTATATGCGTTCTGCCGAACGGTCGATGATATCGTCGACGGCTCTTCTAATGCGGGGACGCGACCTGGCCCTGGACTACTGGCGTGCGCAAGTCCACGCTGAATCTGCTCCGGCGGATGATGAGGTTGCCGCGGCGTGGAGTGATACGCTTCTCCGCTACCATATCCCCCGTCACTACGCCCTGCAGTTGATCGATGGCGTAGCCCGCGACCTGTCTGAAACTTGCTATTCAAATTTCGAGGAACTGAGCACGTATTGCTACGGTGTCGCATCTACAGTTGGCCTCATGAGCATGTACATAATTGGTTTCGAATCGAGTGAAGCAGTTCCGTATGCCATCAAGTTGGGGGTTGCCTTGCAAATGACGAATATCCTGCGCGACGTGGGGGAGGATGTCCGCAACGGACGGGTCTATTTGCCGCGGGATGAGATGGATGCCTTCGGCATTCGCGCCAGTGATCTGGAACTCGGCGGAGTTACCGATCACTGGCGCGAGTTCATGCGCTTTCAGATCGAGCGCACGCGCAAGCTGTACGCGGATGCCTGGCCGGGCATCAAAATGCTGGACCGCGAAGGCCGGGCCGCCATCGCCGCCGCTGCCCGCCTTTACAGTGGCATTCTCGACGTGATCGAGCGCAACGATTACGATGTCTTCGCCCGCCGCGCTTCTTTGAGTGCCTGGGGCAAAATGGGCCGCATAGCCCCTCTGCTGTGGACCTTGTGAGCCCGGCGCTTTGCCGGGTGTCTTATCAGTTGCGCCTTCTGGATAATTTACGCCGCCCACACGGGCGGCGTTTGTTTTTTTGAGGCCTGTCTGCTCGGGGCGTTATTTACAGGCCGGTCCCCTGGACGGAAGGCTTGGCGCCATTCAGCATGGCTAGAAATTCTACGACGATGTCGGGATCAAAATGCTTGCCGCTTTGATTGCTAATGTAGTGCAGAGCCGCCAGCGGCGCCCACGCGGGGCGGTAGGGTCTGTGCGATATCAGTGCGTCATAAACGTCCACCACCGCGAACAGCCGGGCGGGCAGTGGGATCTGATCGGCCTTCAGCCCATGAGGGTAGCCCGATCCATCCCACTTCTCGTGGTGATAGTGAGGAATATCCAGCGCCGGCCCCAGGTAAGGGATCGGCGAGAGCAGCTCATAGGCAAAGCGCGGATGCTGGCGGATGATCTCCCATTCCTCAGGCGTGAGCGGTCCGGCCTTCAGCAGGATACTGTCTGGGATCGCCATCTTGCCGATGTCGTGCAGGGTGGCTCCGCGCCGGATATGGATCAACTCTGTATCGGTAAAGTTCATGCGGCGCGCCAGCTTGACGGCCGCTTCGGTAACTCGCTGTGTGTGCCCTTCGGTATCGCGGTCCCGCAGATCAAGCGCCCGTGACCAGCCTTCAATGGTCGTGTTGTAGGCCAGCGTCAGCTCAAAATTGGTCCGCTGCAGCTCCTTCAGGAGTACCGCATTCTCCACAGCGATGGCAGCTTCGCCGGCTAGCGTTTCCATGAACTCCTGCCAATCGGCGTCCGGGTTCAGCGGCGCGCGATGAAAGACCTCCAGAACGCCGCGGACGCGTCCCTTGGCGATCAGCGGAACGCCAAAGTAGCAGCGGAAGCCTTCCTCGCGGAAGCTCGGCGATCTGAGGAAGCCGGTCTTGCCGTGCTGCAAGTCGGCCACGTGTATCGTTTTCTGCTGCAGGGCCGCCATGCCGGCATATCCCTCACCGATCTGCAGGCGTGTGTGCACCAGCGACTCGGTATGAAAGCCTACGCCCGCCGTGAATTCGAGCATGTTCTGCGGGTTGAACAACAGGATGTCAGCCGCGTCCACTACCAACTGGGCGGTCACCTGGCTGAGCACTACCGAGAGCGCCAGATGAAGGTCCAGGCTCGAGGAGATCGCCAGGTCGATGGCTCGCAGGGCGGCGATCCGCTTTAGCTGCGAATTGAACTTCTCCTCTGCCTGCTTGTGCCGCGTGGCATCCCGCACCACCACCACGACCTGCCCTTGCGCCGCAGGGACCAGCCGCGCCTCGAACCAGCGCTGCGTTCCGCCCTGCCGCAGCGAGTATTCAAACGAGACGTTATCGTGCGTGCCCTCGAACTTGTCCAGAGCGCTCAATAAACTATCCGCGAATTCCCTTGGTAAGGCGTCCCCCACGCGTTGGCCGATCAGCGATTCAGGCCGCGCGAATAGAGTCGAGATCGCAGCCCCGGCTCTATAGTCCAGAATGGTCCCGGTTTCGTCCAGCGTAAAGAGCAGGTCCGGGAATGCCTGAAAGATTGCGTCTAATTGCGTGCTGGCACTCGATAAATTATCCCAACCCATGTTTCCCATTTTCCCTGACAGGACGGGACGCGGGGCGCGGCGATCCCTTAGTCACCGCGCCCCCTATTCCCGCCGCGTCATCCCGTAAGAAAAGAATGTGGCGGCGATTGCCACTTTGTCAAATTCTATTGCCCTAAAGTCTGAACCACTTGCTTGGCCAGGTCTGCCAGCGACTTGGCATTCATCGAAACGATAAGTGATGCATCTGCCTGGCTCAGTCCGAAATCCCTTCCCAGATAGCCCTTCCTCAGCGCCTCTTCCGGATCGTTGAGCAGCATTTCGCAAAAGCCTTTGCTGACCACGGCCGCTGCAAAGAGGCCGCTAAGCCCGGCGTGTTGTTCCTGTGGGTCGATCTTGAGGGGCATTTTGGTTTTAAACTTTTGTGATGTGATCATTTTGACTCCGCTTCTAAATGTGTGGTCTTCGCCGGCTGTTTGGCCAGGAGCCAGAAGGCGCCGGCGGCGATTAAAATGTCTCCCGCACTAAAAGCTACCTGATAGGGGGACCATGCCGGGAGAAGGAAACGGTCCGCCAGGAATCCAAAGTGCATGCTTTGTGAAAGCAACAGGATGTCTTTTTGCCCGAAACGCCCCCCTGGAGAGATATACTTGCTGATATCAGTGCCGGCAACCCGGCTGGCGGTTTCGGGGCTGATGGGCATCCATCCGCCGTTCGCCGCCATTACGAGCAGGTTGAGCACCAAACCGACCAACAGGATCGGCATACCTGGCAGATGACGATTAAGCCATACGAAAGCCAGGAAAAAGACCATTGATAGCGCCAGACTGGCGGCGGCCACCCAATTTGGGAGCAGATGACGGGTGGCCGGCAGATAAGCGATAAGGAGCTGTGGGATGAAACCCACCAGTACCAGCCAGATAGATCGAAAGATCGGCGCCTGATACGACAGGCCATGCCAGCGGGCCGACCCCCAGCCAGCCAGCACGCCCAGTATGATTGCTAGAAGCAGGATCACTAAGAGCTTGCTATTTAGTGAGTGTACAGAGCCGCCACCATCAGACGGAGCGCCAATGCCCAACACCAGCATTGCAAGGGCGATCACGGCCATTACGATCTGAACATGCTGGCGATTGATCTTGTTGGAGAACATGGCAATTTGGGCAATTTTGGTATTCATTAGAAGTGGCCTCTCTTGGTTAGGTTGAATGTTCACAATATACAATCCCCCAGGCTCCAAAAGAGGCTTCAAAAGATTAATGAAAAAATGGCCCAAAGGCCATTTTTTCTTGAATATATGTCTGTTGCTTCACGACGTCAGGTCGTGATAGAGCCGCTGCGTTTCCTCCGAAGGAGGCATATTATAGAGTTCCTGCATGCATCGTTCGCACGTCCGGTAGGTGTGGACGATGGATGGCCGATCTCCCATTCGATGGAAGACCTGCATTCGGAGCCGGTACGCGGCTTCAAAAGTGCTGTCGCGCGTGATAGCCTGATCGCAAGTCTGGAGGGCCGTCGGGAATTTCCCCTCTTTGAAATAGAGCTCTGCCAGTGCCAGGGCGGCGAGGAGGTAAGCCTGGTGCAAAGCCTCGCGATCCGCTATCACCCAGCCTGATCCCATGCCCTCCAGGTACTCGCCCTGCGCCAGGTCCATGGCCCTTTGATACAGATCGATCTTCTCAGCGGAGGTGGCAACAAGCTTGGCACGCGATATGTAGGACTTGAAAGCCTCCACATCGTATTCATGGTCCGCGCTGGAGTTGAACTGATAACATTCACGCTGAAAGCGGATGGTCTCCTGCCCGACGGCGCAGCGCAGGCGATAGATCTCGTTTTTGAACCGCATTTTGAATTTGACAGGCTCCTCCGTTCCCGGCCAAAGCTCCACGCCGATCTGCTCGCGCGTGAGCGGCCTGGAGGCGGCCATGAAGTAGAAGAACAGCTCGCGAACCGACTGGGTCTGCCAGTCGCTCATACCGAGCAGTGTGCCATTGACCCAAACCTGGCCTGAACCAAACGCCTGTATCACCAGCTTCGGCGAGGGAATGTCCACCATGCGCGCCATGCGCCGCAACTGTCGCCGTATGGAGGGGAGTTGGTCGTCGAGCCGGTCTGCCTTTTCGAACAGCCCGCGCAGTTTCGATTTGGCCTCCCGGTCATTTCGCACATCTTCCAGGCCGTCCATCGCCTGCCTCGCGGCAACCACCGCTGAATGACTGATCTGGTTTGGGTTCCCGCTAAGCTTTGCGAGACCTTCTGCAGCCGTGGCGCGTTGCCCATCCTTGCAATGGGCCGCCGCCAGCCAGATGCTGCTCCAGATGCTTTCCATCTCCCGGCCATCCTCGGCAAAACAACGTTGAGCTTCCGAAAGCTCGGTGATGGCGTCCGGAAGGTTCCCATTCTGCAATGCCAGGCGGCCGCGCGCCAGCTGATAATGTCCATATTCATAATTCGATTCACGGACCTTGATCAGTTTGCCGGCGTGCCCCAGGATATTCCGCGCCCGCGCCGTATCCCGCCGGAGCAACGCCAGGTTCGCCTCAGCGATGAGAAGATAGTTGATAAGGAAGCGGTCGCCAAGTTGCTGCACCAGGTCGTTTACTTTGCCATAATTCTGGGCGGCAATTTCGAAGTCTTCCACCTCGCTGTATAAGTCGCCCATGCTGATGGAGATCAGCGCTTCCATGCGCTTGTAGCCGCTGCGCTGGGCGCAGAGCAAACCCTCCTCCAAAGCCTCGGCGGCTTTTTCGTACTCGCCGAGCTGATAGTGCAGGAAGCCCAGATTGTTGAGCAGATTTGCCTGCGACATGAGATTCCCGTTGCGGCGCCAGCTCTCCAGCGCCTTTTCATAAGAGGTCCCGGCATCCTGATAGTTACCCATCGCGGCGTAGATCATGCCGGTCTCCATCTGTAAAGAAGGGATGGTTCCAACATCCTTCACCCGCACATAAATGTCCAGCGCCGCTTCGAGCAGATTAATGGCCTTCCTGCTCTGTCCCTGCCGGTATAGGCTCAGCCCCTGCAGTCGCAAGGCATCCGCACAGATCCATTGCAACTCATCCCGTCCTTGTGCGAGCTTAAGCGTGCTGGCTGCATCCTGCATGGCCTCGTCGTAATTTCCCAGCAACCGGTGGGCGTTTCCTCTGCGTGTGAACGCAAGAGACAGGTCCGCCACGCCACCGCCCTGGGTCAGGTCGGCGATCGCGTGATCCAGCAACCGCACTCCCTCAGAGGCATTGCCTTTCATGCTGGCGATCGCACCACGCAGAGACAGCAACCCCGGGCGGCTGTTAGCCAGAGAGGGGGGCAACTCCTTAAGCCATGACTCCAGGGTGAGCATGGCATGTTGATACATAGGTATGCCCGCCCGCTCGATCATCTCTGAAAGTACAGTGGGTTCCCCCAGTTGTTTATAGATTTGATATGCCTTTTGCCATTCCCCATTGCCCTCCTGGTACTGTGCCAGTCGCTGCAAAATGGGTCTTACTTCCTCCGGGCATTCCCTGCGGAATCGATGTTGAAGATACTCGCTGAACAAATGGTGATATCGCAGCCATTGTCCGTCTGCTCCCACGGGCAGCGCAAACAAGTTCTTCTGGACGATGGTTTCCAACAGCCGGGACCAATTCTGCGCCTCGGGATAGAGCGGGCCCAGCACAGCGTCGCACATCGCCGTATCGAATTCTTCCAGGAGTGAGCTGCGCAGGATAAAGGTCTGCAGCTCTTTGGGCTGCTGTTCGAGCACCTGCTGGCCCAGGTAATCAAATACACTGGCTCCCACGCCGTGCGATGTGCGGAATGCGCTTTCGCCGGCTGCCACCTGCGCCGGGTCTGCGAATTGCAGACCGGTGATCCAGCCCTCCGTGGCTTCCACCAGCTTCTGGGCGTCTGCATCCGAGAGGTGGATCTGCCGGTTTTGGCTCAGCAGCGCTTGGATCTCCTCCGGTCGGAATGACAGATCAGAGAAATCCAGGCCGCCCACTTCTTCGCGGGCCACCAGAAGGGGAATGTCTTTGAGATTGGGCAGCGTTCGGGATGAAAGCAGAAGATGGCAATTCTCGCCGATCAACTGGATGAAACGGTCGATGAAATTAACGATCGGCTCGGTTTCGTCCACCAGGTGAAAATCGTCCAGCACCAGGATAAAGTGCTCGTGAATGTCATCGGCGATCTCATTTACCAGCGTGACCAGCAGTCGTTCCATCCCATCTTCGAGGCTGGTCAGGCCGTTGAGCACGGAGCGCGAGCGATTCCCGAACTGTGGGAAGCGTTCGGCCATCGATGCTATGAAATAAGCAATGAACCTTTGCGGGTCGCGGTCGAGGGGGTCCAGCGCCAGCCAGCAGAAAGACAGGTCGCTGTTGCTGGCTGCAAGGTCGATCAGCAGGGACGTCTTGCCGTAGCCGGCAGCAGCAGAAATGATGATGAGCTTGCGGTCGAGACGCTCGTACAGGATTTCCAGCAGCCGGGCGCGGCTGAGCAGTTCCTTCCGGCGCTTCGGAAGGATGATCTTCGTCTTGCTGATGGGAATTTCATTCCCGGGCATGGAGGCCTTTTTCCGTCACCTGCTCATTTTACCCGCGCGGCGCTTGAGTGTAATTTTCTTCACAAGAAGAAGCGGGATTCGGTCTTCCGATTTGCCGATGACTGCCGTGAGCGGAATACCAGGCCCTTGGATTGATTGAGCTCTTACGAGAAGTTTAGCATGAAGTGCTTAAGCCGCGATCAAATTTCTGATGATTTCACCATGGATTCCCGGAGCCGCTGCCACCACCGACTGCGGAGAGGAGAGATAGTCCGGCAAATTCTTCGCATTGGTAACTGATGCTCCGGCCTCTTCTGCGATCAGCCCGCCCGCCGCGATATCCCATGGCTTCAGCGAGAGCTCCCAGAACGCATCGAACCGACCGGCCCCAACGTAGGACGCGTCGAGCGCTGCGGACCCAAAGCGCCGCACGCCCTGCGTCAGCTTCGCGAAATGCACAAAGTTCGCGAAGTTGTCCTGCTCCGTATCCCATGCATCGTACGGAAAGCCGGTAACAAGCAGAACTCTTTTGCAGTTCGCTCACGTCCGATGCTCTGATGGGCTTGTCGTTCAGCCGCGCTCCCTGGCCGCGTTCCGCGCTGAACATCTCGTCGCGCATCGGGTCGTAGACCGTGCCCAGGCGCATGACGCCTTGATACGCATAAGCGATCGACACCGAGAAGAACGGGATGCCATGCGCGTAATTGACGGTGCCATCCAGCGGGTCGACGTACCAACTGTGCTCCCTGTCGCCCGGTGTAATACCGGTCTCCTCCGACAGGATGTAACTGCCCGGCCAGCGTTTGTTGATCTCCGCCAGCAGGAGATCTTCGGATGCATGGTCTACCTCGGTTACAGGGTCGATCACGCCTTTATAAATGACCTTGTGGTCCTTGCTGTAACCGGCGCGCAGGATCTCTCCGGCCTGCCTGGCCAGATGCTCGAGTTCGATCAGGGTCGGGAATGTCATTGTTGGGGGTTGCGCCTTTGAAGGATTTCGTTCACACGTTCCAATTCGTCTTCTATCGTTTTTCGTTCGACGAGTGCCTGTTTCAGCGATGCTTCGAAACCCGGCTTCTCGTGAGCGGCCACGCTCTGCAGCAAACGCTCAGCGCGCGCGATCTGGACGCTCTTCTGCTCTAACTTCGTTTCCAGTCGCACCTGGTATTTTTCAAGGAATTCCTCCTGCTGGAGCAGGGGAGGCGTCTCCGAGAGCGGCTGTCCGAGCAGGTCGGAGATCGCCTGGAGAAAATTCTCCATGTCGATGGGCTTCTCGATGAACCGGCTCGCTCCCAGCGTGGTGGCGAAGGCCTTGTCCTCCGGCGATACGTACGTCGCGGAAAGGAAGACCACCGGTATATCCCGGGTATCCTGCTCTGACCGAAGACGATAGATCAGTGTAAAGCCGTCCATGCGCGGCATCAGGATATCGGTGATGATCAGCGCCGGGCGCCTGCTGTGGATCATCTCCAGCGCCTCCTGCCCGTTCTGCGCTGACATGACATCGTAGCCCTTGAACCGCAAGGTCAGCTCAAGGAGTTCCCGGATGCCCGGCACATCTTCGACAATCAGCAGTGATTTATGCTCGTCCATGCTTTTATTCTAGCCTCTTTAAGCTTAAAGGCAAGCGCGGGTTAGTCGTCATGCCAGATCCGTTTTCCGAGCGCGGATAGGACAAATTCCACCGCCAGGGCCCCGGTCTGGTTCTGCACATCCAGGATCGGGTTGACTTCGACCATGTCCATTCCCAGCAGCTTGCCGGTCGCGCCGATCAGTTCGCACGCGACGTGAGCCTCGCGCTGGGTTAGCCCTGCCGGTACGGGCGTGCCGACGCCGGGTGCATGCCGCGGATCCATGACGTCCATATCGAACGACAGGAAAATGCCATCCGCCTCACTCGACACGCGCTCAATCGCCTTTTCGATGGCTGCGACCATGCCGATGCGGTCGATCTGCTCCATTCCCATTACTAATACGCCGGCGGCTTTCAGGTTGTTCTTCTCTCCGGGGTCGAGGTCGCGGGCTCCCACTACCGCCACCCTGCGCGGGTGTACTGCCGGTACAGTCTCATCGTCCCATAGGCAGGTCAGCCGCGGGTCGCCGAGCCCGCACAGCGCAGCCAGCGGCATGCCGTGAATGTTGCCGGAGGGCGTGGTGGCCTCGGTGTTGAAGTCCGCATGCGCATCCACCCAGATCACGCCGATGCCGTTATTTACGCGGACAGCCCCGCGGATGGAACCCAGGGAGAGGCTATGATCGCCGCCTAACACCAGTGGAAAATGTCCCGCCTGCCTCGACGTGGAAACCGCTCCGGCCGCGCGCCGCGCCATCGGGACGATGCAATCGATATATTTCAGTTTTGGCTCATCAATGGAACAGGTCTCGGCGATGGGCGCTTCAATGTTGCCTTTATCTTCCACCTTATACCCAAGCTCTTCGAGCTTCTTCTGGAGATGCGCATACCGGATGGCGCTGGGCCCCATGTCCACGCCGCGGCGGTCGGCGCCCAGGTCGATGGGCACACCGATGATATCAATTTGCATATTTCCTCGTTACGACACTCATATAAAGGCTATTCTATCAAAAGTGCGGGCCTCGATCAGCGCCCTGCTTCCGCATACACTACGGCCGGAGTTCATCTTCCGTTCATGAGTTTTGCCTATACTCCGCTCAAAGGAGTTCGTTTCTGATGTCAACCATCACTGCCCCTACAGCCATGGGTACCGCGCCCATTAGACGTTATCACCCCAGCCTTGTAGTCCTACATTGGACGATTGCCGCCCTGGTCTTCATCACTCCGTTACTTGCAAGCGAAGGAGAAGGCGAAGGCCAGCGCCAGGCTGCCACCATCGGCGGCATCCCTACCATCGGTGTCCACATGATCCTCGGCATCACCATCCTGGTTCTTCTGGTGGCCCGCCTCTTCGTTCGCTGGCGTATCCGCCGCCCCGACTGGGCCACAACCGGCAACAGCTTCCTCGACAGGATCGGCCAATGGACCCATGTCGCCCTATATTTCTTTACGTTCGCGGTGACCGTTACCGGCCTGATCTTCGCGCTGCAGACCAACCGATTGGCCGTCGTTTTCGGAGGCGGAACCCCCGGACAGACTCGGCCCGGCATCGGCCAGCCCGGACAATTCCCTTCGCCTACAGGTGTCCAACCCGGAGGGGAGCGCCCTGGCGGCTTCGAAGGCGGCCTCCGAAACGTGGGGCGCTTTGTCTTCCGCGCATTCCACGAGCTGAGTTGGAAGATCTTACTGGCATTGATTATCCTGCATGTCGCCGCGGCCCTCTACCACCAGTTCTTCCGTAGAGACAACCTGCTGGGCCGGATGTGGTTCGGCAGCCGGACCTGACGGCTGGTACTTTTTCGAAGTTTCAACAAACAATAATGCAGGCGGCATTGGCCGCCTGCATTATTGTTTGTTTAGGGAAACTCTGTTGGCATCTTCCTTGCAGGATGGTCTCTGCTACGGATCTGCGTATATCTCTTCAGTACTCGCACCTAGATCAGCTTAAGCAGACGCAACACATATAGCGCCGCGATCACGATCAGGATCAAGCCGCAGCCGCGGAAGAACAGATGCAGCAGGTGGCCGAAGAAATAGCGGACTATTCCGAAGGCCACCAGCGCAACGACGATGAGCAGCACAAGCCACACGATCGGGCTGAGGGGCGACGTAGCTACATAACTTGACATTCGATCTCTCCTTGCTCTTTCATTCCATAACCGTGTTACGCGGTTTGGTAATACCCAACGTTGACCGAGTACACGCGGCCGCGTTTGACCACCTGCCTGACGAGGTTGCTCCCGAAACGATAGCCCAGGTGTCGATAGTCCGGCACGCCCAGGATCAGGAGGTCTGCCTGCTTGCCGGGCTCCAGTGAGCCAATGGTATCTGCGCGCCGGATGGCGTGCGCCGCATTGATCGTGGAAGCCGCGATGGCCTGTGCCGGCGTGAGCCCGAGGAAGCGGCACGCCAGTGAGATGACGAATTGCATGGATTCATTCCAGGCCGTCCCGGGGTTGCAATCTGTGGCGAGTGCCAGCAACCCGCCGGCCTCGAGGATCTTCCGGGCAGGGGTGTATTCGCGTTCTGCGAGGCCGAACGGCGTGCAGGGCAGAGAGACGGCGACTGTGTCAGAGCGGCCCAGTGCGGCGATGTCAGCCTCCGACGTTTTCACCAGGTGGTCGGCGGAGACAGCGCCCAGCTCAACTGCCAGCGATGCGCCGCCCAGGTTATCGAACTCGTCGGCATGGATCTTAAGCGGGAATCCCAGATAGCGCGCCTTCGTCAGGATCTGCCGTGACTGCTCGAGTGTGAACGCCTTGTTCTCGCAGAAGATATCAACAAAGGGCAGAGGTAACTGCGGCGCATGCGTTTGCCACCATTGCTGGACGGTCGGCAGCATGGTCTCAGAGATCAGGTCGGTGTAGCCCTGCGGGTCATCCTTGTATTCCGGCGCGATCGCGTGCGCTCCCAGGAAAGTGATGGTGAGCTCCAGGGGCGATTCATCGTCCAGCGCCAGGAGCGCCTTCAGCATCCTGAGTTCCGTAGCCGTCTGCAGCCCGTAGCCGGTCTTCGCTTCGGCAGTGGTCGTGCCGTGTGCGAACATGCGCAGCAGCCGTGGACGCGTCGCCGCCATCAGCGCCTCGATGGAAGCCGCCCGCGTCTGCTTCACTGTGGATAGGATCCCGCCGCCCGCAGCCAGGATATCGAGATACTTTGCTCCTTCGAGCCGCATCTCGAACTCACGCGCACGATCGCCCGCCCAGATCAGGTGCGTATGCGGATCGACGAAGCCCGGCAGGATCACGCAGCCCGAAGCATCCAGCGTGGGCTCATCCTTGTAGGAGGCTCGCAGTTCGCTGGTCGGTCCTACAGCAACGATCTTTTCTTTGCGCATGACTACTGCGCCGTTCTCGATCACGCCGAGCCGGCCGAGGTCCTTGCCGCGCTGCGGCCCGCCGGCGAGCGTCAACAATTGTGTTGCAGAATGGATCAGCATGGGATACCCCGCCTATTTCTGTGCAGTTGCCCACATGTTCATCATGAGTTCAAAGTATCCGAACTTCACTTTCTTCATCTGGAAGCCGGCCTGCCCGAAGTGCCATCCCAGCAGAGGCAGCGTGTAAGCGAAGGCGTGCTCATGGATCTCCTCCGCGCTCACCAGGCTGAGGCGCGCCATGAATTTCAGCAGCCCATCTGACCAGGCCGCCGGCGTGGTCAGCACTACCATTCCGCCCGGCTTCAACACGCGGCAGGCCTCCCGGAAGAGCAGCGCCATACTATCCGGGTTGAGGTGTTCGACTACTGCCAGCAGCGTGACGGCCTCAAAATAGTCCGCCGCAAACGGCAGGTGTGGCTCCTCGTTCAGATTTTAATGTAAAGAACTCGATCTGGTTGCGACTCGCCGTCTCCTGCGGCATCGGCAGCTGGTCCACCGCGAACTTCTGTTCAAAGGCCGTGTGCGCAAGGAAATAGGGGAAAGAGCCGCAACCGATGTCCAGAATTCGGCCGGAGCGCAGTTCGGCCGGGATCAGCCCGTTCGCGCGCCGGGTGCGCAGGCGCGCAAGCATTGGTTCCAACAGCCCCTTGCCGCGCGTGAAGCCACTGGTATTCTTGGTCATTAGTGGAACTTTCATAACTGGACGCGTTCGATTATATCAGCCGCATGCCACGCGCCCCTGTTTCGCCCATTGATGGATGCCGCGCGGCTGTTTCACGCGAGACGGCTCTAATCTGAATTGGGTGTGCGCGGAAATGTCTTTGCAAACCAGCCCAGGAAGTGTGGCACGATCGTGGTCTTCTCGTGCATCTCTGCCAGCGCAAGCAGTGCCAGCACATTGAATCCGCCGGCGATCAGCGTGACTGCTGGGAATCCCCACTTCACGTAGATGAAAGTCGATAGCAGCGCGCCCAGCGAACGACCAAGGCCGAATGTCATCAGGTTCAGTGCCATCACGGTGCCGCGCGCGTGCGCCACTGTCTCTGTCATCATGGGGAGCTGGCTGACCACCATGAACTCGAACGAAATGTAGAACAGGAACAGGCCGGCCAGCGCGCCCAGCTGTGTGCGCCCGATGAACGGCAGCAGGACGGATGCTCCGGTGTTCACCATCAGCCCCAGCATCACGGCGCGTCCCTTCCCCAGCCGGTCAGTGACCAGGGCGACGAGGCTCTCTCCGCTCAGTTCGGCCAGCCCAATGACGGCTGACGCCCCCGCCAGGGCTGCGATCTGCAGCCCGAACGAGTCGGCCAGCCAGATTCCGAAGACCAGGTTGACCATTTCATTGGCTGTGCTTGCCCAAAGCGCGATGGAAATGCCTGCCAGCGCCGGGATGGAGGTCAGCACGATCTGAAAATTAGCCCAGGCCGCGCGCGGGGCGAGGTGCCCTTACTGTCGGGCGCCGCCGGCCGATCGTGTGGGATTACCTTCCAGATCACCAGGAACATGCCCGCGCCGAGTACCGCCAGCACGGGAAACGGTGCAGACCAGCCGAAGCGTGCGATCAGGAACCCCATGGCGGGCACGCCGGCAATGAAGGCGAGCGACCATGCCATCTCGGTTACGGCGATGGCGGTGCCGCGCTGTTCGTAAGGGACGCGGTCGCCGAAATAGGCCTGCACCGTCGGGTCGAATAGAGACTTGCTGAGGATCGCCAGGATCAACGCCGCAGAAAATGTCAGCAGCCCCGGATGCACTGCCACCAGGCCCACGCCCACCGTGAAGCAGGCGATGCCGGTAAGCATCACGAACTTGCGCCCGCGCAAATCGGCCACCGGCGCAAAGACCGGCCCCAGGATCCCTGCCAGGTTGCGCCCGGCCAATGCAAAGGAGATGGCGGTCACGTCCACTCCCAGGCCGCGCGCAAAGATGGCAAGGAATGGGTACACCATTCTATGCATCGTGTTGAGGATGACGCGCAACAGTCCGACGGTGATGATCTGTGTTCGGATCTTCATGGGGGCACCAGCATTATCCCATAAGTATTGGCTGCCCACGCTCTTCGAATGCCTCGCTCCATATCTGTTATTCCGCTGACCGGTTATCCAGAACTCTCAATGGAAATCAGGAAGGCAGCCCCCTTTCAAAGACACACAAAATATACACATTTTTATTACTTAATTCTTGTCTTGCCGTAGTATTATTTTCCCGTTCAATCAAAGGAGTATTAGATGAGTAAAGCATTGAAATGGGTTTTGGGAATTTTGGCAGTGTTGGTCGTGCTCGCGGTGATCGTTGGCGGGGTTTGGTTCCTGCAGAACCGCATGCAGATGATGGCAAGCTACCGGGTGAGCGCGCCTGTACCCAAAGCACTGGGCACGCCCATCGCACCGAATGGACAGCAGAATGGACCATCTGGCCCCCGCGGATTTAACGGCAATCGCCGCAACCCCTTCGGCGGCTTTGGCATGCGTGGCCCCATGATGGGCGGTCGCCTGGGTCGCGGTATGCCCTTTGGCATGGGCTTCTTCTTCCTCGGCGGCTTGCTGCGGCTGATCGTTCCGCTTGGGCTATTGGCATTGGTTGCCATCGTCTTCTACCAGCTCGGAAAGCGCGCGAGTGTAGCGAGCGTATCCAGAGGTTCGGCTCCTGCGCCTCGTGAGCCGGCCCCAGTCGAGACTCCCAGGTCTGACCAGGACCTGCCGAAGTCCAGCTAGCATTACCCTTCGGTCTCATAGCCCACCAAAATGGACAGCGTAATATGCTGTCCATTTTGCTTTCCTTCGCTGACCATCTTCTCGCTGACGAAATCAGACAAATATGCTACAATTTCCTTAGAACATACATTCTGTGCCCGGTGCTTTCCATCCCGCGTGAGCATCCCCTTAGAGAGAGAGTCTTCATGAGCGACAAGGTCAATATTCTCGTCGGCACGAGCAAAGGCGGCTTCATTTTTACAAGTGACGCCGCGCGCAAGAAGTGGAAGGTAAGCGACATCCAGTTCAAGAGCTGGAATGTGATGCATATGCAGATGGATCCTCGCGATCAGCGTTTGCATGCTGCAGTCGAGCACGTCATCTACGGTTCGACCACCCACTATTCGGATGATTTTGGCAAGACGTGGACGCAGGCCAAACAGATGCCGGCTATCACCCGGCCATCGAAGTCCGGCCGCCCGATGGGCACGGTGGAGGAAATGTTCCGATCCGAGTCCGGCGATAAGAGTGTTCAAGAGAAGCCGGAGCAAATGAGCAAGGTCTGGAATATAACGCCGGGACGCGCCAACGAGCCGGGGGTCCTTTATGCCGGCGCTCAGCCAGCCTCGCTCTTTGTTTCGCGGGATCGCGGCGAGACCTGGACGCTCAACGAGCCTCTCTTCGATCATCCGCACCGCGGCAAGTTCAATCCCGGTGCCGGAGGATTATGCCTCCACACGATCCTGCTCGACCCCGTGGATCCCGACCGGATGTATGTTGCCATCTCCGCCGGCGGCTGCTATCGCACCGACGATGGCGGCCTTACATGAACTCCTCAGAACAAGAATGTGCGCGCCGATTTTAATCCGGATCCATTCCCGGAGTTCGGTCAGTGCGTCCACCGCATGGCGATGCACCCCTCCCAGCCGAACGTGATCTATCAACAGAATCACTGCGGTGTCTTCCGCAGCGACAATAACGGAGATGACTGGACCGACATCGGCGAGGAAAAGCTCCCGACGCGTTTTGGATTCCCCATTGTCGTTCATCCCACGGACCCGCGTACGATCTATGTGGTTCCCGAGGAGAGCCAGGAATATCATATGAGCGTCGACGGAAAATTCGCCGTATGGCGCAGCCAGGATGCCGGCAGTTCCTGGCAGATGTTGACCAAAGGCCTGCCTGACCATGCGCACCTGGTCGTGTTGCGCGAGGCCATGACTGCCGATCCCTATGAGGATGCAGGCATATACGCCGGCACCAATACCGGGCAGCTTTTCTATAGCCGCGATTCGGGCGACACCTGGGACCTTCTGGCCGATTACCTGCCTCCCATCCGTTCAGTGGAAGCCGCGGTTATTTAGCAGCCGGACACTGGCAGCAGAAAACAAAGATGGAGACCCGCGGGTCTCCATCTTTTCATAACTGTGTTTTGCCTAGAACGGCTTGAAGATCATCAGGCACAAGACTACGGCGGGAATAACATATCCCACCGTTGCCAGTGCCATGACATTGGTCTTCTGCAGCAGCGCTGAAACTTGCTCCGGTGTGGAAGGCGGCTCGGCTGGCAGCGTTCTGTTACCTTTCATATACGGCAGCCCCACCGGGCGGCGCAGTTCTTTGTAGTGTGTCTCGTTGAACACCCCCATGTAGATAAATACGAACAGGACCAGGACGATCGAGAGCCAGATATAGACCCTGTCCCAGAGTCCAGCCAGGAATGGCATGACCACCCCCGTCAACCCCATGATTCCGAACGCGATGCCCATCGGCAGCAGGCTCGCCTGGGAGAGATCGAGCATGGCGCGAATGCGTGCAAAATCGGTCTCTTTTCTCACCCTGAAAGCCATGGCGAGCGAGGCTCCATGCAGAAGAAAGAATGTCAGTGCAGCAAGAACGTGGATGAAGACGAGCCAACGGACCAACATCAGGCATCCTCCTTAAGGCTAAGATATTCGGGAAAACACGCAAATAATGGAAGGGTCGCGTTTGCTCTGCGCGTCACAAGCCTGCCAATTCGCTAATTATTCCTCCCAGCCTTTCCAAAGCCCGCTCCGTGGAATAGCTGAACTCGGATGCGTTGAGCCGGATGAAGTTTGGGAACTGCTGGGTCGCGGAGAACATATATCCGGGTGCGAGCGTGATCCCCGCCTGTCGCGACCGGGCGTATAGCTCCAGCGAATCCACGCTCTCCGGCAGCCCAACCCACAGCACAAAGCCGCCGGTCGGCCGCGTCAAGCTCATGTCTCCCGGAAAATAGCGCGTCACGGCATTGGTGAGCAGTTCCAAGTTGCGCGCATATTCTCGCCGGATGCGCCGCAGGTGCTGGTCATAGCCTCCGCTATCCAGGAACCGGGCGATGACCTTTTGTCCCAGTGTCGGCGCGGCCGCGCTGATCGAAAACTTGAGCCATTCCACCTCTGCCTGGTAACGTCCGGGCGCCACCCATCCTACCCGGAGACCGGCGCTGATGTCCTTCGAGAACGAAGAGAACAGCATCACCAGGCCCTTGGTGTCGAATGCCTTGCACACTACCGGACGCTTGTCGCCGAAATAGAGTTCTCCGCAGACGTCGTTCTCGATCAGCGGAATATCGCGGCGCGCCAGCATTTCGACCAGCTCTTTTTTCTTCTCATCCGGGATCCGGCTGCCCAATGGGTTGTTGAAGTTCGATATGACCAGTACCGCGCGGATTGGGTTGTGCTCCAGTGCGAATTCCAGCGCCGGCAGGCTGATGCCATCGCGCGGGTGGGTGGGTATCTCCAGCGCCCTCAGTCCGTGAATTTCAAGCGTCTGTAGTGTGCCGAAATACGTGGGCGACTCCACCGCAACAATATCCCCCGGCCGGCATACCGCGTGCAGGCAGATGTCCATTGCTTCCGTCCCACCGGACGTGATCACGATGTCCTTCGGCGAGAGGCTGCATCCCCAGGTAACGGAGCGTTGGGCGATCTGTGTGCGCAGCGAGTTCAGCCCCGGAGGAAACCTGTACTGGTGCGTGTTCGGATCGTTTTGCCGTGCCAGGGTGGCGATGATCTGATTGATCTTCTTGCTCGGCAGAAACCCTGCGTTCGGCATGGCCGCGCCGAGTTGGATCAGGTTTGGGTTGATGGTATCTGCCACCAGCATCATGATCAATTCGTGCAGGCTTACCCGGCTTGGGTCGAGTCCGGGCGACGAGATCTCCGGTTCCCGCAGGCGCTCCGGTCGTTGGGCGCGCACATAGTATCCGGACTGCGGCCGCGCTTCGACCAATCCCCGGCTCTCCAGCACCGAATATGCCTGTAGCACGGTGCTGATGCTGAGACCCTGCTGCCGGCTCGTTTGTCGCACGGAGGGCAGGCGCTTGCCGGGTGGGTAGGTGCCCTGCCGGATGAGATCTGCGAGCCGGTCGGCAAGCTCCTGGTAGCGGAGTGTCTTGGTTACGGAAACATCAGTTGCCATTATCGAGTTCCTTTTTCCTCGAATATAGCCGTTGACCAAAGGGTCAACGGTCTGCGCTCTTCATGCTTTGTTTAGTTCGGTTCTGGCCTTGCCGAGGAAACCCACCCAGCCATATTCTTTCCTTGCGCCGAGTTTGTCCGCGACTTCTTGAAGCAGTCCGCCCGCTCCGATCAGGCTGCCTACAGTGGGGATGAGCCCGAGCAGGAAAAGGATCGTGCTTCTCCCCAGGCTCATGGTGTCGAAATGATCCGCCACGATCTTGCTGGTTGTCCGTTCAAATTCATTCGATAGCTCTGCCACGCGCCTGTCCAGATCGGACATCCCATCCAGGTTCGCTACATTCCCAATGCGCTGACGGTACGATTTCAGAAGCCCGTCATTGCGCAGCTCACGGACGGCCGGATGCCATGGCCCATCGATGGTCTGCAGCGATGTGATCTTCGCGCCCAGCAGTTGCTCGCTCATGTTCATCTGTAGACTTCGTTCGTCGAGCTCCCGGCTCCAGATTGCATTCGCCGTATTCTCCACCAGGTCCATCCCGTATTGGGCCGCAATGAATTGATCCACCAAAAGGTTCTCGTAATGCCCGGGCGTTGGCAGGAGCCCTAACTCGCCGAATTGCATCGGCCATGAGTGATTGTCGTAGCTCCAACGTCTGCCGATGGTGGCTTCGATCACGCTGTTCCACGCCTCCCATGGGAACGCGCCCACCGGCCCCGCCTCCGTCCGCGGGATGGCATCTTTCGGAAGCCCCTCAGGCCGCAGTTCCTCATCGACAAAATGGACGAAGTCCAGCCTCTCCATGTTGTAAGGACAGATCTTGCGCGATAAGAACCATATTTCGTCGTAGAGCAGGCAATAGCTTAATGGCGACTCCAGGATGGGCGCGGGCCGGCCCTTCTCGCTTGCGTGCACATAGAAATATCCCACCGGGCTGGATACGCCGATCAGAAGTCTCTTGCTGGTTTGAATTGCCATACTTTCTTCATGCGCTCTGCTGTGACAACGCGGCTCGCAACCGGGCCGCCCCGCCCGTCGTCAATGGCTCACCATGGCCCACGCACAATACCTCGGCATCCATCTCCGCCAGGCGGCGCAGGGAGGCCTGGTGCTGGCGAGGATTAAGCAGAAAGCCTTTCCAGCCCAGCATAAAGGTGGGCCATGTGCAAACCGCGTCACCTGCGATCAGAGCGCGCCGTTCCGGCCAATAAAAGGCGAGGTGCCCGGGCGAATGTCCGGGTGCGAAGATCACCTGCAGCGGGCCGATCTGGTCGCCCTCATGGACGAAATTGTCAACCCGGATCGGCACGTGCTTGGCAATATCCAGGTTGAGTTCGATCTGCAAAGGATAGGCCCGATAGGGTGGTTGGGGCCGGATGGAAACCGGCTGCGCCTTTCGATCGGCCGATATGATATCGGCCTCCCATTCATGTGCATAAACCTGTGCGCCTGTCAATTCCTTGAGCTTGGCCACGCCGCCCAGGTGCGAGCGGTGGGCATGTGTCAGGATGATGTGCTTGATGTCATGAACCGTCTTGCCGATAGCTTCCACCTGATCCAGAATTCGGTGCGCATCCGTATCGAACAGCGTATCCACCAGTGTTAGACCATTTCCGTCGTCGAGCAGGAATGCATGAACGTTGCCTCCCTGGCTTTGTCCCAAACTATAAAGTCCTGGTGCTGCTTCCATATGCTTCTCCTTCCTACGAATAAGGGAGGCCGGACGATTTGTTGTTCTCTGGTACGTGTCAATTCTATTGCCCTGCTTCAAATCGTGTTATCTCGCGCGCTTATCAGCGATAAACAGTTCACCTAATCCAGACCGGTACAGTCCATCATATCACCAACTGTTATGGTTACAATAGTGCGTTTCTGCATCTGTACCGGTTGCCCATCCCGTGCGATACTGTCAGCAGTAAACGGTCATTATCATTGCGAGGAGAGTGCTATGAACATTAATTCCCAAACCCACAAGATCGAGCTTCTTCTAAAGAAGCATCAACTCTTGACCCTAAGCGAAGCTCAACCGAAGATGGCGATCGAATGCAAGGACGGCATCATCTGGGTTACCCATTCAGGTGAGGCCCAGGATTATATGCTGCGCCCAGGCCGGCACTACACTCCCAGGACCAAGGGCAGCCTCGTGATCGAAGCCATCGCTGATTCATGTGTAGACATCGAGGAGCGCTAGCAGGAACCGAGCCTCGATTTTTACTCCTCCTAGCCTCTTTCGAGCCTTAACGGGGCAATAGGCCGAAGGAGGTATTTCTTTTAATGGATTGCGATCGCGTGCTGTGCTCATCCCCGCCCGGTTGGGCAGGGCCATTTCTCTCTCCCCCTGCATTTGCCGTTCACTTTCTCGAAAACTATTTCATAGGCGCCGGCGCGGTCTTTGCTCCCTCGATGAACCCCATTGACACAATGCTGGCCGCCATCCGCGGCTCCAGGTCCTTTCGCCGCAGAGCGGAGGTCTTGACCAGCAGCTCGCAGACGACTGCACCCGTTTTCGCGCCTTCGAAGTAATCAAAGCCGTTCGCCTTCATGATCTCGTTATAGCGGTCCTGTAATTGTTCCTGGATCTGGAACAGAGTCTTGCGCGGCAGTAGCTCTGCCGGGATCTTCGCGACGAACTCGTCCGGCTTTAGCTTGACCCCGTCCTTATCCAGCAGGAACATGAACACCTTCATCAATGCCGGAATTCGCTCGTCAACTTCTTTGGAGAGCACCACCACCCCCGGCTCCATCTGATCTATGTAGCCCATTGACCGGTACAGGCTCGTACCCGCCAGCCAAGAAGCCGCATAAAGCACCGTCCCCACGTGCGATTCCAGGGTCGTTTGATATTCTCCCTCCAGCAGCTTCATGATGTCTGTAGCCGCGGCTTGGCGTCGCTTCGCGATTTCAAATGCTTGTTCGCCCAGGTCTTGCGGGGACGTCTTGGGATCGCTATCTGTCACGTTTGCCTCAATTCTCGATTCGCCGCCGGGGTTCTCTTCCCTATCTCTTCAGCGTTCTGTATTTCACCCGGTGCGGCGTCAAGTCCTTGCCGAACTTCTCTTTCATGAACGCCTCGTAGTCCGACCAGTTGCCGAGGAACATCCGCACCTGCGAATCGCCCTCGAAGGCGATGATATGCGTGCAGATTCGGTCCAGGAACCAGCGGTCATGGCTCACCACCATCGCGCAGCCCGCAAAGTCTTCCAGCGCTTCCTCCAGCGCCCGCAGCGTGTTGACGTCCAGGTCGTTGGTCGGCTCATCCAGCAGGATGACGTTTGCGCCTTCGGTGAGTGTCTTCGCCAGGTGCACCCGGTTGCGCTCCCCGCCCGAGAGCGTCGACACCTTTTTCTGCTGGTCGGTCCCCAGGAAGTTGAAGGATGCCACGTAGGCGCGTGAGTTCATCTTGCGCGCGCCCAGCGTGATCTCATCCTGCCCGCCGCTGATCTCTTCCCACACGTTCTTATCGTTGTCCAGCGGGCGCAGTTGGTCTGCATAGGCGAGCTTCACCGTCTCGCCGATCCGCACGCTTCCGCTATCCGGCTTCTCGCTGCCCGTGATCATCCTGAGCAGCGTGGTCTTGCCTGCACCGTTCGGCCCGACCACGCCGACGATCGAACCCGGCGGAACGTTTGCCGTGAACGCATCGAGCAGCAGCCGTTCGTCGAAGGACTTCGTGACGCCGTTGAACTCGAACACGATGTCGCCCAGCCGCGGCCCTGGCGGGATGTAGATCTCCAGTTCTTCACGACGTTGTTCCATTTCCTGGCTGAGCAGCTTTTCATAGGCGTTGACGCGCGCCTGTCCCTTCGCCTGCCGCGCTCTTCGGCGACATGCTGATCCACTCCAGCTCCCGCTCCAGCGTCTTTTGGCGCTTGCTCTCCTTGGTCTCCTCCTGGGAAATGCGCTCACTCTTCTGCTGCAGCCAGGAGGAGTAATTGCCTTTCCACGGGATGCCGTAACCGCGGTCCAGCTCCAGGATCCAGCCCGCCACGTTATCGAGGAAGTAGCGGTCGTGCGTCACGGCGATCACCGTGCCCTTGTACTCCCGCAGATGATGTTCCAGCCATGCCACGGACTCGGCGTCCAGGTGGTTGGTCGGCTCATCCAGCAGCAGGATATCCGGCTCCGTCAGCAGCAAACGGGTGAGCGCCACGCGCCGCCGTTCTCCGCCAGACAGCACCTTGATGGGCGTATCCGCCGGCGGGCAGCGCAACGCATCCATCGCGACTTCCAGGTGGCTGTCCAGGTTCCAGGCGTCATGCTTGTCGAGCTGCTCCTGCAGCTTCGCCTGCTCCGCCACCAGCGCGTCGAAGTCTGCATCCGGCTCCGCAAATTTCGCGTTCACCTCGTCGAAGCGCCTGAGCATTTCGACGATCGGCTGCACCGACTCCTTCACGACCTCGATCACGGTCTTGCCTTCATCGAGCTGCGGTTCCTGCTCCAGCAGCCCCACGCTGTAGCCCTTGGCGATCGCGATCTCTCCGACGTAGTCCGGATCTTTTCCGGCGATGATGCGCAGCAGTGTGGACTTGCCTGCGCCGTTCAGGCCCAGCACGCCGATCTTCGCGCCGTAGTAGAACCCGAGCGAGATATCTCGCAGGACTTGTTTGTTGGGTGGAACGATGCGCCCGACGCGCACCATCGAATAGATTACTTGAGTATCAGATGGCATAAGATCCCTTATGTTGAGTGTGCGAAACGTCCGCTGATTTTATCAGAGTGCTATGCGTGGCCGGATCGCATCTCTCACTCGTTACTTTCCTTCCGTCTGTTGGGCTGACCGTCGGAGCGAAGTCGGAGCTGCAAAGCGGAGATCCCGCTTCAGCGGGACTGATTGCCCATTTCCGCCAGCTTCTCCAGCATTTTGCGCGTTCCCGCATAGCTTGCCATCCCGCGTGGCGGCTCAGGATTGTCTTTGTACTCTCGAAGCGGACGCTGCCACCAGCCCACGTCCCGCCACGCCCCAAGCTTATACCCAACGTTGTGGTAGACACCGATAGGGCGGAACCCCATCAACTCGTGCAACCTCACGCTCGCCGGGTTCGGCAGTGCGATTCCTGCCATCGCTGTGTAGTATCCCAGGTCTTCAAGAATACCGAGAAGCGCCGTGTAGAGGGCGCGCCCGACTCCTTTACCTCGCCAGTCCGCCGCCACATACACAGAGACGTCGACGGACCATTGATAGGCCGCCCGCTCGCGATGCCGGCTCGCATAGGCGTACCCCGTTATGCCGTCATCAGCCGTGCAAACCAGCCACGGGAACGTTCGCCAATGTGGATTGGATTCGAGCCATCATCTCTGCAACGGTCGGCGCTTCCAGCTCAAAAGAGATCGCCGTCTCTCGGACGATAGGCGCATAGATTGCCAGGATTTCTTCAGCATCCGCCGCCGTCGCCAACCGGATTGCCTTGACAGTCTCTGTTCCCATACGCCGGGATTCTACCTTATGGCGCGGACAGACCCCCTCGCCTGTCCCATTCTCGGTTGGGCAACGTGGGGGGCTGTTATTGGAGATGCCGAAGCCCGAAAGCCCGGCTTGTAATTTGGATCCCGTCTAGGAGTTGAACTCACCCACCTTTGCGCCGTTCAACCACACGCTGTAGTGCCCTTTGGGGAACGTACCGAGGTTCAAATTGGCTTGCAAGGGCGTAGCGAGCGCCATCAGCGTGCAAGCCTTGTCCTTTTCGGCCACGCCATACGCGTTGACGTTGATTTGCTTTTGAGCGTCCGGCTGGCTCGTTTCGACGCGCAGGCTATAGCAGGGAGTTGGCGGAAAATAGGCGAAGTCCAGCATTACTTGCACCGGCTGAGATTCCGCCAATTTGATGCTGGACGAGGCGATGTTTACATCTCCTCTCACCATCGATCCGTCACCCGGCTGCACCGCGTATGGGTTGTTGCCGCTCGGCGCAGGTGGGGTCGCTGTCGCCGTGGAAGTGCAGGCTGTGAACAGTATGGCGCTAAGTGCAGTTAACAGAATACGGTTACATGTTTTCACTCTCTGCTCCATTTTCTGGTTTGGATATCAGACGTGCGATATCGCCTTTTGTTCCCCCAACACCTGCAACAGCCCGTCGTCTAGATCATTGATTTATTGCAGTAGAATGAACAGGATGGTAAGTAATCATCGCCATATAGAAAGGCGAAGGGATGTGAACCTTATGCAAGCCAGCCACCCAAATTCCACCGAAAAAGATGACCACGAGAAAGACAATCCAGCCCTCAGCAAGGTGATTGAGCGCAACATTCGGACGATCCTCCACCTGCGCACCGTGGCCGCGCAAAAACGCAGTTTGCAGGGTCGCATTGCCGACGCGATTACATCCTTTTCAGGACGGATGATCTTCGCTTATGTGCACATTGTATGGTTTGGGATTTGGATCCTGCTTAACACCGGGCGGTTCGGTGTCCGGGTCTTCGATCCGTTTCCGTACGGGCTGCTGACCATGGTGGTATCCCTGGAAGCGATTTTCCTTTCGACATTTGTGCTCATCAGCCAAAACCGCCTGGGCGAAGAGACTGAGCGCCGTGCTGATCTGGATCTGCAAATTGGACTACTGACCGAACATGAATTAACTCGCGTATTGCAGATGCTCGGCGCCATACAGGACCGGATGGGCATCGTGGATCATGAGAACAGTGAACTGGCAGACCTTGAAATGGAAACCAAGCCGGAAGATGTCTTGGCCGAGATCGAGCGCCTGCAAACACGTGAGTTGAACAAGAGGGCAGCATTATGATAAGTCAGGCCCCTGCCGGCCCTCTAATTCCTGGCGAAGAATACCGGCGCATCTTTGAGGCCGCCAGCGACGGGTTGCTGGTCTACGATGTGGAGCTAGACTCGATCGTGGATGCCAACCCGGCTGCATGTGAGATGCACGGCTACGCTCGTAATGAATTCATAGGCTTGAATGCCGGAGTCTTCATGTCTCCTGAGAGCCAGGCCCTGTTTAGGGAGCACGCTCGGATTGCAGAACCGGGCCGAGCGCTTGAATCGCCGGTGATCCATCTACGCAGGGATGGCTCACCCTTCTACGTCGAAGTACGTAGGTCGGCGCTTAACTACCAGGGTCGGCCTTGCTTGTTGAGTATCATTCGAGATGTCAGCCAGCGTATCCAACGGGAAAAACAATTAGGCGAACAGATAGAAGCCCACATGCGCGAACAGGCAACCCTGCTCGCCATCTCTCATACTCTGGCGTCCACGCTGGAACTCCAGCCGGGCTTGATCCTCGACCAATTGCGTGAAATCATCGAGTACGATCGTGCGGGGCTATTCGGACTCGAAGAACCGGCCCTGGTCAGCCTGGCTCTACGTGGCACACCGCAACTGGAAGAATCTGCACCCATCCGTATTCACATCAACACTCCCGAAAACCTGGCTGCCTTATTCAACGGCCATCGCCCGATTCGCATCGTCGATATTTGGAGTGACAACCCGCACGCAAAGTTGCTGCGCTCGTTGCTCCAGGATGAAGCCTATTTGCTGCTCGACGGAATGCATTCCTGGATGTGGGTGCCACTGGCAGTTAGGAGCCGCATTATTGGTGGGGTGGGTCTTGCGCATGAGCAGCCGGATTACTTCAAGCCTCATCACGCTGATTTTGCTCTGAGTGTAGCCAATCAGGCTGCCATCACGATGATCAATGTGGAATTATATGGTCAGGCACAGGCGCTCGCGGTCTTGGAAGAACGACAGCGTCTGGCGCGCAGTCTTCACGATGCCGTCAACCAATCGCTCTTCTCCGCAGGTCTGATCGCGGAGGTCATGCCGCGCTTGTGGGAACGGGATCCGGACGAGGCGCGCCGTTCGCTTGAAGATTTGCGGCGCTTGACACGCGGCGCAATGGCCGAGATGCGCGCGCTGCTGGCTGAACTGCGGCCATCGACGCTCACCGATTCAAATCTGAGCGACCTGCTTCGTTTGTTGGGGAATGCGCTCTCAGGCCGGACCAATATCCCTGTCAGTGTAACCGTGCCGGACGACTTCACGCTGCCAGCCGATGCGCAAGTAGCCTTCTACCGTGTGTGTCAGGAGGCTCTTTTCAACGTTGCCAAACATTCCAAGGCCAGCCACGTCGACATCACCCTGAGACAGGAAGAAGCCGCAGTTGAATTGCAAATTCGAGATGACGGACAGGGCTTTGATCCTCAAAAGGGGATCCCCGGCCATTATGGACTGGGTATGATGCGGGAACGGGCGGAATCGGTGGGGGCGCTGTTATCCGTCGCCAGCCAGCCCGGTCACGGTACGGAACTCACAATGCGTTGGAATCAGCCCGGACCGAAGGAGACCCCATGACAACCTCCCCATCTCAACCCATTCGTGTCATGTTGGTGGATGATCACACCATGGTTCGCCGGGGGCTGGCGACCTTCTTGAAGGTCTTTGATGACATGCAGCTGGCGGGCGAAGCGGAGAGTGGCGAAGCCGCCGTCCGAATCTGTGCTGAGATCTTGCCGGACGTCATACTTATGGATATGGTTTTACCTGTGATGGATGGGGCAACAGCCACTCGCCTCATCCGCCAGCAGTTTCCACAAGTACAAGTCATTGCACTCACCAGTTTCAAGGAAGGTGAACTGATCAAAAACGCGTTGGAAGCCGGAGCCATCGGGTATCTGCTGAAGGATGTCTCCGCCGATGAGCTTTACCGGGCCATTCGGGCTGCCCATTCCGGCCGCGCAACGCTCTCTCCAGAGGCTGCGCAGGCCCTTGTTCACACCACCAATCAGCCGCCCGCGCCCGTTATTAACCTGACCGAGCGCGAGCGTGAAGTTCTTGGCCTGATGATCGAGGGTTTGAACAACACGCAGATCGCCGGAAGGCTGACCGTAAGTCCCTCTACTGTCAAATCCCACGTGAGCAATATCCTGTCCAAGCTGGGTGTGGCCAGCCGCACTGAAGCTGTGGCCTCGCGTTGCGCAAGCCTCGTCCCCTGATCCTGGCACCTCCCCCAAGTGGCGGACAAGAACACTCCCCGGCCGATGGATGCGGTCGGGGAGTGTTTATTGTAGGATTAGTGTATCGCCCGTGAATTCAAGGGAAGGTTTGAAAAACGGGCAGGGCTTCCAATCCCGCATGGCTGCTACAGGCCAGCTTCCGGCGGGATGCTGAGGCGATTCCGACATACGCCATCCAGGATATGTTCCATTTGCAAATGCTGCCAACGAATAACAAGGAGAAACATGCTATGAGTGCAACACAAAGTAAAACCGCTTCCATCCGAAATTTCAAGGAAAGCGGCGAAAGGTCAGGCCCAAAAAGCGGCTTTCAATCCCCTTATGGAAATCTTTGACGCGCGTCGGCTATGGCGCGCGTGGACTGATTTACGTCACCATGGGTCATGTTGGCCGTCCAGGTTGCGCTTGGAAAAGGCGGGGCACTTGCTAGCCCGCAGGGCTGCTATTGGTGCGATCGGTAAACAACCCGCAGGTTTGGTCTTATTGTGGGTGGTCCTGCTCGGGATCATCTCTTATTCCGCTCTGGGGTGTGGTGCGGGCTGTGTTCGATCCGCTCGGTAAAGGTCACGACACGAAAGGCCTGCTCGCCCGCTTTGGGTTTCTGGTGAGCGCCTTTGGTTACGCCGCCCTAGTGGTGCCCACCTATGGCTATATTAAGGGCGGCTCACAAACAACCAGCGGATCAGGGACTCATTAATCATCGCACGATCATGGCCATGCCTTGGGGCCGCTGGGCGATAGGCATTGTTGGTCTGGGTGTGGTGGCGGGCGGTTTGTACCAGATTTATCTGGGATTCAAGGATGATTTCGACAAACAATTCCAGATCTACACCTTGAGTTCCAAGGACACTAAAACTGGTTTCGGACATAGGTCGGTTTGGCACCTCGGCGCGGGGAGTTGTCTTTGCAGTTGGTGGGCGGACTGGTAGCTCTTCGCAGCTTACCATGGCCAATCCCAGCCAGCCCAGTTGGCGTGGATGCAGCCCTCTCAACCTTGTTACGCCAGCCGTTTCGGTGTTTGGCTCCTTGGTATTATCGCGGTGGGCCTGATCGCCTTCGGGTTCTATTCCATGCTCGGCGGGTTATGGTTCCGCCTCAAAAGACAGGCTTAAGGATTATTCCGGTGTCCAGTATTGCGACGGTGCCTTCCCGGTTAAAAATATAAAAGCAGGATCAAACACGTTTCCAGTGATTCACGCGCACCCTAGCCTTTTAGCCAGGTTGCCCATCATTGGATTAGTGATGTTCGTTTTCGGAGTACTTGCCTTCGGCGCTCTGACCTATAACCTCTTATGCCCATGGGCCTCTCCTGCAATGGGATAGAACGCTGGCAAATACGCTGCCGGCCATTGGATTAAAAAGCCCGGCCTTCGTGAAGTACATCGTGATCGCAGGTTTTTATATCGGGAAAGAAGTGGTGCTGGGTATCTCATGTGCTCCTCAGCCTTTACTTCTTGTATAAAAAGTATTGGCGGGAGCTTTCCATGTGGTCGATCGGTTGGACGGGATCGGTCAACTGATCATCTTTCATTTCCTCTCGACCTTTATCGCCCGCGTAAGGCCTCCGACCCAGATCTGGATAATCGTGAACATCCCGGGGTTTCCAAGCGGGCATGCTGTTGCCGTAGTCACATGTTATGGACTGCTGGCCTACCTGCTGGCTCCTAAGATACCGTCTCTGTGTTCGGAAAAGATTGCCGTGTACGCAGCGGCATTGCTGATCATCCTCTTCGTCGGCTTCAGCCGGATCTTCACCGGGGGGCCATTACCTGACCGATATCCTTGCCGGATATGCAGTGGGGATCGCCTGGTCTCGCCCTGGCCTATACGCTGATCGATATATATTTTCAAAAAAGAAGGGTTCGAAATGTCAAAGAAAAATAAATCCATCCGTGTCAAATTGATCGCCAACCCGGGCGCCGGAAAAGCCGCAGAATCAGCCAAGAACCTGAAGCTGGTTATTGCGATACTTGGAGAAATTGGGTTTAAAGGTAGATGTCGCTTTAGCCAAGCCAAAAGAAAAGGCTACACCGATCGCCAGACAAGCTGTTAAAGACGGGTATAAAACCGTGATCGCCATGGGCGGTGACGGCACCCTCGAAGCAGTTATGCGCGGTTTAGTCGGTAGTAAAGTTCACCTCGGCATTCATCCCCGCCGGGACTGAAAATAATATCGCCAAAGAGCCTGGGCATCCCCGAAGAACCTGGAAGAAGCTTGCGCCCTGATCACCTCCGATGAGACCCGCAAATTGGATGTGGGCCAGGTGAAAACCTGGAAAGGCAAAAAATTTACTTTCTTCGAGATGGCCAGCGTCGGGACTTTCGGCAGCTATTTATCCTTCTGTCATCCAAGGTTGCCAGTGGAAAATTATCCGCCCTCAAGGACGCCGCCAATGATTCTCATCCATCAAGAAACCAGGCCGAAAGTTTTTCTAACCCTGGACGACGAAAGCAAAATTGAAGTTGAAACCATGTTGGTGATGGTATCAAATACGCCTGTTTTTGGAAAAAAATTCCTTGTGGCCCCAAATGCCTCTTTGCAGGATGGCCTGCTGGATATCTCGGTTTATCAGGACTTTAGTAAAGGTGAACTGCTCGGATATTATGCCAAAGTGATGGATGGCGGCTATTCGGGTGATGGAAAGGTCCAACGTTATCAAGCGCGCAAGCTTGAAGATAAAATCCTCACCCGATGTTGAAAGTAATGGCGGATGGGGTCGAGCTGGGCAAAGGTCCGGTAACGATCAAGATGCGCCCAGGCGCCCTGCGCGTGATTACCTCGGAGAAAGAGCCCAGGGCTCGGTAATATTGCAGAATGATGGATCCAAAATGACACCTGTGCCGGTCCCCACTCGCTGTGGAAAATAATCATCATGAGAAGATCAAGGCTTTACTCAAATAGATCCTCAGCATGATGGAAAAGAGCATAAAGCATGCCAGAACAAAAGAACTAAAAAATCCGCAGAAGAGCTAAGAGGCGTAGGTCAAAGGTTGCCCCTGTTAAAAGATTGAAGAAGTGGCACACAAGGCTGCGCATGCCGAGACTGCGCCAGCCCCTATCCGACGCTATCGGGCCGTGCTTTTCCAATTAGCGCTATTGCTGATCACCGCCGCTTTTGCTGTTTTGACCTTCCTCGTCAAAACCATGCCTTCTTTCCCGATTGATCTTCAGATAACGAGAGGCATCCAGTAAATTAATATCCCGCTTTTTAGACGAACTCATGATCGCTTTAAGTTGGCCGGGGTTTGGTCCGCAGTCGATGATCATCGCAGCCTGATCGTATTGATGATTTACGGCTTGGGCCTGCGCTGGGAAGCCGTGATGGCGTTAATCGCAGCGGTCTTTTCCACGGCGATCAATGTGCTGGTAAAAGATCTTATTCAGCGTCCGCGTCCTACAGCAGCCCTGGTGCATGTGCTCGATACCGATCAACAGTTACAGTTTCCCGAGTGGACATGTCATGTTCTATCTCTGCTTTCTTTGGTTTCATCTGGTTCCTGGCTTTTAGCTTAATGAAACCGTCCATGAAACGCGGGGTATTGTTGGTGTTCTTTGGCAGCCTCGTGCTCCTGATCGGCATCTCGCGCATTTATGTGGGCGAACACTGGGTCAGTGACGTGGTGGGAGCCTACTTATTGGCTACCCTGACGCCTTGTGGCCATCATCTGGTCTTATCGTTGGGGTAAGACCCGCTTCTTCGTTCGCCAGCCGGTCGCCGCGGCCGACCGCGGCCTCAGAAGCGATTGAAGTCTCAGACAGGAAAAATCGCTTGTAAGGAGAATTTAACATGTCAAAGAAAAATAAAGCCTCTCCGCGCCAAATTAATTGCCAACCCGGGTGCTGGAGACATATTCGAAGGCCGCCTCACGTCTTGAACAAGTTGTAAGTTATCTAGAGGAGTACGGAGTAAAGGTTGATGTGGCGCTAGCTCATCCTAAGAAAGAAGCGATCCCGATTGCGAGAAGAGCCGTTAAAGATGGCTATGATATTGTGATCGCCATGGGTGGAGATGGCACGCTTGGGGCAGTGATTCGCGGAATAGCGGGCTCCAATGTTCGTCTGGGAATTATCGCGGCCGGGACTGAAAATGATATCGCCGCGAGTTTGGGGATCCCTGATGATCTGAAAGAAGCCTGCGCATTGATCGCCTCAGGACACGCTCGCAAGCTGGATTTGGGCCAGTTAAGCACCAAGCAAAAAGAAAAAATTCTATTTCTTTATGATGGCCGCCATCGGTCTAACGGCCACCATTTTTCCCATGATCAAGGAAATTCCTGAAGGCAATTATTCGGGTCTCAAGGATGCACTCAGGACCTTCCTGAAATTCAAATCAAAACCCAGGGTGTATCTGACCCTGGATGATGAAAGTAAGATAGAAGTTGAAACAATGTTGGTGACGATCGCAAACACGCCTCTTACTGGAATGAAAAATCTGGTTGCCCCGGATGCCTCCTTGGAAGATGGTCTCTTGGACATCGCTGTTTATCCGGGTTTTAGCAAAGCCCAGGTGCTCGAGCTATTTCGCCGGCACCGCCAACGAAGGCTCCATCCCTGATGGAACCATCCAGCGCTACCGGGCGCGAAAAATCAAAAGTAAAAACTTCCCCAAAGCTTGATATTGCAGCCGAGGGCATACTGTTGGGAAAAGGTACGGCCCGGATCAAGGTGCTTCCGGGCGCTTTACGAGTGATTGCTCCTGAGCCCGGCAGCGGCGCAGAAAAAGCCCTGGAGAAGACCGCTCAAAATCTGCCCCAGCCTGTTTCCGCAGTCCCCGCGTAATTCATGTGCACATTTCGCGAGGTCTAAGTAATGGCGACGGAACTTATTCTCATCCGGCACGGCAATGCGGTACGTGTGAACGGAGACTATGTGCACGCGCCCTTGACAGCCCTCGGGCAGGAACAGGCTGCGCAAACCGGTCAGTACTTTAGCGCTCCAGCGGAACCATCTCGATGGCTTTTACTCGAGCCCTCTGCGCCGCACGCAGGAGACTGCAAACATTATCGGTGTGAAAATTGGACAAAAGCGCGGAATTGCGCAGTGGAGTACAGGAAGTCCGCTTGCGCGAGCTGCCTGCGCTCGTGATTTTGGAGATTCTCTCGATCACCGATCCCGTTGAAGATTATCTGGATGCCCGCGCAGGCGGACCTATTCGATGGCCTATTGAGGGACGCGTTTCAGCGGTGTTATTGGACATCGTAGCCAGCCATCCCAATCAACGAGTCGCTGTGATCGCTCACGCCGGGGTGATCTCTGCAGCACTGTCCTGGTATCTACCCGAAAAACGCTGGCAGTGGTGGCGCATGACCGTCAGCAATTGTTCCTTAACACGATTCCAAGTGGAAGGCAATCGGGCTGAGCTTTCTGGCGGTAAATGATATAAAGCATTTGAGTCCAGCCGACGTCACTACACAACCCGCGACGACAACCGTCGAGATTGCTGAGAAGGCGCACCCGGCTGAGAAAGCACTGGTTTTTGGCAAGGAGATAAACAAGAAGAGCTGATTTGGCGCCTGACCAAGTGTGGAGGTGCCAGCAGCCAATGCCATTCGCCTCCCCCAACTGGCGGAGGCGAATATTCCCCGACCGATGGATGTGGCCGGGGAGTGTTCGTTATATGATCTAGTATGAGCATTGACGCACTTTCATCCACGTTCGAGTCACCGGCAAGGCCGTGGAGGTGAGGCATGCAGGAGATCATGAACAGCGCAACCAGAAAAGACGAGCCGTCAGGCAAGTCGTCAATTGGCACTTCGGAGCTTCGTTACCGCCGCCTGTTTGAGGCTGCCCAGGATGGGATTTTGCTACTGGATGCGAAGACGGGCGCGATTACGGACGTCAACCCGTTCCTGATCAAGCTGCTTGGATACTCGCGCGAGGAGTTTGTAGAAAAGAAGCTCTGGGAAGTGGGCGCCTTTAAGGATGTTCAAGCCAGTAAAGATGCCTTCCAGGCGCTGCAGAGGAATGAATACATTCGATACAAGGATCTGCCGCTCAGGGCGCAAGATGGGCGTCTGATCCAGGTGGAATTCGTTAGTAACGTCTATCAGGAGGGCGCCCAGAAGGTGATCCAGTGCAATATCCGCGACATCACAGAGCGTAAACAAGCTCAGGATGCCCTGCTCAAGAGCGAAGCCCTCCTGCGCGAGCAGTCGGTCCGCGATCACCTGACCGGTCTATTTAACCGGCGCTATATGGAAGAGACCTTGGAACGCGAGCTACTTCGAGCGTCACGCCGAGGCCTTTCACTGGGCATCATCATGGCGGATGTGGATGGTTTCAAGCGATTCAACGACACCTGGGGCCATGCAGCGGGGGATGCGGTCTTGCGAGAAGTGGCCGGCCTGCTTCGGGAGCACGTTCGTGGGGAGGACATTCCCAGCCGCTACGGTGGCGATGAATTCATCGTTGTCCTGCCTGATGCTACAAGAGAAATGACGCGAGAGTGCGCCGGGCGTCTCTACGGGCATAGCAAGAAGCTCCATGTCCAATTCGAAGGACAAGCACTGGATGCGGTCACTCTCTCGCTCGGTGTTGCGGGCTTCCCAGATAATGGCCTCGCCAGCGACGTTCTCTTAAAGGCCGCAGATGCTGCGCTTTATCGAGCCAAGCGTGAAGGACCCGGGCGGGTAGAAGTAGCAGACTAGGGATCCGATCCGCAAGAATTTTCTGCGTTTATCAAAAGCCTGACGATCAGGCCCACGCAGGTGCGCCTGGGAACGTTCCGACGGGTTGATTCGGAAACAGATCACGACCATGAACAATAGCAATGTATCGAAGTTTACCTGTAACAAATGCGGTGGTCATGAATTGCTTATTACTCACATTTGGAACATCCAGGCTGGGGCGGACAGCGAAAGCTGGCGCGAATGGGGACCGCTCAAGGATGATCACCACTGGCAGTATGAGTTCAAGGAAAAGATTGAGCCCAATGAGGACGATGAAGTCCAGCGAGGCGACTTCGGCGAGTTCGAGGAGGACGACTCTGCTTCTGAACCGGAAGCTTATGAAATCCATGAAACCGATACCGATCGAAAGCGATGAGTTCTTCGTAAATTGCGGCAATTGTGATCGCGAGATTGAATTTGGCTGGTCTCAGCCGGATCGTCGCGGTCTCGTTTTTCCGGTCGAATTCTCGGATTTCGATCCTCTGAATAACCCTGGCCGGATTCCGAAGTATGTCGATATTTGGCAGCGCCGAGGCTGGCTCCGACCATGCTGACACAACCTAATAGCAGCCGCGTTCTTGTGTGCGTGGAACGTTCCAGTTCTCCCCCAAGTGGCGGACAACAATACTCCCCAGTGCGCCGGATGCACCTGGGGAGTATCTCTTGTAGGATAAATATGCCACCCGCATGGGTTTAAGAGCATTCTCAGAGGTTAAGAAGGAGATTTCCAATGAGTACCACATATATTCTGATTGCCGTTGTGCTGATATTGGTGATCATGGGCGCGCTATTGGCGCCGAGGTTCGCGCGCCGTAACCGTACGGAGCGGCTGCAAGGCCAATTTGGAACCGAGTATGATCACGCCGTGGAGGCCGCGGGCAGCGAGAAGAAAGCACAAACAGAGCTGGATGGACGACGGAAGCACGTGGAGACTTTGAATATTCGGCCTTTATCCGTCAAAGAGCGCGAGCATTATCAGGCTGATTGGGCAGCTGTTCAATCCAAATTTGTCGACCAACCAGGAGAGGCGACTGTAGAGGCCGACCGCCTGATTATGGAGGTCATGCAACTGCGTGATTATCCATTGTCGAATTTTGAGGAGCGGGCGGCCGATATCTCGGTCCAGTATCCGGCTCTGGTCACTAACTATCGCGCCGCGCGCGAGATCGCGGTCAGAAATGAGCAACACCACGCGGGCACTGAAGACCTTAGGCAGGCATTGATTTATTACCGATCCCTGTTCGACGAACTCCTCAAGGCAGAGACCGTTGCCCCAGAGACGAAACCGAGGTCGAAGGAGAGTCGGTCGGACAAAGTAACCGCAACTCGTGCATAGTTGAGAGAACGGATAGGGATGGGAATGCGGTTCCCTTCCGGCCTCCCCCAAGTGGCGGAGGACAATACTCCCCGGCTGCAGGATGCGGCCGGGGAGTATTCATTGTAGGATGAATGCATGACCCGCGTGTTTCTAGCCGATGCCCTGACCCAGGAACGTTCTGCTCTGCGGCTTATGCTGTTGGATCTGAAGATGGATATCGCCGGCGTAGCTGCCGACTGGTCCACCACTTTAGCCAATGCCCCAGCAAGCCGGAGCGATATGTTGCTGGTGGATTGGGATCTGCTCCCGGATTCTCCTCGTGAGGCTTTGGATGCACTCCGCAAGGCCTGTCCGGCCGCGCTGGTCATTATCCTCATCAGCCATCTGGACGCCCGTCAACAAGCCGCACTCTCCGCCGGCGCTGATGCGTTTATCAGTAAAGGTGAAACGCCTGAGCGTGTGGCCGATCGCTTGCGAATCGCCGCCGCCGCGATTCCTGGCTAATGATGCCACCCGGCTGAATGAGAGAGATAGAACCGGCGTGTTAGGCTGCCCCGAGCGCCGGCGCAAACTGGGACAGCTTTCGCGAAAGGCGAGGAGATTTACCGGATGAAGAAGAACGTATTCGAAGGCAAGTGGAAGGAAATCCGCGGCAAATCCAAAGGATGGTGGAGCTTAATCAACGACATAGACCTGGGCCGTCTGGACAAATCGCCCAATAAGCTCAAGAAATACATCATGCTGCTCCAGGTCAAGTATGGTTATACCGGCAAATTCGCTGGAGAGGAGATCGATAGGCATTTAGAGGCGCAGGAGGCCGAAGCAAACGAGGTACCGGCAATTGAACCCGTCAAAACCAAACCGGCCGCATCCAAACGCAAGACCGGCAATGGCTAGAGTTACAGACGCAAAATATTAGTATATATCGAAACACTCACAAAGGAGAAAAAATAAATCTAATTATCTATCTGGTCGTCGCCGCAGTGATCGGTTGGGTAGCCACGGAGATGATGCATGACCGTTCGAACCTGCTGATCAATATCGTCGTGGCAGTCCTGGGCGCATTCCTGGCAGGCTACTTCCTGAGCCCCATCTTCCATGTTGGCACCATCAACGATGCGATCACCCTGCCGACCATGCTGGTTACGCTCCTGGGCGCGGTGATCCTGCTCTTCGTCTTCAACTTCGTTCGCGGAAGACGCACCTAAGGAGGCACCTGCCTTTCTGTTCGCAGGCTTTTGTTGCAATCTCTGTAGTTCGTAAGTAGGGCGTTGCGGCGGTGCTTCTCAGAGCAAAAATGCCCTGCAAAGTTCCCCGCAGCGCCCGTACCTTTGCCCCTGGAGCAAATACGCTCTCAGGAGCGGATCAGGCCGCATTCAACATTCGGCCAGGGCTATGGATCTTCCACAGATCACCAAGGAGACAATAAGGAAAGATTATGTCCGCGATCCGAGATATCACTGAAGCAGCGAGGAATGGCCGCATCGACAAGGCCCGCACTCCACCGCCCGGCGGTGTCGCCGCCTATGAAAAGACTAGGACTGGCGACTTTCGCCTTTCGGTTGGTCAATTCCCGGAACCCATTCCCGATGAATTGCAGCTCATCAGCCTTTCACAGCACGGAGATAACGAAGCATTTGCGCGCTTGTATGAACGCTATGTGGATCAAATTTATCGTTACGTCTTTTTCCGCGTAGGGGATGAGCGGTTTGCTGAAGATATTACCGCACATGTCTTCATCAAGATGTGGGAGAAGCTGCCCGCCTATCAGATCGGGAAAGCGCCGATCGGGGCCTGGCTGTACCGCATTGCCCATAATGCTGTCATTGATCATTACCGCACCAGGAGAACCTTCGTCTCACTTGACGATGTTAGTTCCCGAGAAGTCCGTCACGACGATGGAATTGACGAGAAACTGGATCAGCAGATCAGGCTGGACCAGCTTGGGAAGGCTCTACAAAAGCTGACAGATGAGCAACGGGAAGTGTTGACCCTGAAATTTATCGAAGGATTCGGCACACAGGAAATTGCCTGGAAGCTTGGAAAGACGCTTGGCGCGGTGCGTGCACTGCAGATGCGCGGACTTCAAGGATTGGCCAGGTCATCTGAGTTCCAGACGGAGAGCTAATCTGATGATTAGTGATCTGAAGTTCAACAGCTATCACCACTCCATTGATCCGTGCCTGCTGATCCTGCAAGTGATGGGGTGGTGCTGGAGAAAGGCGGAACTACTATACATACCCCGCTTGACTTTACAGAGTTGCGCTTCACGGTTTTACAAATAGGAGAACCAAATGTCAAACGAGAATAGAGTATCGGAAGTCCGGACGTCACAGCGCGAACCGGAACGAGAACAACGCATCTTCAGCTTTAAGGCCAGCCAATTGATCTGGCTATTGCTCGGCATTCTCGAGGCCCTGATCGCGCTTCGCATCGGCCTCAAGCTGATCGGAGCCAATCCCGATAGCCCGATCGTCTTCCTGATCTATGGCTTTACCTCCCTGTTCCTTTTCCCCTTCACCGGCTTGATCGGCTCGCCGACAGTTGGCAGCATGGTGCTGGAGCTCTCTTCCCTGTTTGCCATGCTTGTCTATGGTCTGCTCGGGTGGGCGTTCGAAAGAACAGTCTGGCTGATCTTTTACCGCCCGCGCGGTGGGCCCGTTGTGGGTGTTACGGAAACCACGACCAGCGAGCAGCATAACGTCCCGTGACCGAAAGATGTGACGAAACGGCACGCGACAGTTGAGTCTCGGGAGTTAGCGACCCGCAACGCTACCCAGGTAGGAGAGCAAATGCATGGTGCATGAATTCTCTTCCTTGTTTGTATCACCGCGGCGTGCTCTGATCAGTCGCGCCGTCGAATGGATGGTCCGGCTGATCTTTTACGGCCTGCGTGGTGATCCAATGACAGGCGCTGTGGAAACTACTACCGGCAACCAGCACATCAACTCATAATCCAAAGAGGGCAGGATGGACAAGTCCTTTCCGTCAGGTGGCAGCACGCAGGAACGCGGCGGCTTTCTGGCCCGTCTGCGGATATTTGATGGCATCTTGAATTGGCTGGTCGGCTTCTTTCAGTTGACGGAAGAAGAACAGAAGAAGGCCGGTATCTACATCGGTGACCCGCGCGACGAGTGATACACGATCAGAGATCTGACCTGGGTGTTCAGCCGGAGGATCGTAGCAAGCACTCACCGCACCAGGACGATAAGGAGAAAATCTAATGGACAATGAGAATCAAGTACCTGAATTCCAAAACAACACTCTTTTAGGCCTTTTGCTCGGCATGCTTGCCGGTGCCTTGGCCGGTGCTATTACGATGCTGCTGATGGCGCCGCAGTCCGGAAGGGACACCCGGAAGCAGATTCAGAAGAAAAGCATTGAGATGCGAGACCGCACCACGGAGCTGGTTGAAGATGGCATGGCACAGGTGCGTTCCAACTTGGACAGCCTCACGCTCGATGGGCGCGAGAAGATCAAAGATCTAAAACACCAGGGCCAGGATCTGGCAGTGGAACAATTGGACCGCGTTTCGGCAGCGGCCCAATCTGGCAAAAAGGCCATCCGGGGCAATCACAATTGATTTGCCCGTACCGTAAATAAGCAAACCTGGCAGCCGCGGCGCTTTGGCAATCACTAATCGAATGAGGAGTACACAACGATGGAAAAAGTAGTCGAGAAAACCAAGCCTAAAACCAAGCCCAAACGGTTGTCGCAAAGCTGGCGCAAGCACCTGCGACGGGTGAAGCAAGAGGCCCGCAGGCCCACCCTCCCTCCCCGCTAGCCGACCCGTGCATGGCTGCTCCGGCCTGAATGCCCGAGCCGCAAAACGGGCAATAGACAAAAAGCTCCGGCTGATCCATGCGGTTGGAGCCAGTCAATTGCACGCTGGATGATACGAGACATTGCTAAAAAAGGAGAAATGCCATGCTTACCTGGATCATCGTAATTCTGGTCATACTGTGGTTGCTCGGATACTTTGGCCCTAATCTCTTCTCTGGCTTTCCACGCATGGGCAACGTCGTTCACGCGTTGCTTGTGATCGCGGTCATCCTCATCATTTTGAGGGTTCTAGGCATTATGTAAGCAACCATCCTGCCGGATTGCCGCATCAATGGATCACAAACTGAAGGTCTTCGCCGTTCTTTCCCTAATGTCGGCATTGCTGACCTTGGCTGCATGCACTGGAGTACCAGCTGCTTCAACTACCGTCAAGGAAGGAATTCTGGCTACATCAGCGGCGGAAACGAGCGCACCCTGCAAAGCCTGTGCCCAGGCAACTCGGGCAGTTGCGCTGGTACAAGCGACGAATAACGCTGTGAATCAGGCTGCGGCTACTGCCGAAATTGTGCGTGCCAATGCACAAGCGACCTTGAATTCGGCCAACGCAACGTTGAGTGGGGTTCAGACCCAGGACCAAAACGCTGCGAATGCCGTTGCGGCTCAGATAGCGGCTACATCTGAGATCGAGCGCGCCGACGCACTGGCGACCTTAAGTTCGGCTGGATCAACGCAGAGCGCCGCGCTGATCCAGGATGCGATCCGGCAAACCCAAATGGTGGATGCGGCGACATCCGGCGCCGCATCCATCCTAAATCAACAGAACAGAGACCAACTGGCGGCTGGCACCCAGACCGCGGTCGTCGATAATATTGCCACCCAAACGCAGGCCGCAGTCGCGACATCCCAATGGTATGCCGACCAGGCACGTCAGCGTGCAGAGCAAAGCCGCGGATCCATCGGATTCCTATGGGTATGGTGCTTCCCTGTCTTCGTGGTGGTATTGGCGGGTTTGGCGCTTTGGGGATTCTGGCGCTGGCTAAAGATCCGGCAGGCCAACCAGCGCCTTCTCGACGGTCTCATTGACCTGGACCAGCTCCAGGCGCCCGCGCCTAAAGTTGTAAGTCATGAGCACGATGATTCCTTGCCGTATCTTGAAGGTGACGACGTCGATAGCCGCTACGAGCTCACAAAGCCGGATGATCAGGTGCACCGTTGGCTTGATGAGGTCAAGCGCAAGCTGCGAAGCAGCGATCAGAAGGATGAAGATAATGACAAAGACAACTGACCCGGATCATTTTGATCTAGAGGCTCGGCGGATCAGGGCCCAGGTATCCACCGTCCTGACAAAATGGGGATTGCTGCCGCGCTTTAAGCGCTGGCGATTGGCAAAAGATCCGGAGACCGAAATGATCGTCCTGTTCGGCATACTTAATAACACCTACATTGCGACGCATACCTCCATCCCCTTCAGTGACTACTTCGATCCGCGCCTATTGCATGATCTTGCAAATCAACTGCAGGTTCAAGTCGTGTCCTGCAATACCGATGGTCTCCGCTATGCCTTCATCCTGGATCGGGGCCGGCTCGACACATTACCGACGCACATAGATTTCCCTTATATGGATAACGGCAAACTTTCGGTCCGCGTGGTTTACAGCGATAGCCCGCAATCCGTGCCGGCTGCACTCGTCGATACCGCACGGGTTGATGATCACAACCCAGTGAGCCGGGGCGTGCGAGCCTTCCTGAAGGCCTTCGACGATATTCAACTTAGGAACGACGCCGCCTCTCTGCTCTCAGCTCAAACTCTGCCCAACATCGTGATGATCGACGAAGATGAGTTCAAGCGGCGGGTAGCTGAGCACGAAGCCGATCGGCGGAGGAGCAAACATATTAGAGAGTTATTCGATGAGAAAGCCGGATAGTTTCAAGAGCTGTGGAATATCCGACTAGGAAGATCAAACCGTCAATTCTGTTGCTAGTGACAAAGGAGAATGAATGGGACGCAAAGGTGTAAGTAAACGCAAGCCGAAGAAATCAGGTCCGCTTTCTAATGGCAATACTGGTAGCACTTCCAATACGCGCTCGGGTGACCACTCCACGGTAGCCTCACTGATGAAAGACAACGGAGCGCCATCCAAGAAAGGCGGCATGAATCCCGCTGCTGGATCAGACAAAAATCGCAATAAGGGAAATTAAGTGCCTGGAACAAGGCGGAGTGAAAGAGTGGCCAATCAGGCTCCGTCATGGCCAGGCATGCGAATCGCGCTCGGTTGGCAACTATCCAGGCAATGGAAGCTGCACCGGCTGAGATTCCGCCCGATTGTTCCCCTCGTTGTCAGGAGGGGGGCGATGTGCCAAAATCTGCCGCTCGCCGGCTCTTCTTGCTATAATGCACTCATCTCTGCTTCATATGTTGTCCGGCACGCAGAGATACGGCCACATGCGGCGAACATTACAGGTACTGACCGCTCTCTTCATTCTCCTTTATCTCTGTGCGTTCGGCCCTACCGGCAGGACTCTGCTAACGCGGTCGTGCTCCTAGACCGCTCTGGCAAGCCGGCGACCCGCATCACTGACGGCGATACTGTTCGGCTCCAGCTCTCGGTTGCCCAGCCTCTGACAAACCCCCAGACCTATACATTCAAGCTCGATAATTCCGATCTCGCTGTTTCCACCTGCTCGATTTCGACGGGCACTACTTGCCAGTCTGATCCCGTGCTGTCCCTCGGCTGGCATTGGGATGCCGGCGGCGTTCCTCGCGCCGCACTTGCCTTAAAGGCTTATGATGCCCAAGAGAATTTGATTGCCCAGTCCGCGCCCGTGACCGTCCTCCCGCGCCCCGTCGTTTTGGTGCACGGCTTCCTCTCCTCTTCGGATACCTGGAAATCCTATCTCGGCCCCACTGGTTTCCTCGCCTCGCTTGGCCTGCACGGCTTTGCGGTCGGTGATGGACAGGCGAGCGGTGTAATGAATACCGGCGTATTCACGGATCCCACAGGTCACACCAATACGCTGGCTCAGAATGCCGCTATCGAAGCCCAATACATCTCCGCGGTCAAGAAAGCCACCGGCGCACAAATGGTCGACCTCGTGGTGCACAGTATGGGCGGCATGATCTCACGCTACTACATTGACCGTCTCATGCCCGACCGTGACGTTGCCCAGTTGATCATGCTCGGCTCTCCCATGGGCGGCTCCGACTGTTCGGTACTGCCTGCCGCCCTGGGCTTCTTCCTGCCCGCCTCGCTCGAAATTCGCCAAAGCTATATGGAAGGCGTATTCAATCGTCAGATCACCCATCGCCGCGGCATCGAATTCTATGACCTCGGCGGAACTGCCATCAATAAGGCTTTCCAATCGCCTTGTGCTGCGGTGCCCAACGATATCGCGGTCTCCGTCGAGAGTGTGAATGCCATCCCTCTGCACTCCTCCACTTTCGATATCATCCATAGCGAGCTGACCTCTTCGTCCGCGGTGTTCGACAGTTTTGTCAAGCCCTTGCTGGAGAAACCCCCCGCATCCTTCACGTTCGCCCCGGACCCCGCGCCTTCCGGCGCTGCCCCGGCGCCTTTGCAGTTCACGCGTGTCTACACCGGGCATGTGAACGCAGGCGGCTCAAGCGAACTCTCCATCAATATCGACCCGAACGTGACGGTGGCCTCTTTCGCTCTCTACGACCCCACCCGTTCGGTGCACGTGAGCGTCCGCGGCGCCAATGGTAACGCCATCGCCCTGGATCCTCAGGCGAACGGCTTCATCGAGGTCAAGGATCCCTCCTCGCTGGTCTATCTCGGGTATGGCTTCTCCGATCCCAGGCCCGGGGTTTGGAAGGTCACGGTCCTCGCCGGCAATTCGACCCCGCCCCTCGGCGCTGACTTTGCCATATCCGCCTATTTTGTGGGCGGCGCGATCCTCAATGCCAGGTCCAGCACCCTGATCCCCCGGCTGGGTGAGCGCGTTCAATTTATGGCTGACCTCTCATTGGCCGGCCAGCCGCTCGACATCCTCAAAGCTCAGGCCCTTCTCCGTGGACCCACCGGTCAGACCGAATCGATTGATTTCACGCCCGGCACGCAGGTCTCCGCCTCCTGGACTCCTCAGAAAGTGGGCACGTATGGGGTGGACATCATCGTGACCGGACGCGCTCCTGATGGATCCCAGGTCGAGCGCACGGCCTTCCTTTCTGAGGAGGTTCAGCCGAACCTGAGCAATCTGCAGATATCGCTCAATCTCGCCCTCGTATTGATTCTCGTCGTTGCAATCCTTGTTCTCGTTATGTTTCTTGCTGTCCGATCGTTTAGGAGACTCGCTCATCGCAATCCCCCGCGGCCGCCCACGAATCCCTAACCCCTCATCGTGCTCTATTTGTCCGCTTTCTTCTCCGCTGAATAGATCAACGTCGGAATTCCATCCCCGGCAATTCCGTCGACTTCCTTTTCCAGCCTCATCCCTATCTTCTGTGCCACCTTCTGCGACGCGATGTTCTCCGGGTCGATCAGGCTGATCAGCCGCAAGAGACCCAGCTCTTCGAATCCATATTTCAGTATGGCTTGTGCGGCCTCTGTAGCCAGCCCCTGGCCCCAATACTCTCGCGAAATGGTATAGGCCACCTCCACCTCATACTGTCCTTCGATTTCCCACGGCAGCAGGCCGCAGCGACCGATGAATTTCCCGCTCTCCTTATGGATGGTCGCCCACAACCCCAGTTCCGGATGTTTCGGGTGCCCATTCAGAAACCACTCCAGTTCTTCTTTCGTCTCTTCGTAATTACGCGGGGCATCCGGGATATATTTTGTGATCTCCGGATCGCAATACAACGCATACAGGTCCTCCAGGTCCTCCACCACCTGCCGCCTCAAGACGAGTCTTTTTGTTTCAAGGATGATATGCTGTGCTTCGCTCATTCTAATTACTCCAGTCTGTTATCTAAACACTGCGTGCTGTCTCATACGCAACCGCCCGCTCGCAGTTACTGTCACTCCGGCGACTGCCGGGGTCAACTGCCACCACGCCGAGCGAACCGAATGGCGGGGCCAATGGTCATTCCTCCACCATCTTCTCCTCTTCCTCCCTCGGCACTTCCCCCATCCCGATCTTCCGCCTCAAATATTCAGGCCACTGGCTTGTATCCTCTGCCGGCAGGAACAGCGGGCTCGGCCCATTCTGGGACAGGATATCACCCGTGCGGCACTTCAGCACGGCCTTCGCAGCCTCGATCCCCGAAGACGTGACACCCGCCACGCCATGGCTCAATCGTGCTGGCTCCGCACAGGAACAACCCGTCGAACTCCGTGCGGGCTGAGAACGCGCCCGGCCCCACCTGCATGGGACTCTTCTCGATGCCGTACAAATTACCGCGTGTCGCGTTGAGATAATGCCCATTTGTGAGCGGTGAGCCGAGGCTGAAATATACGATGTGCTTGCTCAGCCCGGGTAAGCGCTTCTCCAGCCCTCGCACCATCCGCCATGCCAGGTCTTCCTTCATGGCATCGTAGTCCGACGGCCGCGCACCGTATTTCGTGTGCGCCCACTTCTCGAACGCCTCATAGCCCACGAACGCGAACGACTCGCACGTGTGCTGCCCGCTATGCATCTTCGATGGGTCCTTCAGCGTGGTCACGGTCAGGAACATGCCCGGCGGTGTCTCGTCGCGCAGCACCGCATCCGTCAGGCCGTCCGAGTAGATCTTGTCCACGTCGGCGTGGTCGTAATACCATGAGTTGCCTGAGTCGAGACCCGCGCCGCGCAGGTCCATGTCGGTGGCGAAGAACAGGCTCAGGCAGGAAGTCGAGTATCGCGCCGCATTCACCTTTCGCAGCAGCCGGGGCGAGAGCTGATCGCTTCCGATCATTTGCCTGAAGGTTACCTCTGGGTCTGCATTGGAGATGATCACATCCGCACGGATCTCTTCGCCCGAGTCCAGTTCGACGCCCAGCACTTTCTTCCCTTCGACCAGCATCCGCTTCACGCGGCATTGCAGTCTGATCTCGCCGCCCGCGCGTTTCAGCGCCCGGATGAATGCGCGCGGCAATGTGTAGGAGCCTCCCAGCGGATAGTAACCGCCGTCCAGGTAATGATGGGTCACCGCTGCCTGCATGAAGGCCGAGACCTTGGAAGGTGGCAGCCCGTGGTCCCCCGACTGCCCCGCCAGCACGCCCTTCAGCACCGGGTCGCTCAGGTGCGCGTCTAGCAGATCTTTGCCGGTGGCGCGCATCCATCGAAGGATGTTGACCGCGCCCTTCGCGGTCTTCAACGGCGCGCTCAGATCGCTCAGGTGCGCAAGCCCTTCCATCATCCCCGTCAGGTCGGCGAAGTAGGCATCGATCCCCTTTGCTTCGTGCGGAAAATGACTCTTCAGCCGTTCGATCAGGTTCTCTTTGCCCTTCGGAAAATCGAATCGCTTCTCGCCGATGTAGACGTGATCATAGCCATCGGGGTTGAGCTCCACGAAGGTCAGATCCTGTGAAACGCCCAGCCCCTCGTAGATATGGCGCAGTCCGCCGCCCTCCTGCAAATCACCGATGTAATGCACGCCTGGGCTAAATCGATACCCGTTCAGCGTGAATGAATGGGTCCACCCGCCCGGCCGGTCATGCTGCTCCAGCACCAGCACCTTTTTTCCGGATTGTGCCAGCGCGACAGCCGCCGTAAGTCCTCCGGCCCCCGAGCCAATGACGATCACATCATAGTCTTTCATCACGAATACCTTGAAAAGAGCATAGACTGCTTCGAGCCGATTTCTAAGGCGGCGTCGTCTTGCCATTCCCAACATCAGCACGACGGCGCTGCCTCAATTCGGGGCAGCGCCGTCGTAGTGTTCTTATCCGAGAAGTATGGTTTTCAGTGATCTCTTCCTGAAACCCTGTGCGGTATGTGTGGCGATCTCAGGAAAGTCCGTCTTCGACTAGCTCAACAGGGACTGCGGAATGTTGCCGCCGTTTTCGGCGATCTTCTGCAATACGGCCTGGTGCAGCCATACGTTCATCTTGGCGTGATCGCCGCCCATCAAGTCTGCGGGGCAGCCGAGTTCGGTTGCAAGTTCCTTGCGGGCGTTCAAGCTGCTGTCCATGCCCAGGAGCTTCAGCATGTCGACGATGGAAACTTTCCAATCCAGTCCGGGGCTGCCGCTGGCCATCTTGTCCAGCTTGCTGACAACGTCTACCATGGACATCGCAGGCTTCGGGGCTCCCATCGGAGCAGCGGCCGGGGTCGGAGTAGAAGAAGCAGGCGTAGCCGGCTTGTTCACCATGGGATTCACGGGATTCCAGGTCATGGAGTTGCCGCTGGGCGCGGGCGCTGAAGTTGATGGACTGCCGGTTGCAGGCTTGGCGGCGGGAGCCGCAGGGGCTGCGGGTGTGTGTATTCCGAGCTTATCCAGGATGGTGCTGAAGATGCTCATTGCATGTCCTTTCTGCGTATGGGAGGAATGGGCGTACGAACTTATTGTTTGGCTTGCTCACCGCCCATTATACATAGTTATGAAGCCTTTTTCTACTCCAGTGGCTGGATTCAATTCAAGCATTCAAACCATTGCCCCATTGAGTTGAATATTCCGGTATATAATAATATTGGCCCTTAACGCCGCTCCAGACGTTGATTAACGAACCGGTTTTCGTGCCATCCGCTGCACAGGAGGTGACCGACATTTTGTGCAAACAGAGCTTGCCCTGGTTCTGTAGTGCGATCGGCTTGGCAGACGACATTTCATCCATCACACAAGGAGAATGACATGAAGATCATGGATATTGAAGGTATCGGATCGGCTTATGCCACGAAGCTTAGCAATGCAGGCATCCGCACAACCGAAATGCTCCTGAAGAAGGGCGCTGGCGCCGATGATCGCAAGACGCTGGAAGCAGCCACTGGGATCGGTCACGACCTGCTCCTCGAATGGGTCAACCTCGCAGACCTCTATCGCATCAAGGGTATCGGCAGCGAGTACTCCGATCTGCTCGAGGAAGCCGGCGTGGACACCGTGGTTGAGCTTTCCAAGCGTGTAGCCGACAATTTGTATGCGAAGATCATCGAAGTCAACAACACCAAGAATCTGGTGAATCGCGCACCGGGCATCAACCAGGTCAAGGGCTGGATCGAGCAGGCCAAGAAGCTGCCCAGAGTCGTCTCTTATTGATCCTTCATAGAACATAAGGTCATAGCTTCCAGCCCTGGCACAAGTTGCGCAGGGCTGGAATGCTTCCGATATTCACAGTTCCCCACGGAAAAGAGGCAGAAATGACAGGCTTTTTTGGCCCGATCGAAGAACAGACCCTCCAGAACGATTATTTCAGACAGGTTCTCTTTACCGGGGAGCATTGCCAGCTGGTTGTGATGTGCCTGCAGCCCGGCGAGGAGATCGGCAACGAGGTGCATGGGAATGTCGATCAGTTCTTCCGCATCGAGCAGGGCGAAGCGAAGTTCATCCTGAACGGCTCAGAAGAGCATCTTGCCCGCAATGCCGACGCGGTGGTGATTCCGGCTGGCGCCTGGCATAATGTGATCAACACCTCCAGCACCCAACCTCTGAAGCTCTACACGGTCTACTCACCGCCGAATCATCCCGCGGGCACCGTTCACAAGACGAAGGCGGAAGCAGAAGCTGCTGAGGCGCAGGAACATCAGTCGTAGGCGCTCCCCGCCAATGGGTCGCAATGCTCAACCTGCTCCTGCTCCGAATGCGCCCCTCATGATGCCGGTGGGGGTCTCTGCGCCCAGCCGCGGCCCGTAATAGCAGCAAGCCCGAACCGACTGCATTTGACCAGGTGCTGAAAGCAGCTAACAGCCCGATGGGTCGTCAGATCGAGCGTACGCTCCTTCGCGGCCTCATGGGATCACTTCTCGGTAGCAAACGCTGATAACCCCTCGGTTCTGGAACTGGAACGAACCCGCGACAGGCGGGTTCGTTCTATGTTAGCCTCACCTGCTCGCACGTCGGGTGCAGATGATTGAAATTTGGCCTCATATAGGTTATAAAACTCGCATGTCCAAATCCCTTCCAACTGCTCAGATCAACGTGCCTGCCGGCTTCATCGACCTCGGCCGCGGCGATCCGCAGCTCGCACTGCTCCCGCTCGACTTGCTCCGCCAGGCCGCCGACCGCCGCTTGCGCCAGGGCGATAACGCCTTCCTGCAATACGGCACCGAGCAGGGTGATGGTTACTTCCGCACCGCTCTTGCCGCCTTCCTGTCTGATGGTGATGCCTCCGCCGCCGACCCCGATACGCTCTTTATCACGGCCGGCATCTCCTCCGCCCTTGACCTCCTTTGCACGGTGTTCACCCGCTCAGGCGATACGGTCTTCGTGGAGGAACCATCCTACTTCCTCGCCCTCAGCATCTTCGCCGACCACGGCTTGAATGTCATTTCCATCCCGACCGATTCGTCCGGCCTCAATATCGGCGCTCTGGAAGATGCGCTAAATATCCACCACCCCAGGTTCGTCTATGTCATCCCGACGTTTCAAAACCCCAGCGGGCACACCCTCACACAGGAACGCCGCCTGCGCCTGCTCGAACTTTCTCGCTCACATGAGTTCCTCCTGCTCGCGGACGAGGTGTATCAATACCTCCACTACACTCTTCAGCCCCCCAGGTGCTTTGGCGCTTATCGCGAATTTGAGAATGTTGTCTCGCTCGGTTCTTTTTCCAAGATACTCGCCCCCGGCCTGCGTCTCGGTTGGATACAGGCTCATAGCCGGGTTATCCAACGCCTGGCAGGTTGTGGTTTGCTCGCCAGCGGCGGCGGCATGAACCCGTTCACCTCCGCCGTTGTATGCAATCTGATCGAGAACGGAGATCTGAAGCAGAATATCGCCAATCTGGTCCAGGTCTATTCGTCGCGCCTCGCAGCCATGGACGCAGCCTTGAGACGCCATCTGCCTGAAGCCGAATTCACCACTCCAGAGGGCGGCTACTTCTTCTGGCTGCGCCTGCCCGGTCAGGATGCCGCCGCGCTGCGCAAGGATGCCCAGGCCCTGCAAACCGACTTTAGGCCCGGCATCCTCTTTTCAAGCCAAAATGGCCTGCGCGATTTTCTCCGCCTCAGCATTTCCTACTATGACGGCGAAGAGATTGACCTCGGTCTTCAGCGTCTTCAGCAGTCCCTCTCACGGCACTAAAGCAAAACGGGCACCCTGAAACACATCTCAGGATGCCCGTCTCTCATGCCAGCTCTTGGCTTACTGTTCTACTGCTTCAATTGCTCTGCTACGATCTCTGCCACGTCCTTGATTTCCATCGCGCCCCCATCTGCCTTGGATGCGTCGCTCAACATCGTCATGCAGAACGGGCAGCCCACCGCCAGCGTATTTGCCCCGGTGGCCTTGGCCTCCGCAAACCGTGCGGTGTTGACGCGGGTTGTGCCGTTCTCTTCTTCCTTCCACATCTGCGCCCCGCCCGCTCCGCAGCAGAATGACTTCGCCTCGTTGCGCGGCATCTCGATGGTCGTCAGCCCCGCCGATTTCAGGTTCTCGCGCGGCGCCTCAAAGACCTTGTTGTGCCTTCCCAGATAACAGGGATCGTGGAACGTTACCGTGTATTTATCGTCCGACAGGGTTAGCTGTATCTTGCCCGCGCCTACCAACTCGTTGATCAGCTCGGTATGATGCAGCACCGTGTAGTTCCCGCCGAACGCCGGATATTCGTTCTTCAACGTGTGCAGGCAATGCGGGCAGGTCGTCACGATGCGCGGCGGCTTGACCTCGTTCAGGATCTCTACGTTGGCCGAGGCCAGTCCGAAGAAGATGTCCTCCCGCCCGGCCCGCCGCGCCGAGTTGCCGGTGCATTGCTCGTTTTGTCCGAGCACTGCGTAGTTGACTCCGGCAGCCTCCAGGATACGGGCAAAGGCCTGCGCCGTCTTCTGCGCGCGCGCATCCGTTGCAGCCGCGCACCCAACCCACCACAGGATATCGGGCGTCGGGTTCTTCTCGATGGTCGGTACGTTGAGCCCGGTGGCCCACTTCATCCGGTCGGCCTGTGAAACGTTCCATGGGTTGGCATTGCGCTCCATGCCCTTGAAGGCGCTTTCCAGTTGCTTGGGGAAGTTGCTCTCCATCATGGAAAGGTTGCGCCGGATATCCATGATGTCGCGCATGGGCTCATTGCCCACCGGGCAGATGTCGATGCAGGCTCCGCAGCTCGTGCAGGCCCACACTGCTTCTTCGCTGATCAGGTTGGTGAGCGGCACATCGGTCCCGCCGCCAGTGTTCAAGTGATAACGTTTGTTGATCTCCAGCGCCGCGGGGCTAAGCACCTTGCCGGTGTTATAGGCCGGGCAGACCTCCTGGCAGCGGAAGCACATGATACAGGCGTAGCTGTCCATGATCTGCTCCCAGCCCAGGTCGCTCATCTTCGCCGCGCCGAACTGCTCGATGGATTGATCGTCCAGGTTGATGTAGCTCAGCTCTCCAATGGATCGCCTCTGCGGCTTCAGGGCGAAGTTGATGGGTGCAAAGAAAAGATGGATATGTTTGGAATAGGGGAAGTAGGGCAAAAATGCCAGCACCGCTCCAAGCGAGACCCAGAACATGGCATGCTCGCCCACCTGGAGCGCCGTCACATTGGCGCCGGACCACACCCCCGCCAGCGATGAGACGACCGGCTGCCAGCTATCGTGGATGCCCTCGTTTGCCAGGTGGAAGGACTCTCCGAACATGCGAGCCGCGTTGTGAATGAATATGAAGCTTGCTACAATGGCTGAATCCCGCATGATGCCGAAGCGTGCCTTCGGATGCAGGAGCGTCGTCTTGCGTGTGGACAATGTCGAGGGCCGCAGCACGAAGCGCCGGATCGCCATTGCCACGATACCGACCAGGATCGCGGCGTTGGCTATATCTGCCAGCAGCCGATACACATCGCCGAGCGCTCCCGTTTGGTTCAAGATGGCAAACCCGGTGTACCCATACACCAGGTCGTTTAGGTTGACCACAAGGAAGATGATGAAGCCCCAGCCGATCAGGGCATGCAGTATGCTCGGCACCAGCCTGAACCGGAAGACCGGCTGAAAGAAACCTACTTTGGCGATGAGCTCGCCAATGCGCTTCCAGGCGAGCGACCAGTCGATCCGCCCATGCCCGCTGGAAATGTGCTTCATGATGCGCTGAACGCCGACCCATGTGAAATATAACGACGCGACGACGGCCAGCGCAAACAGGAACTTTTCGATCACGGTCAGCATGATTGCCTCGAATCCCCATTAATGGCAGATGCGACCTTTGAACGGCTGACGTCCGGCTCTACGGAATAAGCCCTCATGGTGGTTGCGCGCGTCCATGAATGGGAAAGATATTTCGGTAAAGTCTAGCACAGAATAAAAGGACGGAGGCTGCTTGCCTCCGTTTCGATATATAACTTATGGTGATTGGCAACCTGAATTGTCGCTATTTGCTGATGTCGTTTACGTAATCCTTTGCGGGCGCGCATACGTTCGTAAAATGCGAGGATACGGAATCCCATGTGAGCTCGTGATCTGCGTTCCACGCATCGTTCAGGGCCAACGACAAGCATCCCGGTCCCGCGTTGTAATCCACCAGCGTAAATTTCCACAGATCTTCATAAGTCGCGACATCTCCCGGCGATTGGCGGACGGTATTGAAGACCACCTGCCCGGTCTGCTCACAGCTGGCAAGCAAGGTATGCGCAAAAACGCCGATGCTGAAGTCGGCCCGGCTCAGGTCAATGCCGAGCGCGCAATGATTGCACGCGGCATCCACGCTCGACACCAGCGCCTCACGAAGCAGCAGTCGGTCAGCGTCCTTCAGGTGCACATAGCCTTCAGAGCACGTCTGCGCAGATAAGACCAATGGGCAGTACTGGGAATAGAATGATGGGTTCCACAGCAGGGCGGTGTCTGCCCCGTTCTGGGTAAGCTGTCCCAGCCCAAAGTCTGAGACGGCTCTGAAGATGCCCGGCCAGAATTGGCTCTCGCGTGCGAACAGGTTTTTCAATAACTGAGCAGGTACGCCCGTGTCGTTTGCAGCGCCCATGATGAGGCTGTCGAATTGATTCTGCCAGGTCTCTGCTGCGCCACGTGCAGCTTCCTGCCCGCACTCATTCGCGCCGCCCGCGGGGATCAATCCGCCATCCGGACACGCGCTCGCATCGACCGCGCCCTGCAAGATGAGGTTGGCAGATAGATAACTATAGGGGATATCGCTGCTCAGTTCGGAAGCGTCCTGCGGTGTCGTCAACCACGGCGGCGGTCCGCCGACAGGCGGGAACGAGTTCCATGTGGCGGAGCACGACGCCAGCCGAACACCTCTCCATTGGCTGGAAAGCACGTCAACATATAGGGAACTCTGATCTGGGTTGCTCTCGCCTGCAGTAGCCACGCGCACCTGCGCACTGAATACCGGGCTGCTATCCCCGTAACTGGACCATGCCCAGAACCGGAGGGCCACTCCGTTCTGATCGGTCGGTGTTAGCTTGAGCTTACAGGTGGCATCACAACTGAAGGGTTGGCCGTCCATTGTGCCTTCAATGCCCAGGATGTGTTCGTTTGGCAGCGGTTCCTGCCCCTGAAGCACCAGGATCGGCTGGATCTCACAGATGTTGGTGCCGGCCCTTGAAACGGAATCGCATCCTTCCAGCGAAAGCCAGACAACAGCAGGAGGCAGGTTGACGGTCATTTGGCGTTGTGATTGCTGGGTGTCCACTAGCAGCAGGTAGTACCCTGCGCAGCGTCTTCTGTCTCCAACTGCATTGCATGGCGGCTGTGCTTTGAACGTCAGGTAGACGTCTGAATCACAATTCTGATAGACATCCCCCAGCGTTGGTTGGCCCTTATGATCCACGACCAGGCTGCACACAACCCGGTTCTTGTTCCAGGTTGCCATCCACCAGGTATAGGCTGTGTAGTTCACGGTGATGGTAGCCACGCGGTCCGGCCCGGGAGGGGCGGCGTGGGCGGCAGCCTGGCTCGGACGCGCAGGCTCACCCGCCAGGCCGACGATCGTCAGCAGCGCAGCTATCAGAATATTAGAGAACACCCCGCGTCGCAATTGGGTCGCCATATCCCCGATTGAGGGACTCCAATTTCATTATAAGGGACTTTATCGGTTTTGCAATTACCTTTTCCTTGCAGCCTTTTTGGCCGGCTGCTTCGCTTTGGCGGTTCCTCCCTGGGAAGCTTTTCGTTTGGACGGTGCGGCTGCCTTGGCGGCTTCCTGCTTTTCCGCTTGCACGCTCTGCAGGGTGGTGAGATCCTGGTTCAAGTTCCGGGTGCGGATGTAAAGGCTGGCGAGATAGATCAGCGTGATCACGAAGAAGATCGTGTAGCCTGCAATCATGTAGATGGATGTATCCGGGGGAAGCTCATCGAAGAACATAAACGGCTCCTAGTGGTTGATGCTGAGTTTGAGTTCCTCGACCCGGTTCGCCAGCCTTCCAAGCCGGATCCGGTTCCAGAACAAGTCGATGAAGATAACCGTAAAGGTAAAAAGGGCGAAGAAGAAAGCAAGCAGCATGGGACTGCTCATCGCGAAACTTCCCTGCGCGCCCGGGTCTCCGCTGCCAATGACAACTGGATGAATAGTGCGGAACAGACGGATCGCAAAGAAGGTGACGGGTGCGCTCACGGCCCCGACAATGGTATACACGGCGCCAAAGCGCGCGCGCCGTCCGGGGTCTTCAATGCCCTGCCGCAGCATAAAGTACGCCACGTAGATGAGCTCTGTGACTGCCGCGGTCGTCAGGCGTGGGTCCCAGGTCCACCAGGTGTTCCAGATCGGGCGTGCCCAGATGGAGCCGAGCACGATTGTGATGAAGAAGAACACCAGGCTGATCTCCACGGCTGCCACTTCGATTTCGTCCCACTTCTCGTCGTGGTTCATCAGATACAGGATGCCCGCGAACTCCCGCTGCAACAAAGCCCAAAAGGCCTGTCCACGCGGTTGCCACATGGAAGTAGAACACGCGCTGCACCTGTCCCATGACCGCTTCTTCCGGAGCATAGACCAGCGCTAGGTAGGCGGCCACAGCCAGCAGGATAAGGGAAACAAGGTCGAGCACTTTAAGAGCGGTAGGTCTGGCTTGCATAACTACTCCTTTGGCATGGAAGAACATGAGAACTTAGGACAAAGGCTTCCCTTGATGATCCATGACTTCGAATGGATCGTTGGTATCGCCTGCTTGATCCAATTACTCCTGCACGATGAACTCAAAGGTCATAAATCCGACGGCAATGAATATCACATCATATACGATCAGCATATTCAACCAGGGCGCCACCGCAGCCGCATCATTGCCGTTCAGGATCCCGCCGCTGGCCTTGACCGCTCCGATCAGCACCGGCAGCACCACCGGGAAGAGCAGGATGGGAAGCAGGAATTCCCGTGACCGCGTCTGGACAGCCATGGTCGCCAGCAAAGTGCCGACGGCGGTATACCCGATCGAGCCCAGCAGGATGACGAGCAGGATGCCAGGGTTGAACAGGTTCACGCTGTACAAAAAGGAATATACCGGCAGGACGATAGCCTCGACGATCAGCATGAAAGCCAGGTTGCTGATTGCCTTGCCGAAGTAGATCGCGGCACGATCGACCGGCGCGAGCAAGAGGCCGTCAAGACAGCCCTGGTCCTTCTCCACGCTGAGGGAGCGGTTAAGCCCCAGCGTCCCGGCGAAGGCAAAAGTCACCCATAGCACGCCCGAGGTCACAGAGCGCCGGGTGGCAATGTCGAGTTCGAGTGCGAAGTTGAAGATCACGATGACAAGCAGCGAAAAGACCATCATGGCCGAGAAGAGCTCGCGCGAGCGAAACTCCGCCCTCAGATCCTTCCAGGCGATTGCTCCAACAGCGCGCAGGAGCTGGGCTGGCGCTGCTTTGGATTGCTGTGGCGCAAAGATTGGCTCTGTGCGCCCTGCCATGCGGCGGTCCTTCTTTCCTGCGAGTTGCGCCATTTTATCCCGCCAATGCTTCTTTATAGAACGACAGAAGATTTCTTCTGCCCAATTGTTTCTTGGTCACGGACGCCGCAATGACGCCTCGCGAAAGGATATCGAACCGTGTTGCCAGCTCTCCGGCGCGGGCGAGATCGTGCGATGTCATTACCACGGTGCGCCCCTGTGCCGCCACAGTGCGGAGCAGCCCGTCCAGCATGAGGGAAGCATCCTGGTCGAGCCCCGTGTACGGCTCATCGAACAGGATCACTTCCGGGTCATGCAAGATCGCCCGGCCGATCGCAAGGCGCTGCTGCATGCCCCGTGAAAAGGTGCGGACCAGGTCGGCGCGTCGCGCATCAAGACCGGTCATCTTCAGCACTTCCGTGATCCGCTCCGCGAGCGAGTGCACCCCGTACATACGCCCGTAGAATTTCAGGTTTTCCTCTGCGGTCAGGTCGCCGTAAAGCAAGGGGAGATGGGAAACAACGCCCAGGCGGGCACGCACGGCAGCGGAGTCATGGGGAAGTAGATAGCCAGCCACGCGTACTTCACCCAACGAAGGCTGTGAGAGTGAGCTCAGGATGCGCAGGAACGTCGTCTTGCCGGAGCCATTGGGGCCCAGTAATGCCACGAACTCGCCTGGCTGAACGTCAAAGTCCAGCCCGCGCAGGACGGTCTTCGCTCCAAATCGCTTGATGAGGTCTCTAACTTCGATCACGGGTTAATTCCGTTTGACGAATGCATTGGAATGTCGCTGGACAGGGCCGCCATCGAGTGCTCGGACGCCGGACATCAGCTCATTTCCTTTAGGATTGTCTTGAGATCCGTCCGGCGCGTCTGATAGGCATCGTCCCGGATCTTGCCGGCGCGATGCAAGTCATCGAGTGCAAGGATGGCATCCATCACTTCGTCCGCGGAGTCGAAGCCCAATTCGTTGCGCTGCGGTTTGGGTGCGCGCCTCCGGTCACGGAAATAAAGGAACATACCGGCCGCGATCAACAAGATGCCTAGGCCGCCCCCGCCGATCATTGTGATCTGGCGCGCATCCAACCCCGTTGCCGAACTCGCCCGGGGCTTCCCGCTGATGGAGAAGCTCAGCGTTTGGCCGGCTTTCAGATCGGTCGCGGCGAACTCGTGATAGGTGTTGGTCTGGATCACCTGAACGCCCTTATCGCTGAACTGTTTGCTGCTTACCTTCATTCCATCCGGGGTCAGCAGGATGATCGCGGGCGCGTCGATCGTGAAGGGCTGACTCAAGTCCAGCTTGTTGTCATATGGCAGATTGAAGAACGCGATGATCGAGTAGGGAGTGTCGCTGGGCACCGCTGCCAGGCCCTTATCGGCGGCCGTGAACGGCGCGCTATCCTGCCCCGCTTCATAGCCCACACTCTGCCGCGTTCTCAGGCAGCTTGATGAACGGGATGGAGCTTCCATCCGCTGAGATGACGACCGATCGATCGCTGGCATTCGAGAACGCGAAGATCTCCAGGACCTGCACCGTGCCGGCTGTCGCAAAGTCGGTGTAGATGTGGACCTGGGTGAGTTTCAGCAGCGCGTAATCAGTGCTCTTCTCATATAGTTTGAGCGATGGCAGTGCGAGCGGGCCGGGGTTGGCCGGGGCGGTGGCGAAGCCGGAGCGGTATTTAAGGCCGGAATATTCGGCCTCCGCCAGGAAAATTCTATTGGGAGGCATGGCTACATTGTTGAACGCATAGGAGCCATCCGCGGATGCAGTGGTCGAGAGCGTCAGCACCTCTTGCGGGCCGGTCGTCTGGTCCTGACCATGATCGAACCCATGCAGTGTAACGTTCAGGTTCGCTGGCAGCTTTCCGCCGGCGCCCATCTCGATCGTACCTGTGACGGAGCCTGCGCCTGCTGCCGGCGTTGAGACGGCCGTGCTCGCAGCGGACAGCGTGCCAGAGGGAGTCCCGCTTTCAGGCGCGGGTGTACCGGTGGAAGCGGCAGCCAGTTGAGAGCCCGGCGCGAATGCAAGCGTCCTCAAATAGGCAGCCACCGCATAAGCTTGTTCGTCCGTAAAGCCTTTTGCAAAAGCTGGCAGGTCTCCCTCGCCGTTCTTAATGAGGTTGACAAGGTCATCGTCTGAGAGGGCGGCCATGCGGGCCTGATCGCTGAACCTCGCCGCGCAGTTGTTGCATTTGGCATCGAACAGTGCCTTGCCTTCTGCAACCTGGGCGGCGGTCGTGTGAAGTGTTAGCGCGTAGGAGACCACATCCCAGCGCTGTTGATCGCTCAACGCGCCGACGAACGGGGGCATGAATCGGTCCAGGTTCCCCTGCGTTACCATCTTGAACCACGCCGCCGGAGAAGCCTGCCGCGCCACCGCCGCCAGGCCGATCCCGGGCACCGTCACGGGCAATTGCATGCTTTGAGGTCCATCACCCAGGCCCTTCGCTCCGTGGCAGGGCGTGCAGTTTTGGGCAAAGAGCGTAGCCCCGTACTGAACGTCGGGCGCGGAGGCGGGAACAAGCGCGCCAAGCGTCGGCATGGCAGTGGGGGACACGTAGTCAGGTGGCGGTGTGACATCCGCTGCCAAAGTAAAACTGCAGGCGCTCAGCAGGCCGGCCGCCAAAGACACGATCAGTATATGTGGAAGCTTCATGAGTTCCTCGAGAGGCCCTTAGGCCGCCGGTGTCACGGAGTTGTCTCCATGTGCGAAAGCTTTGCTATTAGAGTGCCTTGCCGCAGCTTGGGCAGAATTGATCGGTGACCAGGATCGGTTTTCCACAACGCGGACAGAACCCGGCGGCCTTTGTCTTGCGCGCCTTACGTCGGGCCGCCAGCATGGATTCGATCTCGTCGTCGCTCAGGGATGCCGCTTGCTCCGTTGCAGAGACCTCCGCAGCGGCAGGGCGGCTTGCTGTAGGCGGGCGCAGGGGCGCGAGCGCATCCAGTTTTTTCAAGATCTCTGTGCCCTTTTGAAGCAGCTCCGCGCGTTGCGCCGGGTAGTCCTCAGCAGGGATCTTTCCAAGTTTGAAGTCAAAGTCGAGCTCCTGCAGCGCATTCAGCAGGCGCTCCCGCTCCGCAAGGAGCGAGGATGTCTCTTGTGTATCCTCTGTGACGTGGCTGGAACGGTTGCCCATTAGCGGGGTCACGAGATACAGGCTGACGGCCAGGAGAAGTGCGATCAGAAATAGAACAGCAGCGAGATCCATGTCCCCTTTCAGCGTAACAACGGATCGATGATCGATTTGATTTCATCCACCGAAGTGAACGGGCCCACCTGCACATGCTTCAGAACGCCTTGCTGATCCAGAAAATAAGTCTCCGGCACGCCCTTAATTCTAAATTGCTGCGAGACCTTGGTCCCCAGATCGGGCCCGTTGGCATACACGATCCCAAATTTCTCGAGATAGGCGCGTGCCTCAGGCTCGGTGTCAACATAATCCACGCCCAGGAAGACGACTTTTTCGGTCGGCCCGTAGAATTCCCACGCCGCTTTCAAGTCAGCCGCTTCCTGCTCGCACGGCTTGCACCATGACGCCCAGAAGTTGATCATGACAACCTTGCCATGCAATGTCGCGAGATCGACCTGCGACTTGCCGTTCAGCTCATAACCGCTGAAGAGCGGCATGCTAAAATCCTTGATCTTATCGCCGGGCTGTACGCTCCCTTGCTGGGAACGCCTAAGGGTGATTGCGACCAGGCCCAGCAAGCCGATGAGCACCACCCAGATGGCGACCTGCGCCCAGAGCGGCACTCCGCGCCGGCTTGGCGACGCAATTGTACTGTCAGTCATAACCTACTCCGAACATCGATTGATTTCCTTTCACCAGGCTTCTCCCCATACTGCAACCGGACTAAGTCCGCCGCTTCAGCTCTTCTTCCAATCGCGCAACGTACTCATCCCTCGGACCCTGTGCTTCCGAGTCGGGAGACGTGTCCGATGCCACGGGCTTGGTCCAGGATTGCATGGCGCGCACGAGCAGGATGGCACCGCTCACAATGACAAGCGGTGGCAGGACGTATACGAGCCAGTTGAGGCCTGTGCGCGGCGGTTCGGCTAGTACGCGCGCCCCATATTGATCCACAAAATACTGCTTGATGCGAGCTTCCGACCAGCCCTGGGAAAGCTGCTGGCGTATGAGGTCGCGCCATTGACGGCATGCCTCTGTGGGGCATACATCCAGCGGCGTATTCTCGCATACCGGGCAGTACAGTTGGTGCGCGATCCGGTTGACTTGATCATCACTGGGCGTTGGTTTCTGCGCGAAAGCTTGCCGTGTCTCTGAGAGCGACAGGATCAGGATGAAGAGCGTGGCTGCAATTTGTACGGCGTTTTTGAGTCTCATGGTCGCGTGCGGAGCCTAATCGGCTGCGCTGGGCTGATGCTTCTCTTGTGTCGCCGCCTGACGTACTGGCTCTCTCGTCAGCTCGGCTTCCTGGCGGGGCCAGGCTGCAAAGATGATTCCAACCAGGAAGACGAGCGCACCGATCCAGAGCCAGTTGACCAACGGGTTAACGAAGATCTTGAATGTTGCGCCGTTGGTGGAGGCCGGCTGCCAGTCCACCAGGATCACATACAGGTCGTCGCGCATGGTCGCGCGGTCTCCCGGGATGGTCATATTCTGCTGTGCATCCGGGAAGTAGTCGATGCGCGGGTGAAGCTCTCCGAGATAGTTCCCGCTGTTATCGTATACACCCACCACCGCGCGCGTTACCTGCCGGTTGTCTGCGGCGTTGAACTGGGCAACGGATTCATACTTGACGGTGTATCCACCCAGCTTTAAAGATCCGTTCACCGGCAGCGTGCCCTGCGTCTGCACCTGGAATGCATTGATGCCCAGGATACCGATCGCCATCAGCGCCATACTGATATGCACAGTATAACCACCGTAGCGCCTGGGGTTGCGTCCCGCAAGCGCCCAGAAGGCCTTGAAGAAGTTCTCGCGCTGTGTCTTCATACGCGCACGAGTGCCGCGCCAGAATTCCTGAAGTGTCGCCAGCAAGATCAGCGCGATCAGGAAGAAACCTCCCAGCGCGCCCGGGTTCTTGGTGTATGTGAAGAAAAGAAGCAGCGCAATGCCGAGCGCCGCGGCCGCCGACTTCCACAGAGCGCGTCCCAGAGTCTGGACGGTTGAGCGTCCCCAGGCGGATAGCGGTGCGATTGCCATTAGCAGCAGCAGGCTCGCGAACAAGGGAGCAGTCGCCCGATTATAGAACGGCGGTCCTACCGTAACCTTTTGGCCCGTCACGAGCTCCGAGATCAGCGGGAAGATCACGCCCCAGAAGCAAACGACCAGGACGCTCATGAACAGGAGGTTGTTGAGCAGGAACAGCGCCTCCCGCGACAGCATCGACTTCAGCTCTGTCTCGCCGCGCAGGTCAGGCCAGCGATAGATCACCAGCCCGATGGATGTAATGAAGGTCACGCCGATGAAGCCGAAGAACGCCGGGCCGATGGCGCTTTGAGCGAAGGCATGCACGGACGAAAGCACACCGGAACGCGTCAGGAATGTCCCGAAGATGACCAGGGCGTAGGTCAGGATGATCAGGATCATGTTCCACTGCTTGAGCATCCCGCGTTTTTCCTGGATCATGACCGAGTGCAGGAAGGCCGTACCCGTCAACCAGGGCATCAGCGCCGCGATCTCCACCGGGTCCCAGCCCCAGAAGCCTCCCCAGCCAAGCACATCGTATGCCCAGCGGCTGCCCAGCACCAGCCCGAACGATAGGAAGAGCCAGGCCCACAGCGTCCAGCGCCGTGTCAGCCGGATCCAACGATCATCCGTCCGACCCGTGATGAGCGCGGCCATCGCGAACGCATAGGGGATCACGAAGGAGACGAACCCCAGGTAGAGCATGGGCGGATGGATGATCATGCCGGGATGCCGGAGAAGCGGGTTCAGGCCGCGCCCATCCGGTGGGATCATGGCTACTGCGTTGAGGGGAGCAAACAGGCTGGTGATAACAGTCCCGTCCGTGGCCTGCCAGAAGCGCCCGAAGGGATTCTCATAGAAGACCACCAGCCCCAGGAAGAAGGCCGTCGTAAGAGACGTAACCACGATCACCCACGGCAGAAACTCACGGTCGCGGTCCCACTTGCGGAGCGTAACCAGCGAAGCAAAGGCAGACATCAGCCACGACCAGAACACCAGTGAGCCGGCCTGCCCGCCCCACCAGGCGGTCACTTTTAGGTAGGTCGGCATGCTGCGACTCGTCACTTGATAGACGAACGAGACTTCGAAGTGATTGGTGATCAGCAGGTAAATGAGCGTGCCCGCCCCCAGGCTGATGAGCGGCCACAACAGCAGCATGGCCCGTCGGGCGGATTCAACCACGGCTGCAGACTTCTTCCGCTCACCGTAGATGGCGGCCCCTGCGCTGTACAGCGCTACAAGAAAAGCTACTACTATGATCCCGTATCCAATTTCAGCAAGCATCCGGAAAACTCCTTGTAAAAATAAAACCTGGCGGACTGCAAAAAGCCGTCAGATCCATAGGTCTTGCTATCCGGCCTGGTTTGGTACGGCTTCCTGGTATTTGGTTGGACACTTAAGCAGGAGTTCCTCCGCATGGAAGACTCCGTCTGAGTCCAGATGACCGGTCATGATTGCCTGGGCCTCATCCTTGAGCAGATCGGGCTTGGGACCGCTGTAGACTACCTTAATGCGGGTACGAGCCTGGTCCACCACGGCTGCGTGAAGTACCGCGGCCAATCCACCTTCCGCGTCAACTTCCTTGTTGTCACCCGGTACGTGTGCGACATCGAAGGTGAGGGTCAGCGTCTTTGCGTCGTACTGGATGCTGCTTCCGACGACCGCACCCGAGACGCGTACGTTCTGCCCTACAACAGATGGGCCTTTGCCCTTGAGTTCATTGACCGTCATGAAATACTCGGCGTTTGCCTGAGTCGACGAAACGATCAGATACACGACCGCCGCCAGGATCAACACACCGCCTATGATGAATTTCGAGCGTCCCATTAACCGCCTCCAGTTCCTTTTGCATAATACGTTGGGCTATTTTTCATTCTACATGTCCAGATTAGCACAGGCTGAGAAGTAGTCAGACAAATGTCATCTACGCTGTCCCTTTTCATCCTCGTAGGCTGATTTTGACAATAAAGCGGCCGATCCGCTATCCCAACGAAATAAGTTGTGTGCGGATTGCGAACTTTACCAATTCCGTTCGTGAGTGCAGGTTGAGCTTGTTCATAATGCGCTCGCGATGCCGCGCTATGGTTTTGTGGCTTAGGTTCAGGCGCTGTCCGATATCCACATTGCTGTAGCCTTGTGCAACCATTTCAAGAACCTGCCGTTCTCGCGCGCTGAGAACATCCAGGCTGGTCGGCTGGGCCTGTGCCTCCTCGACAGGTGCGGCAACGTTTGGCCCCGGACGGTTTGACAGCCACTGATAATCTTCCAGCAGCCAGCGAGCCAGGGCCGGCTGCAGGTACACATTGCCTTCCGCGATCGCATCCAGTGCGGCCACAAGTTCATCGGCGGCTGCCTGTTTTGTGAGGTAGCCCGAGGCTCCTGCAGCCAGCATTTCCATAAAATAGTGCTTGTCGTCATGGACGGTAAGTGCCAGCACTTGCGAAGCCGGGCACATCTTCCGGAGCTGGCGTGTCGCCTCCAACCCATCCATGCCGGGCATTGAGATATCCATCAGAACGATTGCCGGGTTGGTCGCCAGTGTGCGCTGAATGGCCTCCATGCCGCTGGCGGCCTCGGCCACAACCCGAAATCGACCTTTGGATTCGAGAAAGGCTTTCAGGCCGGTACGAACGACCTCATGGTCATCCACCAGCAATAACGTGATCGGTTCCATACGCGCGTTCCTTTCCATCTCGATCCCGCAACGGGACCACGACCTCAACGCGGGTTCCCTCGCCCGGGGCAGACTGCAGGTTTAGTTGCCCGCCTAATGACTCCACCCGCTCCCGCATGCCGGCCAGTCCCCAGCCGCGCGGCGGATTGAACTTTTCAGATGGATCAAATCCGATGCCCTGGTCGCATATACGGATCAAGACTCGATCTTCCTCGTACTGCAACTCTGCTTGCACCTGCACAACGCCGGCATGCCGGCAGACATTATTCAACGCTTCCTGCGCCACCCGGAACAGCACGGTTTCGACCAGCGGATCCAGGCGACGCTGCTTTCCTTCGACGGCGAAGGTGACTTTCAATCCTTTTTCGCGGCAGTCCTGATTCACCAGCGAATTCAGTGCGGGCACCAAACCCAGATCATCCAGAGGCGATGGCCTCAGGTCGTGCACCAGGCGGAAGAGGCCCTGGCTCATCTCGCGCGTGAGGCCCTGCAAGTGGTCCACCCGGCGGGTCGTATCTGCGCGCTTGAGGGTGCTGCGCAAAGCCCCGAGTTCAAGCGAGGAGGCGGTCAGCAACTGCGCGATCTCATCATGCAGTTCCCGTGCAATACGCGCGCGCTCATCTTCTTGCGAATGGACAACGTGCTGGAGAAGATCCCGGCGCATGGCATCGCGTTCTTCCAATGCCGCCATCCGGGAGCGATGCGCGTCAACGAATTGCACTTGTCTTTCCTTCTCCACGATCTGCGTCGCACGGATAAGGCTCACGGTAAGCACCAACGCCGCAATCGTGCGCACGATCTGGATGGGAAACCCCAGTATGAGCAAGAAGGTTTCCTGGTTGATCGTCTGGGCAGGGAAAAGGTGCATGGGATGCACAAAAACTTGTGCGGCCGCATAGACGGCAAACGCCAGAGCCGCTGTTGTGAGAGGGGTTGATAGGGGGGCTCGATCTTCACGCCGGTACTTGCGTCCCTGGCTGTAGAGCGCCAGCCCCGCCAGAGCAGCTGCCGGCACCGCGATCAGATATCGCGCCAGCACATCCAGAAGGTTGATCCAATCGACAGGTCGCTCTCGATAGCTAAAGAGCACCACCAGCAGGATAACGCCTTCATAGATGGCGAGGCGGTCGAAATGCAGCAGCCGGCGGGCATGATATCGGGGCGAGGAGAGTCGCAGGCTCAGGTAGGCATAAAGGAACAGTGCCGCGAAGGACGAGATCAACAGGGCAAGCCGGATCCACGCAAGCCACGGCGCGAGCGGCGTTCCGGCCGCCTGCGCTTGCAACATGTATGACTCCAGCCATTCGTGTGTGCCGTGGATGATGCCGAAGCTCGCCAGGAAGCGCAGGTTGCGCGCCTCTGCCAGGGCAGGGGACCGCCCCGTCTCCAATAGCATGGCAAGCCCCATTGTAAAAAATGCAAGTCCGTAAACAAAGTATGTCAGGAGAAGGGTTTGGGGCATCAGGAGTTTCGCCTTGTGTATTTTATCCCAATCCTGCCATATGCGACGGATGAAAAGTACGCAAGCCGCAGGATAAGAATTCAAAAGGGCCGGCCAATTACCCTTTGCTGGGCAGGTAACCCCATGTGGCTTGGGGCGCTATTGGGTAGGATGTGACATATGTCATGTGCTGTTTGCCCCAATGCGCCTTGCCATTAATCCCATGCTAATGTATACTCACCGTCGTATAACCCAATTTAGTGGTATCCGTGTCGTATCCTTAGAAATGTTGAGCGGGGTTTTTGGCAGAATGTCAGCGCACACGCGCATCTTCTCAGAGGAGAATGCAAAACAATGATGCCAAAGAAATTGCTCGTTCTACTTGGTACGGGGATATTGCTCGCAGTCCTGCTGGTCGCTTGCACACCCAAGGCAACTCAAGCACCTGTTGCTACAGTTCAAGCGCAACCTACCCTTGAGGTTCCATTCCGCGATGCCTTCCTCGGCTCGGCCCATGCCGACGCGAAGGCAGAAGCTTTCAACCACTGGAATACCGGTACCCCTGCGGTCGTCCCGGCTGACTGCGCCCGCTGCCACACCTCTGCTGGATTCCAGGATTTTGCGGCGAATGGCAAGGTCAGCGCGGATGTGCCCGCACCAGCCGGCACGTTCAGTTGCACCACCTGTCATAATCCGGCTGCCATCGCACTGACTTCTGTCACTTTCCCATCCGGTAAGACGATTGAGAACTTGGGCCCGGAGGCGCGCTGCATGCAGTGCCATCAGGGCCGTGAATCCAAAGTGAGTGTTGATAAACAGATCACTACCTTCAATGTGACGGATGTGGATGCGGTTGTAAAACCGATGACGGATGCCGCCGGTAAGGCGACCAACTTCGGTTTCATCAATATCCACTACTTCGCCGCCGGCGCAACTCTTTATGGCTCACAGGCTCAAATGGGGTATGAGTACGACGGCAAGGCGTATGACCCCAAGTTCCGCCACGTGGCGGGCTTCGATTCCTGCCTCGGTTGTCATGATCAACATACCCTTCAGGTCCGCGTCGATAAGTGCGCCGGCTGCCATGAGGGTGTCAAGACCGTTGACGATCTGAAGAACAATCGCGAGAACGGTTCCCTCGTAGATTACAACGGCAATGGCGATACGAAGGAAGGCATCTTCTACGAGATCAAGGGCCTGCAGGATACGCTCTATGGCGCTATCCAAAGTTATGCCAAAGATGTGCCGGGCGTAGGCATTGCCTATGATCCTGCCACGTATCCCTACTGGTTTGCCGACCAGGACGGCGATGGCAAGCCCGACCAAAAGGATGGCAAGCCCGTCGGTTACAGCACCTGGACCGCGCGCCTCTTGAAGGCCGCCTACAACTACCAGGCCTCCGTCAAGGATCCCGGCGATTTCGCACACAACGCCAAATACATCATCGAGCTGCTTTACAACTCCACCGATGATCTAAACGCCAAGCTCTCGAAGCCCGTCGACATGAGCAAGATGGCTCGCGACGATGCCGGTCACTTTGCCGGCGATACGGAACCCTTCCGGCATTGGGATGCCGAGGGCGAAGTAGCTGCGGGCTGCGCGAAATGCCACAGCGCCACCGGGCTGCCTGAGTACATCCATAATGGCGGCACCGAGGTCGTTACCAAGTCCGGCGTGCAGATCACCGGCGTCGTTGGTCAGCCCATTTCGAATGGCTTCATGTGCTCCACCTGCCACGATGAGGCCAATTGGCCCAATCGTTACGCGGTCGTAAATGTACCCTTCCCGTCCGGCACTACCCTCACCTTTAGCACTGAGAAGGATGCGGATGGCAACCTCAAGCCCGTGGATTCCAACCTGTGCATTGAGTGCCACCAGGGTCGTGAATCCACACTAACCGTCAATAATTATTTGGCCGACAAACCTCTCGATACAGCCGATCCCAAGATCAGCTTCAAGAATGTCCATTACTTTGCGGCCGGCGCAACCCTCTTTGGCGATGCTGCCAAGGGCGCCTATCAATATGATAACCAAACGTACGTAGGCCAGAACACGGTGCATCCGCTCAATAAGTGCACTGACTGCCATGAGGTCCATCAACTGACGGTCAAGGTGGATGCCTGCAAGGGCTGCCATACCAGCGTTACAAGCGCCGAGGACCTCCAGAAGATCCGCGCCACGACCGACACCACAGACTGGAACGGCAATGGCGATGTCACCGAAGGCATCAATGCCGAGATCGACACCTTCCGCCAGGCCCTGTATGCAGCCATCCAGGCGTACGCGGAGAAGAACGGTACTCCGCTTGTCTATGATACAGCAACTTATCCATATTTCCTGGTGGATGCGAACAAGGATGGCAAGGCGGATACGAACGATAAAGGTCCGATCGGTTACGCTGCATGGACACCGCGCTTGTTGAAAGCCGCCTACAACTACCAGTATTCCATCAAGGATCCGGGAGCGTTCGCCCATAATCCTCAGTACGTTCTCCAGTTCCTTTATGACTTAACCAAGGATCTGGGCGGCGACGTTTCGAAGTTGACGAGGCCGTAATAGGTGCTTAGGTTCCATGAATCGCATGATAGCGGGCGCAACGCGCCCGCTATCATTGTGCTTGATGTAGATCGCCAAATTGTTAATGGTTGGATGATCTTTCAGACTTATTCACTTGGAAGTGAAGAGGTCCCAGCTCCGGATGATCTTTGAGTGCACATTCATGAGGAGTTCGTCATAGCCCCTTACAGGAGAATTCCGTGATTAGATGGTTTTCGAATCAATCCCGGCTGGCTCTTATTGTCGGCGGTCTGGTTCTGCTCGTAGCGGCTGCGGCCGTTTTCGCATTCCCCGCCAATGCCGCGCACGGTTCTCAGCCGGCGCTTCAGGACAAGCCTACGAATGACTATTGCCTGAGTTGCCACAGCAAGCCGGGCGTTACGCCGCGCATTGCCTAACGGCGAGATCCTGCCCCTCACGATTGATCAGGAGACCTTCAAGCACAGCGTCCACAGTGAAGAGAACCTGGCTTGCGTGGATTGCCATACCAACATCAGCACGTTTCCTCATCCCGCCTTGCAGGCCGAGACGCGTCGCCAGGTGACGCTTGAGCTCTACGTCTCTTGCAAGAATTGCCACGCCGATCAATATAACAAAGTGTTGGACAGTGTCCATCAGAAGGCGTTTGCTGCTGGTAACTTCAACGCGGCCGTTTGCACGGATTGCCACAATCCGCATGAGCAAACACGCCTCACGGACAAGCAGACCGGCAAACTGCTTCCTCAGGCCCGCCTCAATATCCCCCAGACCTGCGCCCGCTGCCACAGTACCATCTACGCCACCTACGAGAAGAGTGTCCACGGTGCAGCGCTGACGACCGGCAACCTGGATGTGCCGACCTGCATCGATTGCCACGGCGTGCATAATATTCAGAGTCCGACCGATGCGGCTTTCCGCAATGACATACCGCAGTTGTGTGCCAGGTGCCATACCGACCCCCAGGTCATGGACAAGTACGGCATTTCCACACAGGTACTGAATACATACGTCGCGGACTTTCACGGCACGACCGTCACGCTTTTTCAGCAAGTCTCGCCCAACACGCCCACGAACAAGCCGGTGTGCACGGACTGCCACGGCGTGCACGACATTACCAAGGTGGATAACCCCGTGACTGGCATAGCCATCAAGCAGAATCTCCTGGTCAAATGCCAGCGCTGCCATCCCGGCGTGACGACGGCCAGTTTCACCGATGCGTGGATGAGCCATTATGTTGCCAGTCCTGATAAGTTTCCGCTGGTTTACTACGTAAACCAGTTCTACAAGGTGTTCATCCCCCTGGTGATCGGAGGCATGTTGGTCTTTGTCGTGGCCGATTTTATTGGACGCCGGGTACGGGCGCGGAAGGGAGCACAGCACTAATGGCACCAGAGACTTCCACTCCAGCCCGAGAGCTCCTCTCGGATGCACCGACTCCTCAATACACCCGCTTTACATTGGCCGACCGCGCACAGCACCTGGTCATGTTGTTGTCGTTCACAACACTGGCGATCACTGGTTTGGTGCAGAAGTACGCGCTGAGTTCGGTGTCCATATTCATCATTCGGCTGTGGGGGGGCGTTGAAAACGTTCGCCTCACACACCACGTCGCCGCGGCCTTGCTGATGTTGGTGGCTGTTGCGCATCTGTTTGCCATTGGATATAAGGTCTTCGTGTTGCGCCGGCCGATGGCGATGCTGCCCGGTCTTCAGGACGTCAAAGATGCCTGGAAGGTTTTTGTGCACAACATCGGGCTTGGCAGGACCGGTGCGCAAATGGGCCGTTATACATTCGAGGAGAAAGCCGAATACTGGGCGCTGGTATGGGGCATCCTGATCATGGGCATCACCGGCTTCATGATGTGGAATCCCCTCGCCACAGTTAAGCTCCTGCCCGGTGAGTTCATCCCGGCTGCCAAGGCTGCGCACGGGGCGGAAGCGTTGCTGGCTGTGCTGGCTATAATCGTCTGGCACATGTACGGCGTCCATATCAAACGGTTTAACAAATCCATGTGGACCGGGCAGATGGATGAGACCGAGATGTTGCATGAGCACCCGCTGGAGTTGGCCGATATTAAGGCTGGCATGGGCGAGCGTTTGCCTCAACCGGCGGTTCTGCGCAGGCGTCGCATGCTCTACTATCCCATCGCAGCCGTTCTGGGCCTCGGGCTGCTGTTCGCCGTATACGGGTTTGTCAACGGAGAGCAGACCGCTATTACCACAGTCCCTCCACAAGTGGCAACTATCGTGGTCTATGTTCCACAGACCCCCACCCCGTTACCCCCCACTCCAACGCTCGCTCCGTCTCCAACTGCCGTGCCAACCAGCGCTGCAGCAACCACACCCTCGACTGGCGGCTCCACGGCCGTAACCTGGGTGGAGATAGGTCCGATCTTTACCACCAAGTGTGGCATGTGCCATAGCGCAGCACTGTCAACCAATGGACTTAACCTGGGCAGTTATTCAGACGCTCTTAAAGGTGCCACAGACGGCCCCGTCATTCTTCCCGGAGACGCGGCGAATAGTAAGTTGTTCCTGATCCAATCCAAAGGCGGCCATCCCGGTCAATTATCTGCCGAGGAGCTCGCCCTCGTGAAGGCATGGATTGACGGCGGAGCGCTTGAGAAATGATCTTGGGAAGCAAGGTGGTCGCCCGCTCCAGGGCTGGGTGACTGCCGCCTGCTTGTGGGGTGGAGGTGGCTTGTGAGATTAGGGGAGCGACTGAAGAACTTTTTCTTTCCACCGGCGGGTTCACCCCGCTGGCTGCTGATATTGCCCTACGCCATTCTGGGCCTGCTTACATTCATGGTAATTGCAGGTGGGGTCTATGGCTGGGATTACACCAATTCATCCAGGTTTTGCGGCACAACCTGCCATACCATGCCGCCGGAGAACGCGGCGTATCTGCAATCCCCTCATGCCAACGTCACCTGTGAGGAATGCCATATCGGTCGGGCTTTCCTTACCGATCAGCTGATGCGCAAAACGCAGGGGATCAAGGAAACCTACGACACGATCTTCCACCTCTACACATTCCCGATCCGTGCTACTGCGCTCCGCCCCGCGCGTGAGACCTGTGAGACATGCCATCAGCCTGAGACGTTTTCCAGCGACAGCCTGCGCGCCCGTCGCTCATTACGCCAGCGACCGGGATAACACGGCCTCCACAACCTATCTGGTCTTGAAGACCGGCGGCGGCGCCAAACGCCAGGGCTTGGGTTTGGGCATTCACTGGCACATCGTAAACAAAGTTGAGTATTATGCAACGGATGAGCTTAGCCAGACCATTCCGTATGTCCGCGTCCATAACGATGATGGCACGACCACGGAATATGTCGATGTGCAATCCGGCTTTGATCCCAAGTCGATCGATCAGGGAAAGCTCAAAACCATGGATTGTGTTACCTGCCATAACCGCGTGACACACAACTTCATGGACCCCGCACAGTCTGTAGACCTTGCCATGTCCCGCGGCTTGATCGATCCCCGGTTGCCGGATATCCATCTCAAGGCCGTGGAGCTTTTGACGGCCAAATATGAAACGCGTGATGATGCTGTAAAGGCTTTTAGCCGCCTGCAGGGGTATTATCAGAATTCCACCTACAAAGGTCATGAAGACCAGGTTGCGGCTGCCATCCAGACTATTCAGGGGATCTATGACAACACGGTCTTTCAGGATCAGAAAATAGACTGGACGACATACCCCAATAATCTGGGACATATCAACTCGCCCGGTTGTTTCCGCTGCCATGACGGCAAACACCTGGATCCGAAGCAGCAGGCCATTCGCCTGGAATGCAACCTGTGCCACTCGGTTCCAGTCGTCGCCGGGCCGGACTCTTTTGTCGCCAGCATCGAGATCAGCCGTGGGCCGGAGCCTGATACGCACCGCAATCCGAACTGGATCAGCCTGCACAACAAATCCATCGATACCTCCTGCTCGGCCTGTCACACCATGGCTGACGCAGGCGGTACGAGCAATACGTCGTTTTGCTCCAATAGTGCCTGTCATGGCAATGTTTACACGTATGCCGGCTTTGATGCGCCAAATCTCCGGGCCGCTTTGCAGGCGCAGATTCCAACACCCGCCCCTACTGCCATTCCTGCACCACTGGTTGGCGATCCGACCTATGCGGCCAACATTGCCCCCGTCGCTCGCTGCCAGGTGCAGCGCGTGTCATAACCCCACCACCATGGCGGGCGGCATGGACCTGACAACCTATGCCGGTCTCATGAAGGGTGGCAAAGACGGTGTGGTCATCGTACCGGGCGATCGCTGCGAGCAGCCTGCTGGTTAAGATCCAGAGCGACAAGCATTTCATGAACCTTGTACCGGAGGAGCTGGACCTTGTCCAGAAATGGATTGAGGCCGGCGCCCTGGAGAATTGATCCCTCTTCCTTTACGGGTGGACCGTGAAAGTATCGAGATAACAAACGAGCCGATCTCACAGGATCGGCTCGTCCTTTTTGCATCTCGATTCTTTTCTCTATGCAGGGATGGTTTCTGCTGTTTCCACTCTTACGGTTTCGGCTTCCTCCAGCGCTAATCGATGGTCGACCACTTTGAGATACCGAACACCCAGTGAGAACGCCAGGAGTCCGTAGGCGATCACTCCCAGGCCGCTGACCAGCTCAACCAGCGACGGGGTATAGGATGTGTAGTTCACTGCCGGCTGGCCCGGCATATAAGACACCACGACAAGCAGCCCCGAGAGATTGATATCCCAGCGATAGGCGATCACACCGATGACCACCAGGCCCAGAGCGGCCATTCTCCAGAAGGGATGCTTGCGTGTTTGCGGGGTGAGCAGCAGGATCATGGGCACCAGCGTCCCGAGCAGCATCTCGATCACCCAGAAATTGAAGGACAGTGGCCCGCCCGTCATTAGCTCCAGGCCCTCGGTGCGGCCCGGCTCATACGTGTAATGCTGAGACAGGGCGTCCCAAAACCGTAAATACAGATATCCGACCAGCGCCCAGGCTACAAAACGTGCGACTCGCTCGATCAATGCATCGTTGATCCGGGCTTTCGGTGTTAGTCGTGCCGCCAGCATCGATGTGAACAGCGTCAGTGAAATGCCGCCTAGGATCGCAGATAACATGAACAAGCCTGCCATCTCCGGCTTGTACCAGAATGGCCGCGCCTTGAGTACGCCGTACACGGCGCCCAGGGAAGACTGGTGCAATGTGGAGAGCGCCAGCCCGGCAATTGCCAGATACGGTGCGTAATGGTGCAGATGGCTCATCCGTTCGGCCAGTTTGGGGAGGTGTTTCCTGAGCCAGTCCAGGCTGGCAAAGATGGGCAGCGACTCAAAAACCAGTACCGTCAAATACAGCATCACGCATACGGTCACTTCCCACAACAGGGAGTGATCGTTCCAATACACCAGGGCGTGCCAGAAGCGGTCCGGGCGTCCGATGTCCAGGAGCAGAGCCAGCATTGCCATGGTGTAACCGATCAGGCCCACGAATGTCGCGGTGCGCGCGATCGGCTGATAGCGCTTCAGTCCGATGAGGTATACCGCCGCGCATAATGTGAAGGCTCCGGCGCTCAAGGCGATCGACGAAAGATCGATCGTGATCCATAGTCCCCACGGTACCAGGTCGGTTAGGTTCGTGACCCACAAGCCGTTCCAGAATACCCGGCCTGCCGCGATCAGTGCCGCCACCAGCATCAGCGCCAGCATGGTCAGCCAGGCGATCCATGGTGTGATCCTGATCTTCCAGGAGGGCAATTTGACGTGCAGTTTCTTGGTCATCACCCCTCCATCTCTTGCGCATCGGCGGGTATGTAATACACGCGCGGATCGGTTCCCAGAGACTCCCGCAGCCGGAACGTGGGATTTGCTTTCAACGCCTTTGTCACATTGGACTCCGGGTCGTTGAGATCGCCGAAAAGGCGGGCGCCGGTTGGGCACACTGCCACACAGGCAGGTGTGGCATCCGCATCGATCCCCGGCTCCAGGCCGAGTGCCAGCCCCCGGTCGATCCGCTGGTAGCAGAATGCGCATTTCTCCACCACGCCGCGCGGCCGGCGGGCTACTTCAGGCTGTCCCCATTTCGGGACGGCAGGGTTCACGCCGTCGAAGGCTTTCCAGTTGAACGAGCGCGCCTGGTAGGGGCAGGCCACTTCGCAATACCTGCAGCCGATGCAGCGGTCGTAGTCCATCATTACGATCCCGTCTGCACGATAGTAGGAGGCCTTCACCGGACATACATCTACACAGGGGGCCTTGGTGCACTGCATGCACGGTCGTGGAAGGAAGACATCCTTGCCTCCCACTTGACCGGCGGGCTCCACGCGGTTCCATTGGATCTCCGGGTTCACATCGTTGTGAGCCTGGCAGGCAAGCGTGCAGTACCCGCATCCGATGCATTTCGACTGGTCGATCACCATCACCCATTGGCGTGGACCGCTGGTGCCGTTCTCTGCGGCGGCTGCCGGCCTGGCAATGCGTGTTGCGGTTGCGACGCCCGCCGCCAGCGCCGTGACTTTCAGAAAATCGCGCCGGTTCACCCGCTTACTCATCTTCGACTCCACTCGAATGTTTGCTGGCACGCCGATACAGTTTTTCGAGCCACGGGGCCATGACCATGCCCGCTGCAAGACCGATCAGAGCCGCCAGGCCTGCGTACCCAAGCGGGCTGACGGCACTGGGCTTCGGGCTTAATCCAGCCTGCTGCACCTGTTGGGCCGCAACGGAAGCTGGGTGCGCCGTTACGCTCGCTCCGGATGCTTGTGGAGCGCTGTGCATTTGGGCTGCATGGCAGGTATTACAGCTGTCAAGGTTTGCCTTGAAGGAATGATCCGGTGCGGCATGTGCGTCGGCCGGACTCTTTTCAGTATGCGTGACGTGACAGTTGATGCAGGTAACGCCCTGCTTCTGGTGCACTGAGTAAGGAAAGTCCATGCTCACGTCTTTGTGGCATGTGACACACAACTGGCTTGCATCGCTATACTGCGTGTTGCCGCTAAATGCTTTAGTGATCTTCAGCGAGGCGCTGTGAGGATCATGACAGGTGGTGCAGTTCATGCCGCGTTGGAAATGAGTGCTTCCCTGCCATTCCTGCCAGCCGAAGCGCGTATCGCTGTGACAGCGGGCACACAGGTCTGGGGAGCGGTCCACGGGCATCGGCGCTTTGGGATGATCGGCTTTCATGGGGCCATGGCACGCCTCACATGCAACGCCATCCTGTTGCCACGTGCCCGTAGCTGGATCGTAGTTCGTGACGTGGCAAACCATGCAGGCGCCGGGTTTGCCTTGCTTGTTCCATTCCTGCACGAACTTCGGGTCGCTCACGGCCTTTCCATGCGGGCCATTTGCCCATTCCGTGGCAAATTCGGTATGGCAGGCGATACAGGCAGGCGTCTGCTGCGTGGGCGCTGCCGGCGAAGTCGGCGAGCCTGGTCCACCTTGCTGTGCCTTAACCACCACCAGCGTCGCGCCTGCAGCGAGCAGGGCGAACACTAGGGATACCAGAAGACGTTCGATGCGGGTTTTCATTTTGTAATCTCCTCCTTTGGTCATCCCCTACCCGGGGCTGGCAACCGGCGCTTTGAGAAAGATCTTGCACGCCAGGCATTCCTCGCGGCAAATATCCATTGGCCGATCGGCGCGCCTGCCAGCATGGCAACGCCGAAAGATAGCCCGGGCAGTCTTTTCGCCGCTCCGGCGCGCATCCCATCGTTTCCCAGCAGGCCGGTTTGGCGGGCGTGCTTCTGCCCTCGCTTTGCCAGTGGGCGTCCAATCTGCGCAGGAAATACACCGCCAGAGCCGTAAAGAGAACTGGGATGGCGATTCTGGCAACAAAGCCCGTCAGGATTGCCATCAACCTGTAAAGATCGTTCATGGTCAGCCAGCCATTCGATGGAGGCCGGTCAGCCGGCGCCGTTGCACGCTCTCGCCGACCCATAGCAGCAAACCGAAGGGGATAACCAACCGCACGAGCAGCAGGATCAGAATCACTTCAGGGGCGTTCATCGTATTCTCCTTTGCTTTCCCGCATTGCTCCCTGTCTTGGGAGGCGCTTGGGGATGCAACTTTTCAATTAAAGTCTACGTGCCTTGGCATGCGCTGTAAATTCGGATACGCCCCCATCTTCTTTTCCCCCTTCTACTAGTCTGGCTTTTCCCCGCCTACTGGGAATCCCCCACGGCTGTGCCTGCATGCTGGGGCCCCCTTGGGTCAACCGACCTAAGCCTGCCTTCTGCTAGGTGAGGCGAGCCTCTCACGCGCTAACTTTGGCTCCCATTGTCCCTAGCATATTAAAAGGGACACGGCAGGCCGGATGTTCCTGGGTCCCGAGAGACCGTCAATGAGCAAGGCCGCCGTGTCCGTTGTGAAAATGCGCCCGAACAGTTGTGTGGTCTCGAAGACCGAATTCGGCTAGGACGGGCCTTTTCATTCTATCCAAAGATGGAGGCAGAATCAAGATGGACGCACATCCTTTTGTCGGCATCGATGTTTCCAAAGAACGCCTGGATATTGGGGTAGGGGCAGACGGCGACTTCTGGCAAGCGGCGAACGATGAAGCGGGCATCCAAACCACCCTCAGCCGTTTGGCGGCACTCTCGCCGGCCCTGGTGGTGGTCGAGTCCACCGGCGGTTTGGAGTGGCCCGTTGGTGAGCGAGTTGGCTGCTCGCCAGATCCCGGTCGCCCTGGTCAACCCGGGCAGAGTACGGGAGTTTGCCAAATCGCTGGGCCTGCTGGCCAAGACCGATAAACTGGACGCACACCTGCTGGCCCGCTTTGGGGAAGCGGCCCAGCTCTCGCCCACGGTCCTGCCGGATGAAGCCGTCCAGAAGCTCTCCGCGCTCATGGCTCGCCGCCGGCAATTGCTGGAGATGCTGGTGATGGAGAAGAACCACCTGCTCTCCACCCGCCTGAGCCTGCGAGCGGGCGTGCAGCAGCATATCACCTGGCTGGAGCAGCAGATCGAGCAGCTCACCGAGCAGATCCAGCAGGATGTACAGAACACGCCCGGCTTGCGGGACAAGGACCGTCTTCTGCGCAGTGCCAAGGGCGTGGGGCCGATCACCAGTATGATCCTGCTCTCCGACCTGCCCGAACTGGGCCAATTGGATCGCAAGAAGATCGCCGCCCTGGTGGGCGTGGCGCCCTTCAATGACGACAGCGGCAGACGCCGCGGGCAGCGCCGGATCCAAGGCGGGCGGGCATCCGTGCGGCAGGTGCTGTATATGGCAGCCGTGGCGGCTTCCCGCTTCAACCCGAGCATCCGAACCTTTTATCAACGCTTGCTGGCCTCCGGCAAGAAGAAGAAAGTCGCTCTGGTGGCTTGCATGCGCAAGCTGCTCACCATCCTCAACGCCATGATCCGCGACATGCAGCCCTGGCAAGCATCTATTACCACTTGACTTTCAACACAGTTGCTCATTGTTTTCTGCGAGAGCAAGGTGGTAAAAAGCATGATTCCGACCCCCACCTGTGGGCGGCCTTGCCGAGAACCTCCGCCAAACGTCCATATCTGGCCTCGCCTGGCTCTCGAAAAAGGCTCAAAATCGGCATTTTTCAATGGAGAGGTGGAAAGTTGGAATGTAGCGGAAATCCCGCCTTGCGTGCGCGCTTCATTACCACATAGTCAGGCTATCCGACGTTGAAACTTTCCCCCATGTACTATTCGAACCTCATTCGAATTCTTTTTTTGGAAGGTCTTATTAGAGTTCCCGGGAACGCCTTCCAAACCACAGAACCTTAACAACTTAATAAGCCGGCAGCACCGTACTCTCGCTGGCCCATCTTCCTCCCGCATTCCCTCCCCGAATGCCCTTCAGGTTGGGTAAAATAGACCCACGTGAGTCCTCAGCCAAAAAGGAGTAATAGCCATGGGCGACGCTGGAAAGAAAGATAAGGGCGGCAGGGAAGAGCGCAAGAAGTCCAAGCTCAACCCCAAGGAAAAGAAGAAGCTCAAGCAGGAAAAGAAGAAAAATAAATCCATCATCGGAAGTGTCACCGGATGACCTGATCCACAAGACGGTGCGGCGCACAATGCCCGCACCGTCGCTTTATCCCCAGCCCGAAGGAAATCCACATAATTGGACGAGACGCAGTAGAATACGACCCAACCTGTCGTATTCGGAAGTGAAAAATATCTAAACACAAAGGACACCAAGAACACAAAGTAAAAAAAGAAAAGACTTCTTGTACTTTAAGAAAAAAGAGAGAAAGCTCTTCTTTGTGCTTCTTTCCTTAGAGTCCTTCGTGACCTTCGTGTTTAATCCCTTTCCCTCTCTTTACCAGTGAACTGCCCGAAGTGCTCCACCTCCAATCCCCCCGGCGCCAAATTCTGCATGAACTGCGGCACGCCTCTCTCCGCGGCCTCCGCCTCTGCCGCTCCCGATCTCCTGGGCCAATACCTCCCTCCGGAGCTCGTCGCCAAGCTGGAGGCCGCCCGTGCCCACGGCGGCTCGCAGCGCGCGGGTGAGCGCCGCGTCATCACCATGCTCTTCTGCGACATCAAGGGCTCCACTGCCGCCGCCGGCCAGGTCGACCCTGAAGTCTGGACCGACATCATGAACGGGGCCTTCGAGCGCATGATCCGGCCCATCTACCAATACGAGGGCACGGTCCCGCGCCTCATGGGCGACGCCATCCTGGCCTTCTTCGGCGCTCCCATCGCACATGAAGACGATCCCCAGCGCGCCGTCTGGGCCGGGCTCGATATCCAGGCCCGCATGCAGCCCTACGCCGAGGAGATGCGCCTCCGCTTCGGCCTCGACTTTGGGCTGCGCGTCGGCATCAACACCGGCCTCGTGGTCGTCGGCGAGATCGGCTCCGACCTGCGCATGGAGTACACCGCCATCGGCGACGCCATCAACCTCGCCGCCCGCATGGAGCAGACCGCCCTCCCCGGAACCGTCCAGATCACCGAAGAGACACACAAGCTCATCGCCCCGCTCTTCGACTTCGAGCCCCTCGGCGGCATCGACGTGAAGGGCAAGAGCCAGCCCGTCACCGCCTACCGCGTGCTCGGCCGCAAAGCCCAGCCCGGTCAACTCCGCGGCCTCGACGGTCTCTCTTCGCCGCTGGTCGGCCGCGATGAGCAGTTGGCCCTGCTCCGCGAGCGCCTCTCTGCGTTGGAGGCGGGCCAGGGCGGCTTCGTGGCGGTCATCGGTGAAGCCGGCTTGGGCAAGTCCACGTTGGTGGCCGAAGCCCAGCGACATAACCTAAGCACCGAGGCCGTTCAGAAAGATCCTAAGAATCTTAGTGCGCTTCGTGAAATTCGTGGATCCAATCCCTCTCCAACCTGGCTGCGCGGCGAAGCGTTCTCCTACTCTCGCTCCGTCAGCTACTTCCCGTGGCGGCAGATCATCCGCCTCTCGGTCGGGGCCCGCGACGACGATGCGCCCGAGCAAGTCCGCAGCCTCCTGCGTGCTCAATGCGACAGGGGGAAGCTCACCGCTGACGACCTCCCGTTCCTGGAAGCCATGCTTGCCGTGGAGAGCGACGAGAGCCGGCAGGTGCTTGCTGCTTATCAGGGTGAGGCGTTGGTGGCCCGCATGACGGAGGCAGCCCGCGGCTACCTCGCCGCGCTGGCCCGCGACTGTCCGCTGGTGCTGGTCTTCGACGATCTGCACTGGGCCGACGAGGCCTCGCTAAACCTGCTTCTCAGCGCCTCAGACCTGGCGACCGGGCAGCCGATCCTCTTCCTCTGCATGCTCCGCCCCGATCACGACGCTCCAAGCTGGCGGTCGGTGCAGGATGTCGAGTCCAGGCTGGGGGGCCGCTTCCGGTCTATCGAGCTACAGCCGCTGGATACCACTCACACAGACACGCTGCTGGCGAACCTGTTGGGGATGCAAGGCCTGCCCCCCAGGCTGCGGGATCTGATCGTGGAGAAGGCCGGCGGCAACCCGTTCTTCGTCGAGGAGCTGATCCGCTCGCTGATCGAGACGCGCCAGATCGTGCGCGAGGACGGCCATTGGCGCCTCGCGAGCGGGGACGCCTCCGTGTCCGTGCCCGAGACGCTGCGCGGGGTGCTCGGCGCGCGCATCGACCGCCTGCCCGAGCCCAGCCGCCACCTCCTGCAGATGGCGTCGGTCATTGGCCGCTCCTTCGACCTGCGCGTGCTGGACCGCCTTGCCCGCGTCGACGATCTGAATGCCCACGTTTCGCACCTGCACGAGGCGGGGCTGGTGGAGGGCCAACCGGCGCAGGGCGAGATGGTCTTCCGCCACGTTCTTATACAGGAGGCGGCTTACGATTCCATCCTAATGAAGGAGCGGCCGGACCTGCACCGTCGCGTCGGCGAGTCGCTGGAGGAGCTGCATGCCGGGCGCATCGAGGAGTTCGCGCCACTGCTGGCGCATCACTTCTTCGCCGCCCGGGACGACCGCTCCCTCAAGTATGACCTTCTCGCCGGGGAGAAGGCCGCCCGTCTCTATGCCAACGCCGAGGCCGCCACCCATTTCCGCCGCGCCCTCGAGACTGCCCGGCGGACCGGCGCGCAGACGCCCCAGTTGGCTGAGCTGTATTCCAAGCTGGGCGGCGTGCTGGAGCTTGCCGGGCGCTATGCAGAGGCGCTCTCTACTTATGACGACATGCAGACCTTCGCCCGTGAACATCACGCTCCGTCCATGGAGCTGAATGCGCTAATGGCTAAGGGCACTCTCTACTCCACGCCCACCGAGTTGCGCGATCCCGAGATGGGGGAGAAGACCATGCTCGAGGCCATCGAGCTCTCCGGCGCGGTGGCTGACCTGGCGGTCCAGACCAGGCTGAACTGGAACATGATGCTGAACTACCTGCACTCCAGGCGCTTACAGCCGGCCTTCGATTACGGCCAAAAAGCCCTGGCGCTCGCCCGCGCGGCCGGAGATAGCGACCAGCTTGCGTTCGTCCTGAACGATATGGGTCGTGTGCTGGTCTGCCGCGGGGATTTCGACGGAGCCTTCGCGGATATCCACGAGGCCCGCGCGATCTGGCGCGCCTCCGACAACCGGGTGATGATTGCCGACAACCTGGGCGCCGAAGAGGAAGGCCAGCTGGCTCTCGGCAACTTCGATGCGATGATCGCCCTTGCCCGCGAAGCGCTGGAGATGTGCGAGTTGCTGGATAACGCCTGGGGCAAATCCTACCATCGCCTGCTGATGGGGCTGGCATATTTCGCAAAGGGCGAACCCTGGACTGCCATCCGCCTGATGGAGGAGGGCATCGAGCTGGGCGAGCAGGGCGGGCTGATCATCAGCCGCATTGCCGGCCGCTGCGACCTGGCCTGGTTCTACGGCTGGTGCGGCGCCATCGACAAGGGCCTGGAGCTGATCGAGCCGGCCATCGAATTGGCCCGCCTCAATCTCCCAGACTGGGTGGTCATGCCGATCGCTATCAAGGTCCGCCTGTACGCCTTGCAAGGCGATCTGCATGCGGCCGAAGAGGCAGCCTCTGTGATCGCGTTGGAACCGCCTTCACTGCCCTATCAGCATTACACCATGATGGTGCGCCATGCCCAGATCGAGCTGGCCTTGCTGCGAGGAGATTACGAGCATGCGCTGACGACCGTTGAGGCGGCGCTGTCCGAGATGGTAAATATCGTGCGCAGCGAGATGCCTGAGGTGATGGGCCGAAGGGGTGATATCCTGCTGGCGCTGGGGCGCCCGGACGAGGCGCTGCGGACGCTGATGGAGGCACGCGCCTTGGCGGAGGCGCTGGGCTCCAAGCAGCAGCTCTGGCCAGTGCTCGCGAGCCTGTCGGATGTGCAGTCTCAGTTGGGGCAGTTGTCGGAGGCGGAGGCCAGCCGGGATGAGGCGCAGCAGATCGTGGAAGGCATCGGCTGAGGGGCTGCGGGAGGTAGGACTGCGAGATGAGTTCCTGGGTCAGCCGCGGGTGAAAGAGTTATTCACCATGCAAGCGAATCTAGACACAAAGGACACCAAAGCCGTAAAGGGAAAAAGCAACCGCGGATAGCTGGGAGAAACACATATCAAAGAAATGACTGAATCTAAAGAGTGCTGCATGCAGTCGCTACCAAAAAGGAAAAGTTCTTTTCCTTAGTGTTGCTTCGTGTACCTTGTGTTTAGAAGAACTTCTTTTGCAATGGTGATTTGAAGATGCAGCGTTTAGCGTCGATATTCAAGGTGCGGGCTGACGAGGGCCGGCTTGTGGTGCTGGTCGGCATCCTCTTCCTGTGCATCCAGGCCGGGCAGGGCATGGGCGATAACGCGGCCTCGGCGCTGTTCTTCCTGCGCTATGGCGTGGACAATCTGCCCTACATGTACCTGCTGCTTGGTGCGACGACCGTCATCCTGACGACGGCCTATTCGGCAGGGCTGGGAAGATTTGAGCGTGGCCGCTTCTTTGTGGCCCTGATGCTCGGGACGATCGTGCTGCTGCTGGTCGAGAGGCTGGCGCTGCTGAAACCATTCCCGCTGCTCTACCCCATCCTGTGGCTGACCATCAGTTGCATCGGCATGATCCTGGGTACCTTCATCTGGAACCTGGCCGGAGAGGTGAGCGACGCACGACAGGCCAAGCGTCTGTTCCCGCTGTATACCAGTGCAGGCATTCTTGGAAGTGTGCTGGGGAATTCGGCCACAGGAGTGGTCGCCAAGTGGCTCGGCACCGATAACTTGCTGATCTTGTTCGCGGCGCTGCTCGGTGCATCCTATTTCCTCACGCGCAGCATTGCACGGCGTTATTTCCAGCCGGCAAAGGCGCCGAGAGAAAGCTCGAGTTTCTGGAGTGATCTGCGCGCCGGGTATGACTTTGTGCGCGGCTCGACGCTGATGAAGCTGATCGCCTACGCGTCGGTGCTGTTTTCCATCCTGTTCTTCGCACTCGCCTTCCCATTCAACAAGGTGGTGACTGCTTCGTTCCCTGACGAAGCCAGCGTGGCGGGTTACCTTGGGCTATTCAGCGGCATCACTACCGCGGTCACATTCGTGGTCTCGCTGCTTCTGGCAAACCGCGTCTTCGCGCGGCTCGGCATTGTCAATAGCGTGCTGTTGCTACCGCTCACTTATCTCTTCGGCTTCGTGATCTTTGCCAGCCAATACTCGTTGAACGGTGCGGTGCTGGCGCGCTTCGCACAGCTTGTGATCCTCTCGGGGGTGGCGGGTACTGCCTGGAACGCCCTCTTCAACGTGGTCCCATCCCAGAAGCGGGCGCAGGTTGTGGCTTTCGAGAACGGTGTGCCTTCTCAACTCGGCGTGGCGCTCTCGGGTCTGATGCTGATCCTGGGCGAGAAGGTGCTCACCACCACGCAGATCTTCCTTATGGGTATTGCCGTGACCTCTGGCCTGCGGCTACCTGGTGTGGAGGATGCGTGGGGCTTACGGGCAAGCGCTCGTCGACGCGCTTCGAGCGGGGCGGCTGGAGGTCTTCACCGGCGAAGGATCCACATTTAGCGGTTTGCAGGGCGACGCGGCCGCGCTGCAAGTACTGACGTTGGCACTGCACGATCCCAAGCCGAAGACGCGGCGGCTGGCAGCGGAGATCTTGGGAAAGCTGGGCAACCCATCAGCGACCGGGGCGCTCATCGAACAGGTGACGGACCCGGAGCCGGGCGTGCGCTGCGGCGGCCCTATCGGCGCTGGGCGGCTTGCAAGCGGATTCTGCGTCCGGAAGCATCGTCTCGGCCCTGAGTGATCCGGATCCAGAAGTACGGCTGGAGGCGCTGAAGGCTCTAGCTCGGTTCGAACTGGCAGCCACAGATGAGCTGCGGTCGAAGGTGGAAGGGCTTCTCAAAGATGCGTCGCTGGGCGTGCGGATGCAGGCGATCATCGTTCTTGCCAGGCTTGGACAGATCGAGACTGCCCGCAGCAGCCTGGGTGAGGCGTTGAAGGAGCGCGACGTCCAGATGCGGGTGGCTGCGCTGGAAACTTTTGGAGGCGCGGCGCCCTACTTTGACGAAGAAGCGGATAGCGGGCCGGTCATCAAGCTGCTGGCAGATACGTTGGTGACTGTCCGGGTAGCGGCGTGCCATGCGCTGGCCGGACTAAACGGAAATGCTTCGGCCCAGGCGCTGGTCACGCGTTTGTACGACGCAGATGCGACGGTGCGCAAGGCGGCAGCACAGGCCCTTCGTAAGCGCGGGCCGGAGGCGACCGACTTCATCCTGAATGTGCTTGATTCGGAATTCGAAGCAGCATGCGATGCGGCACTGGATGCGCTTGCGCCGGGGTCAATCGGAACATCCGAGAGACTGCGGCGCTATGCGCGCAAAGAGATCGGCCGGTTACGATCGGTACGAGCGCACGAGGCCGGCCTGCCGACCGGAGGGCGGGCCACCGCACTGTTGTGCCAGTCGTTGCAGCAGGAAGTGAGATCGGGGGAGAGCCGGCTGGTTAAGATCGTGGGATTGATTGGGAACGCTCGGGCGATGGAGCTGGTGCAAAAGAGCATGAGCCGGACGGACCCTGAGGCTCGGGCTGCGGCCCTGGAAGCGCTGGAAACCCTGGGAGATAAGACGCTGGCGCGCGAGGTCATCAATTTGCTGGAGGAGGAACCGAGGCGTATGGAGGCCAATGGGGTACTGGCGGAAATATCTCAGAGCCCGGATCGATGGCGACGAGCACTGGCGATCCGCGTGGCACAGGAACTGGATCTCAAGGATTTTGCCGTGAAATTGCCAGAGCTATTGCTGGACCCGGACCCATTGATCGCAGAGACGGCGGCCGAGGCATTGAACCAATTTAGAGAGGTGCAAGCGATGAATACACTCCAAACCGTATCCACATTGGAGCGCGTGCTGCTCCTGCGCGAGATCCCGATCTTCTCGGACCTTTCACCGGAGGACCTGCAGCAGGTCGCCGCGATCGCGCGTGAGCAATGGTTCCCGAAAGACACCACGATCTTCCGCCAGGATGAGGATGGGAACATGATGTTCATCATCGTGGACGGCCATGTACATGTGGTGCGGAACGCGAATGGGAAAGAGCAAGTGCTGGCGCAGCGAGGCCCCGGCGATTTTGTGGGGGAGATGGCGATCATTGAGTCCGCACCACGCTCGGCGAGCCTGCTGACGCGCGGGAATGTCCGCGTGCTGGCGATTGAAGGCGAGACCTTCAAGGGCATCTTGCGCGAGCGGCCGGAGGTGTCACTTGCAGTGTTGAAGAGCGTGTCGAGGCGGCTGAGAGAGATGTCTGCCTAAAGGAGGCGCGCATGTCGCCCGAATCAAACAAACAACTCGTCCGCCGTTATCAGGAGATCTATAACAGCAACGACCTGGATGCCTTAAGTGAGGTCCTTGCAGAGGACCTCCTGACACCGAGGATCATGGCCGGAATCCCGTCGGGCATGGAGGGGGCAAAGGCGGCGCACCGCATCATGCTGCAAGGTTTCCCTGATTTTCAAACCACCATCGAGGACTTAATTGCCGAGGGCGATCAGGTGGCAGCCCGAATTACGATGCGAGGCACGCACACCGGGCAATTTCTCACCATCCCTCCGACCGGCAAGCGGGTGGAGTTCACCGGCATGTATATGGTGCGCGTTGAGAATGGGAAGATCGCGGAGCACTGGGGTGAGGAGGATAGCGTGAGCCTGCTGGCGCAGCTAGGGGTAAGGCCCCAGGTGGGCTGATAGGCCAAAAGCGGCGATCAACCAGCAGATTTGCTCTTGCGGGGGTAGGCCCGTTCCACAGCGGCTTCAATATCCCGGTCGCCGTGCTTTTCGCAGGCGACGAGCGGGCGGGTCGGGTTCGGGACGATTTTCCCGCCGGGGGTCATGACTTTGCAATCCACATAATTTCCATGGCTATCATAAACAACGTATAGCTGATAAAGTCGGCCGCATACGACGCAGCCGTGCATTTCGCCTGATGTATGGCTTTCGGGCATGTCACCTCCAATTAGTTGGCTTAACTATACATTATATTCAGGGCCTGAGAGGGTTCAGTATGGTTTCCGGACAAAGGTGTGTGGTGACTGACGCAAAGGCGGGCGCGGTGATCCGGCTGGCACTTTGTGGGGAGTTGAATTCGGTATAATGGCAGGGCTGAGTGCCACAGGCCCGGCTTTTAACAATACCAGGGGGCGCACGGCACCTGAAACCTTGATGCCTTTTTGATGAGCGTGGAATGATGCATTCCCGCACGAACTGCCCTAATGGCAATCTAGTGGCGATGGCAGATCCGCATAATTTGATGCGTGATGCAATAATCCCGCCGCGCACCGTTGCAGCCTGGTAATCCCTGGCTGCAGGGAGAACCTAAGTGGAGCGTAGGTAATGAAGAAGGTGCGCTACTCGGAGCACTGGCTGGCTGCCGCGCTCATCGTTCTTGTCACCCTCATCACATATGGGGTGCTGATCCCGCAATTGGGATTCTACCGTGACGACTGGTACCTGTTCTCGACCGCTCAATCGCAGGGGTCGGCGGGCGTGATCGCGCTATTCCAAATTGATCGGCCGCTCGTAGGCTACTTCTACGCCTTCGGGATCCAACTGCTGGGTACGAGCCCGCTGGCCTGGCAGTTAGCGACGCTCTTCATGCGGCTGGCTGGCAACCTGGCATTCTTCTGGCTGATGCGCCTCTTGTGGCCGCAAAGGAAAACGGAAACGCTGGCTGCGGCGCTATTGTTCTCTGTTTACCCCGGGTATACCGAGCAGCCGAACGCGGGCGTTTATATCACCGACCTGCTCACCAATGTGGCCGCGTTGCTGTCCATCGTGCTGATGGTGAAAGCCATCCGAGCGGGACGACTTGTCACCAAGGTCGCGCTGTCTATAGCAGCTGGCGCGCTTGCGCTGCTATACCTGGGCATATTCGAGTCGGCCATCGGGTTGGAGGCGGCGCGGTTGGTGGTACTGGGATATCTGTTCTGGCGGGAAGAGCCTCGGCACCTGAAACCGATCGTATGGCGCACAGTGAAGGCCGATCTTTTATACCTGGTGCTAGCGGGCGGCTTCCTCGTCTGGCGGCTCTTCATCTTTCAAAGCACGCGGCGCGCCACAAATCTAAGTGTGCTGCTTGGCAAATACAGTGGGTTGCCAGCCTACTCGCTTTTTTCGGTGGGCGTTGAGACTATCAAGGACGTTGTGGAGACGACAGTCTTTGCGTGGGTGGTGCCGTTCTATCAATTCGTTGCGAAGGGCAGTTATCGAGACCTGGCAGTTGCAACCATCCTGGCTGTCCTGGTGGTGTTCGGCATCTTCATGTTTATTCGATGGTTTAGCCGTATGGAAGATTCAGTCGAGAGAGGCTGCACCGTCAGACCTGAATGTGCACCTCATGTGGCTAGGCGGGATCATCGTGGTCTTTGCCTTGCTCCCCATAGATGCTGCCGGCCGCAACGTGCTGTTCGAGGACCAGTGGGACCGTTATACGCTGTATGCGTCCATTGGCGTGGCCATGGTGACGGCCGGCTTTCTCTTCCACTTCTTCCGCGGCAAATTCCGAAATACCCTCCTGCTAGGCCTGATCGGGATGAGCGTCGTGGTCCATTTCTTTAGCGCCGCCTGGTACCGTGACTTCTGGATGTGGGAGCGCGACATGTGGCAGCAGGTCGTCTGGCGAGCGCCAGCCATCCAACGCGGGACGATGCTGTTCGCGGTGCTGCCGGGCGCGGGATATGCGGAAGGCTATGAGATCTACGGGCCGGCCAACATGGTGTACTATCCGGGGGAAGGCGTGCAGATCGGTGCGGACGTGCTAAACTCTGTCACTGTGGCCGACCTGCAATTGGAGAAGAACCGCAGTCATTATGATCGCAGCGTGCTGGTGGCAGATAACTACCGAAACGCGCTGATCATGGCATATCCGAGCGCGCAATCGTGCCTCCATGTGCTGGATGGGCGAAAAGTGGAATTGCCTGGGCTGCTGGATAACTCGCTGCTGGCTGACGCGGCACCGTACTCACATATCGAGATGATCATGCCGTCGGCAAACCCGGCGAAACTTCCAGCCTTCCTGAGCGGCGAGACGCCGCGGGCGTGGTGCTTCTACTATCAGAAGATGGATCTTGCCCGGCAGCAAGGTGACTGGAAGGGTGCCGCGGCGTTGGCGGATGAGGCCATCAAGAAAGGTCTGAAGCCGGAGGATGTTTCGGAGTGGATGCCGGTACTGGAGGCTTATGCCACGGTAGGCCGCCTACCGGAGGCAAAGCATGCGGCTTCGATCATCCGGTCAAGCGACACTGCGCGCTCGTTCCTGTGTCTGCAATTCCAGAGGGGTGCAGCATATCCAGCCCCGTATCGGTACGATGCGGTCAATCAGATACTTTGCCAGGGGAATTAAGACGTGAGTGGAGCGGCTGAAGCCGCTACTACGATGGTCAGTACAACTGCCACAGGTAATAAAGGCTAAGGAATGCATATTGTTCTTTTCACGGCTCCGTATATGATCCCGGTGCTCGAACGGTTCAAGCCAGTGTTCGAGAAATATGACATTGAGCTGATCGTGCCGGAGGTGCAGGAGCGCATGGAAGAGGACGACCTGCTGCGCTACGCGGGGGATTCGACGGCGCGATCTGCGGAGATGACCGGTATACCAGCCGGGTGCTCGAAGCGTGCACTCCACGGCTAAAGGTCATCTCGAAGTGGGGGACTGGGATAGACTCGATCGATGCGGAGGCGTGCGCGAGATTGAACGTGAAGCTGTGCCGCACGCCGAATGCTTTTACGATGGCCGTGGCAGATACGGTGATGGGCTATATCCTGGCGTTTGCCCGCCGCCAACCGTGGATGGATCGAGACATTAAAGCAGGCAAGTGGAATAAATTGCCTGGACGAGCGCTGAGCGAATGTACGCTGGGTGTCATCGGCGTCGGCAACATTGGCAAGGCGGTTACGAGGAGAGCGGGCGCGTTCGGCATGCGAGTGCTGGGGAACGATATCGTCCCGATCGATCCCGGCTTCCTGGACGAAACAGGGGTCGAGATGACTGAGCTTGACTCGCTGCTCACGCAAAGCGACTTCGTGAGTGTGAATTGCGACCTGAACCTGACAAGCCGGCACCTGGTCAATGCCGAGCGGCTGAGGCGAATGAAATCCGACGGAGTGCTGATCAACACCGCGCGTGGGCCGATCGTCGACGAGCCGGCGTTGGTGGAGGCCCTGCAAGCCAAACAACTGGCGGGAGCGGCGCTGGACGTCTTCGAGGTCGAGCCGCTGCCGGGGGACAGCCCGCTTTTGAAAATGGACAATGTGATGCTCGCGCCGCATAATTCGAATTCCAGTCCTGCTGCATGGGAGCGAGTGCACTGGAATACGATCAGGTATCTGCTGGATGGATTGGGGATAGCGGCTGAGGATTAGACGCAAGATCGACGGAACAAAGATTAGGAGCCGGAACATTGGATCAACACACGCACGGAAATCCGCATGAGCATACGCACTCATACTCGGGAACGGGCAAGAGCGTCCTGATCACCGGCGCAGCAGGTGGTATCGGGCGCGCGACCGTGGCGCTGTTCGCGCACCTGGGTTGGCGCGTCATGGGAGTTGACCGGGCCACATTCGGTGCGGGCTTTCCGGAGAACGGACTCTTCATCCAATCGGATATTGCCCGGCCCGAGGACCTGCTGAGCATTTTTGGCAAAGCGCGCGACTTCACAGATGCACTGGATGCACTGGTCAACAATGCCGCGTTGCAAGTGGCGAAACCGCTGATGGAAACCAGCGTGGAAGAATGGGACGCCGTCATGGCTGCCAACCTGCGTTCCGTGTTCCTGGGCGTCAAGCTGTCGCAGCCGCTGTTGAAGGTGCATGGCGGCGCGATCGTCAACGTATCCTCTGTACACGCCATCCAAACATCGGCCAATATTGCGGCCTACGCGGCGTCGAAAGGCGGGATGCTGGCCCTGACACGTGCCATGGCAATCGAGTTCGCGCCGGATCACATCCGGGTCAACGCGGTGCTACCCGGCGCAGTGGATACGCCGATGCTCCGGGCGGGTTTGGAACGCGGCCATGCCGGCAAGGGTGATATGCAGGAACGACTCGACAACCTGGCGCGTCAGAACCGTCAATGGGCGTGTGGGTACGCCGGAGGAGATCGCGCATGCCATTTATTTTCTGGGGGATGACGAGCAATCGTCCTTCATGACCGGGCAGGCGCTGGTTGTGGATGGGGGTGCGACGGCGAGGTTGAGTACGGAGTGAGCCGGGGAACGAAGAACAGTTAATAGATCATGGATCATGGATGCTTCGCATGGATGGTGGCCAAGGCGTAAAGGATAGGCATGCGCCAGAAAGAAACAAGAAAGAGGAAAGACGGTTGATGAAAGAAGCGATCAAACGCAACATGCCTGCTCCTGTTTGGGGACTGGCACGTGAGACCTATCTAAGCTTGCGGCGGATGCCGGAAGCGCGGGAAGCTGCCCGCCATCCGTGGCGGCAGGAAAGTATCGCACGGCTCGCGGAGTGGAAGGACAAATACAAAGGCCAGCGCGCATTCATCATCGGCAATGGGCCCAGCCTGCATCAGACCGACCTAACTAAGCTCAAGAACGAATTTACGTTTGGCCTGAACCGGATTTTCCTGATGTTCCCCACCCTGGGATTCGAGACGTCGTGCCTGGTGTGCGTGAACGACCTGGTTGTGGAGCAGTCACTTAACGATATTGATGCGCTGGCGATCCCAAAGTTCCTTTCCTGGCGGTCGCGCCGGTTCTTTTCGCCATCGAGAACGATGTCTTCGCTGCCGACCTTCCTTTACACAACCTATGAAAGCCCGAAATTCGCGACCGATGTACGCGGCCGCCTCTGGGAAGGCGCAACGGTCACAAACGTGGCTTTGCAGCTGGCATTTCATATGGGCTTTCAGCGCGTCGTCCTGATCGGCGTAGACCATAATTACTCCACCAAGGGAGAGCCTAACAAGACCGTGGTATCGCAGGGAGATGACCCGAACCACTTCTCGGCGGCTTATTTTGGGAAGGGATTCCGCTGGCAATTGCCGGATTTGGATATGTCAGAAGTCGGCTACGGGATGGCGCGCGTAGCATATGAGAAGGCTGGACGCGAGGTGCTGGATGCAACGGTGGGCGGCATGCTCACGGTGTTTCCAAAAGTCCCGTACAATTCATTGTTCCAATGAAACCATCGCGTATCGGCAGGCTGCCGTACTGGCTGCCCTTTTTGATCGTACTCCTGGCAATTGGCGCGGCGGTGCGGCTCGTCAACCTGAACGCGCCTCCGCTGGATTTCCATTCCACCCGACAACTGAGGAACTCGCTGGTTGCGCGTGCTATCTATTACGAACTGCAGCCGCACGCCGATCCGCAAAAGCTGGCCCTGGCGGAGTCCTTCCAGCGAGCGGTCGGGCGCTATGAGCCGCCGATCAGCGAGTCGATCGTGGCACTTAGCTTCCTTGCGAGAGGTGGAGAGTCATTTGCGCCTCCGCGCATCTTCGGGACGATCTTCTGGCTGCTGGCGGGCCTGGCGCTTTTCGATTTTGCGCGCCGGATGACGTCGCCGGCCGCGGCTCTGATCTCGCTGGCATATTACCTCGTGCTCCCATTTGCCGTGCAGGCCAGCCGGTCGTTCCAGCCGGACCCGCTGATGACATCAGCATTCATGGTCGGGCTGTATTGTTTGTACAGGTGGATGGAAACCCCGAACACTGAGGAGTCCTTTCATGAGGGCCAGCGGTGGAGATGGACAGCGGGCTGGAAGTGGGCGGTACTGGCTGCGCTTCTCCTGGGTTTTGCGGCGCTGGTCAAAGTGGTGATCGCATTCCTGATCATCGGCGCGGCGGTCGCTGCGGTGCTTGCGGTGCGAGGGCGCTCATTTTGGAGGTCCGGCCAGGTATGGGTGATGGCGGTAGTGATGGCACTCCCGGGCTTCGCGTACTACGTGCTCGGGCATCCGGGCAGGTCGACGGAGTACTTCTTTTCGTGGACGGTCGGCCTGATCAAACTCATCCTCAGCCCTCATTTTTACGCGGACTGGCTGGGCTTCATCGGCACTCTCTTCGGCCTGACGATGTTGTTCCTGGCAATGGCAGGAACGCTGCTTGCGCCAGCGCGAGCGCGCCGGCTCCTGCTCGGGGCATGGATCGGCTATTTGATCTATGGGTTGATGCTTCCGTTCCAAATGTTCACGCATAGCTATTATCACATCCAACTCGTGCCGTTGGTTGCGCTGGGGTTGGCGCCGATGGCGGAGGTGGTGATCATCCGTTCAGCGGGAATGTCGCGGGGAGTGAGGGCCGGACTGGTAGCATTGGTCGTCATCGTCATCGGATACGAGGCGTGGGCTGCGCGGTCGGTGCTGGCAGTGGAGAATTTCCAGGATGCTCCGGGCTACTGGAAATCAGTGGGTGAGGCGATTCCAGCGAATAGCGATGTGATAGGGCTGACACAGGATTACGGATATGACATCATGTACTGGGGTTGGCGTAAGGTAGACCTGTGGCCGTTCGACACCGACCTGTCGAGCGTCAAGAACGCCGGGAAGGACCCGGCGGCGCAATTCGCGGAGCTGACGGCGGGCGATCAGTATTTTTTGGTTACAGCATTCGGACAGCTGGAGCATCAGCCGAATTTGAAGAAGATCCTGGCTGGGTATAAGATCGCCGTCCAGGGGGATGGGTATGTACTTTATGATCTGCGGAGGTAGCTCGAGGATGCAAGGTTGTAAGTCGGGTTAGCACGTAGTCTGCGCCATAGAAATCTCATGACACTTGTTTCCATCGTTACTCCTTCCTTTAATCAGTCTGCTTACCTGGAGCAGACCATGCGGTCTGTGCTGGACCAGGGGCACCACCAGTTTGAGTACATTGTGGTGGATGGCGGTTCGACGGACGGCAGCGTGGATATCATCAAGCAGTACGCGGACCGCCTGGTGTGGTGGGTGAGTGAGAAAGATAGCGGGCAAGCGGAAGCCATCAATAAAGGCATGAAGCGGGCGCGGGGGGAGATCGTGGCCTGGCTGAACTCGGACGATGTATATATGCCAGGCGCAATCGAGGCGGCAGTGAAGGCGTTTGCCAGCCGGCCCGAGACTGTGTTGGTCTACAGCAACATGCTGGCGGTGGACGGACAGGGCCGTACCATCAACGTGCTGCGCTACCGGCAGCTATCGCTGGAAGATCTGCTGTGTTTCGAGATCATCGGACAACCGGCGGTGTTCATGCGAAGAGCCGCCTTTGAGGCGGCCGGGGGATTGGACACTTCACTCCATTTCATGCTGGATCACCAACTTTGGATCAAAGTGGCGCAGCAGGGCCAAATAGTGCACATGGATGAGATCTGGGCAGCGGCGCGATATCATGCCGAGGCCAAGAACCGCTCGCAGGCGACGGGGTTTGCGCGCGAGGCGTTCCAGGTGCTGCGTTGGGCCGAGGATGAAGCGAGCCTGACGCCTGCGCTCAGGCTGCTCGGCAGGCGGCCAGAGGCTGCCGTGCAGCGAGTCAACGCGCGCTATCTGCTGGATGCCGGCGAGCCGCGGGCAGCGTTGCGGGCTTGGGGGAGGGCTCTATCCATCCATCCGCCGACAGCGCTGGGACGTTTAAACCTGCTTGCGTCGGCGATCCTGAGCATTCTGGGCCTCGGGGCGGTGCGTGAAGCGGTCTTGCGTATGCGGCAGAAGTGGTTGTCGCGCTGACCAGGCCCGAATATCAGCCATCGCGTTACAATTGGCCGGTTCCCATGTACGAATCGTCACATTCTTTTTTCGCGCGTTCCCGTATAACCCTCGCCATTACATTGCTGGTGCTGTTCGCCTTTGGCTTGGGAATCCGCCTGTACGATCTTACCGACCTGCCCCTGGATTTCCATCCCACCAGGCAATTGCTCAGTGCGCTCAAGGCGCGCGGTATGTACCTTCAAAGTCAGGGCGGCGTGCCCGACTGGGAGCGCAAAATGGCCATCCAGCAATGGAAGACCAAAGCCGAAGTCGAGCCGGAAGTCTTCGAGCACCTGGTGGCGTTCACATATCGTTTTACCGGTGAGGAACTATGGGTGGCGCGTGTCTATTCGTCGCTGTTCTGGCTCATCGGCGGGGGATTTCTCTTCCTTCTTGTAAGAGGATTGTTCTCCGTAGACGGGGCAGTGCTGTCCACCGCGTATTACCTGCTCTTTCCATACGCCGTAATCGCCAGCCGATCTTTCCAGCCAGATCCATTGATGATCCTGCTGATCGTCTGCTTTTGGTGGGCATTCATGCAATGGAGCAGGAAGCCAGCCTGGAGTTGGGCGCTGTTGGCCGGGGTGGTGGGCGGACTTGCCATTTACATCAAATTTGTCTCGGCCTTCTTCATAGTAGGTGGCGCGTTGGGTTTGCTGGCAGGCTCATTCAGTTTGAAAGATGCCATGCGGAAGGCACAGGTTTGGTCCATGGCGGTGTTAGGGCTCCTGCCTGCCGCCGCGTATATCTTCTATGGGGTGGTATTGCATGGCTTCCTGGGGCAGCAGTTCAACGGGCGATTCATCCCAGCGCTTCTGCTGAATCCTTCGAATTACTTGCAATGGGTCAGCATGGCGAACCTGGCTGCAGGCGCAGTGGCTATCACGCTTGGATTGATTGGGGCTGTTGTTCGTTCAGGAACGCCGGGCACGTGCGTTTCTGTTTGGTCTGTGGGGAGCCTATATTCTGTTCGGGCTTTTCTTCGACTACCATATTGCCACTCATGATTATTACAGCCTGCCATTGATACCCATCGTGGCGATTTCGATGGCGCCGGTGGCGGGCGGGATGCTCGGAAAGCTGCGCGAACTGACAGCAGGGCGCACCGTCCGAGCAGCCGCGTGGGCCGTGCTCTTATTTGGCTTGCTTGCGACGGCGTGGGATGTGCGCAACCAGATGAAGGCCGTGGACTACCGTTCGCAGGCAGCTATGTGGGCCGAGATTGGCAGCCAGCTGAAGCATGGTCATAATGTGGTCGCGTTGACACAGGACTATGGTTCGCGGCTCGCCTACTGGGGCTGGCAGGATTCCTTGATCTGGCCAAACTCGGGCGATATCGACTATCACGTGGCGCGTGGGGGGACGATGAACCTTGAGGAGCGCTTCCAAAGCATGACGCACGGCAACGCATTTTTCCTTGTAACGGATTTTGCGGAACTGAACCGACAGCCGGAGTTAAAGATAGAGCTGTCTCGCTTTGCGATCTATGCGCGAGGCGCAGGCTATGCCATCTATGATCTCCAGAAGCCGGTGAGGCCATGATGCCGACCGCGCTCGGCCCAATCCTGGTAACAGGGGCGCACCGCACAGGCACGACCTGGGTGGGGAAGATGCTGGCGGCGAATCCGCGGACAGCTTATATCAGCGAACCGCTGAACGTGCTGCACCGGCCGGGCGTAATGCGTGCGAAGGTGGCGTACTGGTATACGTACGTCACGGGAGACAATGAAGCGGACTATATCGATTCGCTACGCGAGACGTTGGATTACCGTTACCATCTGCCCGCCGAGATCGTCTCGCTGCGTTCCGGCAGGGACTTTTTGCGGATGGGCCGCGATCTCAGTATCTTTCTCGGTGGACACGCATTTCGTCGGCGCCCGCTGCTGAAGGATCCATTTGCGGTCTTTTCGCTGGCTTGGTTTGCCGAGCGGCTGAACTGCCAGATCGTGGTGACCGTGCGGCACCCCGCAGGTTTTGCCAGCAGCCTGAAGCGACTGAACTGGTCGTTCGATTTTCAAGATCTGCTCAACCAGCCGCTGCTGATGCGTGACTGGCTGGAACCCTATCGCAGCCGCATGCAGTCGATGCCGGCAGCGGACATTATCGGGCAGGCAAGCCTGCTGTGGATGATGGTCTATGAGAGCGTGCACAAGGCCTGCGGGAATATTCCGACGGTGCGCGTCGTCCGGCACGAGGATCTATCGTCCGATCCGGTGCCGGGCTTTCGCCGAACTCTATGACGAACTGGGCCTGAAGTTCACGCCGAACGTCGAACAGAGGATCATGGACTCCAGTAGTTCGGAAAACCCGTCCGAGCTTTCGCGTAAGAAGGTCCATTCGGTCAGACTGGACAGCCGGGCGAACCTTCACAACTGGAAGCATCGCCTCTCAGCCGAGGAGATCGCGCGCGTCCGGCAATTGACGGAAGAGGTAGCGTACCTATATTACCCCGACGTGGATTGGAACTGATGCAAGACACGCCGCTTGTTTCGGTGATCACCCCCTCTTTGAACCAGGCACGTTTCCTGGAGGCGACCATCCTGTCTGTCCTGGGACAAGACTACCCGCGCCTCGAGTACATTATCGTAGATGGCGCGTCCACTGATGGAAGCCGCGAGGTCATCGAGAAATATGCCGACCGGCTTACGTGGTGGACGAGCGAACCAGATAGTGGCCAGACCGATGCGATCAACAAAGGCTTTGCACATGCGAAGGGAAATATCCTGGCATGGTTGAATTCGGATGATACTTACCAGCCGGGCGCGGTGAAGGAGGCTGTTAACTGCTACCGGCAGTTCCCAGACTCGGGATTGATCTACGGGGACGCGAACTACATCAATGAGGCCGGGGATGTGATAGGCAAATTCCCCGCTGCCCAGACGAACTACCGGCGGCTGCGACAAGGATTCGTGCATATTCCACAACAGGCGGCTTTTGTGCGCGCCGATCTATGGCAGAAGGCCGGGCCGCTGGATACGTCGTTTTACTTTGCGATGGATTATGATCTGTGGGTGCGTATTGCGCGCCGTGCGCCGCTGAGGTATATCCCGCGGACATGGGCAAACTTCCGCCTGCATACGGCAGCCAAGACAATCTCTTCGGATGAACGGTGTTGGCCGGAGATGATGCGAGTGCACTATCGCGATGGCGGCAAATTCCTATCATACATGGTTGCTAATTACTATCTCCGGAAGGTCACGGCGAGGTTTTGGAGGTGGCGCAGACAGCGGATCATGGGAAACAATAGGGAACTGGGAATAGAAAGTGGAGTACGGACTCCAGAGAATGAACATAGATGATAGAAAAGGATCCGTCGGCCGCTGGCGTGGCCCACTCGAAATGTGGGCGCGGGCTTGCATGTGCAAATCTGGAACATGAATAACGAGTCCTTCTGATGAAATTCATAGTGTCGGCTCCAAGTTCTGATAATCTCATCCGGCTGCTGAAGGCGTGGCGGTTCTGGCTCGTGGGCGCAGTGGTGGGCGCGCTACTTGGCGCGGCGGTATACGTGATCGCGCCGCCGGAATATCGGGCGCGTGCGACCGTCAATGTGGACTTTCACCTGGAACAGGCATGGCCGCAAAACACCGACCGCGAGCAGTTCTATTACCTGGAACGCGAGACGCGCAAGCTGGAAGAGATCGCCATGTCCGACGCGGTGCTGAATGCGGTCGCGGCGCAAAGCGGCGGGGGCAGCGCGGCGGAACTGCGCGGCGGAAAGTTGCAACTCAGCCAACCAGGAAACGGCGGCTGGCATTTCTTTGCGGATGATCGCGACCCCCATAAGGCGGCAGTAATGGCTGGAGCGTGGGCAAAGGTCTTCGCGCAGCAGGTGCAGAGCGGGGTAGCGGAGTCCTCCTCCGGATTGGAGAAGTTCATCAGCGCGACGCCGACACAAGTGGACGGCTTGCAAGCGCAGCGCGCGGTCAGCATGAGCCTATACATGCTGGCAGGTGCGATGGTGGTGCTGGCCATGGCTACGATCGGCATCCTGTTCGTTGACAGGCAGGCATGAGAAACGCGATCCGATCGAGGATGTCTGTCAGCGTGGACCGAACAATGCGTGCACTGTGGGCGGCGGCGCTTGTGGCGCTACCGGTCACAAGCTTCCGTTATTTCCCATCCGGGGAGGGAACATACGTGCGGCCACTGTCGTTCTATCCGCTGGCGCTGCTGATGGTCCTGCTCTTGTGGCAACTCGTGCGGGCGAAGACAACATTCCCGCGCGTGGGTGCATGGACGCCGCTGACAGCAATGCTCATGGCAACGCTGGCGGCAAGCCTGATAGGCGTGCTTTTCGCGCCGATCCCCATGCGCGGAGAGGGCATCATAGGACGGGAGCTGCGGGCCGCGGCGACTTTGGTGATCGGCATCTCCTTCTTCGCGGCAGCAGCATGGATGAACCGGAACATGGACGACCTGCAATTCTCGTTGCGATGGTTGTTCGCCGGTTTTGTGCTCGATATCCTCTGGAGCGGATTGCAGGGCGCCACGTTCTATCTGCACCTTCTGCCCAAGCCCATGGTCACGCAATGGCAACGCGCGTTCTCCATGCGGGAACTGATCCGTACAAACCGCATCTCGGGCCTGGCGTACGAGCCTTCATGGTTGGCGGGCCAGATATCGACGGTCTACCTGCCGTGGCTGTTTGCATGGCTCTTGACGCAGCAGCGGGTCACGCGTTTCAAATGGCTAGAGCCGGTTTTATTGGCGTGCGCAGCCTTACTGCTGCTGGCGACATTTTCACGGGGCGGGCTGCTAACTGTTGCGGCGACGACGGTATTGACGCTTCTGCTTGTCGGACGCGAGCAGATGCGAAGCGCGTGGAAGTGGTTTGCGTCAGGCTTCCACCAGGGGCGCGAACTTGCCTGGCGAGTGGGCCTGATCGCGCTGATCGGGGCCGTGGGCGCTGGCGCGTTGCTCTTCCTGGCGCAGAAGGGCTACATCGCGCGCCTGTGGAACAGCAAGGCGGACACGATCCAGCAGTTCCTGATCCAAAACTCAGCGGGCGCGCGAGCAGCATATCTTTCAGGTGCGATGGGGGCTTATGAGGAGCATCCCTGGACGGGTGTGGGATTAGGGGCAAGCGGCTTCTACATTTATAGCCATCTGCCAGACTGGGCGATGACTACGGTGCCGGAGATCGCGCGGCAGTTGAGCCCGGACAACAACTTGTATCCCAACCCAAAGAACCTGTATATCCGCCTGCTGGCGGAGACGGGGCTGATTGGGTTCATACTTTTTGTGGCGTTTCAATTCTCGCTGCTGGGAGATGCGCTGACTGCATTGAGACAAAGGACGCCGATGGGGGAATACCTGGGCATTGCGGCGGTCTTCACCTGGCTGGCGTTGATCTTCTATAATATGACACAGGATTCCCTGGCGATCCCAAACCTGTGGATCAATCTGGGCATGCTCGTGGGGTTGTCAGCGCTGGCGACAAGCGGAACGAGGACGAAGGAAACTGGATGATCGTTCTTTGCGTAGGAATGCCGCGTGCCGGCTCCGGCTGGCATTACAACCTGACCCATGATCTGATGAATACCACGGGTTGTGCGGACGCGCGCGACATCCGGGCAAGGTTCCATCTGGAGCGAGTGCTGACCGAGGTCAATTGCAATATCGGCGTGCTCTCTGCGCGGCGGCTGGCAATGGTCAGTGTGCCCGCTTTGCTGGGCAACACTTTTGTCATCAAGGCGCATGCCGGGCCGACCAGCGCCTCGCGGCTCCTGGCGCGCATGCGAGTCTTGCGCATCTCCTATATCTATCGCGACCCACGTGACGCGATGCTTTCGGCATTCAACTATGGACAGCGCGCGCTTAGCAAGGGCCGGCCGAATGCGTTTTCGCACCTCACGGATTTTGATCAGACATTGGCATTCATCACGGATTACGTGCGCATCTGGGAAGCCTGGACGCGGCAGAAGAACGTGCTGATCTCCCGATATGAAGATCTTCTGACGAATTACGATGCGGAGTCCACGCGGCTGGCGAGCTATCTCGGTTTGGACACTGAGCGACCGGCGGTCGAGAAAGTGATCGAGAACTATCGGCCCGGCAATGTGGAAGGTCTGCCCGGTACGCATTTTTTCAAGGGCAAGATCGGCCGGTTCCGTGAGAGCTATTCTGAGGAGCAGCAGCAGGCTCTGGTCGCCCGCCTGGGGCCATTTCTGACCCAGATGGGATACACTACCTAGCTTATGGCAAGATGTAATTGGCCTGTAAGGACTCCGGGCCGTCGACGGCAAATTTCACCGTTATCATAAGAGCATGAGGACTTTCGAGACTCCCTACGCAGCCGACTGGTTCGCAATTTCCCTGCGCTGGGCGGTATTGCTCGGACTGATTGTCTCGCTGGCATTAGGGGGTTCGCTGACTGCCATGCGAGCGTGGCCGCTGGCTATCATCGTGGTGTGGAACCTCGGCATGACCGATCCTGGCGAGCCTGAATAAGCGGCTGGTGTACCATCGCCAGGTCAACCTGGCAGTCAGACCTCATTTGCAGCGGACTCTTCTTCTGGGAGCAAGGGGCGCTGGCAGGACCGGCTTCATGGGCCGGGCTGCTTGCGATCCTCACAGGGGCCATTTACTTCGAATTCATGGGGGCAATGGTGGCCGCGGGGCTATCATCGGCGCTGGCATTCCTGACGGCCCAACTGAATTTTTCTGAACGTTCCTCTACAACCTTGCTATGGATCGCAGGCATGCTGTCGCTCGGCCTGCTATTCGGATTTCTCGGCGCGAAACTGATTCGGAGGCTGCGAGCCAAACGGCAGGCGTGGCTGGACGGTGAAGATGACCGCCGCCGGTTCCAAAGCGACCGGCTGCGCACGATTTATGAACTGACGTCGACCATGACGGCGACGCTATCGTACAAACGGGTGTTGGATTCCGCGCTGGACATGGGATATACCGCACTCAACCCGGGCTCGGAAGAGCACGGAAGTGAACCATTGGTCAGCGCCGTGTTGCTCTTCCAGGCAGGCCAATTGCATGTGGCCTCGGCCCGGCGCTTTACAAGCGCCGACCTGCGCATGACGCTGGAGGGCAATGAAGGCATCCTGCGCAAAGCCCTGGATGAGGGCGAAGCGCTCCTATCCACAGACATCGGCTACGACGCGGAACTCGGACATATTGTGGCCTTGCGCAGCTGCACATCGGCTTACTGTTTCCCGCTGCGTACCGGGTTCAACGTGTATGGAGCAATGCTGTATGCGCACCCGGATCCGAATTACTTTACGCCCGACCGGCAGGACATGCTGAATATTATCGGACGGCAGGCGATAGTCGCCATCCAAAATGCGCGGCTATATCAGGATCTGGTCGAGGAAAAAGAGCGCATGATGGAGGTGCATGAGGAAGCGCGCAAGAAGCTGGCGCGCGATCTCCATGATGGACCTACACAGTCGGTGGCGGCCATGGCGATGCGAATCAATATAGCCCGCCGGATGCTCGAGAAGGATCCGCACACGGCAGCGGACGAGCTGGTCAAAATCGAAGAGCTGGCGCATCGCACCAGCAAAGAGATCCGCCACATGCTGTTCACCTTGCGGCCGCTCATTCTCGAATCACAGGGGCTGCATGCCGCCCTCCAGGCGATGGCCGACAAAATGCGTGAGACGTTCGCACAAAACGTGCTCATCGATATCGACGAGACGATGGCCGGGCAGCTGGAACTGGGGAAGCAGGGCGTTATCTTCTTTATCGTCGAAGAGGCAGTCACCAATGCGCGCAAGCATGCCACTGCAGGCAATATCTGGGTGCGACTTCTGGATGTGGGCGAAGGTGTGGCAGCTCTGGAGATCGAAGACGATGGGACGGGATTTGACGTTGCCGCGATGAACCGGGCCTATGACAAACGTTCGAGCCTGGGCATGGTCAACTTGCGCGAACGGACCGAGATGGTCAACGGGGTGTTGGATATCCAGTCGGCGCCGGGTAAGGGGACAAAAATCTCTGTGTACATTCCGCTGACGGAAGAGGCTGCCGACCGATTACAGCATGCGAGGCCAGGATAGCCTTTGTCTCTGTCCACCTCCTGTGCTCGTAGTCTTTTACTGCGGACGTGGTACGATTTGCCAGGGGATTTGAAAACACCAGAAATTCTGCCAGCGGACTAAGCACCAAAATTCATTTCTGCTTTACAGCGGCCCAGAGCGCTTCTTATACGTCAAGACGCCAGTTCCACAACGACTAAATTAGAAGGCAACACGCAATCGGTTGGGTAACACCGTTAGCTGATGTGATCCAGCGCACCGGGTCCCTCTGAGAAGCGCCCTGGGCGGACAAATGTTATTTTTGGGATAATCGATCAATGCCTGTTGCTGCCGGCCTATACTATTTTGTGCACCAACCTGACGCTGTCGGACGTCCGCCGGTAGTACTGATCCACGGTGCAGGAGGAAATCATCTTTACTGGCCGTCCCAAGTCCGCAGACTGCAGGATGAGCGCGTCTTTGCAGTGGATCTACCGGGTCACGGCAACTCCACGGGTGTGGGTTCCCACAGCATCGAGGATTATGGCGCGCAAATTGTCGAGTTCGTGAGAGCCCTCAAACTGAGCAGGGTCATCCTGGTGGGTCACTCGATGGGTGGTGCCGTGGCTTTGCAGTCGGCGATCAAATATCCAAGGCGAGTGCTGGGTCTGGGAATCATAGGGAGCGGAGCACGATTGCCCGTCGACCCAGCCCTGCTTTATAACGCCAGCAAGCCGGAAATGGCCGAGGAAGCCGTTCACATGGTCACTGAGCTTTCCTTCGCCTCAGAAAGCGACTCGCGTTTGAAGGATATATCCGCGCAGCGCCTGGCACAAACAAGATCTTCAGTGCTTTACGGGGACTTTCTGGCCTGCGACGCTTTCAACGCCTCTGCCGAGCAATTGGCCAGGATATCAATCCCAACGCTCCTGGTCTTCGGCGCGGCGGACCGAATGACGCCGGTCACAGACGGTGAGGCGCTCCGCGCACAGATCCGGGGCGCGCGCCTGGAGGTGGTTCCGAAGGCAGGACACATGGTGATGCTGGAGCAACCGGATCGGGTTGCCCAGCTGTTAGGGGAGTTTGTAAATAGTATCCCTTATCAACCGGGAAAATGAGCGCAGTCAATAGAATGGTGGGTTCGCTCTAACCAAATAACTCTTCCAGGATCGGGCGGGCGTTGATAATAGCCCGGGCGCGGTGGCTGAAACGATTCTTTTCATCCATTTCCAACTCGGCCATGGTGCGACCGATCTCCGGAATGAAGAATATCGGGTCATAGCCAAAGCCGCCTGCGCCGCGCTCGTCGGGGATGATCTCTCCGGCGCATTGTCCTTCGACAACCTGAACCGCGCGATCGAGGAACAGCGATGGCAACGGCGGCTCGAAAACGCGCGAGCCATGGGCGCGCTCGTGTGCCCAAGTTCTTCAACAGGTAGGCGCGACGATCGGCATCTGTGGATCCGGCCTCGGGCAAATAGCGCGCGGAATAGAGACCCGGGGCGCCGCCGAGTGCATCCACTTCGAGCCCGGAGTCATCGGCGAGGGCGATCAAGGCAGAGGCCTGCGCGAAAGAGACCGCTTTCTTGGCAGCATTCTCCGCATAGGTCTGACCATCTTCGACAACATGCAGATCAATGCCGAGGTCCGAGGGCGTGACGAGCTCGGCGCGCAAACCGGCGAGCAGGGCACGTAATTCTTCGGTCTTGCCTTTGTTATTTGTGGCGATCAGGAGCTTCTTCATTGAGGGAGATCCGAGACCTGGTATTTGTTATTGGGAATCGGGCAATGGAGGGTCAGAGCTCGCGTTCGTTGATGGCTTTAATCGCCCAGGCAGCGTGTTCGCGCACGAGGGGTTCAGGGTCATTCAGCGCCTCTTCCAGCGCCGGGATGTCCTCGGCTGAGCCGGCATTGCCCAGAGCAACGGCCGCGTTACGCAGATAGCCGCGGCGTTTGGCCCGGCGAACGGGCGAGTCTTTGAACTTACGGTTGAACTCTGCGGGCGTAAGCTTAAGGTCCTGGGCTAACACGGGTTGAGGGAAGACCGAGCTTTCACCGAAAGCGGGGTCACCTGATGGAGGGGCAAAACGATTCCAAGGGCATACCGCCTGGCAGATATCGCAGCCGAAGATCCATCGATCGAGCGAGGTGCGCAAAGTCGGTGGGATGCTGTCCTTGAGCTCAATAGTGAGATAAGAGATGCATCGACCGGCGTCCAAGGTTCGGTCTGGCAGTATGCAATCGGTGGGACAGGCATCCAGGCAGCGGGTGCAAGTGCCGCAGTGGTCTGTGTTCAGAGGGGCATCCGGCTCCAGTTCCAAATCCAGGAAGATCTCGGCAAGCAGGAAATACGAGCCCAGTTTTGGATTGATCAGGCAGGTGTTCTTGCCGATCCAGCCCAAGCCCGCGCGTTGTGCGAGGTCCCGCTCGAGCACGGGGCCGCTATCGGTATACCAACGGTTCGAGACGGGATGGCCGACCTGGGATTCGATGAAGGCGACGATCGCCTTCAACCGTTCGGGGAGGACCAGATGATAATCGTTGCCGAGGGCATAGGAGGCGATGCGGCCCCTTACCTCCGGGCCTGCGCCCGCGGCGCCATAAGACGCGTCGCGAGGTTCTGGTGGGAGGATGGAAGATGGCTCGGATGCAGCATCTTCCGCGTGTCGATCCGAGGAGAACGGTTTGGAATACGGGATTGCAAGTACAAGGATGGATTTGCAGCCGGCAAGGATCAGGCCTGGATCGGCGCGACGTGTGCGGGAACGATCGGTGGCAAGATAGTGCATGGAAGCGTGCCGCCCCTCCGCGAGCCAGTTTTCGAACGCTGACAAGTGCGGGGGCGGATCGGGGGTAGTGACGCCGGCCAGGATGAAATCCCAGCCGGCGCGCTTCTTCCCGTATTGCTGCTTTGAGGGCGGTACTCACGAGCCTAGAGCTTCACCACGATCTTTACGAAGATTGGCTTTGCCCCCGGCCCGAAGAACCGCGTACCATTTGCGTTTGCCATTGTCCAGGCACTCGTATAGGTGCCGGCCTTGGCAGGGGCTTTGAATTGAACCGAGATTTCGATCTCCTGTCCCGGGCCGATCACGCCATTGATGGGCTGCGGCACTCCAGACATCTGGTCAGCATAGCCTGCGTAAACGACCTTGTACCCGGCGCCCCAGGTGCATATGCCATCATTCTTGATCTTCCAAGTCTTGACGAACTGCTGGCCCGGGGTCATCTGAGTGCCATCAGTGATATTGACATCCAGGGTCGCTGGGTCCCACGTGTAGTGGTCGCAGAGACCTGGTGTAGCAGTGACGCCGCCGGGTAACAGTGTGGGTGAGAGGGCAACGAGAGTTGAAGGAGTTGCCGGAGTCTCCGTCTCGAGCGGAGCGGGGGCGGTAGTCAGGGCCGGAAGCGGTGTGAAGGTGGGCCCCGAAGCAGTCAGCGTGAAATTGGCGATGACAGTCTTTGCGGCGCTGGTCTGGATCAGCGCTGTATCAGGGGTGGGAGCGGCAGGTGCCGCACCGCAGGCGCTCAGGAGGAGCAGTGCGAGTAAAGCGGCGATGACGAAGTGGGTTTTCATGGTCCTCCTATTCTGAGAGGTGGCGGCTCACTTTTCGACTTTAATGTTAACGCAGATGTAAGTGCCGAAATAGGCACCTTGGTCATTACGCATTTTCCAACAATCGGTATAGGTATTGGGGGTAATGGAAGCTGTCAGCTTCACGCTGAAGTACGTGGTGGCTCCTGGCGCCACGAACTGGTCCTTCTTCTGGATCTTCACATCATAGCCATCCAGGGTGCCGCCCTGGTAGATCAAAGCATATCCATCATCCCAGGTGCAGCTTCCGGTATTCTCAATCGCCCATGTCTTGGTGAAGTCCTCACCGGGCTTCATCACTGTGCCATCCGGAACGGTGACGTCGGAAATAAAAGCGGAATTGTCGCATCCGGAGGCGGTAGAACTGCCGGGCGTACCGCCGGCAAGCGTCGCTAGAGGGATGACTGTGCCGGGCGTGCCAAAAGCCAGGGGTGTCCCGGGCGTTCCGAAGGGGATGGAGCCGGTGGCGATGGCGAAGGTGGCCTGAGGCGCCAGGCTTGCAAGGGCGGTGGGACTAGCCTCGATGGTGGGCGTGACCGCCTGGGCCGTCTGCGTCTGCTGGACGTTCAATGCGGCGATCATGGTCTGGGCCGCTGATGTGTAGATGGCGTTCACATCCTGAGTTGGTTCAGGCGCCTTCCCTAAATTACAGGCTGCCAGGGTGACGGCCATGACAAGCGCCGTGATCGCCCAGACAAGTTTCTTAATTTGCATTCCTGCCTCCATCCCTCACGAAAATATGCTGAGAATTCCGCGGATCGTCTCCTACGGGACGACGATGTCGACCCAAGGTATAACACCAAAAGGAGTCCCCTGGGCATTCTTCATCTGCCAGAGGCCTTTATATTCTCCTGATTGGTCCGGAGCGGTACAGTGCACGATGAAGGAGTTGCTGTGCCCGGGGGACGTAGCTGTGTCATTCGCCTTGTAAATGACGTTATTGCAGCTCATATTGTCTCCTGAGACAAAGCTCCAACTGTAGCCTTCGCCCCAGGTGCAGGTACCTGTATTTGTCATTTCCCAACCTTTTGTGAAGTCGGCTCCCGCACTGATCTGGGCCTTATCCAACGGCTTGGTTTCGGACACGAAGGCGGAGTTGTCACATCCGACCGCGGTACTGCCACCGCCTGAGGCTGGGAGCGTGGGCAGTCCTGGAAGGCCGCTGGTGGGCAGACTGCCTGGAGTGCCGAAAACCACGGGCGGCGTGCCAAATGGTACCGAGCCGGTGCCAATCGCGAGTGTGGGCAGGGCCGCCAGACTGGCTAGCGGGGTGGGGCTGGATTTAGGCGTAGGGCTAACGGCCTGGGCCGTTTTCGTCTCCTGGGCACTTATTCCGGCAACCATGGTATGCGCGGCGGACGTAAAGATAGCGTTCACATCCGGCGTCGGCTCGGCTGGCTTGCCGCCGCAGGATGCAAGGGCAGTGCACACAAAAACAGCAGTGCTTGCCCAGACAAATCTCTTGAATTGCATGATGGAACCTCCGTACCTCCTAAACACGCTGAGCATCGTGTCGACTTACCCGGTGAGCGCGACAGGTACCTCTGAGTTGAAGCGCCTGCGCGAATGTTCTCCGAAAAACAGGCATGGTCAGGGAGAACGCCCGACCATGCCTGTTTTTCGGGTATTCTTCCTATTGTTTCAGCAAATTACTCCAAATTATCTCACGCTATGATTATAACGCACCCTGATTTAGGGAGTGTGCGTCTCGGTGGGCGTGGCTGTAGCGGTAGCCGTAGAAGTAGGTGTGGCACTCAGCGTGGGCGTAGCCGTAGGCGTGCGTGTCGGTGGTACGGCCGTGCGCGTCGGAGTACGAGTAGGAACGTGAGTTGCAGTGGGCGGATTGCCGAGGCGGCTGATACGGGGAGCAAGCCACAGGGGGTAATCCTGGTCGAATGAGCCGTTGGTGGTTGCCATCAAGATGAACTTGACCTTATTCCCGGCAAGCGCGCCCAAGTCCATATCAATTGAGTAAAACTGGCCTTCGTAGCCCTCGTTCCAACTGCCCAAGGTTTTAACGTTCCCACCGTCGATCTGATATTGCAGGCGGAAGGTCACGTTGCAGGAATAAGCCCTGTACTGGCAGTTGATCAGGGATCGGAAGTGGTCTCCGTTGCGGATCTTGATAGGAGGATACGTGCCAGTGATGACGCCGTTGAAAGCATCCTTCGGGACGGTGAGCAGGCCGGGCTGATCTTCCGTAACCCCGTTCTCCAGGACCGGATCGGTCAATCTGAGAACATAGCCCTTGGAATCTCCGTCCGAGCCGGGACAGGGGAGATCTCGATTGTTGTTCTGCCAATCTGCATCGCAGAAGTTGTTGGCGAAGTTGTAGAGGGCATAGGTGGGGCCGGCAACCTTGATGTCGACCCAGAAGGGCGTTTGTGCCTGGGAGCCGTTCCCGAAGATGTTGCCGGAGGGATCGCGCAGCTTCCAATAGCCCTGATAGCTGCCGTTGTTGTCCGGCGCGTTCATATCCACCGATAGGTCAATGTACTGCCCGGGCGCGACGGAACCCGGCATGCGGACGCTTGATGGAGCGTCCAGTCGATCACCACTGACGAATACCAGGGAATAGGAGGTTGACCACGCACAGGAGCCAACATTCCGGACGCGCCAGGTCTTGGTGAAGCCATCCCCGGCCCCGATGACTGTGCCGTCCGCGATCGAAACATCCTCCACAAATGCGGCAGCGTTGCAGAGAATTACGGGCGCCGCCGTATGGTTCGGAGTGACCACCGCGAAGGTCGGGAAGGGATTGGTCGCCGTGCCAGCCGGCGTGGCGGTTGCGGCACTGGTGCCGGAAGCTTGCTGGGTCTGGGCCGCGGCGGTATATAGGACATTTAGGGTCGCAAAGGGGTCCGGGGTGCTCTGAGCCGTCGGAGCCAGCATATTGCAGGCCAGGCCGACGGACAGCACAATCACGGGAATCGCTATGAGCTTGACGTAGGGTTTCATCGCATCCTCCTGAGAAGCGAACGCCGCGAGACTCTCAGGTCTCAAGTCAATCAGATTTCAATATACGATGACGCCCAAACCCGGCGGAAGGTTCCCTGGTATAAAAAGAGCCCGTGAGGCTGGCTCACGGGCTCCTGCTGTTACGGCCAACACACCGTTGGAAGAGAGGCCTGACCGTACTCGTGGTACGAAGGAGCCGTGATCGTGACGCTCACCCAACGAAGATTCCGGGAGGTTGCGATGCCCCAACTCCATTCACGGGTGACGGATTTGGTCTCCGCTCCCGTAAATGTTATCTTGTTGTTCGCCTTGTTGTTGCCATCGCTTTGCATCCAGGTGAATACCGCGGTCACCGGCCCATTGGAGCTGATGTGAGCTGTGACGGTTTCAAACTGATTGGCGGGCGTGCACCTGTAGGCAACATCGTAGGTCACTGCAGTGATACCGTAAGCGGTCTCGGTTTTGCTATTGCCCGGAGTACCACTTCCGACCAGAATATCGACCCAAAAGGCGTTGCCGCTGCCGCTGTCGCCAAAAAGCATTCCCCAAGGGGACTGGATCTTCCAATAACCTCTGTAGGAGCCACCATCCTGGGGAGCGGTGAAGATCACCGGAACGTCTACGGTGTCGCCGGGTGCGGCCGGCTGCGGAAAGTTGTAGAATGTGGCGCCGCCCAACAAGTCGCCCGAAACGTACACAAACTTCCAGGTCGAGTTCCAACTGCAAGTTCCTGTGTTCTTGATGCGCCAGGTCTTTGTAAACACCGAGCCCGGAACTCGTGATGGTTCCGTCTGGCACCGTCTCGCTTACGAAGCTGGCACTGGCAGTGCAAAGTGGACCACTACCGGTGGCGGGCGCCGTGGGCGGAGCTTGTGTAATGGCAGGCGTCAGGGACGGCAGGATCGAGGATGTTGGGCTACCGGGCAGCGTGGTGGGGGTGGGACGCGCTTCCTCGGTATGCCCGGCCTGCACGGTCATGGCGACGGAAGTGGCGATGATGGATTCGTTCGAAGCAGCGCCACAGGCGCTCAGGATGAGGGCAACGGTGGTCAGGAACGCGGTGAAAATGTATGTACGTTGGACAGTCATTCCTATTTCCTTTCGAGCAGGGCAGAATTATACCCGCTTTGAAAAGTGTCAAAAAAAAGGCCTCCGGGATCCCGGCAGGTTTAAGCGGGATCGGAGGCCTTGTCTAGACGGCGGAGGGCCAGAGTCTGGGTCTTGCGGACTTTTACACCCGGCGGAATTTGGTCATGGACAGGTATAGGTAGCGCGGCCGAACTGCTGATGGTTGGGGGTGTCAATGTAGATATCGATCCATGTGCTTGTGGCCGGTGTGCTCATGGAGTTATCGAAGTTGAAGGACTTGGTTCCAGCCGACGCAAATGTGAGCGTGCCTGGAGTGGTATCAGTGCCACCGTCACTGAAGACCTTGTGGTACTCCACGGTTCCAGCTCCATTTGTCGTGATCGCTACGTTCGTATGAAACGCACCGCAGCTGCCGGTCACAGTGAAAGCAACATGGGTGACTGCAAATGGACCGCCGGTTCCAGCGCCGACCACGATGGTGACGAAGAAGTGTGTGGGAAAGATGACGCCGGCGGCATTACGAAGGCCCCAGTTGCCGGTATAGGTTCCATCGGCAGTGGGGGCGGTGAGGTTCACTGACAGGTCCAGGGTTTGTCCCGGATTGACGTTACCCGCCAGTGCTTGAACCGCGGGCCCATTCATGGATGCGCCGCTGATGAAGACCAAAGCGTAGGAAGGCGTCCAGGAACAGGAGCCAACGTTCTTAAGGCGCCAGGTCTTGGTAAATGTGTCACCGCCGGTTATCACGGTATTGTCAGGGATCGTTACGTCAGTGACAAAGCTGGCGATGTCGCAACTGCCCGTAGCAGTAGCTGCGGGAGGCAGGGTCTTCGCCGGGGGAAGAGTGCTGGCAGGCGGCAGGGTGGGAAAGGCGACCGGCGTGAACGTGGCTGAAGGCACGGGAAGGGTCGACAGCTGAGCCTCCACGGTTTGGGCCGCGGCAGTCTGGACGCCGGCGGTATCGTCCTGCAAGAATGGAAGATTGCAGCCGGACAAGGAGCCGGCGATCCAGAAGACTATGACGGGCAGGTAAAAGAGTTTTCGCATTTTCTCCTCCGATGAACTGGTGGTCAAATTTTAATGCAATGTGCGAAAAAACATAGCCCCGTTTTATCCTATTGGGAGAATGCGAAGAAGTCGTTGGGACACGGGAAACACCAGGCGGGCAGGCACGGTGCACAGAGGGAAACAAAAGGGGCCGGGGATTTTCCCGGCCCTCTGGGTTTGGCATTTCTCTTAGCACTATGCAGCGGCAGCATTTTCTTCGGGGCTGCGGATACCTGCCATCAGGAGACCAAGAGACTCCTTGTTGGCGGTCTTTGCATCGACCACCTGCATGATCTGGCCCTGATACATCACCGCAATACGGTCAGCAAGAGACATGATCTCATCCAGCTCGGCGGAGATGAGCAGCACGCCGACGCCGCGGTCGCGCATGGCGACGATCTCCTTGTGGATGTACTCGATCGAGCCCACGTCGAGGCCGACGCGTAGGCTGCGAGGCCAGCAATAACTTTACGGGGCGGCTAAGCTCGCGGGCGACGATCAGCTTCTGCTGGTTGCCGCCGGACAAGTTGGATGCGGGCATATATGGAGACGGCGTGCGCACGTCGTAGTCCTTGATCAGTTTGCGAGCATTGGCGTCCACTGCTTCCTGCTGAATGAGGGCGCCATGGGCGAACGGCGGCAGATAATAGCTGCACAGCACCATGTTATCGGCTACAGTGTAGGAAAGCACCAGGCCGTACCTCTGGCGATCTTCCGGGATATGGCCCATGCCCGCCTCGGTGATCGGACGGGGCGCCCTGCCCGTGACATCCTGGCCGCCCAGGATGATCTTGCCGCTTTTGGTGGAGCGAAGCCCGGTCAGCGCCTCGGCGAGCTCGGTCTGACCATTGCCCTGCACGCCGGCTATACCCAGGATCTCGCCGGCCCGAACATCAAAGCTGATGCCGCGCACAACATCCAGCCTGCGGTCATCCTGAACGTGCAGATCTTCAACCTGCAGGACTTGCTCCTTTGGCTGAGCCGGCTGCTTCCTTACCGTGAGGATCACCTCACGACCCACCATCATGGAAGCGAGCTTGGCCTCATTTGATTCTTTGGGCGTAGTAGAGCCAACCACGCGGCCGGCCCGCATCACGGTGATACGATCTGCAACTGCCAGCACTTCCTTGAGCTTGTGCGTAATGAAGACGATCGAGACGCCACGTTTGGTAAGCTCCCGCATGATGACGAAGAGGTCATCTGCTTCCTGAGGTGTGAGCACTGCCGTGGGCTCATCGAGGATCAGGATGTGAGCGTCACGATACAAGGTCTTGATGATCTCGACGCGCTGCTGCATCCCGACCGACAATTGTCCGACTTGCGCCTGGGGATCCACATCCAGCCCGTATTTATGCGAGAGAGTCTTGACCTTATCCGCCACTGTCTTGCGGTCGAGCATACCTTGCCGCACGGTCTCATCCCCGAGCATAACGTTCTCGGCGACGCTGAAGACCGGGATCAACATGAAATGCTGATGGACCATCCCGATGCCCAGGTTGATGGAATCTTTTGGGGATTGGATGTCGGCCAGCTTGCCGTCCACCAGGATCTCGCCGGAGTCGGGGCGGTACAAGCCGTACAGGATATTCATCAGCGTGGTTTTGCCGGCGCCGTTCTCGCCAAGCAAAGCATGGATCTCAGACTTGCGCAGATCGAAGTTCACATGATCGTTAGCAAGCACGCCGGGAAATTGTTTGGTGACGTTTTTCGCTTCCAAAACGATAGGTTGGTCTGCCATCTCGTTCCCTATTTCTCGTAAGGTTTTCCATCAGCGGCGGGTGGAATTGTTCTGCCGATCAGGCCAGTGAGGATCAGCATCGTGAGGACGTAGGGCGCGAGCCCTACGACGTAGGAATTCTGCAGAAATGCCCATTGCGGCGGGATCAGATCCCGGAAGAACTGGAGGTTGATCTGGAGGGCCTGCGCCGCCCCGAACACAAGAGCGGCTGCCCAAGCGCCGAACGGAGTCCAGTTGCCGAAGATCATGGCTGCCAGTGCTATGAAGCCGCGCCCGTTGGTCATCAACGGTTCGAAAGATGAAATCGATTCGAGGGTGAGATAACCTCCGCCGAGACCTGCCATGCATCCGCCGATCAGCACGTTCAGATAGCGCATACGGATCACATTAATGCCCACGGTATCGGCTGCCCTGGGATGTTCGCCCACAGCCCGCGTCCGGAGCCCCCAGCGGGTATAAAAGAGCACGAAGTGGGTGATAACGACCAGAGCCAACGCGGCCCAGGTAATCGGCTGTTGGACGAATACACGCCCGAACGTAGGAATGTCTGCCAGCAGGGGGATGCGGATACTTGGCAGGACGCCAGGAGAGTGGGGCACCTGGCCGCGAAAGACACTGCCTGCCCCAAAGAACATCTGCCTGTTGAGAAAGCCTGTGATGCCGGCGGCCAGAATATTGATGACAGTGCCGCCGATGATCTGGTCGACCTTGAAGGTGATCGACAGCACAGCATGCAACAGCGCAAACACGCCCCCCGTGAGCATGGCGGCAACCACGCCTGTTAACAGGCTCACTATGGCGGGAAAGTGAAAAATCGTGTTCATATAGATCGAAGCCAGCCAGCCAAAGAAAGCGGCTCCGAGCATCATGCCCTCTATGCCAATATTCACCACGCCGGCGCGCTCACAATAGATGCCGGAGAGCGCCCCCAGAGTGAGCGGAGTCGCTACGGCGATGGTAGTCGCAAGCATGCTTGTGATAATGACGAGCGGAGAATTCTGTGAGATACCGATGGCTACCACGGTACCGAACATAATGCCGATAACAAGTGCGATAATGGCAAAGCGTCGCCAATCCATGCTGCTGCCTCCTACCCGCCCCAGCCCCGTGTCAGAACGACCCGATCCTCACGTGCGCGCACGCGGTAAATGAAACGAATGATGGCGTCGGCTGCCACGAAGAGCAGGATCAAGGCCTGGATGACGGAGATGATGTCCACCGGGATCTGCGTGAGAAATTGCATGCGGGTGGCCCCGTTGCGCATGGCGCCAAACAAGATGGCGGCCAGCACCACACCGAACGGATTCGTTCTCCCCAGCAAGGCAATGGCAATGGCGTCAAAGCCGTACCCGATCGAGAAGCCGAGTTCATGGCGATAGTTGAGGGCAGTGACTTCAATGGCGCCGGCCAGCCCGGCCAGCGCGCCTGAGATCGCCATCGTCAATATGATGGTGCGCTTGACGTTGATCCCGGCATACTTGGCGGCATCCGGGTTGGAGCCGACCGTGCGTATCTCAAATCCCAGGGTGGTCTTCCAGAGAAGCCACCACACGAGAGCGGCAACCACGAGTGCCAGGACAAAACCCCAGTGGGCACGCAGGCCGGGGATATTGAAGATGGGTGGTATGCGGGCGCTGGCCGCAATCGCCGGTGTGCGTGCGGATAGGTTGAGTGGATCGGGATCCCTCATGGGCCCGTTGAGCAGATAGGAGGTGATGTTCAACGCGATGTAGTTCATCATGATCGTGTTGATCACCTCGTGTCCACCGGTATATGCTTTGAGGGCACCTGGAATCGCCGCCCACAGAGCCCCGGCAAGAACGCCCAAGCCGACAGCCAGAGGAATATGGATATAGGCTGGGATGCTCATGCCCAGCCAACCTGGCAGTGCGTAGCCGATCAGTGCAGCGGTGACCGCGCCCAGGGCCAGTTGGCCTTCAGCGCCGATATTAAACAGGCCGCCCTTGAAAGCGAACGCCACTGCCAGCCCAGCAAAGATGTATGGGGTCGCCCAGACGGTGGTCTCGCTCAGGGCCTTGCGGGTACCGAATGCGCCCTGGATGAGGCCTTTATAGGCGGCGATGGGATCGCCGCCTACCACCTTGATAATAAGTCCGCCAACGATAACCGCTGTAAGGATAGCTAGCAGCGGTACAAGCAATGAATCGATGAGTCGCTTGAATTGCTTCATAAGGCCCTGTTCTGTGGATCTTTGCGCCAGGAAAGCAGGAGCATCGTAGGGAAAGGCACGCGGTGGATATTACAGTGCGCCCCGCAGATCCATCCTTGAAAATTGCCTGGATATGAAAAACCTGCGGGGCGCTCTGAGATAATTATCAAGGGGAAAGAAGATGGTCTTCTTTCCCCTTGATGGGAACTAACTGAGAAGTTACGGCTTTACCGGCGGAACATTGGTCTTGATGGAGCCGTCGGTTAAGCCCTTGAGCAGAGCCTGCATCTCGGCATCGACGTTAGCCGGGACCTGGCTTGCCACATCGTGGTAGGGCGCATAGCCCGAGGCACCGGTGAAGAGACCGGTGGTGGGGAACGAGCCACCCTTTGCCATCTTGATGAGATCCTCGAGAGGAGCGGGGATGGGCTTCATGGCGCTGGTGAGCAGATAGGCATCTGCCTCGGGCAGAGTGGCATACTGATCCGTGTCCACGCCGATCGCCAGAACCTTGCGCTGAGCTGCCGCATCGACCGCACCGTTGCCGGTCTTGCCGCCGCCGCCGAAGATCACATCTGCGCCCTTATCGATCATGGAGTTGGCTGTATCAGCGCCCCAGGTGGGATCGGTAAAGGTCTTGTCGAAGCCGACGTCGCTGTGATAAACGTTCGTGACGGTCGTCTTCGTGCTATTCTTGGCATCCTCATAGGCTGCACCGGCGCGGTAACCTTCGCCATAGCGCCAGACGGGCGGGACGGCGTCGGTACCAAACACACCGCCGATGCTGTGCGACTTCGACATCATGGAAGCCAGAGCGCCGACCAGGAAGCCGGACTGATCTTCGTTATAGACGAGGCCGACGAGATTGGTCAGCGGCCAATCAGGGTGGTTCGCATCCTTGGAAAGGAACTGATCCACGCCGACGAACTTGACGTCGGCATACTGCTTCGCGGCGGCGTAGGTGGGATCGGTGAGGTTGAAACCAACCGTCACGACCACATCGTAACCAGCGTCTGCAAAGGTGGCGATGTTCTTGTCATAATCCTTGGAATCGGTGGTCTCGATGTACTGGACCCAATCGGCGTTGCCATTCTTCATGGCAGACTGAACGCCTTCCCAGGCAGACTGGTTGAAAGATTTGTCGTCCACCTTGCCTACATCGGTTACGAGGCCGACGCAGAAAACTTCCGCCTTGGTGCAATCAGGGGCGGTGCCGCCTGAAGCTGTAGTCGCGGCCGGAGCTGTGGTCGCGGCGGGCATTGCTGTTGCAGCCGGGGCCGCGGTGTCAGCGGGCGGGGGGGCCTCAGTGGCGGTCGCCGGCGTGCCGCAGGCCGTCATCAGCATGGAGGCCAGCAAGACCAGGGCCATAAGGGTGTAAAGCTTTTTCATTATCTTCTCCTGTTGGGTGTATGAAAGCTGAAGTCATGAACGTGTACCAAGAAGCGAGTTGTTTCGAGCCGTCGCACCTCCTCATCGTAGCTTGGTCCCTTTAGCTATGAATGTGCCCCAATTACGTTCGATAGTATACAGCGGGCAGCATGATTGTGCAAGACCGTGCAATCTTGTGCCCGCTAAAGGAGGACACAAGGCTTGGAATCTTAAGTTGTAAATTACAAGCCCGGCGCTCACGAGGAATGCGCGCTTGCCTTCATGAGGTCGGGATTGCCGAACTAAACGTTATATCACTGACTCACATATGGAATCTTCAATGGTATCGAGCCGGCCTGCAGGCCATGTTGGAGGTCCAGCAAGCGCTTTCTGATGACGGCGGAGACGAGATGGTCAAGGTCGTGAAATGGCGCCAGCTTCACCAAGCCCATATGATCGCCGGCGGGAAACTTGCTCCGGCTGGCGCGGCGCACTAAATCCGTCACGCCCGCGCGGACATCGCTCACGGCGCTGGTGAGCAGCCAGGGGCGGATCGTGCCTCCGTCTGGATATTGGTCATACTCGGCGCCGATGACATAAGCGCCTTCCGAGGAGGCTGCCAACAGGGCGGCGTCGGCAGTCCGACCACCGGCCGCGAACAAAACATCTGCACCCTGACCCACCTGTTGCAGAGCCGTGGTACGACCCCAATCGAGGTCGTTGAACAACCTGTCTGAGGGGCCATCCCGGTAGGAAACCGTCACCTGGGTATTGGCCTCAACGTAGAGAGCGCCAGCCTGAAAGCCTTCGCAGTATCTTCGCATGGGATCGATGAATTTGGCTTCACAAACGGCGGCCACGCGGCCCGTTTGCGTGATGAGCGCGGCCAGCGCGCCAGCCAGGAAGCCGCTGCGCTCCTCATGGAAGACCAGGCCTGCCAAATTGGCGAGCTTCTTATCGGGCGCCTGCGGCTGTTCGACACCGATGAAGTACTGCTTCGGATGCCTGGCAGCAGCCGTCTGCGTATCTCTGGACATGGATGAACCGACTGTCACAATGACGTCATACCCTTTGCCAACCAGGAACGCGATGTTGAGGGAACGGTCGCGGGTGTCAACCGTTTCGATGTAATCGGCGCGGTCAAGCAGCTGCGCCGCGAGAGCATCCTGTAATCCGAGCCAGGCTTCGCGATTGATGCCAGAAATCTTCCGGACCAAAATCTGTGACAAGTCCGGCGCAGAAAACATCGGGCCGCGCACAATCCTCAGGCTGCACCCCGGTGTCAATCCCAAGAACCCTGGGCAAGGCCGCTGCAGAGGGGAGGCTCCATGTGCAGGCCGAGAGTAAGAGAAGGCAGAGAGGGGCGAGGCTCGTGGCACGCATAAGTCGGACTGTTAGGCGGTAGCTGTCATTCGCGGTTCGATATAAGATGCGCGAGACGAAGACCGACGGCAACGGCCTAGGTTTCCTGAACTTCGTCGCCGACGCAGACGAGTCCCGATTGGAGGATCTGAGCGCGAAGGCCGCCGCGATGGATCAGACCCTTGCGCGCAGGCTTCCCGCTGGTTTCTTCAAGATGGGTGCAGGGCTCGCACAGCCGGATGCCGCGAAAGACGGCCTCTCCGACCTTGAACTCGCGGCCGACGAGGTGGTTGAGGGCGATGCCGCGGGTGGTGAAATTGCGACGGCTTTCCGCGCCGCTGAGCTCGATGTGATAGTCGCCGGAGAGGGCGGTGAGCGCCTCTGATTCAATGAAGGTGGCCTCGCGCAATTCGTCGTGCTCCTTCGAGTAGGTACCGGTGCGGTTGTAGTAACGATCCCCTTCGAGACCAAGGCCTTCCACGACCCTGACCTGTTCGAGGTTCTGGAGAGAGACACTTGCGGATGGCGCGATCTGGATCGAAACGATGATGCCAGGCTTCATGTTTGCTCCTTGGGTGCAAGCAAGAGGGTCGAGAAATACTTACTGCAGATAGACACAGATAAATCAGGGAACGGAGGCGGCAAGAAGGCTCAATGTTCGGGGTCGTAGCCCTGAGCCTGGAGGAATTGCAAGTCTGATTTGCTGAGGGCAGCGGAGTGAAGGAGATCGGGGCGGCGCTCGAGGGTGCGGAGCAGGGACTGCTCGCGGCGCCATTTATCCACCCTGGCGTGGTCGCCGGAGAGCAGGATCTCGGGGACGACCTCGCCGCGAAACTCAGGCGGGCGCGTATAGTGGGGATATTCGAGGAGGCCGGAAGCGTGGGAATCATCGGCGGCGCCGTCGGGGTCGCCCAGGACGCCGGGGAGCAGGCGGGAGACCGCATCCACGAGGATGAGGGCAGGGATCTCGCCGCCGGTGACGACATAATCGCCGACGGAGATCTCATCGGTAACGATCTGGCGGCGGATGCGCTCGTCGACGCCCTCGTAGCGGCCGCAGATCAGGGCGAGCTTCGGATGCGCGGCCAACGAGGCGGCGACGGACTGGTTGAAGACACGGCCCTGAGGGGTGAGCAGGATGATGGGGTGATCGGGGAGAGCGGCAGGGCGGAGGCCGAGCACGGACTCAACGGCCTCGATGACGGGCTCGGGCTTCATCACCATGCCGCCGCCGCCGCCGTAGGGAACATCGTCGGTGGTGTGGTGCTTGTCGCGGGCGTAATCGCGGATGTTGTGGAGGCGGACGTCGATGAGGCCGCGCTGCCGGGCGCGCTGGAGGATGCTGCTGTCGAGATAGGGGGTGAAGACCTCAGGGAGGAGGGTGAAGATGTCGAACTGCATGGGGTCATTCTAGCATAATCATGAGGGAGGGCGTGGGTGGTCGGGATGGCATCCCGACCTACGGGTGCGGGGCTCAGGTCCCTCTTGGAACCTGAATAGACGAAGTCGGCAGGAGGCCTCCTCGTCTAATCGCGCGCCGTATTTAATTCAAAGAGGAACGATGCGGGTTTTGTGCACATAGGTGGGAGGGGAGACGTAGATTCGAGGCTGGCGGCCACATATGGGGGTAAAGGATGAGGAACAATGGATGGGAGGGCGGATAAGCGCAGGCTTAGAGAGGCTGCTTGACGCTGGTTTGCGGCGGATGGTAAGATAATCGGGAGCAGATAGGCTGGAGAAGGATGCGTGAACCCGGTTCCCGGGGGAATGCGGACTTCCAGGAGTATCAAATTTGGTGGGCTCGCCTTACAATACGGGAGATTGCTTCCGCTCCGTCCCGCCTCCGGCGGGATCTCCGCTACGCTCCGACAAGTTCGGGGACAATGTCTCCGCTGCGTTGCGCTCCGACTTCGCTACGACAAGTGCGGGGATGAGCTACCCCCAAGAGCACGGGGCACACGTAAGGCCCGCACTACAAAAGCGGGATCCCCGCCCCGCTGAAGCGGGGTCCCCAAGTGCGGGGATGATATCTACGTCCCGCCTTCTGCGGGATCTACGCTTCGCTCCGATTTCGCTGCGACAAAATCGGGGACGGTACGCCCGGCTGAAGCGGGTCCCCAAGTGCGGGGAACGGGCTAAAGCCCGTACTACAAATGCGGGACCTCCGCTGCGCTCCGACGGCGCTACGGCTGCGCTAGGGGCACGGCGGGGTTGTGGCGGAGGATGAGGAGTGAAGGATCGCCGTGCCCCTACATGGCGCTGCGCGGTCGGGGAAGTGGGCCCGCTGGAAATGAAGCGGCGTAGGAAAAATGCGCTTGGCGGGGAAGAACTGCCCTTCGCAGGGAAAGCACCTGCACCTTCGGCCTGCGGTCGCAGCGACGTGGGCCCAGTCTTTCAGACAGTCCCGGAGTTCTTAGGCCGGAAGCAATAGGAACGCGATAGTGTATTTGAAAGGAAGTAAATGGAGCATGAACCGGCGGCGCCAGCATTTCAACTGGTTCCGTATTGTGCTGCTGTGCGTGCTCATCGCAGGGGGGCTGTATCTGGACAAGTACGTGATCCCGGCGGCGCCGTCGTTGTTCGAGCCGACGCCGACGGCTACGCGGCCGCCGGAGTCGTTCCTGACGGAGGCGCAAAAGCTATTCCAGGAGGGGAAGCTCAACCAGGCGATCACGGCCTATAACCAGGCCATTGTGGCGCAGCCGGAAGACCCGGCCACGTACGTGGCGCTGGCAGAGGTGCAGGTGTTCGCGGGGAACTTTAAGGATGCCGAGGCGAGCGCGGAGAACGCGCTGCTGTTGAACCCGAACAATTCGATGGCGCACGCCATGCGCGCGTGGGCGCTGGACTTCCAGGGCAATACGCTGGAGGCGGAGGCTTCGATCAAGAAGGCGCTGGAGCTGGACGCCCGCAATGCCGTGGCGCATGCTTTCTATGCAGAGATCCTGGTGGACCAGGGCGCGGAGAGCATCCCGAAGGCAATCGAGGAGTCGCAGGTGGCGCAGACCCTGGCACCGGACACGCTGATCACGCACCGGGCGAGGGGATATGTGCTGGAAGCGACGGCGAACTATGAAGACGCCGTGCATGAATATCAGGAGGCGATCAAGATCAACGGGAACATCCCCGACCTGCACATCCAGGTGGGAGTGAACTACAGCGGGCTGGGCATCTATGACCAGGCCGTGCAGGAATTCGCGAAGGCGAACGCGCTCAACCCGGCGGACCCGATGCCGGACTACCTGACGAGCCGGACGTATTCGACGATCGGCGAATTCACGAAGGCGCGCCAATATGCACAGACGGCTGTGACCGATGACCCGACCAGCGGGCGCTATCATGGCAACCTGGGCGTGATGGATTATCACAATGCGTTGTTTGCGGACGCGCTCAAGGAGCTGACACTGGCGGTAAACGGCGGCCTCACGCGAGGATGGACACAAGGTAGTGGCGATCGAGCTGGTGCCGGGCGCGGCGCGGATCGCGGAAATCTATTTCACGTATGCACTCGCACTCGCCAAGGCGGGGCGGTGCGGAGAGACCTTGCAGGTATCGCAACTGGTGCAAGCGCGCATCCCACAGGATGAGACGGCGGTGGCGAGCGTGAATGAGGCGATCAACGTGTGCCAACAGGACCTGGCGGCGGGCACTGCGACCCGAGGGCCATTGGTGAACGGGACATTCGCGGTGGGGACGCTCGCTGCGGGAACCCCCGAAGCCACACTGGCTGTTGAAACGCCTGTCGATACGGCCGAGCCGCTGGAAACCCCCACGCCATGAACTTAACGCCACGCCGCCCGCTCTTCACCCGGCGACCGGAATCCAACCTGTATCGCATGTTCTTCTATGTGATCCTGGCGCTGGGGGGGATCTGGCTGATCCTGCAGTTGCGGGGAGGGCTGATTAAGTCGCCGTTCGAACCGGCCCCCGCGCCGACGCGTACGTCTACATCGTACGAGATGGAAGGGGACGCACAGTTCACCGCGGGCAGCATCGATAAATCCATCGCGGCCTATCAAGAGGCCGTGCGGGTGGACCCGAAGAACTCGAAGGCGTGGGCCGAGCTGGCGCGCGTCCAAACGTATTCGTCGTCACTGCTGACGACGGATGCCGAGCGGATAGCACGCCTGGAAGAGGCGCTAAAATCCGCGAAGAAAGCCACAGAGCTGGCGTCCGAAGACAGCACCGCGCACGCCGTGCTGGCGTTCACGCTGGACTGGAACGCAGACCCATCGCTATTCAACGACGACCACGTGCAACAGAACCTGGTGCTGGCAGACCAGGAAGCGGTGCGGGCGCTGCAACTGGACCCAACCAACACGCGGGCGGAGGCGTACTACGCGGAGATCCTGGTAGACGAGCAGAAATGGACACAGGCGGGGCAGTACATCAAGCAGGCGGTGGATGCGGACCCGTCGCTGATGGACGTGCACCGGGTGTATGCATACTTCCTGGAAACGGGCGGCGAATATAACCTGGCGATCCAGGAATACGACAAGGCCATCGCGATCACGCCGAAGCTGACGTTCCTGTACCTGCGAGCCGGGGCGAACTACCGCACGCTGGGCTTCAAGAGCCCGAACGAAGAGAACCAGAAGCAGCTATTCGACAGCTCGCTGACGTACTTTGCGAAGGCCGCCAGCATCAATGCGGAACTGCAAGTGAAAGACCCGGTACCTTATCTATCGATCGCGAAGACGTATTCACAGGAGGGCGAGTACTTCATTGCGGCGCGCAACGTGCAGAAGGCGCTGGTCTTCCAGCCGGGCAACCCGGATTTCTACGGGCAACTGGGGATCATCTACTTCAAGTCACGAAACTATGAAGGCTCGATCCCGGCGCTGGCATGCGCGATCAACGGCTGCGCGGGAGAGGACTCGTGCAAAGGCCGCGGATTGGACGCCTGCGACGAACAGGACCCTGCGGTGACGGTGGCGGCGCTGCCGCTGACACTGGGCTCGGTGGATTATTACCAGGTGTACTTCTCGGTGCTGGCGGCGCTGGGCCCACGCGATAAGACTTACTGCCCGGAAGCGGCGCGGGTGATCGCGCTGGTACGGGCGAGCGGATACGAGAAGGACCGGCCGGATATCACGTCGAATATCACGGCGGCGCAGTTGGAATGCTCGCCGAGCGAGGTGATCACGTCGCCGGGAGGGCCAACTTCTGCGGCGCCCACGCCGGAGGCGGCGTTTACTTCGACGCCGTTCCCGACATCTACGCCGTTCGTAGAGCCGACTGCGACTCCGTGAAGGAGCTGACGGCCTGAAGAGCTCTAACCACTAAGGCCACGAAGGGGCACAAAGGACATCTTCGGTGTAATGTGAAGGAATGGGCGCTTTCGCCTAATCTCCTGGATAGCCGGGAAAATCATGAGTAGCCCGCACTACAAAAGCGGGGTCAGGGATGAGCCGGGTGCGGTCGACATTCTGCCACCCGACCGTAGTAGCATCCAGTCCGTCGCACCAACCTTGGGGAGAGGATACCGGTCTGAGGGCATTATCCGTTTAGGAGACGACGCGGGGCTGTGAGGTGCGACGGACTATGGTGATCTCCGCTTCGCTCCGACTTCGCTACGACTGCGCTACGTGAGCGGCGGCCGGCGGGCTGACCCTTTCAAGGGCGCTACGCGGAGCCCTGCCTCAGAAGGTGGAAGTCGGCTTAAGCCGACTGGGGTGGGCTATGACCCCGCCAGGCGGGGTCCCCAAAATCGGGGATGATATCTCGGCAGTAGTGCGCTCCGACAACCCGACCTACATGTTCTTCCACTGCGTGGAAGAGGGCGACCCGCCGGTCGCCCCTACGTTGTGAGGAGCGCGAGGTGGGATGGCGGCCAAAGAACTTTGCGGGGGGCGCTGGTAAGTCAGGTTGCTGCCGCTTCGCTCCGATAAGTGCGGGGAACGGGCTTAAGCCCGCACTACAAAAGCGGGCCCTGCCGTCCCGCCTGTGGCGGATCCCCACCCAAGTTCGGGGACAATGTCTACGCTTCGCTTCGACTTCGCTACGACCATGCAATACCATGTGCCAACCGTTGTGGAGACGAATAAATCACACTAATTTAACAGGTAATCATATGAGCAAAAAAACAATTTCCGATGGTACGGTGCACAAGATGCCCGCGGATCTAAGGAAAGCCCTGGCTGCCGACAAGGCGGCGCTGGCACTGTGGGAAGATATTACGCCACTTGCGCGCAACGAGTGGATCTGTTGGGTTGAAATCGGTCAAGAAGGCGGAGACGCGAAAAGAACACGTTGAACGGGTTTGCTCGGAGCTGAAAGAGGGGATGCGCCGGCCCTGCTGCTGGCTCGGCTGTATTCATCGCACTGATAAGGCAATAAGCCCTTCGGTGCAATGGGTGCTCGATAAACGATCCAAAACGAGACCATAGGGATTCGCTTTGGACACGCCCCTCCGGCCTCCCCCAAATTGACAGCCAGAGTCTGACTCTGGCTGTCAATTGGGGAGGTGCTCGCAAAGAGGTGCTCGCACGGAGGCGAGGGCTCCCATAAATTTGCATACAAACTCCAGCAATCTGTCGTGGGCTTACAATGCTTCACGCAATGCCATTGCTGGCCCAAATTGTGTACATCTTTTCTTCCAGTTCGGCCCGCTTGCGCTTTGCGGCTTCGATCCGTTCCAACTGTTGTGCTGTAATCGCCGGCGGCGGCTCGCCATATCGATCTAATGTCTTTCGGATCAAGGTTAGGTTGCAGGAGATGCGAAAGCGAACGCGGAAATCAGAGGGTTAAGATTTGAATGCGACTGACAGGAGCATCCAATTCCATGACAGCCCAAATGCCAGATTCCAAGATCGTCACAGAGATCCTGCCAGAGAAGAAACAGATGCCGCTCGAGGGCCTGTATCTCGGCGAGGGATTGGCCGGGATGTCCGTGCAGAAGGACAGGACCCTGGTACTCACCACGTACCTGACCGACCGGAATGAAGTCATCGCCAAAGCCGATCAAGACAATCATTTTCACGTTCCGCCCGAAACCAGAAATGCATCTGACTGGAGGCTCTCGCAGGAGTTGATGGCCCAGGCAGATATCCTGATCAGCGGAGGGGATTATCTCAAGAGCGTATCAACTCCCGGCAGCCACCCACAAGATATCCTCTTTCAATTTGAAAAGGGAGGAGAATTTGAAGAACTCGGTGCGTGGCGACTTCGCATGGGATTCGCGAAAAGGAGCCCGGACCTGGCTGTCGTGACACGTCATTTGGACTTCAAGATCCCAGAGCAATTGCTCGGAGGCAGCCGCAGGATCGTGATCTTTACCACGGATCGCCTGGCACATTCCGGTGGGGCCAAGGCCCTAACCGCTTCCGGAGCAACTGTGCTCGGCAGCGGCGAGACAGGGGCGGACGGGAAGGAGATGATCGACTATTTGGGTGAGAAATTGAGTGCTCACGTCATCGTGATGGCAACCGGCCCAACCGTACTCCAGCTCCTACTGCGGGCAGAAAGGCCGGATCTCCTGTACATTACCCAAGTGCAGCGCGAAATCTCATTCGAGGACCCCTCGACTGTGAAGACGCTTCTGCCGGATGGCAAGGGGATCAGGGATCTCAAGGCATTCCAGCTTACCCATCAGTACGTGCAGGATCATGCGGTGGCGGGAGATGGCTCATCCATATCCCAGTTCTTCCTCCGGTACGACCGGATATGATTGCCTGGGGGTCGGGCACTGACTTGGGCTATGGGAGAAGAAGCTGTCGGCGGTCAGCAGTCAGCTTTCAGCAAAAAAAAACGGTTCACCTGTGCCTGCGGCAAGGTGCGGGCAAATCACCTGAAGGGGATCGATATCCATTGGCCCCAGACCTGCTTCACAAAGTGCGGCCGAGAGGCGAGATGTTTTGTTCAGTGGAGCGATTCAAAGCATAAGGCTGCATCCTGCCGCCGCGTGCTGCCGCTGTGTTGATGGTATAATACTCTTACTTATTCAAGGACCGTAAGCCGAGATTGCCAATCCTTCCGTGGGATTGGCTTTTTTGTTTGCCAGCCCTATCGAGCAAGGAGGCGCTAATGGATTTCCAGGTAGGTGATACCGTCGTTCATTGGAGTTATGGACTTGGCCAAATCATCGGCCTAGAGGAGCGAGCCGTAGGGGGAGAGAACCAGCTCTACTATGAGGTGAAGATCCAGGACTTTAGCGTTTGGGTTCCCGCAGACAGCAGGCTTGCAACCCGCTTGCGATGGCCCACATCTGCGCGGGCCTTCAAGAAGCTGTTCGCCATCCTGTGCGGCCCCGCCGGCGCTCTGCCAACTGACCGGCGCGAACGAAAGCTGCAGTTGCACATAAAAATGGACGGCGGAACAGCCAAGGCTATTTGCCAGCTGATCCGCGACCTCACTACGCTTGAACAAGAGAAGTCGCTAAACTTCGACGATAAATCCATACTAAAGAGGGCGCATGCTTTTCTTCTCGGAGAATGGGGATACTCGCTGGAGATGGCGCCCGCGCAGGTGGAGGCCGACTTGTATCGGCTGCTAAAGCCACTGCCTGCAGTTGTGGCCGGCTGATCGGCCTGGGAGAGTTGCAGCCATAGCGAGCATCGCTGAACATGCGGCGTAGGAAAGCTGTCGGCTATCAGGCCCGCTGGGCGGGCTCTCCGCTTCGCTACGACGTTCAGCTTTAGCCAAAAACGGTTCGCCTTTGCCTGCGGCAGGATGCAGACAGATCCCCTGAAGGGGACCGATGTCCATGGCCCTCAGCCTTAGTAACAACCAAAAATGCCGCTGCAAGCGGCATTTTGCTTAGATTTGGTTTTTGTGGGGGATGGAAAGGCTGGCCCGTGTAGGCAAAATGCCACTTGACATCGCTCGGGGACGCCCCCTCCCGGTGCTCGCATGGAGGTGGGGGTGCCCGTAAGTTTGTATTCAGACTCTAGCAATCCATCGTGGGCTTACAAATGCTTCACGCAATGCCATTGCTGGCCCAAATTGTGTACATCTTTTCTTCCAGTTCGGCGCGCTTGCGCTTTGCGGCTTCGATCCGTTCCAACTGTTGTGCTGTCACAGTTGGCGGCGGCTCGCCATACCGAACCAATGCCTTTCGGATCAAGGTTATGTACTCATGATCGGCCACCAGGAAGTCCGCTGTTACAGCCAGTATTTCTGTCCTGCTCATCCTACACCTTACCGCGTCATCAAGCTCAACTCTTGTAACCTGGCCTGGAAGCTTGCGTGACGCCATTTGGAAGCCTTATCGGGATCGGGCCTACGATCTCGTCGATAACCGTTCCCGCTTCGTTCTGTATGCCTAACGATGAATGAGCCTAAATCGTTAGGGTGATGCCCTGAGCAGGGAATTCGGCGCTAGTCCAGCGAGAGAACAAGCGCCGCCCCCATGCCGGGCCGCTCGCGAGCAGGAAGCGGTCGATGACCTCCTCAATAGGAACATCCGGGAAGCCATAGGCCTCCAAGAGATTGCGAATCGAGGCAGACGACTCCCCGGTCACCTCGCCATCCCGTACTTCCGCCACCACCCTCGCCCCGCGGCCTGTGCGCTCATAAATTCGGTATACCGCAGCCATAACCATCCCATCCCGGAATCATCAAGATTCCAATCCATTCATCCACAATGGATGCTTATAGGGGCCCTGCTCAATCGTTCATAGCGCTCGCCCATCAGGGTCAGCACCCTGTGAACGAATTCAAGATCCTGCTCGGATGTGTCCAGAGAAATATCGAGCCACAGATCGTTGAAATCCCGGTCAGACCTGAAAACAAATCTCTCGCTTACCAATTCCCCCACAACCGCCTCTACATTTCCCGGACGAACGACAAAGCAGCGCTGCTCTTCCTTTTGGTGCACGCGTACCTGGTGACACTTATCGTTTGTGTGAATTGTGATATGTGGATAGGGATAGTTCACATAAACCTGCATACTCTATGCTCCTATCATCGTCCCAACTCTCTCCGAACCGATCCTCCGGTGAGGCTTGCTTCAGCGGAAATCCCGATGGAACCCCGCTATTCTTTCAATTTCATCCACGTAATGGCAGGGTCGTCCTGCTGGAACAGGTCTTTACTGAGACGCACCCCCGTGCGTTTGACAAGACTCGGAAAGTTCAGCAGCCCCTTTATGAGCAGCCCCTGGACAGTCCTGAACGGTTTGTCGTCGGAGGAGTATTCACCGACCGCCCGGGCGTAAAGTCGCTGGTGTCCCTGGGCAGCTTAAGTAAGAATCATGCGAGTCGAATTTCTCACCCATTTGAGCAATGACATCAGGATATACATCCTCTAATTCTTCAATTGCACGTGTGGTCATGAGAATCCCCTTTCCTATATTGCTTGCAATCGCTTGCCAAGAACGGTGGGAAGGCCCCCTCCGTCAGCCGGGAGGCATGGAACCCGACCTAAGGCGAACCCGTAATCCGACCCGGTAGTTCTGATTGAGTGCGTCGATTGCCTCCTGTCTGAGAACCGGGCAGTCCGACGCGTGAAGTCGCAGCGGACTCTGCTTCGAGTGCTGTTAGTTATGAAACCAACTATTACACAACAACCCGCCGCTCCCATGGCATTGCGGGCATATATGCTCATAATAATTTATATAGAACAGTTTGTTGGTCGCCGTCGCTGCATGAAAGTCCAGCCACGGATTGTTCGGCACTAGGCTCAGCACGGTGCCAACTCCATAGCAGACATTACAACGAAGCATATCGGGCATCGACGGTGTCCCCCCGCAATAAAGGCAGCGATGCATTTTTGACCTCCCCGGTCAGCAACGATCACGAACGATGCACGCGATCCATTAGAGTGCCGCGCGGGTCCCAGGCAAAGTGACTATTATCCCCAAAAGGTACGCCAAATAGCACGCCAAAGTCGGTGCGTGCGGAGCGCCTATCGGCGGCCTTCTTTATCAATTCAAATGTCTGGCGTACAGTAAACGCTCCCAGGCACCCTCCGGGAGCGGAGGGAGGCCCGGATGGGCATTCTTCACTTCCCCACTTTTAATGCGTGCCCCATTTGCGTAAGCCTGCTTACTATGGCTCAGCCCCGTTGCGCAGCGCACCGATGGCGGCGGGCGCAGGGAAGCTGGAAATCTCGTTTCTACAAAAGCATCATTCCTTCCCTGCCCTCTCCAAATTCAGCGCCAGCATCCCAGGCCGGGGTGAGGCGGGCATGGAGGGGGGTTACCAAATCATGCTTTGAGCCGAAACATGGAAAGGTCAAATGCTGCATTGGCGAGGGAGGTCTTTATTGGTTCTCCATTATTATCAAACGTAATTTCGCTAAGGTGAAGATTGGACAAGAACCCCACCTCAATGTTCGTGATTTCGCCGCTATGTATATGCTGTGACAACCCTTCCGCCAGGAATTGCGCAAGGCTCAGGCGTTCCCCTATGCCCTCGGCGCCGATTTGGAGGGCCAGCCGTTTTGCCTCTTCCGGGTAGCGATTGACAAATTCAATTGCCAGTTGATAAGCGCTGAGAAATGGCCGGCGGAAATGATGTTCCGGCTTGTTATATTGAACATCGGCCAGGATGATCTGGATCTTCTTTTGAATGTCGTATTCCTGCCAATTACTCATTTCAATTCCTTTCTATCAATGGGAAGCCCTGCTGCGCCATCCTTGTGCAGCTCTAGCCGCAGCGGTGAGTGCTGGGATAGGGTATCACTTCTCCACTACCACTCTCATTTCTTCCTCCGTCAATCTCCCTGCGGCAGCTCATATACACGCCGGCTGATCTTATTGCTTCCCCGCCCGCTCCAAATTCAACGCCAGCAGCTTTTCCAGGATTTCTTCATCGCTCAGGTCAGACTTCCAGCCATAGGCCACGAAGACGGCTTCATCGAGCCGCTTGTGGGCCAGATCGAGCCAGGTGGGACGGGCGTTATACAGGTTCGTGAGCGTGCGCTTTTTCTTCTCGGCTTCTGTGAGGCCTTCGGCATAAGCCAGCGATCCCGCTGCTCAACCAATTCG
>CAWDUZ010000012.1:0-8785 GCA_963805515.1 uncultured Chloroflexia bacterium | reverse complement strand
TTCAAGCGTTCCAGGTGCACTGCCAGGGGTTCAACTTCATGTTTGCTAAACTCAGTTGCCGTGCGGTCAATTGCCTGGTTAACCAGGTTCTTCACCCGTATCGGGAACATCTGTTGGTTATCGGGTGTCGTGCGATGAGTAGGCAATGTAATGGTCACACACGGGGGGTCCTGATCTGCCGTATTAGTTGGATTTCTAGACTATCTATCCGAAATACTCCTTTCCATTGCTCGGAAGGGCTGGCAGTTTGCAGCGCAAGCGCCGATCTCACATCACTCTGGATTTTCTTTTGCTTCACACTATAATTATCGATATCCTTCCTCACCTGTTCTGGACGAAGGCCTTCAGCAGGGATTCCGTATTTTCCCGGTTCCTTGGAATTACGGAACATCTTCGCTCCAACGCAGACTAGGACCGACGCAATTTGCACAAGACTTCAATTCGCCCGCCAAACACGATTGGTAAGGACCAACTGACTCGTATTAGAACGATAGTCCGAGAAGGGCCCGTTCTTATCACTACTCACGCCAATCCAGATCCGGATGCGTTGGCCTCCGGCAAAGCGATGAGTCATTTACTTAGGTCGAAGTGGGCGACTCCAGCAGGTTAAAATCTATAGTGGTCTGGTGGGCCGGGCAGAAAATCGGGCGATCCTCCGCTTGCTGACACCGGAATGGGAGCATGTCGATGAATTGGCGGACGTGCCGGAGTTCTCTGCCACAATTCTCGTGGATTGTCAGGCTGGCTCAAGGAGCCTGATTCCTGTCGACAGAAAGATGCCGATGATCGTAATGGATCATCATTATGCACTCCGTGGACAGGCCCAGAGCCCCGCCTACTCCGATATACGCCCGCACCTCGGATCGACAGTTACGATGGTTCACCAATACCTGGAGGCGGCCCGAGTCCCAATCGATCCTGTTCTGGCTACCGCCATGTTCCTAGGAATACGGACCGACACCGACGGCTTGAGTAGAGGCCCACGCGTGAGGATGGCATTGTCTATGTAAAGCTCTTGGAAAGGCTGGATCGGCGGCTTCTGCTGGAAATCGAGTTTGCCGGTTTGGCGCGGGAATATTACCAGGCATTTTTCCAAGGGATGCAGAATGCCAGGGTCTACGGCAAGGCTGTCCTCGCCTATCTAGGAAATATGCACCGTCCCGACCTCACGGCAGAACTGGCGGACTTGCTATTCCGCTACGAGCGTGTTCATTCAGCGTTGTGCTCGGGGGTGTATAAGAAGGTTTTGTACTTTTCGATTCGGACGGGCCTATTGGATCAGGATGCGGGCCTTCTTGTTCAAGATGTGATCTTTCCACCGGGGAAGGCAGGGGGACATGGCATCATGGCCGGTGGTCAAATCCCGGTAGGTGAAGAGGGCGCAAGTCAAATGGTTCGCAAGTTGGAGGCCCAATTCCTTCATCGCCTGGGCGAAAAAGGCCGGCCGAGGCCACTTCTACAGAATCACGAGTAGAGGAAGAAATGCAACACCCTGTCGATCCGGTAATCATCTCGTAAGAAGCGCTACTGCTCTGAGGAGAACCCTCGACAAAGTGAGCCCTAAATGAATTTGTACGACGCTGTGAAAGCTCTTTGAGCTCCTTACAGTGGAACTGCCACCTTAGATCTTGGTTTCCTCTCGAACGCAGCACACCCTCCATGAAGCACCGAGTAAGATATCCCCGCTTCTTATTGTGCTGATGAGAGGGTACATGCGTGTGCTCGTGGAGCACAACGGCATCTTGAAGCTCACCCGACTTGGCTAGATGCTGAAGCCACAAGACAAACCTGAAAGGAGTTAGCATGTTTGAGAGAATCTTGCTCGCGGTGGATGGTTCTGAGCATTCCATGCGCGCCGCAAAAGAAGCGGGCGATTTGGCGCGGGCCTTGAATTCCAGCACCCTGCGAATTGTGGTTGCCTTTGACAATATTCCCAGTTACTACGGTGAACCCAATATGCAGCAGGCGATCGATGCGCGCCTCAAGCAGGCAAATGCAATTCTCCAAAGCGCGAAGGAATCAGTTGGAACTATTCCAGGGGAGATACACGCCGAACTGATTGAGGGTTCGCCAGCTGAGGCAATTATCAACGTTGCCAAAACGCGCGAAAGTACGGTAATTGTGATGGGGTCACGCGGGCTAAGCACGATCGCGGAACTGGCGCTCGGAAGCACCAGCCACAAAGTGGTGAGCCATGCGGCGTGCCCGGTGCTGATTGTTCGGTAGCTTTTTTGATTGCCGTCAGAAAATAGTTGGAACTCCCCTAAGCGCCGAAACTCCGGCCTGCATAATGGCCCGCCTTGACTTCATCACGCGAACAGTATCCCAATTGTTCCTGCGACACTCGTGTGTCCCCACGCAACCGAATGTGAGATGTCGGGTCCACTCTGATGCCTCCGTGCGCACAGGCCTCCGGCGATCCGGTCCGCCTACAATCGATGGAATTGTCAAGTTCAGCACGACGGCAGAGCGACCCCGCGCCGGATCCCCGGTGCATAGCACACAATTCGTTTCTTGACTGTTTAGAGCGGCCGATGGATTCCTACAAGCAGCTGAAAAGATTCATTCGCCCGGCATCCGCGGAAGAAAAAAAGCAGATCATCGATGAAGTTTCTGCCGCGGCTTCCCCCGGCTTCGACTTTTTCCTTATGGTCGTGCTGTCCTGCAGCATTGCCACGCTGGGCCTGATTACCGATTTGCCTGCGGTCATCATCGGCGCCATGCTGGTCGCACCGCTCATGTCGCCGATTGTTGCCATTGGACTGGCGTCCATCACGGGTCAAGTCCGGCTGGTAGAGGACGCCCTGAGCGCGCTCTTGCGTGGTGCAGTGGTAGCCGTTCTGCTGGCGACCCTCATGGCCTTTGTCAACCGACACCTGCCCTTCGTGGTGCTCCAGGCACTGCCAGCGGAAGTCCTGGCGCGCACACACCCATCTCCGATCGACCTGGCGATTGCTATGGCCGGCGGCTTGGCGGCTGCTTATGCCATGACTCGCTCCAACCTGTCCGCTGCGCTGCCAGGAGTGGCGATTGCCACGGCCTTGATGCCTCCGCTCTGCACGATTGGGATCGGTATCGCCCTCGGACGATGGGACGTGGCAGGAGGGGCCGGGTTATTGTTCGTGACCAACGCGATCACGATCGCGTTTGCGGCCGCGCTGATCTTTTTCCTGCGAGGTTTTTCGCCGCATGCCGCCCGACAAGGCTGGCGATTGCCGCGCTCATTGATGGTCTCTGCCACGCTGACGCTGGTTCTCCTTATTCCCTTGACAGCTTACAGCATTCGATTCTTCGAGGACGCCACCCGGAACCGAGAGATCAATGACGTTGTGACGAGTGAGATCGCACGGCTCAATGGTTCGGAACTGGTGGAACTGTCCGTCGCACAAGCAGGGGACCAACTGGACATGATCGTTACTGTACGCTCTGAGACGCCGCTGAGCTATCAGCAGGTTGTCGAGCTGCAAAAGAACATCGTTGCCTCGCTCCAGCACCCGGTTTCTCTCAAGGTTAACCAGGTGATTGCCGAGCAATTGGACCCTCTCGTTCCTCCCACGCCAACTCCTACCCTTCGATTGACTGCGACGCCATCCCCCAGGCCCACGATCACTCCATCGCTGACTCCGTCGCCCACGCTGACCTCCACCCCATCGCCCACGCCTGCGCTTGTCGAGGCCGGGGCGGTTCATGTGCCGGCGCTCAGCCTCTATCAATCCCCCGGCGGACCTATGATCGGATCCGTCCGGGCAGGCGAATTATTGAGTCTCTTGTATGGAAGACAGAATTGGAATGGCGTGGTCTGGGTCCAAGTGATGGATCAGGACGGAAGGGTCGGGTGGATACCAGAGATGTATGTACGGCAAATCACGCCTGTGCCGTCTCAGGTGCCCACTGCGACGGCAACTCGCTAGAAAGACGGTGGCTTGGAAGGTCGGTGCCGCGCAGAAAGCTCACATATGCTGGAACCCTATCTCCGATCCATAAGCGGACCGCAGCTCCTGAAACACGCTCTCAAGCCGGAATCTGAAATCAGTCTCGCGAGCGCAACTCGCTTGGGTGGAGTGCCAACCTGCTCTTCGGGACCGAAGGGGCGTATGCAGCCTAATGCTCTTCCCAATAGCCATTTTGCGCAAGGCGACGGGTAACCTCGTCGCCACCAACTCCGGCGATTGTTGTATTCCGTTCCTCCAGAAGACGGCTTAATTGGCCTTGGCTTGTCTCGAGCGCGCACGCCGCTGTGAGATGCTACGTGAAGTTGTTGAGCGCTTCCAATGCCCGCTCGGCCGCCGCCGGAATGGCAAGTTTGCGCATCGGTTCGTCAAACGCCGCGAGAACTTGTTGCGACGGGGGGCCCAGATAACCTTCCTCATCGAGTTTCCGAAGAATATGATGAGTGCCTTCCAGGAACCAGACTGAGTTCGAAACGGTCACTATTGCGCAGCGCTTGAAACATCGGGATGACACTCTCGCGCTTCATTTTGACCAGGCTCTCTGCCGCGCGCCATCGCACCTCGAACGCTTCATCCACTAGCAGATCAATCAATGTAGGGATCGACGTCGGATCCCCGATATCGCCGAGAATAGCTGCTGCTTCCCTGCGAAGTTCTGGCTCGGGGTCTGCTGTTAGCTGGATCAAGGCAGGCATGGCTGGTTTCCCAATCCCCGTGAGCCGGCCGTAAGCCGTCTTGCGCACATTGGGATCATGAGAGCCCAACGAGCCTATCCATCCTTTGATGGCCTGATCTGACGACGGATCGGGATCTATGTGTGATTGGGTTTGCGAATTCATCCTTGATGGCCTCCGTGAGCGGCCAGTTTGGTGAGCGGTCAGTACCCCGCGCTTGCGCACATACGTTCCGCAGGGCAAAAGAAGGGTCAGACCCTGGAAATATTATAACCTGCGGTCGTATCGTAACGCCGCCGATCCGGGCGCGGAATCGATTTAAGCCTCTCGCCGGAACACCGGGAAGGCCTCACGCTGCGTGGAGCACCTCAGCCGCATCAGGCAACTTATGAGCACCAGGGGTGGAGATTCCTGCCTTCGGGACCGAGGATGGCGCGCTCGTAAGTCGATGCCCCAGAATTTTCTCCTGCACTAGCCTAAGACTAGCGCACAATTAGGTTAAGATTGGATGCAGAGACAGGTCAGAGGGCCCATCAACCGGAAGCCGAGCGAGGCGCTGGTCATCTGCTGCAGGCTGAGGGTCTGCAAATGAGCCTCTGATGGCCGGCCGGGCGCGGGAGCGGCGCGGAATTCCATGACTGTGTATCGCGGTGCGTCGCTGTCCAGGTGAGATGCGAAGCAGCACCAGATCGAAAGTGTGGTAACGCACGGGGTTCTGCCTAGGATTGCACCGACGCGATCTCTAGGGACCGCTTGTTCAAGGAGGTCACGCTATGAGCAGCAAGTACCGGAAGATCAAGGCCGGGTTGGTTCCCTTCGGAGCGGGCTACGCTGATCGGCTCCTCTCATCGATGAGAAAGCAGTCTGGCGGGCAAGATAAGAAGCGCAGCGGAGGAAATTGATATGCCCGCAACTCATCGTAGTCAGGCGCGGTCCGATGCGCTGGTGCTCTTTGGCGTCACAGGCGATCTCGCCTACAAGATGATCTTCCCGGCACTCTACGCGATGGTAAAACGGGGCACATTGGCGGTCCCCGTTATCGGGGTTGCGTTCCCGAAATGGAGTCTGGCGCAATTGCACGTGCGCGTCAAGGACAGCCTCCGGCAATCAGGCGGGATAGACGATCAGAAGGCCCTCGAACATCTTCTCTCTCTGCTGCAGTACGTAAGCGGGGATTACAACGATCCAGGCACCTTCACCGCGATAAAGCAGGCGCTGGGTGCTGCGCGGCGGCCCGCACACTACCTTGCCATCCCGCCCGCGCTCTTCTCGACGGTCATCCAGGGGCTCGGGGCTGCGGGATTGGCGCAGCACGCGCGAGTTATAGTTGAAAAACCGTTCGGGCGCGACTTGGCCTCGGCCCGAAAACTCAACCGTATCGCACACTCCGTGTTTGCGGAGGATTCGATTTTCCGCATCGATCACTTCCTCGGGAAGGAGGCGATCATGAACATCCTCTATTTTCGCTTCGCAAATTCGTTCCTGGAGCCGATCTGGAACCGGAACTATATCGCAAGCGTCCAAATGACCTTGGCCGAGGATTTCGGCGTCGAGAAGCGGGGAGCATTCTACGAGACTGCCGGATGCCTGCGAGACGTCGTTCAAAACCACCTCTTCCAAATCGTCGCGCTGCTCGCCATGGAGCCGCCGGCCTACCGGGGGTACGGAGCCATACAGAGCGCAAAAACCGAGGTCTTCCGGGCTATGCGTCCGCTGAAGCCGGGTGATTTGGTGCGGGGCCAGTACGCAGGCTACCGAACGGAGTCGGGCGTGGCCAAGAGCTCCGATGTGGAGACGTTCTGTGCGCTAAAGCTTTTCATCGACTCCTGGCGGTGGGAGGGCGTGCCGTGGTTTCTGCGTTCTGGCAAGTTTCTGCCCGAAACGGCTTGCGAGGTGCTGGTGGGGCTCAAGCCGCCGCCGCAGAAGCTGTTCGCTGACTCCGTCTCCGCGACTGGAGGGACCAACTATCTTCGCTTTCGGCTCTCGCCCAACTCCGCCGTTGCCCTGGCCGCGCGCGTCAAGCGTCCTGGGCAGGAATTTATTGGGGATCAGCGAGAGCTATATCTGCTTGAGGAACTGGTCGGGGCGGAAACGCCGTATGAACGGCTTCTAGGCGATGCCATGGCCGGTGATGGAGCACTGTTCACCCGCCAGGACGCGGTGGAGGCGGCTTGGGAAGTCGTTGAGCCGGTCCTTCGGTCCCATCATCTGGCCGTTCGCTACAAGCCCGGAAGCTGGGGCCCCAAAGAGGCTGAGGCGCTGATCGAGGGACATGATTTCTGGCATAACCCCGTGCTGCCCCGGGCGCGACTGTGAGAACGGATACCGCTTCACTGTAGGCCCGATCGCCGTGATGTATCCAATCGGCATCGTGCGGGATGCATAACCGCAACGGGAATCCGAGCGACATGGTTGTTCACTGCCTGTAATCCGTGCAGCCGGCCGGCTTGAAAAGCCTGGAGGCAAGATGTGTATTTCGATTGAGAACACATCCCAAGTGTAGTTCCCAGGCGCAAGACGCTAGAGGAAGCAGGATCGATGAGTAGCTTTCAACTACGACGCCTGGGGCAAATCATGCAGCCGGAACCCGGCAATCCGCTCGAGACGGAGGGTGTTCTAAATCCGGCCGCCGCGCGCGGACCCGACGGTCAACTCTACCTGTTCCCGCGGCTTGTTGCGCGCGGTAATTATTCTCGCATCGGCATTGCGCGGGTGCAGTTCGATGAGAACGGTGACCCCGTTGGGTTCGAGCGCCTCGGCATTGCGCTCGAACCCGAAGCCGATTACGAACGACGACCGGATGGAACTGGTGGCTGCGAGGATCCGCGCATCACATTTGTCGAACCTCTTCGGAAGTACGTCATGGCATACACAGCCTTTTCTCCAAGCGGCCCGCGGATCGCATTAGCGGCTTCGGAGGACTTGTTCAGCTGGCGGCGCTTGGGTTTGGTAACCTTCGGGCCGTACAACGGGCTCGACCTGGATGTCGTGGACAATAAGGATGCCAGCGTCTTTCCGGTTGCGGTTCCCAATCCATCCGGGCAGGCGGAGTTGGCCCTGCTCCACCGGCCACTTTTTCCAGGCACTCTTCCCGAGGAAACTGCTCGCAAGCCTGCGACCCGAGAGGTAGATCTCCATCGGGAAAGCATCTGGATTTCATATAGCTCGATGGCCCTGGACGGCGGCGGCCCAATTCAGTTGCGCCCATTTACCTCTCATCACCGGCTGGCAGCTCCGGTGTCGCCCTGGGAGCGACTCAAAATCGGCGGTGGTACTCCGCCGACCCTGACTCGGCACGGCTGGCTTATCGTTTACCACGGTGTGAGCGAAATGCCAGCGCCCGAAGGCGACGAACGTAAACTGCGTTACTCGGCTGGGGTGATGGTGCTTTCCAAGGAGCATCCGCGCATAATCCGCTATCGCTCCGGGCAGCCGATCTTATCGCCCGAGCTGCCGTATGAGCGTCGGGGAACGATTGCCAACGTGGTGTTCCCTACCGGCATCGACCGGCGCGACGATCTGGGCCAGCCAGACCGTTTCGATATTTACTATGGGATGGCTGATGACCGGATTGGCGCAGCACGTCTGGACATTCCTCAGGTCCTGCCGCCGGCAGCCGTAGCCAACTCGCCGACCGCGAGGGTTTAGCAGGAAAGGCAAATGTCCCGTGTAAAGCTGCATGCAGCACCGCCTGACCTAAGGCAGAATTGAAGCTGGCCGTACGGGTAAGAGTGTGATCAGCAGCGGCTCTCCTGCAATCCAATGTTCTGCTCGGACACCGAATTCTCACTGCTCCGCTAGGAAGCAAGCCCCTAATCAGCTCTTAATCAGTGCATTTAGGGTTCATGGCCCGGCACAGTCAGCTAAGCACGGCAATCATGAGCAGCCAAACGCCTCCTTCTGGATTGTTCAGCCCGGCAATTGCCTTTGAGGGCGCGATTGATCCTCAGTCCCTAGCCGTAGTTATCCATTGTTCCTCCCCCACATATGGCCTTTTCCCGCCGCCTCTTCGGCTACCCTTTCCACCTATGTGCACAAATCGCTCATTGTTCCCCATTGTTTTATGAACGGCGCGCGATTCGCCCTTAGGGGACGCCTTGCCCCCGCGTCCCCATCTTGGTCCGTTAGGCCCCTCTCGCCTCGCCCCCTACGGCGTCACTG
>CAWDUZ010000011.1:0-24058 GCA_963805515.1 uncultured Chloroflexia bacterium | reverse complement strand
GGACCGGAGGCTGCATGGTAAAATAAAAAGTGGTCGATCTCTTCGCCTGCCCTCATCATCATGAAACTAATTATCTGGTCTTCTTAGCTTCCTCGGCAATCCTTATCCTAGAGTCAGACCTGAGCAAGTCGCCGCGTGTGCATCACCAGACTTACCGGTCAGCTCAGGTTTTTTTGCAAGTATCATTCCGTTAGTTTCAGTTTAGGTATTTTTGATGCCGAAGCGACCTGGCGCCAAAATCGATCAGACCCAACTTTCAATTCCTAGGTTCGGCGTCGCAGAGCGATTTCGCAATCTCCTAATTAATTATTTGGTCTGAGTCCCAAAGTCCACTCCAGCGATTGGCAGCAGTTCCCAGGCCCTTCGCTATCGCCTGGCGGGATGTAGCCTGCCGACAACGCTGAATGAGAAGAGGCTGTTGGGTTTCAAACGCAAGCACGAGGGCCAACGCGCATTCATTATTGGCAACGGACCGAGCCTAAATCAATGCAACTTGAGCCTGTCCGGAATGAAGTCACGTTCGGCGTAAATGCGATATACCTGAATCGCGCAAAGATGGGCTTCTACCCAACATACTATGTCGTAGAAGATGAGTTCGTCACGGAAGATCGCGCACGAAGATTAATCAACTATCAGGACCGATCAAGTTCTTCGGCAACTATGTCAACTACTGTATCCACAGCCAACCCGATGTTGTCTCGCTAAATCTTAAGATGGATTACGGGCCATATCCGGGATTTCCGCACTTCAGCCGGAATGCTCACGACCCGTATGGGTCGGCGGCACCGTGACCTATGTTTGTCTCCAGCTCGCATACTACATGGAGTTTGCGCAGATCTATCTGATCGGCTTTGATCACTCTTACCACATGCCGACGGACGCCAGGATCGACGGCTCTGCCATTCTCTCCCAATCTAGCGATCCAAACCACTTCGACTCGGACTATTTCGGAAAAGGCTATCGCTGGCATGATCCCATGGTGGAACGTATGGAGCAGGCATTCCGCCGCGCCAAGGATGTCTACCAGGCAAATCAAAGAAGGATTCTAAATGCCACGGTCGGGGGAAAACTGGAGGTCTTTGAAAGAGTCGACTACTACAGCCTTTTCAGATGGGTGCAGAGAGCTCTGCCGGATCCACCAGGTACGACGGCGTGCGCACCGATTTCCGCTTACGTCCAATAGTCGACTCTGATATGGGCGCCGGTAACAGGCTGGCCAATTGCATGCTTTCGAAAGGAGCCACATAATGTTGAAAGGGATACCATCTATCCTCTCCCCCGAGCTGCTCAAGATCCTGATGGAGATGGGCCACGGCGACGAAATTGTCCTTGCCGATGGCAATTTCCCATCTGCGAGCATGGCCCAGCGGCTTGCCCGGAGTGATGGCAATGACGTGCCCACACTATTGGAAGCTGTAATGCGCCTCTTTCCCTTAGATCCTTTCGTGGAATGCCCCGTCGCGGTTATGGCAGTAGTTCCCGGGGATTCCACTCAGCCCGTGATCTGGGAAAAATATCGGGAGGTTATTCAGCGCTACGAGAAATTCTCAGGCTTCGAATATGTTGAGCGGTTTGCTTTCTATGAGCGTGCCAGGCATGCCTATGCCGTGGTTGCGACAAGCGAAGCGGCGCCGTATGCCAACATCATTCTCAAAAAAGGCTTGGTAAGGGAATAAAGCAAAGAGAGGGAGAAGAAATTCCGCCCAACAACGGCTTCAGCCGGGCGGTCTGTGCGTGCCTGCCAAAACCGCTGGTTATGTGTGCTGGGAGGTATGCCTGCGATGCCAGGTCGTTCCCACATGGATTGGCTGCTGGTCCCGGTGGCCTGATTGCGCATGCCCAAGCGGCGTATCTACGATTGCTTATTCTTGCGTCGCTCGTTGATCACGTCGAGCAAGACCGCAACGATGAGGATCAGTCCAGTAATCAGGTTCTGCCAGTACGCGTCCACGCCCAGCAGGTTCAAGGCATTTGCGATGACCCCCATGAACAGCGCTCCGAGGAAGGCCCCGAAAACCGAACCTTCACCGCCATTCAGGCTGGCGCCTCCAATGATCGTCGCCGTGATCACGCGCAATTCCACGCCCGTCCCGATGGTCACAGAGCTCGTGCCAAAGCGGGCGGTAGTCAGTATTCCGGCCACGCCCGCCAGCAGTGCCACGATACAGTAGTTGACGATTTTCACGAAGTCGACATTAATGCCTGACAAACGGGCTGCCTTTTCGTTTCCGCCAATATAGTAGCTCTGGCGGAAGAAACGCGAATTCCGCATCAAGATATCGCCCAGGATAACAATTGCCAGCATGACAAAGATCGGATACTGGAAACCCAGAACACTCCCTTGGCCAATCACATAAAACGACGGAGGCAGGTTGAGCACGGCGCGCCCTTTAGCGATGACCAGCAGCAGTCCCCGGATGGTGATGCTCATGCCAAGGGTTGTGATAAACGGGTTGATGTTCATCTTCGCCACCAGCAACCCGTTGATCAGCCCCACGACCAGCGCGGCCAACAGGCCGATCAGGATGGCGGGAACGGTGGGGATGCCCGCCTGCAGCGCTAGGCCGGTGACGACGCCGGTAAATCCCAGAATGGAACCGACGGACAAGTCCAATCCGCCCGAGATCAACAGCAGCATCATCCCGACGGCAATTGTGGCCTCGACGGATAAGGCAAGCAAAATCGCCTGCAGGTTACCCACATCCAGGAATACAGGAGATGCAAAGGCCATCGCAGCTCCCATGACGATCAGCACAACGCTAAGCGCGAATTCGCGAAAGGCTGCAACTCTCTTTAGCGACTGCAGGATCAACGAGCCGCGATTGCGGCATGACTACCGAAGCACGATCGGCCATAATCGGTTAATTCTCCTTGCCATTTGGACTTGGCTTGTATTCAATTCCAGCCGAAAGAGCCATAATTCGTTCCTCGCCGAAATCCGGACGCTGGACCTCACCTGAAAGTCGTCCATGGTGGATCACCAGGATTCGGTCGCACATGCCGATAAGTTCCGGCAGATCGGAAGAGATCATGATCACTCCCGTGCCCCCAACGGCGAAATCGCGGAGCTTCTGGTAAATGTCAGCCCGGGCACCGACATCCACCCCCCGGGTCGGTTCGTCGAAGATGATTACCTTGGGATTGATGCCCATCCACATCGCGATCAGGCACTTTTGTTGGTTTCCACCGGAAAGGTTGTTCAGCTTCTTGGTTGATGGACGGGGTTGCGATGAAGTTCCTGTCGACAGCTTCGCGGACGAACCGGTCTATGCGTCGGCGCGTCCAAAAAGCCGCTCCGCCCCGTGAATTGGCGCAGACGAAGGCGCGACGATGTTCTCACGGATTGACATGCCAAGAAAGAGCCCCTGCCCTTTGCGGTCTTCGGTCAGGTAGGCGATCCCATTCCCGATCGAACTTCAGGGGTGTCGGAGAATGCGACCTCCTTTCCTTCCAGGAAGATCCTCCCGGAATCAAGCGGGTCGATTCCAAAGATCGAGCGGCCGATTTGCGTCCGCCCGGCACCGATCAGGCCGGCAAGCCCGATGATTTCACCGCGCTTTAGGCCGAATGAAATATCACGAAAAAAGCGCTCCCGGGTGAGGCCGTCCACGCGGAAGTACTCCTCCTCGGCTCGCCTTACCGTAGAGCCGTAAAGGTTGCTGATCTCCCGGCCAACCATCATGCTGACCAGGTCTAACTCCGTCACCTCGCGAATGTCCCGCTTGCCCACATACTTCCCATCGCGCATGACCATCACCTGGTCGGCAATTTGGAACACCTCGGACAGCTTGTGGGTGATGTAGATGAAAGACATCCCCTCCCGCTGTAACTTCCGGATATTGGTGAAGAGATATGCGCTCTCGGTCTCCGTCAGCGCCGAAGTCGGTTCATCCAGGATCAGGACCTTCGGATTGGAGGATATGGCTTTGAGCACCTCGAGGATTTGCTGCTGACCCATCGGCAGGTACTTTACCTGCTGTCGCGGGTCCAGGTCCAGCTCGAAGCGCTGAAGGAACGCAGTCGTCTCTTTATACAGCACGCCCCGCTGAATGTTCCCCGCGGGGCCAGTCGGCTGCCGGTTAGCAAAAAGGTTCTCTGCAACCGACAAGCCCCCCACAAGGGACAGTTCCTGGAAGACCATGCTGATGCCCTGCTCAAGCGCATGGCTCGGCGACGAGAATACTGCCGGCTTCCCTGCCAGGAAGAACTGGCCATGATCCGGCTTGTAGACGCCCACCAAAATCTGGCTAAGAGTGCTTTTTCCTGCGCCATTTTCGCCGATCAACGCCAAGATCTCTCCCTTCATCAGGGAGAAACTGACGTTGTCGACGGCTTTGACCCCCGGGAATTCCTTCGATACGTTCTCAGTTCTGAGGACTTCTTCCATGATCATCCCACAGACGATTGGGGATGCAGGTATGCCTGCATCCCCAATCGTCAGAATGCTAGACGCTCCTAGGGCGCGTAGAGCTTGTTGGCGTCCAGGTAGTACTGGAAGTTGCTCTTGTCGATGTAGTTCGCGTTCATCAAGAGGTTGAATGGGCCGGTGTTCGCCTTGGCAGCTTTGTTGTCTACTGTGAGCGGGGCCTGATTATGGACATAGTTGTACAACACCTGCAAGCCCCAGAATGACATGGCGGCGTCATCCTGAGCGACCGAGCCGGTCAGCGTTCCGTCTGCGATCGCCTGTAAAACATCCGAGTTGCGATCCATGGCGACGGTCTTGACCTTGCCAACCAAACCGGCTTCCTTGACGGCGGTAGCAGCACCCATGCCAGCGGTGGAGTCGGTACCAACGAAGGCAGCCAGGTCAGGATACTTCTGCAGGATTGCCTTGGCTGTGGAGACCGCGACTGCAATGTCAGCCTTGGTGTCGCCAACCTGCACGACCTCGATGCCCGGGAATTGCTCGAAGGCCCTTCGGAAGCCCTGCTCGCGGTCGTCGAACATCTGGGTGCCCGGTAGGCTCAGTATCGCTACCTTACCCTTGCCACCGATGGCCGCAGCCACAGCCAAGCCACCGATGTAACCGAGCTGCTCGTGGGACGAACCGATAAAGGCGATGCGCTTCGAATTCGGCGAGTCGCCGCAGATGGTTACGACCGGAATACCGGCGTCGATGGCCTTGTCAATCCCGGGTTGAAGCACCGGGTCCCAGGCGAACACCGCAATGCCCGCGGGTTTTCTGGCAATGGCCTGATCAAGAGCAGCAGCCTCGGCATTTGCGTCGATCTCCGCCGGACCTACATACTCCGCCTTGACACCCAGCGCATCACCAGCCCAATTCCACCCGTATTTGAGGGCATTGAAGTATTCCAGATTGCCCATGGCAGAAACAAAGATGTAGAGCTCGTCCGACTTCGGCGCTGCAACAGCAGGGGCTGTAGCGGCGGGCGCCTGAGCAGCAGGGGCCTGGGCGGCGGGCGCTTGGGCAGCCGGTGCAGGTGCCGCCGGCGCGCAGGCTGCCAGAATGGCAACACTGAGCATCAAGCCAAGAACTTGCATAATTCTGTGTTTCATTCTTCTCTCCTAATTCATTGTGAGATCCGAGCCGAGACGTGTCGGCGTCATAGCCTGGGATGCTCCAGATCGGAAATTTGAATGGCTCAGCGAGAAACGCGCTTCCCACCGCCTGCGACGTCCTCTCTCATCAAGTCCCGAACTTCCGCCTTTGGTGACGATCGGCAAATCAAACATCAGAGTCTGTTTTAACCGGGTCGCTGCATCCCCAACCAGCACTCCTTTCTCAAGGCCCTCCGCCTCGAAGCCTGCAGTCAGCAGGCCGTAATAAAAACCGCCGTTCCAGGTATCACCACCCCCCAGGCGATCCCACAGCACGATGTTACGTACGGCGGGTGATCGATAGAAATGCCCCTGGTCGTCCATCGCTGCAGATTCCCAGCGATGCTGCTCGAAGGTATCTGGATAACGGATCGTAACGGCCACAATCTTTGTCTTGAACATTTCGCCAACCCGCGAAATGAACGAACGCAGGTCCTCGTCGGTGATCTCGCCCATCTCCCCCTTGTCGATCTGTTCCGGTGACCACTGGCCGCAGCCAATTCCATAGATCGCTGCCATATCTTCTATTGTTGTGATCAATACATCGACGTGATCGGTCATCAATGGCGTCATGATGGACCGGCATTGGTCTTTGGACCATAAGGTCGCCCGATAATTGAAGTCTAGACCCACCGCGGCAACTCTCTGGTTTCATTGAGATCGCCTCCTGAAAGGCCTCAAGGAGGTAATTGCAGTCATACTTGCTGTGATAAGACAGCCCAAAACTGATCCCAGAGACATGCAGGATCTGGCAATCCCGCAGCGCTGATTTCCAATCCACCATTCCGGCGCCCAACCGGCTAGCTGCAGAGTACATGCGCTGGTACCAGCCCGCGCTCTTGTGCGGGGTCCGACCTAATTCATACAAGAACCGGCCGATAGGTTCCGCTTTGGGAGCCCAAACAATGTATTCGGTATTGATGCCCTGGCTTCGGGCGGTGTCACGCACCAGCCAGCCATAAGGATTATCCGGAATACGGGTGATATAGGCGGAGGGGATGCCAAGCCTAGCCGCCATCATCGCAAGAGTGTATTCGCTGCCCGCCAATGAGATATTAACCGTGCCGGTCCGCTCCAAGCGCTGAAGATCGCTGGGCGTGTCGCGAACCAGGGTCTCTCCAAAGGTAACGAGGGCCGGGCCCTTAGCCGCAAATGCACTTAGATCGTCCTAGCGTTATGTCGTGTCCAGTTACGTTGCTGGTCATATGTCAACTCATTCTGTCAGCCAATTTGGATGCGGGCCGTCAGCCAAAAATTTATTCACTGACTGCCGCATGTCACAGATAGCTCCAACCAGGTCATCGTCACGAAGCCAGGTTCAGGCTTAAAGAACATTGCCTGTAGCCGCATAATCCCGTACTAATGTCGTTACCTTATTGCAAGCACACCGACCATGCAGCGAACGGCCGCCTGGCCTCTTTAGTCGCCCATTGCTGAGCGGCAATGGACTGTCTATTACCAGCTTTCGAGTTGGGCCGTTAGACCGCCATCCACAAACAACTGGGTGCCGGTGATAAAGCTTGCTTCGTCGCTGGCCAGGAAGGCCGCCGCATATCCGATTTCTTCAGGAATACCGATGCGCTTCATCAGCGCGCGGCGTTCCACCTCTTTGCGCTGGGCCGCGGGGTCAGCGTAGCTGTCGAAAATGCTTTGAATGAGTGGCGTGTATACCCAGCCTGGCGCAATCGCGTTAACCCGGATAATGGGCGCCAGGTCGATCGCCATGGCATGTGTCAAAGCATATACGCCGCCTTTGGAGGTCGCGTAAGGAGCCACACCGTTGACCGTTTGGAACGCGTGCACGGAAGAGATGTTGACGATCGCGCCCTTGCCCTTGGCTTGCATATGGGGCACGACACCGCGAGAGCAGAAGATCTGCCCCTTCAGGTTCACGTTCAGCGCCCGATCCCAATCGAGATTGGTGGCATCCATGAATGACTTGTAGACGCCGACACCCGCATTGTTGACCAGTACATCGATCTGGCCGTATGTTTGCAAGGTCTTCTGGATCATGGCGTTAACCTGATCCTCGTTGGACACGTCGCACTTTACGAAGATCGCATCACCGCCAGCCTTGCACAGTTCGTTGGCCGTCTTCTCGCCGTTCTCGTCGTCCCAATCCACGACCACGACTTTGGCGCCTTCTTCAACGAAGATCTTGGCAATGCCCCATCCAATACCCTTCGCTCCGCCCGTAACGATGGCTGTTCGGTCTTTAAGTCTCATAATCGTCCTCCTGTCTCCTGCAATTCCGAGCGCGGCATCCAGTTCAATTACCACGGCTTGCGCGGCGTAGACAAGACAACCGGTCCGTTGAGACCAACCGCCACATTGTCCTCTATGCGCATCCCACCGAAGTCCGGAATATAGACCCCGGGCTCAATGCTTGAAACCATGCCCTCTTCCAGCGTGCCTTTAGAGCCAGGAGCAAGGAATGGGATGAACTCGTGATATCGGAGCCCGACACCATGCCCGGTAATATGAACGAAATACTTGCCCAAGTCGGCTTTTTCCAGTACCTTGCGGGCTGCCTCATCAGGCGCCTCGAAGGAATTCCCAGGACGCATTTCCTGGGTCGCTGCCTGCTGTGCTTCGAGCAACTGGTTGTAGACTTGCTTTTGGCGCTGGCTGGCCTCACCGACCACACCCATATAGGTCAGGTCCGAGAAATAGCCGTCTACCATCGTGGCCAACTCGATCATGACCAGGTCGCCTTTCTGCAACCGGTAGCCGGTTGAGGGCACAAGAAGCGTTCCTTTGAACGTCCCATCGATACCGGCGCCCACCTCTGCCTCGGAGCGCACCAATCGAGCTCCCTTGTAGCCGGGACCGTCAGCTCGGATCTTGTATTCCACCAGCGCCCCCACCTGCACCTCGGTCATCCCTACTGCCAGCTTCGACAGTGCATCTAGCAGCCCCATCTCGGCAATCTCGTTGGCAATTCGCATCTTCGTCAACTCGTAGCTGGTCTTAATGGACCGGACGCTCTGCAGGAAGCCGGTATTGTCGACGACAGTCGCCTCCGCGAACACCTTATCCATGAGGCTCTGCCAAGGGCCTGAAGGCACAACCGGTTCCGCCATGCGGTAGGTTGGGGCAACGACCTCGAAGCTCCGCTCTACGCCAACCTTCTTGCCCTTCAATTCAAATCGGGCAAATGCAGCAGACAGCAGCCGCTCGTAGTTCTCATAGAGGTCGCCATCTTTCAGAAGTCCCCAACCGAATGTGGTGATCTCCGCCCATTCAGGGTTCGTATACCCAACTTCGACCTCAGGCAAAAAGAGAAGCGCTTTGCCGTCGCGCGGCAGTACTGCCACTGAGAAGCCGTGATGGGGCCAGTAATCGGTCAGATAGACAATGTTTTCCGGAAGCCGGCAGACCAGCACATCCAACCCTTCTTCGGCCATCAACTTTTGAAGCCGCTCAATACGAGCTCGATCATTTTCAGCCATTAGTTCTTCCTCCTTGATAACCGGAAAGCTACATCCTGCCAAATTCAGCCAGGATTTGTTCCACGGTTTTCCCTTCCCTGATTCTTGCTCTCGTTTTCTCCTCCTTTTCCCCCTGAGCCCGGGCCTTTTCCAGGATTTCCGCACCGTTCTCTTGCGGGATCACGACTACCCCAATTTCATCTGCAAGGACAAGATCGCCCGGGCGGACAATCACACCCGCACATTGAATGGGCACGTTGATTTCGATCGGCTCCATTCGCCCCGAGTAGGGGCTGTGAGTAGAACGAGGAACAATTGCCTTGGCAAATACAAAGAATCCCAGATCGCGGGTTTCATCGATGTCCCGCATCGCGCCGTCAATGACCGCACCCACCACGCCCTTCATCTGGCACAACCCGGACATCAAGCCTCCCCAGATTGATGTTTCCGTCTCACCCGCGGCGTCCACAACGATCACGTCACCGGCTTGCGCAACGGATAGCGCGTCAAGGCAATCGACCTGGTTGCCCGGCTCAAGCCTGACCGTTAATGCCGGTCCGACAAAGCGCGTGCTCTCAGTAAGTGGTCGCAGGTAGCTTCGCATTACACCCGCCCGCTCCTGCGAATCGGCCACAACACATGAGGGACTATAGATCTTCAGCAGTTCCTGGAACCCCCGCAGGACTTCTGCATCGATTTGCGTGGTTCGCTGGTTGATAATCTTGCGCATCATTGCACCTTATCTTTTCTCCGCATCAAGGCTTGGGACGGCTAGTTTCTTCCTACGGACGGGAATAGCCCAGCAGGATCGATATATCGGTCGCAGTCTGCTTGGCACTCTCTATCATCTTGCGATTCTGTTCGATCGGCTCCAAGCGGTCGGCAGGTCCGGAAACGCTGAGCCCGGCGATAACTTTACCGCTCATGTCAAAGATCGGCGCAGCTACACAGCGCACCTGCAACTCGTGTTCGCCATGGTCCAGCGCGTAACCCTGGCTCCGGATCGATTCCATTTCGTCAATAAGCTTGCGATAAGACGTGATGGTGCTCTCGGTGTAGCGATGCAGTTTGCGCCTCAAGAAGTAGTTCTTCACGACGCTGGGCGATTGGTAAGCCAACAACACTTTACCCACTCCGGTGCAGTACGCTGGTGCACGCCCGCCAACCCGGGAGCCCATCAGCCCGATTGCATGTAGGCCTTGGACCTTTTCGATGTACACGATCTCCATCTGATCTAGTACCGCTAGGTGGACGGTCTCTCTGGTCTCATCCCGCGAGACTCTCCAGCGACGGCAGCGCCATCCGGCGCACGTCGTTACTTTCGGAGTAAGCGCGTGCAAGTTCCAAGCAGGAGAGACCGAGGCGATATTCGTTGGTCACCTCCTCCTTTCGGACATATCGGTAGTGAACTAAGGTTGCCAATTGTCGGAAAGTTGTGCTCGTATTCAGCTCAAGTTCTCGGCTAAGCTGTTGAAGCGAGCGTGGTTTTCCATCCGACAAAAGCGTGAGCATGCGAAATGTCCGGTCCAGCACCCGGATGTTGTATCGCGTCTCGTCTTTGTCTTCGGCTGCAAATTTGCTTGTCATGCAATCACGTCGTAGACTTGTAGTTGACTCTCGCTGTAGAGCGCCTTCAAGATCGGCTGTAACGATTGGTGAGCAGGGGACCCGCGCCACCCCGCCGCGTCCTCAATGCTCTGAAATCGGATGACCATTTGATATAGCGTCGCCTGGTCTGACTTCCCGGAGCAACTCCACCCTTACAAAACCGGGCATGGTAGTCATCGCCGGGCGGTACTTCTCGACAAAGAGATCTTCGAAATCTTTGCCCTTGTCCGGAAATACATGGAAAGTTACATGGCGTTCGATCATCTTTCCCTCCTATCAGGACCGACCCTTTTCAACTTGAAGACGAAAGCTGCGTGCACGGTCAGTGATGGCCGCGAAATCCTTGGCATCCAGCAGTTTCTGATTGACCAGTTCGCCGCCGACGCCTACAAAGTCGGCGCCCGCTCGGACGAAATCAGCCGTGTTCTCAACGGTCACTCCTCCAACTGCGGAAAGTGAGACTTGCGGCAGTGGTGCTTTGACAGCCTTGATATAGGCTGGGCCACCCGCAGTTGCAGGAAACACTTTTACGGCGTTCGCACCCGCTTCCCAAGCTGTCAGGATCTCCGTCGGTGTGTAGGCTCCTGGCACCACCGGGACGGAGTAACGCTTACATATCTCAACAGTTAGGAATTTGAACGTGGGACATACGACGAACTGGGCCCCTGCCAGGATGGCGGCACGTGCCGTCTCGGCATCTAGCACCGACCCTACCCCGAATAGGACTTCTTTGCCGAATTCGCGGGTTGCCTGCCGGATGACATCCAATGCTCCGGGAGTTGTCATAGTGACTTCGATCGCCACGACACCACCTGCCAGAACCGCCTTGGCTGCCGAAAGGAGTTGGTCGGGGCTATTGGCGCGCATGATGGCGACCACACCTGTTTCCAAAATCCTCTCCATAGAACCATTTGCACCCATCAAAATTCTCCTTCGCACATGGCAAGACTACTGCCTCAGGCTACTTGAACCGAGGCAAAACATCCCTTATAAAGAGGTTGACGCCTTCCGTCCTGGGGTAGTCCGCGAACCTCAGCATAAAGTGGCTGAACCCCAGGTCCGCATAGCGTTCGGATCTGGTCCGCAACCTCATCCGGCGTGCCGACCATCGGCTGATACGGCGCAAACAGACTCGCCTGCTTTATTGTCTCCGCCTGCGAATGCGTCGGCGCTAGCGCCACACAGTCACAGATATAGGTCTTGACAATCGTCTCGTAGTCCCGTCCTACTGTCACGCAGTGCCCCTGCAGGATACCCAGCCGCTCCCGGCAGAAATCCAGGGTGGAATCATAGATATTGCACCAGTCGGCATACTTGGCAACGATCTTCAGAGTGCGCTTAGGTCCGAAGCCGCCGATCAGCAACGGCGGCACCGGATCCGGCCGAGGAAAGCAATAGGCGTTTTCGATGGAATAATATTGGCCGTGAAAGCAAGGGAAGTCTTCGGTCCACATCTTGCGAATGATCTGGACCGCTTCCTCGAGTTGGTCCAGCCGCACTTTCGCTCGTCGAAAGTCGTAACCATATGCATGGGACTCGTCTTCTTTCCAGCCAGCGCCGATGCCCAGGATAAGCCGCCCTCCGGAAAGTAATTGGAGTACTGCTGCCTCTTTGGCCACCAGGGCGGGAGAGCGGTTCAGTTGGCAAAGCACCGTTGGACCGAACTTCATCTGTGGATAACGCGCCATCAGGTAGGTCAGGATTGTCCATGGCTCGTGTGTCTCCGTGGATTGATCCATCTCGGCCACCCATGGAAAGAAGTGGTCGCCGGCCCAGGCGGTATCGAAATGCCCATGGACAACATCCATAAAGTTGAATATCTGATCGCGAAATGTACGCGCACGTGTGGATCTATCCCCCGACTGCTGCTCCCCAAAATCCGGGACACGCCATCCAAAATCGAGCCTGCTCGTCATTGTTCCCTCCCCGGGAATTCGGCACGAGGCAATCCAACGAATCATCCCGCCAGAACCACACCCAAGCATCCGATGACACCGGTGTCTGAGGCTACGATGACCTTCTAGGAACCTCTATAGCTCGATTTCGTCCAGCCCAGCTCGGTTCAGTAAATAAAATGCGGCCTGCTCATGAGTTCAGAGACAGGCCGCAAGCACACCTCACGGGAGACAGCGCGAAAGAGCATTTCTTCAGTATGGAGGAGGAACACAGGATCTTGTCCAAAATCCTTGATTTCACTCAATGAAACCATAACTCACCTGATGAAATTATACTGAGTTGAAGTTCAAAAGTCAATACCCCTGTATTTCTGAGTCCGAGCTTCCATCGTTCGCGGGCTTTGCAGTTCTGCAGACCAGATGTCGCCCAAGGGTGCATAGCGTTGTTGGTGGCTCGCGCTCAGTCACATCTCTGCTTTTGTGCGCTATGCTACACTTGCCCATGCTGAATGGCTGCTGCCTTGCAGGCTGATCAGAATAGCATTCTGGTGAAGCCCAAGAGCAATGGAGATTTATTGATAACGCCCACTCCTCGTAGCGAATTCCTGTCCGGCGTGAAAGCCCTGCTTCCCATCCTCCTAGGAGTCATCCCGTTCGGGATGATCTCGGGCATAGCGGTAACGCAGACGCATATTCCGCCCGTGAGCGGATTCATCATGTCGCTCCTGATCTTCTCAGGTGCAGCACTGATCGTGGCCCTCCAACTGATCACCACAGGCGCACCGCCCCTCGTGGTCCTCTTCAGCGCTCTGGTCGTCAATCTTCGTTTCATGATATACAGCGCCTCGCTCGCCCCCTTTCTAAATCGACTATCGGTACGCCGCAAGAGCCTGTTGGCTTATTTGCTGAGTGACCAAGCCTACGCCGCATCGATCACGCATATGAGCGAGAGCTCGTTCCCGGATATAGCTTGGCTGCATTTCCTGGGCTCCGGACTGACAATGTGGCTGGCCTGGCAGATAAGCGTTGGAATAGGCATGATTGCCGGAACGCGGCTGCCCGCCAGTTGGTCACTTGAGTTCACCATACCGTTGACTTTCCTGGCTTTAGCCGTACCCGGGATCAAGGACCGGTTCACAGCGGCTGCGGCTGTCGTTGCCGGCATCGCCGCTGTCTTAGTGAACGGCGCACCCTTCAAGCTCGGCCTGGTAATTGCCGCACTGATCGGTATACTGGCTGGGATGCTCTTCGAACGGAGGGCCGCTTGACCGTATGGCTGATCATGATCGCCTTGGCGGTCGGCACCTTCCTCATCCGTGTCTCCTTCATCGTTCTGCTCAGCAAACGCGAGCTGCCTGCCTTATTCTCGAGCGCCCTGCGCTTCGTGCCCCCCGCGGTGCTGTTTGCTCTGGTCATCCCTCAGATATTAACTCGCAATAATTCTATGCGGGTTTCATTTGCCAACCCACAATAAATTGCCGGGGTTGTAGCAGCCTTGGTTGCCTGGCGGACCAAGAATATATTGTTCACCATCCTTAGCGGTATGGTGGTCCTTTGGACCCTACAAGCGCTCGCCCCCGGGCTCTAACTACACCAGTATCGTGAAAACCATCGGCACTCTCGACTTAAACCGCGGCAGGACCTCCTTGATGAAAAGCTTCACGCCGTCTGTCTTGGGATAGTCAGCAAGGCGCACTACAAGATGGCTGAAGCCCAGGTCCGCGTAATTTCGGATCTGGGCTGCAACCTCATCGGGCGTGCCCACCACCGGCTGGTACGGAGCAAAGAGGCTGGCCTGCTTGATCGTCTCCGCCTGCGCATGCGTCGGCGCTAGCGCCACACAGTCACAGATATAGGTCTTGACAATCGTCTCATAGTCCCGCCCCACGGTCACGCAATGCTCGCGCAGGATGCCCAGCCTCTCCCTGCAGAACTCCAGATTTGAGCCGTTGAGGTTACACCAGTCGGCGTATTTGGCAACGATCTTCAGGGTGCGCTTGGGTCCAAAGCCGCCGATCAGCAATGGCGGCACCGGATCCGGCCGGGGGAAGCAATAAGCGTTTTCGATGGAATAGTATTTGCCGTGGAAGCAGGGTGCATCCTCGGTCCACATCTTGCGCATGATCTGGACCGCTTCTTCGAGCTGGTCAAGCCGCACCTTATCGTGAGGAAAGTCGTACCCATATGCGCGCTGCTCATTTTCTTTCCAGCCGGCGCCAATGCCGACAATGAGGCGCCCCCCAGAGAGCAATTGAAGCGTCGCCGCCATCTTGGCTGTCAGCGCCGGGGCCCGGTAGGCCTGGTTGAGCACGCTTGGACAGACCTTCATCTTGGGATAGCGAGCCAGCAGATAAGTCAACAGCGTCCAAGGTTCCAGCGTATCGTTCCATTGGTCCATCTCGGCCGGCCAGGGAAAGAAGTGGTCGCCGGCCCAGGCGGTATCGAAATGCCCGTGGATGACATCCATGAAGTTGAGAATCTGATCGCGGAATTTCTCAGCGCGCTCGACGCGCACTGCCCGACCGATCCTCCGGAAAATCCGGCATTCGCCATCCGATCTGTAAAGATCCTGCCATCGTTCCCTCCCAGGAAAATCACCCGAATTCATTGAGCCGTCCGACAGGAGGTCAAAAGGTTTCCCTCCAAGGCGCCTCCACCGACAGCCTATTGCCGAGCGTCACCATACGTGGGACTGAGCCACATCACAGACAACCTGAAATAGGTCACAGAAGATGATGGCAGCCCAGATTGTGCAAAGGTGTGGGAATTGTACCGGATTTTGCGCGCTCGCATGTTAGAATGTAAGTACAGGATTAATTGACGTCAGTGTCACATTCGATCGAGTGATTTCATGCGGAGGGGTGCTTCATGAACGGGGAACATGCCTTATCAAGCAGTAGCTCTATCGATTTCAATAGCAGTATTCCCTACTATGTGCAAGTGATTGATCGGATCAAGGTGATGATCCACAGCAGGATCTGGGTGCCGGGCAGCAAGATCCCGACTGAGTTGGAACTATGCCATGCCTACGGGGTCAGCCGGACCGTCATTCGGCAGGCGTTGGGTGAGTTGAAGCTGGAGGGCCTGGTTACCGCTCGTAAGGGTAAGGGCAATTTCGTTACTGAGCCAAAAATCAATGAAAGCCTAGTCTGGAAACTGACCGGCTTTTATGAGGACATGGTCGAGCGGGGATTGAAACCGCACACGCAGGTGCTCCACAACCGCGTCATCCCCTGCTCAGATAACATCGCGGCCCATCTAAATCTTTCTCCGGGCTCACCGGTGATCGAAATCGAGCGGGTGCGTTCTATCCAGGATGCCCCCATACAGCTGGTGACCAGTTTCATCCCTTACGATCTCTGCCCGACATTGGCAACTGCCGACCTCACCAACCGGTCACTCTATGAGTATTTGGAGAAAGAGCTCGGCTTGTTTATCATTCGAGGTCGGCGAGCGATTGAAGCCGTCACCGCAAATGAATTGGAAGCCTGGCTGCTTTGCATAGAGCCCGGCTCTCCGCTGGTCATGTTGGATAGCATAAGTTACCTCAATCAGGGCCGCCCGGTGGAGTATTACCATGCTGTGCACCGGGGAGACCGCTCACGATTTCGAGGTCGAGTTGGTGAGGTCTCCCAGAGGCGAAGACGCTTCGAAAACAAGCAAGTTCATCGCCTGAATCAGATTGTCAGCCGACAAAATCAATCTAGTTGAGCATTTGAGGAGAAACGAATGACTTTGCGTGTGGGCGTAGTTGGTCTCGGTTTTTTTGGAAAGATCCTTCTGAACGTACTCCGGGACACACCGGGGGTGGAGGTTGTGGCGGTCCATGACCGGTTTTCGCAGAAGGCGAAGGAAGTCGAATTACTGAACACACATTCTCTACAACCGTGTGCAGGACATGTTCGAGAAAGAAGCAATGGATGCGGTTGTCATTGCCGAGATACCCGCCTATCATCTCTTGCCGACCGAATTGGCTGCTGCCAAGGGTATCCACGTCTTCTGCGAAAAACCTATGGCCAATACTCTTGCGGATTGCAACAAGATGATCCAGGCGTGCGCGATGAATCATGTAAAGCTGATGATTGGATTTAAGCATCGCTTTACCAAGGCCATGATGTATACCAAGAGCGAACTTCCCAAATTAGGTCGGCCGCTTTGGGCCATGTATACCTATCCTTTGTGGAAAGTTGACGATCCCGGCTGGAAGTTTGATGAGAATGGTACAAAAGGCATTGTGGTCGAGAACATGGTTCATGCCTTTGATGTAATGCGGTATTTCTTTGGGGACATACGCAGCCTCTTTGCCGAAGGGGATACTTTTGTCTACCCCAATACCAGGCTGCCCGATTCAGCAATCATGGTTGCACGCTTTGCGAATGGGGCAATTGGCGGTATTGGCGGAGGCTGCACATCCGAACAACGCGTAACCCGCGAGTATCTGGACATGCACTTCGAGAAGGGTATAGTCCAAATTTCCGGGAAACTGGACCAACCCTATGACTTGCGAATCCTGATGCGAGATGAGCCTCTGCCAGAGGAGCATTCCTACGAAGGCAGCGATGGGATCCGTGAGGAAATCAAGCACTTCATTGAGTGCGTCCAGGAAGATAGAGAGCCTGCATGCACGGGCACTGATGGAAAGAAGGCGCTCGAAATTGCATTGGCGGCCATTGAGTTCGATACAGAAGCATACCATCGTCAATTTGACATCAGGCTGAGCGTCCGCCGACAAGGGCCGCGGGCCCATTGCAGGCAATACACGACGCCCCATCAAACAGCAGAGTTTGATGGGGCGGACATTTTACGATGGCAGGGATTGTGACTGGTTAGTGTTCGACTGCCCCATCCCGGCCCACCCGGTTAGCCGGCCCATCTTCATAGGCAACGGCCACCAGGTCTGTTTCGATGACCTCAGTGGGCTTCATGATCCGAGCTGTTCCATTTTTGATCGCGTTCTGGATGCCGGCCGGTGGATAGCTGGTGAACGGCTCCAACGCGCAATTGTATGTCCTTCCGTACCATGGGTAGTCGTTATGACCGCCGTAGACCTGCCACATCCAAAGATACTTGAACACAGACTTGTCCCATGCCATTCCAAACCCGACGCTCGATTTTTGGTCCGTAATGGAGTACCAGCCCTCTGCAAGCTCCTTAAAGAACACAACATCCACCGAGCCTGTGTCTTTGGGCAATACTTTCGTGATGTCTTGGAGTTCTCCGGAACGGCGGTTGGGGACCATCGGGAAATCATAATCCCCGCCGGGCGCCCATAGACCGTTCTTGTGAAATGCTAGGACCTCTACCTTCTTCGCAGGAACCTGGACAATGCAGTTCTCGTTGAGGAAAGGCGCCCCAAGGCTGGGGTGGTGCCCCCACATGATCGCGAAATCCGCTTCGGATTCGTTAACCAGCCTTTCTTTGATAAACAACGCGGCCTTGTCCCTTTCAAGGGATACCGTGCGCTCCAGGGCGAGAGGCGAACGATATAGACGCACCCAGCGTTCGCAGTGAGACTCGGTTTGGGGTATCCTCCAGAATAGAAGCTTCGACCGGCAACAGCGAAACTTCGCCATGCAAGCCTTGATAGACGCCTAGGTAAGGCTCGGATGCCCAGCCAGCCGATGGCAAGATCTCCTGCCAGCCCCCATAAAAGTAGTCATGAAATGCCCCTTCTGGCAGGGCGCTGGTCGCCACGAAGGGCTTGCGCATCTCTATGGGAGACTGCCACATGAAGTCCATGTCCTTGGGCTTATAGGTGTACTCAAAGACATCCGCGCCCTTATCCAGGAGCAAGCCAACGCGGATGGCATCATTTTCAAGATAGGCGATGCGCATCCCCTTGTACGTATAGTCCATGCTGATGCGACAGCCGGTCTTTCGTCCATATGTGTACATCCTGCGACCTCTCTTTCGCTAACTCCTGAGTGAGCTGTTCTCGGATCGTCCGCGCCAACTTCATCTGGTTTACTGGATAGCCTCCTCGAAACTAGCTTACGAGTCGCCTAGTCTCCCGAGCGGCGCGTCGGTCTCTTGAACAGCCTGCCAAGTGACTCACCGATGTTCCCGCGCCACATATCCACGCCAACGGCCAGGACGATCACCAGCCCGAGCGTCACATCCTGCCAGGCAAGCTGAACCGCGTGCAAATTCAGGCCATTCTGCACGACGGCCACTGTGAGCGCTCCCACAAGCGATGACAGGATGTTAGCATAGCCACCGACAAGACTAGCGCCACCGATGACCGCAGCGGCAATCCCTCCGAGTGCCAGCTCTGACCCATAGGCAGCCGATCCTGAGTCTAGCCAGGCCGTTTCCAATACGCCGGCAATCGCCGCCGTCAAGCCGGCAATGACGAAAGCCAGCAAGCGCATCCGGTTTACGTTAATGCCGCTCAGACGAGCAGCTGCCTCGTTTCCGCCAATAGCGTAGATCGCTCGCCCCGGAATTGTGTTCCTTAGGAAGACCGCGGCGCTGCCATACAGAATGACCACATAGTAGAAAGGCAGGGGAATGCCGAGAAATCTTCCATAGAAAATGGGCTCAAGCTGGGGGGACACGGAGAAGATCGTGATACCTCCGGTGACGGCGAAAGCCAGGCCGCGGTAGATGTTCATTGTCGCCAAAGTGATAATGAAGGATGGAATTCTCCCATACGAACTCAAGAAGCCATTGATGAAATCCCAACACAACGCCCATCAGTAGCACAAGAGGATACCCACCGGGAGAGGTACCCCCATCTTGCGCACCAGGTACGCCAGAGAACAGCACACCAATGCAACGGTGGCACCGGGAGAGAGATCAATGCCGCCCGTCAGGATGACCAACGTGGCACCGATGGCCACGATCGCCACCAGTGCCACTTGGAGCGTGACATTGCTGAAGTTCTGGGGATGAATGAATCGTGGGGTGATCAGACCCACGAACACGACTATCAAAAGCAAGGCAATAATAGGACCGGCTATTGTGCTTCGAAGATATTTCTGCATCCAGTTCATCCAATTCTCCTCCATGGAGCGCACCGCTAGGATGCTGCCCCCGCGTCCAATACAATGCCTGAGGCACTGCTGATGAGTTCAACCTCGGACATCCGAGCACCGTCGGCGATCTGCAGGACATGCCCGTCCCGAACCACTGCTATGCGGTCGCTCATTGCCAACAGCTCTGGAAAATCGGAACTGATCAGCAGGACGCTGATTCCGTTAGCCGTCAGCTCGTTGATCACGTTGTAGATTTCATGTTTGGCACCGATATCGATCCCCTGCGTCGGCTCATCCATGATCAGCAGCCGCGCTTCTGAGAAAAGCCAGCGGGCGATGATCACTTTTTGTTGGTTGCCGCCCGAAAGGTACCGCACCGAGCTTTCCATCGCCGCCGGGGAGATGTTCATTTTCCTGACATAAGTTTCCCCGATCTGGCGTTCCTTTGAAAGGCTCAACCAGGGACCCCGAAGGAGAGCTCTCGAGTTTCGAGATCGTGATGTTCTTTGGACCGTCAAAGTTCAAGAAACTGCCATCCGTCTTCCGATTCTCGGGGATAAGTCCGATACCGCTTTCGATGGCCTCCGCCGGCGAGTGAAACCGTACATCCTTGCCATCCACCCGAATGTGTCCGCTGGTAATTCGATCCAGACCATAGATTGCACGGGCGATTTCAGTTCTCCCCGATCCGAGCATGCCTCCTAAACCAAACACTTCGCCCACATTGACGGCAAAGCTCACGTCATCTACCCCGTTGTCGGTCGAGAGATGTTCGACCTCAAGTCGAGGTCGTTCCTGAGCATTTCGCTCTTTGGGATAGTGCTGCCCCACGTCAAAACCAACCATCATGCGCACCACGTCGCCCACTTTCAGCTCGGAAATCGGGGCAGTTGCAACCCGGCGACCATCTTTCAAAATGGTCACACGGTCGGCGATCTCAAACACCTCATCCAGACGGTGTGAGATGTAGAGGATCGCCTTGCCTTGCTTGGTCAAACGCCGGATCAGATCCATCAGGTGTTTTGTTTCGGTCATCCCCAGAGCCGCCGTTGGCTCGTCCATGATCAACAAGGACGAGTCGATGGAGATGGCCTTGGCAATTTCGACCAACTGCTGTTCTGCTGTCGAAAGAGTGCTCACGATCGCGTCGGGGTCGAGCGTCAGTGAAAGCTCTTCAAGTACTTTCCGTGCCTGCTCGCGCATCACGGGCCAATCGATCATGCCCGTGCCTTTCTTGGTCCGATAATTGCCGAGGAAGATGTTCTCCGCGACTGATAGGGTTGGCACCAGCGAGAATTCCTGGTAGATCGTGGAAATCCCGTGCGCGCGGGCTTCGGTGGGGTTATGGAAGATTGCCGGAGTACCCCTATACAGAAGCTCGCCCTGGTCATGTGGATGAACACCCGCGATGCATTTTACAAGCGTTGATTTTCCGGAACCGTTTTCGCCGACAAGGGCGTGGACTTCACCAGGAAATACCTCAAGGGAGACGTCATCCAGTGCTTGAACACCAGGGAATGACTTGAAGATCCCGCGCGCGATCCAGAGCGCCGATTTTTCAGAATCCATGGGCGGTTGATCCTCCTGATTTGACAAGTAAGCCCTGGCCCCCACACACCTGAGCCAGGGCTTGCTCCTGAATTCGCTGACTAGCCTCTCCAGACTATGGGCATGTGTACGTCTTTGCGGGCGCGGGGGAGAGACTTTCGGGGTGGCACAGGAACCTGGCGACGTCAGCCGTATAGGTCTGAATGGCTGGTGTCTCAAGGTAGCCACCGGGGTACTTACCGTTCAGCACGTCCATGGTCACCTGCATGGTGATCTGGCCCATCGTATACGGAACGGTATTGGAGGTGCCTTGCCAAAGTCCGGCGGCGATTTGCTCCAGGCCTTCCGTGGCGCCATCATTGCCATAGACCTCGACATCCGTGCGGTTGAGCGCCTTCAAGGCCTTTGCGGCTCCGATGGCTTCAAAATCGTTGGCGGCCACGATGAGGTTAATCTCCGGATGCGCCTGCATCATGTCCAGAGTAGCCTTGTTGGCTGTGTCGGCGTCCCAGGTGGTCGGCAAGCTGGAAACTGTCTTCATGTCCGGGAAGGGCTTGAAAGCATCCAAGAAACCACCGATGCGCTCGGTGGAGTGGTACCCTGCCTGCCCTTCAAGGACCCCTACATTCGCCTTGCCATTGAACTTCTTGGCAATATAGTCGCCAAGAGCATGAGTGGCCTTGCGCTGGGCATATCCCACGACGGCCGAGACGGGAGCCGGGAAGTCTGCAATATCTGAGTTGAAGATGATCACGGGGATGCCGGCCTCGCCAAGCTTTTTGACAAGCGGCCCGGCCGCATTTTCATCGTGAGTGGAGAGGATGACGGCGTCAAATCCCTGGGTGGCCACATCTTGAAGTTGCTTCATCTGTCCGGCAACATCAGAATCGCCGCTGGGAGAAAACGTAACCATTTCCACTCCCAACTTCTCTGCCTGTGCCTTCGCTCCCGCCTCAATCGCTCCATAGTATGGATTGATGACTGGCGGCATATAGGCGATGCGGGCCTTGGCGCCCGGCTTGTAGGCGATCGTCCCCTTAAACTGTGCAGCGGCCGCCAGGGGCACCGGCTGCACTAATGCACCCTCAGGCAACGTGTATGCGCCTGCGCCTGCGGCAGGAGCTGCACCCGGTACCTGTGTAGGCACGGCAACTGATTGTTCTGTTGGCTGGGCTGGCGCGGCTGCGGGCGCACATGCGGCTAGCAACAGGGCCACTGCAATTCCAACATAAAGTACGTTCTTCTTCATCTTCATTCTCCTTTTGAACGAGCATTACGGTTGACTTTCAAACTCCTGACGTGATGTTGGACAGTAACCGCGTGTAAAGGATTCAGATTTCGGCGCCACCTCCTTGTTCCAAGCCTTTTGGATTTGGTCTTCTAACTGGAAAGAAGTAGTCGCCAGCCCAGGCGGTATCGAAATGCCCAAGGACAACATCCATAAAATTGAATATCTGATCGCGAAATGTACGCGCACGCGTGGATCTATCCCCCGACTGCTGCTCCCCAAAATCCGGGACACGCCATCCAAAATCGAGCATTCTCGTCATTGTTCCCTCCCCGGGAATTCGGCACGAGGCAATCCAACAAATCATCCCGCCAGAACCACACCCAAGCATCCGATGACACCAGGGCCTGAGGCTACGATGACCTTCTGGGAACCTCTATAGCTCGATTTCGTCCAGCCCAGCTCGGTTCAGTAAATAAAATGCGGCCTGCTCATGAGTTCAGAGACAGGCCGCATGCACACCTCACGGGAGACAGCACGAAAGAGCATTTCTTCAGTATGGAGGGGGAACACAGGATCTTGTCCAAAATCCTTGATTTCACTCAATGAAAACATAACTCACCTGATGAAATTATACTGAGTTGAAGTTCAAAAGTCAATACCTCTGTAATCCTTAGTCCGAGCCTCCTTTAGCAAAAATTCGGTCAAAACCGGCATGAAGGTCGAGGACAAAAGAACAAGAGAAACGCCTCCCCCGGCTTACTCCCAGGAAATCTAGCCGCAAATCCTTCGACGCGAAAACAATCAAAACTCCGAAATAAAGCTCCCTAGCAAATCGTGGCACGTTTCATTTGGAAAATGGCTAACTCATCACTTGCAAGAGCTGTTGCACCTTAGATCTCACTAGGTTGCCCGACAGAGGCTTCTGTGAAACAGTCCGTTTAAGGGAGACATCGAACTTGGTATTGACAACCCCTTCCCCGTCTGATTAACTGTGTGTACTGTCCCGAACATGTCCTATTTATGGTCCAGGAAGACAATCAAAAGAATCAAAATGAGGTGCTGATCAAGTTTCTGGCACCTCGCAAGCTAAAAGGCGCCTTGGAGGAACTGGCATCTGAGCGCAATGTCGCGCTCTCTGCCCTGCTCCGATTGGTTCTGTCGGAGTACGTCAGGCGTACACACCAAACATGATAATTTCCATCGCCAATCAGAAGGGAGGAGTAGCGAAAAGCACAACAGCTATCAATCTGTCAGCCGGATTAGTCTTGGAAGGCTACAAAGTGTTATTGATTGATGCGGAGGTTCCAAGAGCGCCTTGGGCACACTGATATTAGATTCACTTTTCACACCTACTCTCATGTGCTTCCCGACATTCAGGAAGAAGCGGTCCAGAAACTCGATCGCGTTTTCGCCCGCAAGAATCCGGGCATGAAGCAAATCCGCCGGAGCAAACTTCCGATTCGAACAGTTTCTCATCAAAAGCATCTTATGGTTAAGTCAATTTGCTACAAGATTGCTACAGTAAAAGCAGCATCCAAGTTTCGGAGGCTGCCTGGGAACCAAACGTGGAAGTTATTGCAGCTGAGGCCAGCATATATTGCGTGACCGACCAGGAAGTTGAACCCTGATCCACTGATTAAGAGCGGAGGCTAAGGGTACTCCAAGCACGTCTGGTGCATCCAAGCAGTAGGAGGCTGTCCAAATAGAGGGTTTAGTCTTTACAACGGGGCCAGGTCAGATCCGCCAAGTTTCCTTCCTATTGTAATCCGCCTGACGACTGACGGCCTATAACTCACACATTATCTT
>CAWDUZ010000010.1:0-13529 GCA_963805515.1 uncultured Chloroflexia bacterium | reverse complement strand
GCCAATTCAAGAAACAGTCTCTCAGGGAACGTCGCCGCAGGCAACGAATTCCGGTCCTGAGATGCAAGCTATAAAGAAGCACTGCCATCGGTCGCTGTGCGTTAGATTCTTTCAGGCTGATGCTGAAGTTAGTCTCCCACCGTCCGCATCCGGCGGGCGAAGGTCTGAGGCAAGCGCTCCCCGGCTTCGCAACAGCATCCGAAGCTGAACTCTGAGGAGCAGGGGTCCCCTGCACGCTGTTCATGTTCAGGAATGATATCGCGATGGCGCTGGAAAAATATCCCTCCGAACGTGGCAGTGCCGCTTACCGGCGAGGTCCTTCTTTCTCATGCCGCCAAACGTCATCTGATAAGCGGGGCCGATGGGGGAACGGTCTGGATATTGTGTCAGGGGACGATCGACGCGCGCGATCGGTGCAGGCGCGGCCCGGCGCAGCGCCAATGCGGCGCCCAGCACGGCCAGCGCCAGGATGCCCAGGATGATAATCAGTCTCGTCCTCGTGATCCATTTTCCCGGTTTCATAAGCGCCATTTCCCAATGTTATCAGCCAGCAAAGGATGAGTCAATTTACTGCGCGCCGCGCCTTGCGTGCCAAACACCTATCCCACACCGGCGAGCTGACCCCGTAACGCGTATCCGGATCCTTGTAGTGATGCTGCATATGATAGCGTTTGATGTACTTCGCGTATCCCGAGCGCATTGGGAGATGATGGGTGGCATAGTGCGTCAGATCGTAAACCAGGTATCCGATCAGGAAACCCGACATCAGGGGTTCCACCCACTGAGGCGCTCTGAGCAGCATGCCCACGATCAGGTAGAACAGCCCGAAGAAAGCGGCTGCCATCGGGATGCTCACCGGGAATGGCATGACGAGCCGTGTCTTCACCTGCGGCTGTGCATGGTGGATTCCATGGAACAGGAAAAAGATGCGTTCCTGGCGTGGGCTGGTAGGCTTGTGATGAAACAGGAATCGGTGCAGTGTGTATTCGGCGAACGTCCACAGGAATAGGCCGGCCAGAAGACCAAGTGGGATGAAGGCCGGAATCGCAATGCCCGGGGCTCTCGTCACGGAATGGACGATCAAGAGAAGCACGATGGGCAGCCACAAAACGACAACGGTCACCGGGCTGATGTGGGTGAAAAACTCCATAAAATCAGACTTGAACAGGCGAATTGGTTCGGGGTCGCGGTCGGTATCGATGGGCAAATGACTCATTGTCCCTCCTCTGATTTTATTCACACCATCAAAGTTCAAACATCCAAATCCGGGCCTGTCCAGATGACCAGGGTAAAACTTCCCGGCGGACGGGGTGGCATTTTCGATAATGGGCTCATCATTGTGCTCAGAAGACTCTGGGCGGGGGGTGGAGCGCGAAAACCGGCCCGGCCTCAAAGATGCGTAGCGCAGTGATAGAAGTCACATCCCTGAGAAAAAAGGAGAAGCAAACAATGAACACGCATCCCAATTCGTTGAAGTCGATCCTCTCGAGTCCCTGGGCTTTCTTCGGTTTGGCGCTTGGCTGGAGCTTGGCTGTTCTGGATAACACTGATCGTACTGGGCATAAGCTTCGAGACTCCCTTGGGCCTTGTTCTCGGACTGCTTGGCCTGCTTGGGCCTATGTTTGCGGCGCTCACGAGCCTCTACGTCGTACAGGGCAGAGCGATCAGGCTTGATTACTGGCGGCGCCTGATTGATCTGAAACGAATTGGAGCCCGATGGTTGCTGATCATTGTGATCTTCGTGCCGGTGCTCTTCGCCTCGCGGTCGCATTCGATATCCTGTTCGGAGGAACGGGAGCCGCCTGGGAGGAGCCGGCGCTCCAGATTTTCGCCGCCCCCTGGACCATCATTCCCTTTGCACTCTCCATTATTTTGGTGGGTCCGCTGGAGGAATTTGGCTGGCGCGGTTATGTTTTGGATCGCCTGCAGGAAAGATGGAGTACACTGGCCTCAAGCCTCATCCTCGGGTTCATCTGGGCCTTGTGGCACCTGCCCCTATTCTTTATAAAAAATAGCTACCAGTACAAGCTCGGAGCCGGTTCCCTGTCGTTCTGGTTGTTGATGATCGGCATCGTTCCTCTAACGGTTGTATTCTCGTGGATCTTCAACAACACGGCGCGGAGCACCCTGGCAGCCATGCTGTTCCACTTCATGGTCAATTTCACCGGCGAGCTCGTGGCTCTAACGCCTCGGGCGGAACTCTACTCGATCATATTGTGGGCGCTTGCGGCGGTGGTCGTGGTTATGGTATGGAGGACGAGAGCACCGATGCCTGCCAGAGGTGCCACCCAGCTTCTCTATCGATAGAGACAGACTTGATGAACAAAACAACACCTTCAAAAAATCCAATGGCGCGGGTGATGTCGCTGCGCGACTTTCGCCTCTGTTTGCGGCGCGACAACATCACTATTGGGCGACCAGTTCGCCCTGATCGCCACGCCCTGGCTGGTGTTGCAGCTCACCGGCGATCCGTTTGTGTTGGGCATCGTCCTGGCCCTGGAGGGAATTCCTCGCGCTGTCTTCATGCTGCTGGGGAGGGGCTATTACGGATCGCCTTTCCCCGCGCCTCATCATGATGATCGCGGATATCGTCCGCTTCATTTTGACCGTGCTGATGGCTTTCGTTGTCTTCAGCGGGATTGTCCAGATCTGGATGTTGTACGTCTTCGGTCTTGGATTTGGCCTTGTGGCTGGCTTCGCCATCCCGGCTGAACACTATGGTCCCCATGCTGGTGGACGAGCAGGATCTGCAGGCCGGCAATTCCATCATGATGGGCATTTCGCAGCTCGCCGGCTTCATTGGACCTACCGTTGCCGGCATCCTGATCGGTGGTTACTCGAGTTCATTGTTTGGCATTGGCCTGGCGTTCGCGATCGACGCGCTCAGTTTTGCGGTTTCGGCAGGTTGCCCGTGGCTTATCCGCATGGGAAGCAGGCGGCAGTTTCTGATGGCGCCCTCCGAAGGAGAGCGTCTGGCATTCCATTCTGACCGGCATCAAATACCTGTTGAATGATCGCCCATTGCGGCTGATGTTCCTGGTCATCTCCGCTGCCAATTTCCTGCTCATCGGTCCGCTCCTGGTTGGCATTCCGGTGCTAGCCGATCAACGCCTGCCCGAGGGAGCCGTGGCATTTGGTCTGCTGATGTCCGCGTACGCGGGAGGGAACCTGGTGGGATACCTGCTTGCGGATCTCTGCCTCGTCCGAGCGGCGGAGTCATGCGCATAATCTTGATCGCGCTGCTAACAGCATTCGGACTGGTCATTGGGCTCCTCGGTTATGTCCCCTCCACGTGGGTCGACTTTGGGATGTTGCTCTTCCTCGGATTGGGTAACGGCTACATAGCCATCATCCTCTTCACCTGGATGCAAACGCGGACGCCCAGGGATATGCTTGGGCGCATGATGAGCATCCTGATGTTCGCGAATACCGGCCTCGTGCCTGTTTCTCAGGCCATATCTGGCGCAATAAGTAGTTGGAACCTCACGGCTCTTTTCGCCCTGGCAGGGCTGCTGATGTTGTTGGTGATGCTCTGGACGGCGGTCGAGCCCGAGCTTAAGGATTTCAGCGAAAGCCTTTCGACGGCGAAAGCTGCGGCCTAACGCGCTGCTCTCGGCCGCTACATGCTTTACTCATCGAGCCTCCAGCCGTTGGAGGCTCTATGTTTTTTCTGGCCATAGAACGAACGGGCCGGAAATCCGTTTCTAGCGTTAGAAAGGCGGCGCCTGCCGGTGCGGCCCGTTTTTGGGCCAATTTCACTCATTGCTGGTGTCGAATTCCACATGGCTAAGAACAAGAAGACTCTTCGCGCGAAATTTATCGTCAATACCGGGGCCGGCGCGGTCGTGAAACAGGCCTCGCTCATCGAGCAGGTTACGAAAGGGTTGACCGACCGTGGCCTGGATGTGGATGTGGCTCTCGTGCATCCCATCAAGCACGGGGAGCGCATCGCCCGCAAAGCCGCCGGAGAAGGCTACGACATCGTGATCGGCATGGGCGGCGACGGCACGCTCGGTGCCGTGATCCGGGCATCGTGGGCTCCAAAGCGCGCTTTGGGGTTATCTCAGCCGGCACCTCCACGATTTCGCACGGAGTATCGGCATTCCCGCGGACTTTGACGAGCAGTGCGCGCTGATCGCCTCCGGGAAACGCGGAAGGTCGATCTGGCAGAGCTGCGCACGAAGCGCGGCGGAAAGTTCGTGTTCTTTATGGTCACGGCGGTCGGCCTGATTGCCACGGTCTACCCGAAGCTCAAGAACGTGCCGGAAGGCAAATATGCGGGCATCAAGGACGCCATGAAGCTCCTGATGAATTTCGATTCCAACGCCAAAGTCTTCCTGACGCTCGACGATAGCAGAATAGAGATCGAAACGCCGCTGGTGACAATTGCGAATACCCCGCTGATCGGACTGAAGAACCTGATTGCCCCCGATGCCTCGCTCGAAGACGGTCTCCTGGATGTTGCCGTGTATCCCGGCTTTAGCAAGGCCGATGTGCTGGCCTATTTTGCCCGGACAGCCAATGAAACGCCCGTCTCCGATAACAGGATACAGCGCTATCGGGCGCGAAAGATCAAAGTAAAAACCTCACCCAAACTCGATATTGCCGCAGAAGGCATCGTCTGGGGAACAGGCACCGCGTGGATCAAAGTCCTTCCGGGCATCTTGCGCCTGGTCGCGCCCGAAGTTGGCACAGGCGTTGAGAAGCCACAAGAGGAGACTCGGATGAAAGAGGCAGAGCCAGGGGGAGCGATAAGAAATCGGAACCCGCGCGCGTTTAAATGTCGCTGAGCCCGCCGCGGCTTTTCGTCCGCACGAAGATCAAAACCGCTGCCTTATGGCTGCGGTTTTGATTCTCAGCGCGTGATGTGACGATCGAATTGGGTCTACCAGACGCGCAGGACCTGCCCGGCGTAGATCCAATGGCGGTTGTTGATCTGGGGATTGAGCGCCATCAGATTTTCGACTGTAGTGCCATAGCGAGATCGCGATCATCCGGAGCGTATCGCCCCATTGCACCGTGTACGTGGAGCCCGAACCGTAGTTTCCGTAATTCGTCGGGTACCCGTTGTAATCATAGTACGTGGTGCCGCTGCTGCTGCCCGGCAGGTTGATAACCTGTCCTGCATAGATTAGGTTGGGATTCCAAAGCTGGGGGTTGGCAGCGATCATATCCGATACGGTGAAACCCGTCCTGGCCGGGATGTTGCGCAGGGTGTCGCCTCGCGCCACCACGTAGGTGCCGTAGCCGGTGGGCCCGGTCACATAGCCGGGGTAACCATTGTTGTAGCCGTTGTTGTAGCCGCTATTGTATCCGCCCGGCATCGACAGCGTCTGCCCCGCATAGAGGTAGTAGCCCAGGCCCGGGTTAGCCTGACGTATCGCAGCCATGCTGGTGCCACATAGCACCGCGATCCGCTGAGTGTGTCGCCACGCTGCACGTAGTAGCTGGAGCCGCAGCCGGACCATGCCAGCGCCACTCCGGGGGTAACAAATGCAAGAAGTAGTAATGTGCTTACAACAGCCAATAGGATGCGGCTTTTACGAGACATAAAGGGTCTCCTTCCCCAATGCAACTTCAACCTGGCACGGCGGTTCCGCTTGCGATGCGCACGTACTCTCTCCTCTATTATAGAGAAGGTTACGCAAGATATCAATATGCAATTGGTCACCTCGTTAAAATGTCTCGATATTGAAATGTTGAGCGCCGGTGAACTTGCAGGAACGGTCTTGCCCTGAGGGTTATATGCCGCTGCCAGCCAGATTGCCTTTGACGCCCTGTTCGAACAGTACTGCCGGAGCCGCGGTTTCGGCAGTTTCAGCAGGCCATATACTGCAGTCCCCTCGCTCGAGGCACTGGTGCGAGACGCCCGCATAGATTGGCGTGAGGCTGGCGATCTCATCCATGATCACGGCCGTATCGGCATAGTCCCAACCTGGGCAGATGCCGTCCACCAGGCGTCGCCACGCTGGAGGGCACATCCTATGTGCGAGCTCCACAAGTATCCGCCACTCAGGCTTTGAATTGCCCTGTGTCTTGATTGCCTGCCGCACCTTCTGGATACGGCGTTCTGTATTCGTATAGCTGCCGGTCGTTTCTGCAAACGTCACGCCGGGAAGCAGTACATCCGCATAACGCGACATCTCGGATGGAAGGGCTTCGCAAAGCACAACGAAATTACATCGCTCGAGCGCGGTTCGGAGAGCCGGTTGGCTGACTCCGACCATGAGTTGCCAAGTAGAAAGAGTGCCTTGAGTTTCCCCGCAGCGGCTTCGTGTAACATTTCGGAAGCCTCGAGACCGGCTTTCAAGGGCAGCTCTGTGCCCCAGGCGGCCTCGAATTTGATGCGGCTCTTTTCATCACTAACAGGTTGGTAGCCCGGGAAGAACGATGGGTGAACGCCCATATCCGACGTACCCTGAGAGTTGTTCTGGCTTCGGAGCGGTGCCACGCCGCCGCCTGGCACGCCCATGTTGCCTAGTAGCGTCTGCAGGTTTGCCAGTGCCCTTACACTTTGTGCGCTGGCGAGTTCCGGTCCCCAAATAACGCTCGTAGGCCGGTTCGTCGTCAGGATCTCCGCGGCTTGATGGAGTTTTTCGGCGGGCAGGTTCGTCAGACGAGAAACTTTCTCAACCGGATAATCATCCACAGTGATCTTGAGCGCCTTATACAGCCCGGGTTGCTCCTCGATGAATCTTGGGTCGGCCCCGCCCTTTTCCAGGATGATGTGCATGAGGCCGTTGAGCAGCGCGTACTCGGAGCCGCGTTTGTGGCGGAGGGAGAGCGCCGCATATTCCTCGATGTTAAGGAATAAGGGGCTTGCGACGATCACTTTGGCGCCCCGGCGCAGCACCGCCTGCCGGATCCGCGCCCCGAAGACCGGATCATTCTCCGTTATGTCAGATCCGATGATCAGGAGCGAGCGCGCATTCCTTGCAATGTCATCCATGGAGTTTGACATCGCAGGCAGTCCAAAGGCCTCGCCCAGCCCGTCCACTGTGCTGCACCGACCGAGATGCGTGCCGCAATCGATATTATTGGTTCCGATCACCTGCCGCGCAAGTTTGTTCAACAGGTAGTTCTCTTCATTCAACGCCTTGCCCGATGCCAGCAGCCCGATGCTATCGGGGCCGTATTGATCGCGCGCCGCGAGCAAGCCTTTTGCGGCGATGTTCAGCGCCGTATCCCAATCCACGTCCACCCATGGGCCGCGTTGTTGCTGGCGAGGCTTGCCGTCCAGCAGATATTTCCGCACACGCGGGCCCTTGTGCCGGGCCGGCGACTGGATAAAGTCAAAGCCATAGCGGCCTTTGACACACAGGTGGTCGCCGTTGACCGGCGCGTTGGCGTTCGATGAAACCGATATCACCCGTCCGCCCGGGACATCATCCTTGATGTTCAGATCCATCTGGCAGCCAACGCGCAATACGGGCAGATCGTCGTCACTGTGCGGTCCGGCGCGCCAAGCTTCACCGAGTGCCGGTTATCCAGTGCGCCCGTGGGGCAGTGTGCTACGCACGCGCCGCATGACTCGCAGCGCGCCTGCAGCATGGTCGTGTCCGCGCCGGCTGCAATGCGCAGGTCATAGCCCCGATAGGCCTGCGCCCAGACGAAGCGCCCCTGTACTTCCGCGCAGGCGCCACGCAGCGTGTGCACATGATGCACTTGTTCTTATCCACCCAGATGAACGGGTTCGGGTCGCTGTCGATCTGCCGGAACGGTTCCCTCGCCATGGCGCTTTGCATGTCGATGCCATAGAAGTGAACCCAATGGGCGAACTGTGTATCAAGCTCTGGTTTCGCAGAGCCGTTGTGTGTATAGCCGGCGTCATAAAACCGAACGAGCAGAAGCTCCAGGATCGTCCGCCGGTAACGGGTAAGCTCCGGGCTTTCGGTTTGCACTACCATGCCCGGCGAAACAAGCAGCGTGCAAGCAGTGGCGGGCAAGCGCATGCCTCGCACGTCCACCGAGCAAAGGCGGCAGCCGCCATAGGGCGTCAGGTCTTTGTGATGACACAGGGTCGGAATGACGATGCCGGCCCCCTCCGCGGCTTGAAGAACCGTTGTGTTCTCGGGGACTTCCAGGGCTTGACCATTGATCGTCAAACTGACCATGGTTTTCTCTCCTTGATGGTCTGCAACTCGCGGCTAGAGAGCGGGCGCCGCTTCAGCTAGCGGCGCGGACACCGGGCACACGCCGAGCGGGCAGCGATGATCCACGATATGCGCCTGGATCTCCGGGCGGAAGTATTTCATGAAGTCGGATATCGAGATGGAGGCGGTCTGTCCAAGGCCGCAGTTTGATACCTCGGTCATTGCCTCCGCGATCTTCAGCATCAGGTCCAGGTCGCTCAGCGCTGCTTTGCCCTCGGATATCTGGCTCACGATCTCGTACAGGCGCAGGGTGCCAATGCGGCACGGCGTGCACTTCCCGCAGCACTCATTGCGGAAGAAACGCAGATCGTCTTTGCGAGGTCCACTACGCACGTATCCTCATCGCAGACCAGCAGCGCGCCGAGCCGAGTGAGACACCGGCCTTGCGGAATAATTCAAAGTCGAGCGGCACATCCTGCAAACTCGCCGGGACGATGGTGCCGCTCGAACCGCCCGTCTGCACCAATTTGAGCTTCTTATCGTTCTTCATGCCCTTCGCATAAATGTCGATCACCTCGCGGAGCGTGATCCCCATTGGGACCTCGATGGCCCCTGTGAAATTGACGTTGCCGAGTATCGTGTAGACCTTTGTGCCGGCGCTCTTGGAAGAACCTATGCCGCGATACCATCCCGCTCCGTTACGCAGGATAGGCAGCACGTTCGCAAGGGTCTCCACATTATTGACTACGGTCGGCTTCCCGAACAGGCCGTAGGTTGTGGGGTAGGGCGGCCGGGCGCGGGGCATGCCGCGCTTGCCCTCCAGCGACTCGATCAGTGCGGTCTCTTCTCCGCAGATATAAGCGCCGGCCCCGGCGTGCGGATGGATATGAAAGCAGAAGTCAGTTCCAAAAATGTGTTCCCCCAATAGGCCGTCTTCTTCAGCGCGCTGGATGGCATTCTCGATGCGCCGGTACGCCAGCGGATATTCACCGCGAATATAGATATTTCCTTCCTGCGCGTTGATGGCATACCCTGCGATCGTCATCGCCTCGATGATACTGAACGGGTCGCCTTCCAGCACCAGCCGATCCTTAAAGGTTCCCGGCTCGCTCCGTCTGCATTGCAGATCACGTACTTGGGATGTCCGGCTGTGCTGGCGACGAACCTCCATTTTTGCCCGGTGGGAAAGCCGGCTCCTCCGCGTCCCTGCAATCCGGACTTGTCAATCTCTGCGATCACTTCCGCCGGCGTCATCTGCGTCAAAGCCTTCCCCAATGCCTGAAAGCCGTCATACAGGATGTAATCGTCGATACTCTCCGGATTAACCAGGCCGGCGCGCTCCAGCACGACGCGCTTCTGAACCGGCAGTGCTCCCTGGCGGCCGCGGATCCACCCAACCTCGGCCGTCACTCCATGCACGTTCTCCAGCAAAGACGGGACGATGTTGCCTTTCGATAAATGTTCCTCCACGATGGTATGCACATCCGCCACCGTGACCGACCCATATACGGCCGCGTCGGGGTAGACGATCACGATCGGCGTATCCGCCTGGATACCGGCATCCCGGATCGTCGTCACCGCCACCTGGTTCGACAAGCCGAAGTCATCGATCTCGTCCAGGAAGGCTCGGAAGACGTCCTGCGCGCCGCGCGCCAGGCTGTTGTCATCCACCGAGACGAGCACCATGGAACGGAGCATCTTCATCGTTCACCTCTTCGCATCCGGCCGAATACCTTTCGGTATTGTTTACTCATACCGCGGAAGGATTTCTGCCACCCGTTCGGCTGTGACGTTGCCGTAGATATCGTCGTCGACGAGGAATACAGGCCCCACGCTGCAAACGCCCAGGCAGCTTGTCATCAGCAGGGACCATTTCCGGTCATCTCTCGTCTCTCCCGGCTGCAGCCCCAGCTTATCCTGGATGGCCTGGAGCACCTGCCGGCCTCCGGTCACGTGGCACGGCGCGCTCTCGCAGAACCGGACCACATGCTCGCCGATCGGTTGCAGCGAGAACATCTGGTAGAAGCTCGCCGCAGAATACAGGTGGCTATCGGCCAGGAACGTGCCTTCTTCCGGCATTTGGATATGCCTTCGGATCTCCGGCAGCGCCGCGGCAGGGATGTAGCCGAGCATCCGGTTGATCTCGCTCAGGATCGGGACGATGGCATCCCGTGTAGCCCCATGCTCCTTGACCACCTTGTCGACCAGCCCCGCAAGGTCCAGTACTCCGACTTGCTGTTCCATACGCTCTCCTCGGTTCCACCCGCGGCCTAAATAGTTGGGAAAGGAGTAATGTCGATCACGAACTCTTCGACAACCCTGCCGTCGAGAATATGTTCCTGCACGATGCGCTTCACCATTGCCCGGTCCACTTTGCCGTATGCCACTTTGGGAGCGTCGCCCACCAGCACTTCAAGGATCGGCTCATGGCTGCATAGGCCGATACAGCCGGTCGGAGCAAGCTTCACGTCATCCAGACCGTGCGCCTTAAGCTCCTCTTCAACGGCTCGATACACCTCCTGCGCTCCGGCCGCGATCCCGCAGGTCGCCATGCCCACCGTGACGCACACCGCGCCGCGGTACGCATCCTGGTTGCGCTTCATCACGAGCTGGACTCTCAGCCGGTTCAACTCTTCCAAAGATGTGATCCTGGGCATGCTCATGTCTCCTGTTCCGGCTCTCGGATCGGCTGCGCTACTTGCACGATCTCGCTGCCGCTCTTGAGCCACTCATATACACGTTCGACTGCATCTCTTACCCGCCCAGAAACCGGATAACCGAACGCCACGACCTCCGGCTGGATGCCCAGGAGTTCCACCCTGGGCACGGACTCTCCGATCAATTCCATGAGGAAGGTCAGCGGCAGCGCGTGGGTCGTCATAAGAAAGAGGCTGCCGATCTGGTTCCGGTCGATCAGCCGGATCTCCCCTGCGGGAAGTTCCATATCGGCTGCGTCCACGATCAGCACCTGCTCAGGCGCCAGTTCCCGGATCTTGAAAACGCAATTTTCCGGTGCGCTTCCGCCATCTAAAACATCCCAATTCTCCACAGGAGAATTCAGCATCATGCCAGCCAGCCGGGGGCCGGCGGAATCATCGCCCATCATCTCATTGCCCACTGTCAGGACAGTCGCTTTTTCATGCGCCCGTATTCAGCATCAAATACATGGCCGGCTCCGCTACCATTTCTTCCAGGCACTGCATAAATGTGCTGATCCAGGATGCATCGCGGCCGTCCAGGTCAGGCAGCACCGCATGCAGCGCAGCTAGCAGATCGTCCGCATGGCCTCGATTGAGCTCGATCTCATCCCAGTCGAGCACGCCCTGCAGCTTGCGGCGAACCTCTCCGGCTGGCAGCCGGTCCACACATTTCGCGTACTGCCCCGCCGGCACCGCCATCAATTCTGCGAAGCAATCCATCACGCCCACGTGGTGTCCGATAGCCAGCGAATAGTACAGCACCTGGCGCGCATCCTCCGGGATGGCATACTGGTCATTGACGACCTTGCGGCTCAAGCGATAAAAGACGACCTGGCGCTCCATCGGTCACTTTCCAATCATGTGCGTGGCATAGATCTCTTGCAGCCGGCTGAAGATCTCCGTCAGCCGTGAATCATCGCGCCCTGTCAAGTACTGCCGGATGTCCTCTTCGACGAGGCCTGCCTCGGTCTGTACCAGTTCCAGGAATAAATCGGCGATCTGCCTGCCATACCAGTAGCCCGCCATGCGCCGCGCCTCTCGTTCGACTTCGATCCGCAGCTCCAATGGACATCGGGATAGCGCGGGTGGACGGTCTCGTCGGCGGGCGGTGCGTGATGCGTCGCCTTTAGCTTCTGCTTGAGCAGTCCGAGCGCCATCGCGAACCCGTAGATGGTGGCATACGCAGTCGGCGGGCAGCCCGGGATGTAGGCGTCGATCGGAAGGATCTGGTCCGCTCCGCCCCACACACAGTACACATCGTGGAATATTCCGCCGGAGCAGCCGCAGGCGCCATAGGCAACGCACACTTTCGGGTCCGGGCGCGGCGTGATACGCACGCAAAGCCGGCACTCGCATCGACCTTGTCATGGAGCCGGTGTACAGCAGGATGTCCGCATGCCGCGGGGACGACACCACCTTGATCCCGAATCGTTCCGCATCGAACACGGGCGTTATCGCCGCAAAGATCTCGATCTCGCAGCCGTTGCAGCCTCCGCAATCTACGCGATGACGAACACCGACCGCCGTATGTCCTTGAGCAGCGTCGCTTTTAGCAGCGCTGTCTGCTCATCCATGTGGATGGTATAGCGGCTGGCGCCGAGTAACGTATCCTTCGTGAAGTTCTCAGCCATCAGACCGCCTCCCATCGAGCTCCACCAGCTTGGCGATGTCGTTCTTCCTCCTGCACGTCGGACAGTTGCCAAGCACGGCCTTTCGTTCCTCCAGCTCTTCGCCAGACAGTCCGGCTTGCTCCAGGAGCACGATCACATAATCCAGTTCCCGGGCCGGCGCGAAGAATGCGCCGCATTGACCACAGGCTGTAAGTTCGTAATCCGCCTGCTCGTACAGGTCAGCCTTGTTCATCACCGCCAGCTCGAACTCCGGGCCGAGGCGGATGGCGCCGGTCGGACACTTCCTCACAGCGGCCGCAATAGATGCAGCGCCCATAGAATATGGACCACGTAATGAGGCCCTGATCCATGTCCGTGAGCATGGTCAGTGCATTGGACGGGCAGGCAACGGCGCAGGCCGCGCACGCAATGCAGAGCCTGGCATCGTGCTCCGGCTTGCCGCGGAAGCCTGGCGAAACCTCCGCCGGCGCGAACGGATACCGCGTGGTGGCCTCACCGACCTTCAGTACTTCCTGGAGCAATTTCCAAACCATGTCATTCTCCTTCGACGGAGCTCAGCCCGCAGCCCGGACCTTAGCGTTTCAAAGGCAAGTCTTTGGTTCGATGCGATATCTTTCCAGCTCTTTGTAAGGCACGGTCTTTACCGATTTCTTGCGGACATCCACGACCGTCACTCGCTCGGTGCAGGAGTAGCACGGATCGATGCTTGCCACGATCAGGGGTGCATCGGAGAATGTGTTGCCGCGCAGCATGTACCGCAGCGCGGGCCAGTTGTTGTAACTGGGGGCCCGGCAGCGCCAGCGATAGAGCTTCTGGTTGTCCCCGAGCATGCTCCAGTGGATATCCTCCCGCGCGGCGCTTCGACATATCCCAGAGCGAAGCTGTAAGGCTTGTATCGGAAGCCCTCGGTCAGGATCGGTCCCTCGGGCATTGTTTCCAGGCAGATCTCGACCAGCGAAAGGGCGCTGAAGAATTCCTCGGCTCGGATCAATGTGCGTGAGAGCACGTCGCAGCCGCTCTTCGAGATGGTGGTCCAGGGCACGCGGTCGTATGCGGCATACGGATGCGTGACGCGCGTATCGGCGACGAAGCCGGAGCCGCGCAGC
>CAWDUZ010000009.1:0-14181 GCA_963805515.1 uncultured Chloroflexia bacterium | reverse complement strand
CTATGCGAGTAATTACCATTTAAGCCTGGGAACGTTGCCGGCAGGCAACGGTCCTACCGTGCTGCGGTGAGCTATAAAGAAGCACTGCCATCGGTCGCTGTGCATTTAATTCTTTCAGGCTGATGCTGAAGTGAGTCTCTACTGTCCCGCATCCGGCGGGCCAAGCTTGTAGGCAAGCGCTCCCGGCTCGCACACGATCCGAAGTGGACCTCCGAGGGAAGCAGGGTCTCCTCCTCCACGCCGTCCACGTCAGCAGGATCGCGATGGCGCCGGAAACATCCTCGAACGTGGCGGTGCCCCTTACCGGCGAGGTCCGACGCGGTGGATGAGGATCCTATAAGAGGGGGCCGATGGGGGAATGGTTGGATATTGTTTCAGGGGGATGTTGATGTGTGTGATCGGTACAGGGCGGGGCGGCGCAGCGCCAATGCGGCGCCCAGCACGGCCAGTGCCAGGATGCCCAGGATGATGGCCAGTCTCGTCCTCGTGATCCATTTTCCCAGTTTCATGAGCGCCATTCTCCAATGTTATCAGCCAGCAAAGCATGAGTCAATTTATTGCGGCGCCGCTCCCTGCGTTCCAAAGACCCGATCCCATACCGGTGAGCTGACCCCGTAACGTGTGTCAGGATCTTTGTAGTGATGCTGCATATGATAGCGTTTGATGTACTTTGCGTATCCGAGCGCATGGGGAGATGATGGGTGGCATAGTGCGTAGATCGTAAACCAGGTACCCGAGAGGGAACCCGACATGAGGGGTTCCACCCACTGAGGCGCTCTGAGCAGCATGCCCACCATCAGATAGAACAGCCCGAAGAAAGCGGCTGCCATCGGGATGCTCACCGGGAACGGCATGACGAGCCGTGTCTTCACCTGCGGTTGGGCATGGTGGATTCCATGGAATAGGAAGATGCGCCTGGCGCGGGCTGGTAGGCTTGTAGTGGAAGAGGTATTGGTGCAGTGTGTATTCGGCGAACGTCCACAGGAATAGGCCGGCCAGAAGACCAAGTGGGATGAAGGCTGGAAACGTCGAGCTGTGAGTTTGCGAAATGCTGTGCACCATCAATAGCACTACGATGGGCACCCACAGCACGATGATCGTGAGCGGGCTGATATGTGTGAAGAATTCCAGAAAATCGGACTTGAATAGTCGGATTGGTTCGGGGTCGCGGTCTGTATCGATGGGTAGATGATTTATGTGGCTGCTCCAATCCATTCTACACCATGAATATCCAGAGGCCCAAAAGAAGTGCCCCTGTCCGCCTGACCAGGATAGAGACTTCTCCGGCAGGCGGGGTGGCGGCCTTGGCTTATGGGCTATCATTACGTGGAGTACGATCCTGGATGATTAGAACGCGGATGCCCGAATAGGCAGCCACGCACATTCTTCTTCAGTAAAGGCGGACCTGATGACCACTTTGACTTCTGCAAAAAATCCAATGGCGCGGGTGATGTCGCTGCGCGACTTCCGTCTGCTCTTTGCCGGCGCGACGACTTCCCTGCTGGGCGATCAATTTGCCCTGATTGCGACGCCGTGGCTGGTGCTGAAGTTGACCGGCGCCCCACTTGCGCTCGGGGTTGTCCTGGCGCTGGAGGGTATTCCACGTGCGATCTTCATGTTGGTAGGCGGCGCTATCACCGATCGGCTTTCTCCGCGCCTCATCATGATGATCTCGGATATCATCCGCTTCGTTTTGACCAGCCTGATGGCCTTCGTCATCTTCACCGGAGCCATCCAGATATGGATGTTATATGCCTTTGGCCTGGGTTTCGGCCTGGTAGCCGGATTTGCGATCCCCGCCGAGAACAGTATTGTGCCGATGCTGGTAGGTGAGCAGGACTTGCAGGCCGGCAATTCCATGATGATGGGCATTTCGCAACTCGCCGGCTTCATTGGCCCAACGGTCGCCGGCATCCTGATTGGCGGATATGCCAGTTCTCTCTTCGGCGTCGGCCTGGCGTTCGCGGTGGACGCGCTCAGTTTTGCGGTTTCGGCAGCTTGCCTGTGGCTTATCCGCATGGGAAGCAGGCAGCAAGTTCCTGATGGAGCCCCCGCCAAGGAGAGCGTCTGGGATTCCATTCTGACCGGCATCAAATACTTGTGGAATGATCGCCCGTTACGGCTGATGTTCCTGGTCATCTCCGCTGCCAATTTCCTGCTCATCGGTCCGCTCCTGGTTGGCATTCCGGTGCTAGCCGATCAACGCCTGCCGGAGGGAGCCGTGGCATTTGGTCTGCTGATGTCCGCCTACGCCGGAGGGAACCTGGTGGGCTACCTGCTTGCGGGATCTCTGCCTCGTCCGAGCGGTGGAGTCATGCGCATAATCTTGATCGCGCTGCTCACCGCATTCGGCCTGGTCATTGGGCTCCTCGGTTATGTTCCCTCCACGTGGGTCGACTTTGGGATGTTGCTCTTCCTCGGGTTAGGTAATGGCTACATAGCCATCATCCTCTTCACCTGGATGCAAACGCGGACGCCCAGGGATATGCTCGGGCGCATGATGAGCATCCTCATGTTTGCGAATACCGGCCTGGTTCCTGTTTCACAGGCGATTTCTGGCGCTATAAGCAGTTGGAACCTCACGGCTCTCTTCGCCCTGGCAGGGCTACTGATGCTGCTGGTGGTGCTCTGGACGGCGGTCCAGCCCGAGCTTAGAGAGTTCAGCGAAAGCCTTTCGACGGCGAAAGCTGTGGCCTAACGCGCAGCTCTCGGCCGCTAAATGCTTAACTCATCGAGCCTCCAGCCGTTGGACGGTCGATGTTGTTGCTTGGCCGTAGAACGAACGGGCCGGAAATCCGTTTCTAGCGTTAGAAAGGCGGCGCCTGCCGGTGCGGCCCGTTTTTGGGCCAATTTCACTCATTGCTGGTGTCGAATTCCACATGGCTAAGAACAAGAAGACTTTTCACGCGAAATTGATCGTCAATACCGGGGCCGGCGCGGTCGTGAAACAGGCCTCCCTCATCGAGCAGGTTACGAAAGGGTTGACGGACCGTGGCCTGGATGTGGATGTGGCTCTTGTGCATCCCATCAAGCACGCGGAGCGCATCGCCCGCAAAGCCGCCGCCGAAGGCTACGACATTGTGATCGGCATGGGCGGTGACGGCACGCTGGGTGCCGTGATCCGCGGCATCGTGGGCTCCAAAGCGCGCTTTGGGGTCATCTCAGCCGGCACCTCCAACGATTTCGCACGGAGCATCGGCATTCCCGCGGACTTTGACGAGCAGTGCGCGCTGATCGCCTCCGGGCAAACGCGCAAGGTCGATCTGGCAGAGCTGCGCACGAAGCGCGGCGGAAAGTTCGTGTTCTTTATGGTCACGGCGGTCGGTCTGATCGCCACGGTCTATCCGAAGCTCAAGAACGTGCCGGAAGGCAAATATGCGGGCATCAAGGACGCGGTGAAGCTCCTGATGAATTTCGATCCGAATTCCAAAGTCTTCCTGACGCTCGACGATAGCAGAATAGAGATCGAAACGCCGCTGGTGACAATTGCAAATACCCCGCTGATCGGGCTGAAGAACCTCATTGCCCCCGATGCGTCCCTCGAAGACGGTCTCCTGGATGTTGCCGTGTATCCCGGCTTTAGCAAGGCCGATGTGCTGGCCTATTTTGCCCGGACAGCCAATGAAACGCCTGCCTCCGATAACAGGATACAGCGCTATCAGGCACGCAAGATCAAAATAGAGACCTCACCCAAACTGGATATTGCGGCAGAAGGCATCGTCTGGGGAAAAGGGAAGGCATGGATCAAAGTCCTTCCCGGCGCCTTGCGCCTCTTCGCGCCTGAAGTTGGCACAGGCATTGAGAAGCCACAAGAGGAGACGCGGGTGAAAGAGGCAGAGCCGAAGGCGAGCGATAAGGAATCGGAACCTCCGCGCGTCTAAATGTCGCGGCGCCCGCCGCGGCTTTTCGTCCACGCGAAGATCAAAACCGCAGCCATACGGCAGCGGTTTTGATTCTAGCGCGTGATGTTACGATCGAATTTGGTCTACCAGACGCGCAGGACCTGCCCGGCGTAGATCCAATGGCGGTTGCTGATCTGGGGATTGAGCGCCATCAGATTTTCGACTGTAGTGCCATAGCGCGTCGCGATCATCCGCAGCGTATCGCCCCATTGCACCGTGTACGTGGAGCCCGAACCGTAGTTTCCGTAATTCGTCGGGTACCCGTTGTAGTCATAGTACGTGGTGCCGCTGCTGCTGCCCGGCAGGTTGATAACCTGGCCTGCATAGATCAGGTTGGGATTCCAAAGCTGGGGGTTGGCAGCGATCATGTCCGATACGTTGAAACCCATCCTGGCCGCGATGTTGCGCAGCGTGTCGCCTCGCGCCACCACGTAGGTGCCGTAGCCGGTGGGCCCGGTCACATAGCCGGGGTAACCATTGTTGTAGCCGTTATTGTATCCGGTATTGTATCCGCCCGGCATCGACAGCGTCTGCCCCGCATAGAGGTAGTAGCCCAGGCCCGGGTTAGCCTGCCGGATCGCAGCTATGCTGGTGCCGCATAGCACCGCGATCCCGCTGAGTGTGTCGCCACGCTGCACGTAGTAGCTGGAGCCGCAGCCGGACCATGCCAGCGCCGCTCCGGGGGTAACAAATGCAAGAAGTAGTAATGTGCTTACAACAGCCAATAGGATGCGGCTTTTACGAGACATAAAGGGTCTCCTTCCCCAATGCAACTTCAACCTGGCACGGCGGTTCCGCTTGCGATGCGCACGTACTCTCTCCTCTATTATAGAGAAGGTTACGCAAGATATCAATATGCAATTGGTCACCTCGTTCAAAATGTCTCGATATTGAAATGTTGAGCGCCGGTGAACTTGCAGGAACGGTCTTGCCCTGAGGGTTATATGCCGCTGCCAGCCAGATTGCCTTTGACGCCCTGTTCGAACAGTACTGCCGGAGCCGCGGTTTCGGCAGTTTCAGCAGGCCATATACTGCAGTCCCCTCGCTCGAGGCACTGGTGCGAGACGCCCGCATAGATTGGCGTGAGGCTGGCGATCTCATCCATGATCGCGGCCGTATCGGCATAGTCCCAACCTGGGCAGATGCCGTCCACCAGGCGTCGCCGCGCTGGAGGGCACATCCTATGTGCGAGCTCCACAAGTATCCGCCACTCAGGCTTCGAATTGCCCTGTGTCTTGATTGCCTGCCGCACCTTCTGGATACGGCGTTCTGTATTCGTATAGCTGCCGGTCGTTTCTGCAAACGTCACGCCGGGAAGCAGTACATCCGCATAACGCGACATCTCGGATGGAAGGGCTTCGCAAAGCACCACGAAGTTACATTGCTCGAGCCCGCTTCGGAGAGCCGGTTCGGCTGACTCCGACCATGAGCTGCCAAGTAGGAAGAGTGCTTTGAGTTTCTCCGCCGCGGCTTCGTGTAACATTTCGGAAGCCTCGAGACCGGCTTTCAAGGGTAGCTCTGTGCCCCACGCGCCCTCGAATTTGATGCGGCTCTTTTCATCGCTAACAGGTTGGTAGCCCGGGAAGAACGACGGGTGAACGCCCATATCCGACGTACCCTGAGAGTTGTTCTGGCTCCGGAGCGGTGCCACGCCGCCGCCTGGCACGCCCATGTTGCCTAGCAGCGTCTGGAGGTTTGCCAGTGCCCTTACACTTTGTGCGCTGGCGAGTTCCGGTCCCCAAATAACGCTCGTAGGCTGGTCCGTCATCAGGATCTCCGCGGCCTGGTGGAGTTTTTCGGCGGGCAGGTTTGTCAGACGAGCGACTTTCTCAACCGGATAATCCTCCACAGTGATCTTGAGCGCCTTATACAGTCCGGGTTGCTCCTCGATGAAACTTGGGTCGGCCCCGCCGTTTTCCAGGATGATGTGCATGAGGCCGTTGAGCAGCGCGTACTCGGAGCCGCGTTTGTGGCGCAGGGAGAGCGCTGCATATTCCTCGATGTTAAAGAATAAGGGGCTGGCGACGATCACTTTGGCGCTCCGTCGCAGCACCGCCTGCCGGATCCTCGACCCGAAGACCGGATCATTCTCGGTTATGTCGGATCCGATGATCAGGAGTGAGCGCGCATGCCTTGCAATGTCATCCATGGAGTTTGACATCGCATGCAGTCCAAGGGCTTCGCCCAAGCCGTCCACCGTACTGCACCGACCGAGGCGCGCGCCGCAATCGATATTATTGGTTCCAAGCACCTGCCGCGCCAGTTTGTTCAACAGGTAGTTCTCTTCGTTCAACGCCTTGCCCGATGCCAGCAGCCCAATGCTATCGGGGCCGTATTGGTCACGCGCCGCGAGCAAGCCCTTGGCGGCGATATTCAGAGCCGTATCCCAATCCACGTCCACCCACGGGCCGCGTTGTCGCTGGCGGGGCCTGCCGTCCAGCAGATATTGCCGCACACGCGGGTCCCTGTGCCGGGCAGGCGATTGGATGAAGTCATAGCCATAGCGTCCTTTGACACACAGGTGATCGCCGTTGACCGGCGCCTTGGCGTTCGATGAAACCGATATCATCCGCCCGCCCGGTACATCATCCTTGATGTTCAGATCCATCTGGCAGCCGACCGCGCAATATGGGCAGATCGTCGTCACTGTGCGGTCCGGCGCGCCAAGCTTCACCGACTGCGGTTGTCCAGTGCGCCCGTCGGGCAATGCGCCACGCAGGCGCCGCATGACTCGCAGCGCGCCTGAAGCATGGTGGTGTCCGCGCCGGCCGCGATGCGAAGGTCATAGCCCCGGTAGGCCTGTGCCCAGACGAAGCGTCCCTGCACTTCCGCGCAGGCGCGCACGCAGCGCGTGCACATGATGCACTTGTTCTTATCCACCCAGATGAACGGGTTCGGGTCGCTGTCGATCTGGCGGAACGGCTCCCTCGCCATGGCGCTTTTCATGTCGATGCCATAGTGGTGAACCCAGTGGGCGAACTGTGTATCAAGCTCGGGCTTCGCAGAGCCGTTATGTGTATAGCCGGCGTCATAAAACCGAACGAGCAGAAGCTCCAGGATCGTGCGCCGATAACGGGTCAGCTCAGGGCTTTCGGTTTGCACTACCATCCCGGGCGAAACAGGCAGGGTACAGGCGGTAGCGGGCAGGCGCATGCCCCGCACGTCCACGGAGCAAAGGCGGCAGCCGCCATAGGGCGTCAGGTCTTTGTGATGACACAGGGTCGGAATGACGATGCCGGCCCGCTCCGCGGCTTGAAGAACGGTTGTGTTCTCGGGGACTTCCATGGCTTGACCATTGATCGTCAAACTGACCATGGTTTTCTCTCCTTGATGGTCTGCAAAGCGCGGCTAGAGAGCGGGCGCCGCTTCAGCTACGGCGCGGACACCGGGCACACGCCGAGCGGGCAGCGGTGATCCACGATATGCGCCTCGATCTCCGGGCGGAAGTATTTCATGAAGTCGGATATCGAGATGGAGGCCGTCTGTCCAAGGCCGCAGTTGGATACCTCGGTCATTGCCTCCGCGATCTTCAGCATCAGGTCCAGGTCGCTCAGCGCTGCCTTGCCCTCGGATATCTGGCTCATGATCTCGTACAGGCGCAGGGTGCCGATGCGGCACGGCGTGCACTTCCCGCAGCACTCATTGCGGAAGAAACGCAGGATCGTCTTTGCGAGGTCCACTACGCACGTATCCTCATCGCAGACCAGCAGCGCGCCCGAGCCGAGTGACACACCGGCCTTGCGGAACGATTCGAAGTCGAGCGGCACATCCTGCAAACTCGCCGGGACGATGGTGCCGCTCGAACCGCCCGTCTGCACCAATTTGAGCTTCTTATCGTTCTTCATGCCCTTCGCATAAATGTCGATCACCTCGCGGAGCGTGATCCCCATCGGGACCTCGATGGCCCCTGTGAAATTGACGTTGCCGAGTATCGTGTAGACCTTTGTGCCGGCGCTCTTGGAAGAACCGATCCCGCGATACCATCCCGCCCCGTTACGCAGGATCGGCGGCACGTTCGCCAGCGTCTCCACGTTGTTGACGACGGTCGGTTTCCCGAACAGGCCGTAGCTCGTCGGGTAGGGCGGTCGGGCGCGCGGCATGCCGCGCTTGCCCTCCAGGGACTCGATCAGTGCGGTCTCTTCTCCGCAGATATAAGCGCCTGCCCCGGCGTGCGGATGGATATGAAAGCTGAAGTCAGTTCCAAAAATGTGTTCCCCCAATAGGCCGTATTCTTCAGCGCGCTGGATGGCATTCTCGATGCGCCGGTAAGCCAGCGGATATTCACCGCGAATATAGATAGTACCCTTCCTGTGCATTGATGGCATACCCTGCGATCGTCATGGCCTCGATGATGCTGAATGGGTCACCTTCCAGCACCAGCCGATCCTTAAAGGTCCCCGGCTCGCTCTCGTCTGCATTGCAGATCACGTACTTGGGATGTCCGGCTGTGCTGGCGACGAACCTCCATTTTTGCCCGGTGGGAAAGCCGGCCCCTCCGCGTCCCTGCAATCCGGACTTGTCGATCTCTGCGATCACTTCCGCCGGCGTCATCTGCGTCAAAGCCTTCCCCAATGCCTGAAAGCCGTCATACAGGATGTAATCGTCGATACTCTCCGGATCGACGAGGCCGGCGCGCTCCAGAACGACGCGCTTCTGAACCGGCAGTGCTCCCTGGCGGCCGCGCATCCACCCAACCTCGGCCGTCACTCCATGCACGTTCTCCAGCAAAGACGGAACGATGTTGCCTTTCGATAAATGTTCCTCCACGATGGTATGCACATCCGCCACCGTGACCGAGCCATATACGGCGGCGTCCGGGTAGACGATCACGATCGGCGTATCCGCCTGGATACCGGCATCCCGGATCGTGGTCACCGCCACCTGATTCGACAAGCCGAAGTCATCGATCTCGTCCAGGAAGGCTCGGAAGACGTCCTGCGCGCCGCGCGCCAGGCTGTTGTCATCCACCGAAACGAGCACCATGGAACGGAGCATCTTCATCGTTCACCTCTTCGCATCCGGCCGAATACCTTTCGGTAATGTTTACTCATACCGCGCAAGGATTTCTGCCACCCGTTCGGCCGTGACGTTGCCGTAGATATCGTCGTCGACGAGGAACACAGGCCCCACGCTGCAAACGCCCAGACAGCTTGTCATCAGCAGGGACCATTTCCGGTCCTCGCTCGTCTCCCCCGGCTGCAGCCCCAGCTTATCCTGGATGGCCTGGAGCACCTGCCGGCCTCCGGTCACGTGGCACGGCGCGCTCTCGCAGAACCGGACCACATGCTCGCCGATCGGTTGAAGCGAGAACATCTGGTAGAAGCTCGCCGCAGAATACAGGTGGCTATCGGCCAGGAACGTGCCTTCTTGCGGCATTTGGATATGCCTGCGGATCTCCGGCAGCGCCGCGGCAGGGATGTAGCCGAGTATCCGGTTGATCTCGCTGAGGATCGGGACGATGGCATCCCGTGTAGCCCCGTGCTCTTTGACCACCTTGTCAACCAGCCCCGCAAGATCCAGTTCTCCGACTTGCTGTTCCATAGGCTCTCCTCGGTTCCACCCGCGTCCTAGATAGTCGGGAAAGGAGTAATGTCGATCACGAACTCTTCGACAACCCTGCCGTCAAGAATATGTTCCTGGACGATTCGCTTCACCATTGCCCGGTCCACTTTGCCGTATGCCACTTTGGGAGCGTCGCCCACCAGCACTTCAAGGATCGGCTCATGGCTGCACAGGCCGATACAGCCGGTCGGAGCAAGCTTCACGTCATCCAGACCGTGCGCCTTAAGCTCCTCTTCAACGGCTCGGTACACCTCGTGCGCTCCGGCCGCGATCCCGCAGGTCGCCATGCCGACCGTGACGCACACCGCGCCGCGGTACGCATCCTGGTTGCGCTTCATCACGAGCTGGACTCTCAGCCGGTTCAACTCTTCCAAAGACGTGATCCTGGGCATGCTCATGTCTCCTGTTCCGGCTCTCGGATTGGCTGCGCCACTTGCACGATCTCGCTGCCGCTCTTGAGCCACTCATAAACACATTCGACTGCATCTCTAACCCGCCCAGAAACCGGATAACCGAACGCCACGACCTCCGGCTGGATGCCCAGCAACTCCACCCTGGGCACGGACTCTCCGATCGATTCCATGAGGAAGGTCAGCGGCAGCGCGTGGGTGGTCATGAGGAAGAGGCTGCCGATCTGGTTCCGGTCGATCAGCCGGATCTCGCCTGCGTCGAGCTCCATATCGGCTGCATCTACGATGAGCACCTGCTCAGGCCCCAATTCCCGGATCTTGAAAACGCAATTTTCTGGCGTGCTTCCGCCATCCATTACGTCCCAATTCTCCAAAGAAGAATTCAGCATCATTCGGGCGAGCAAGGGGCCGGCGGCATCATCGCCCATCATCTCATTGCCCACTGTCAGGACGAGTCGCTTCTTCATGCGCGCGTCTTCAGCATCAAATACATGGCCGGCTCCGCTACCATTTCTTCCAGGCACTGCATAAATGTTCTGATCCAGGATGCGTCGCGGCCGTCCAGGTCAGGCAGCACCGCATTCAGCGCAGCTAGCAGATCGTCGGCGTGGCTTCGATTGAGCTCGATCTCATCCCAGTCGAGCACGCCCTGCAGCTTGCGGCGAACCTCTCCGGCTGGCAGCCGGTCCACACATTGGGCGTATTCTTTGGCCGGCACCGCCATCAATTCTGCGAAGCAATCCATCACGCCCACGTGGTGCCCGATAGCCAGCGAATAGTACAGTACCTGGCGCGCATCCTCCGGGATGGCATCCCGGTCATTGATGACCTTGCGGCTCAAGCGATAAAAGACGACCTGTCGCTCCATCGGTCATTTTCCGATCAAGTGCGCAGCGTAGATCTCTTGTAATCGGCTGAAGATCTCCGTCAGCCGTGGATCATCGCGGCCTGTCAAGTACTGCCGGATGTCCTCCTCGACGAGGCCTGCCTCGGTCTGTACCAATTCCAGGAATGAATCGGCGATCTGCCTGCCATACCAGTAGCCCGCCATGCGCCGCGCCTCTCTTTCGACTTCGATCCGCAGTTCCAGTGACACATCGAGATAGGGTGGGTGGACGGTCTCGCCGGCGGGCGGTGCGTGATGCGTCGCCTTTAGCTTCTGCTTGAGCAGGCCGAGCGCCATCGCGAACCCGTAGATGGTGGCATACGGAGTTGGCGGGCAGCCCGGGATGTAGGCGTCGATCGGAAGGATCTGGTCGGCTCCGCCCCAAACGCAATAGACATCGTGGAATATTCCGCCGGAGCAGCCGCAGGCGCCATAGGCAACGCACACTTTCGGGTCGGGCGCGGCGTGATACGCGCGCAAAGCCGGCACTCGCATCGACCTTGTCATCGAGCCGGTGTACAGCAGGATGTCCGCATGTCGCGGAGACGACACCACCTTGATCCCGAACCGCTCCGCATCGAACACGGGCGTTATCGCCGCAAAGATCTCGATCTCGCAGCCGTTGCATCCCCCGCAATCCACGCGATAGACGAACACCGACCGCCGGATGTCCTTGAGCAGCGTCGCCTTCAGCCGCCTCGTCTGCTCATCCATGTGGATGGTATAGCGGCTGGCGCCGAGTAGCGTATCCTTCGTGAAGTTCTCAGCCATCAGACCGCCTCCCGATCGAGCTCCACCAGCTTGGCGATGTCGTTCTTCCTCCTGCACGTCGGACAGTTGCCAAGCACGGCCTTTCTTTCCTCTAGTGCTTCGCCAGACAGTCCGGCTTGCTCCAGGAGCGCGATCACATAGTCCAGTTCCCGGGCCGGCGCGAAGAATGCGCCGCATTGACCGCAGGCTGCAAGTTCGTACTCCGCCTGCTCGTAGAGGTCAGCCTTGTTCATCACCGCCAGCTCGAACTCCGGGCCGAGGCGGATGGCGCCGGTCGGACAGACTTCCTCACAGCGGCCGCAATAGATACAGCGCCCATAGAATATGGACCACGTAATGAGGCCCTGATCCATGTCCGTGAGCATGGTCAGTGCATTGGACGGGCAGGCAACGGCGCAGGCCGCGGACGCAATGCAGAGCCTGGCATCGTGCTCCGGCTTACCGCGGAAGCCCGGAGAAACCTCCGCCGGCGCGAACGGATACCGCGGAGTGGCCTCACCGACCTTGAATACTTCCTGGAGCAACTTCCAAACCATGTCATTCTCCTTCGACGGAGCTCAGCCGGCAGCCCGGACCTTAGAGAGTGTTTCTTGCAGGGTACTGCGTAATTATCTAAACCTGAATATTGCTTTCTGCCCTGCTACCGGTTACAAGCTGTTTAGATATATATGCAACAAGCAGTAAGTCCTCTGCTGCGTGCTCACACGTTGTGCTGGCTCCCGAATTTCGAGATATGGGTGGTGTTTTCCCACCCATATCTCGAAATTCGGCTTGTCTCCCCCCCCTTTAGGGGAGGGTCGGGGTCTTTCAGGGGTAGGTATTTTAGGAAGGCCAAGCTTCAGGGACGAAACGGCCGGAAGGCAGAGGCTGTCGAGCCAGGAGCGAGGCGAGCAGGATCAAGAGGCCACGGCGGAAGCAGGAAAGGAGACGCGGTGGAGAGCCAGGTTTGCTGGGGCGACGTCGAGCAATGTGCGTTTCCGGTAACGCCTCCCAGGAACAGACGGGAATTTCGGCATCAGCTTGGCCTCCGACGCTCAGCACCCAAAGAGTAGCGACGGCCAAGGCCAACCAAAAGCGCGTGGCGCGTTCGGGATCCTGCATGCGGGTCGCTTGCCATTGCCAGCCGGCGCGCTTCATATGCTTGAACCCGCATTCGATCCAAGAGCGCAGAGCATACCAACCCGGGCCGGCTCTCTCCGCAGCCAGATCGGTGAGCACCAACCAGGGTTCCGGATAAGCTTCTTCCCATTGCACGACTAACGTGACTTCCAGCGGATGGCCCTTGAAACAGGTGCCTTTTCCTACCCACCGACATCCGGCTTGCCGGAACGCCTGATGCAGGGCCCGGAATTCCTGTTCATCCGCCGGACGGAACAACACCTGGCGATTGATCCGCAAATAGGGATGCCAATGGCACTGCTGGATGGCTTCAAACAGCCAACTCGCATACAGGCCCCGATCGGCTAGCACGATCACCGTCCAATCGTCCGGAATCACGCCTTGAAAGGCAGAAAACAGGTCCAACCAGGATTGTTTCCAGGAACCCTTTTCGGTTTTCGGCAGAACCCGCCAGGCAATCGGGATGGCACAGCCGCGATAGACCACGCTCACGACTAATACAGCCAGGCGATCCTTCAACTGGGTGGCATCCATCGCCAGCGCCAGCCGCTTTTCCCCTGCGGGCCACCAGGCCAGGATCCAACGCAAGAGCGGCACAAAACTCTCCCGCACCTCCAGTTCGCTCCGCCCCCGACCGCGTTTGTCCTGCTTGGCGTAATACCATTCCCGCATCCGCTGGCGCACACTATTTTCCTTCGCCCCCATCAGCAGCGCCAATCCACTTGCCACGCTCGTCAATCCACAAGACTGCGCCAGCACCATCCCAAAGCTCCACAGTGCCAGGACGCCGGCCTGCGGCCCACTCAAATGCGGCATCTGCCGCGAGACCGTGGCCTGCCACTCTTCCATCGCCTGTATGGTATAAATCGTTTGGCTCCGATGTAGATCTGAATTTAGTCCGAACAACCAAATTCTAATCTCAACTTCGGAGCTTCTCTTTCCAAATACCTACCCCTTAAAGAGGGCCGGGGTAGGGTCTATGCGAGTAATTACCTTAGCGCTTCAAAGGCGAGTTTTTGTGTTCGATGCAATATCTTTCCAGCTCTTTGTAAGGCACGGTCTTCACCGATTTCTTGCGGACATCCACGACCGTCACTCGCTCGGTGCAGGAGTAGCACGGATCGATGCTTGCCACGATCAGGGGTGCATCGGAGAATGTGTTGCCGCGCAGCATGTAGCGCAGCGCGGGCCAGTTGTTGTAACTGGGGGCCCGGCATCGCCAGCGATACAGCTTCTGGTTGTCCCCGAGCATGTCCTCGAGTGGATATCCTCCCCGCGGGGCGCTTCGACATATCCCAGAGCGAAGCTGTAAGGCTTGTATCGGAAGCCCTCGGTCAGGATCGGTCCCTCGGGCATTGTTTCCAGGCAGCTCTCGACCAGCGAAAGGGCGCTGAAGAATTCCTCGGCTCGGATCAATGTGCGTGAGAGCACGTCGCAGCCGCTCTTCGAGATGGTGGTCCAGGGCACGCGGTCGTATGCGGCATATGGATGTGTGACGCGGATCGTGGCGGCGAAGCCGGAGCCGCGGAGC
>CAWDUZ010000008.1:0-95572 GCA_963805515.1 uncultured Chloroflexia bacterium | reverse complement strand
TCAAGGCGGCGATGGGGCAGATGAACCTGTCTGCGCGTGGGTATCACCGAGTTCTGAAGTTGGCGCGGACGATTGCGGACTTGGCGGGATGCGAGCAGATACAGGCGGCACATTTGGCAGAGGCGCTGCAGTATAGGCCGAGAGGGATGTGAGGAATGATTTATAGACGCGGAGAATTCGATGCTAGCGTCTCAAGCCTTTGCAATGACAACCGTTCTCGCTTGGACTCCACCATGTCTCCGATAAGTGCGAGTTGACGATAACAAGACATGCCAGCAGAAGATGTCATCTTTCTCTACCAGCTATTTACGTCCGCAACCATTGCTGTCTGGATAATCGGTGGGTGGGGTATCGACGCGCTTCTGGGCGAACAGACCCGAATGCACAAGGATTTGGATGTTCTGGTGCTGATGGATGATGTGGCGCGGCTACTAGCATTATTGGAGGGACAGAACTACAGTTTGGCGTATCTTTGGGAGGAGAACCGCTTTATGCCGGATAGACAAGAGAAAGAAATAGCCACGGCTTTTGTTTGGAGAGATGGCGGAGGACATGAGATCGACGTGCACGCGATGCGGCTGGATGATGATGGCAACGGAGTTCCCATGTGGATTGTAGACGAAGCGCTCCTGTTCCGGCGGCAGGACTTGGAAGCGCAAGGGGTGATCGGTGATGTCAGGGTGCGCTGCATATCGCCACAGATGCAGCTAGCATATCATACCGGGTATGAGCTGCCAGAATCCCACCTGCGTGACATGGAGCGCATCCGCGCAAAGTTTGGCATAACGTAGAATGACTGATGGCAGCTTTGTAGAAGCAATTAGGGCAGGTTCAATTGGAATTGGCACGGCAAAACCAGAAGTCGATTGTAATGCGGGTATGCAGGTGAGTGAGATCTGGCAGTTCTGCAAATTAGACGCAGCGGGAGAGAGCTTGGAGCGGGTGGCGATGGCACAGATGAACCTGTCGGCGCGGGGGTATCCCCGGGTGCTCAAGTTGGCGCGGACGATCGCGGACCTCGCGGGCTGCGATACCATACAGGCGGCACATTTGGCCGAGGCGTTGCAGTATAGGCCGAGAGGGATTTAGAAACAGTCGGCTGTCGAAAAACGCCAGGCCGCGAAGGCGCGAAAGTCTGTAAATCATGAGAACTCAATGTGGAGGGTCCTATGCGAGCCGCACAAGTCGTTCTGATCTCTGAGTTGTTTGCACTGTGCATTCTTTCAGTTGGTTGTAGGCCCAAAACCCCATCATCACTCCCTCATCCCATATCCACCCCTACAGGCGTTTTTACAAGCCTTCCCTAGCCAACGGAAACGACTTTACCCACGGCCACGCCCGTTTCACAGCTATGGCGGCAATCTTTTGAGCTCGCCACTCCAGTCAGCTTTTCTGCAGAGGATGGGACATATCACCACGATGAAATGTTCGGCAGTGCAATTGTCCTGGACGCGGACACGCGGTGGAACATACATATTAGGGTGGACAATCTTACGAAGGATGTTGGCGAGGCGAGCACCGGCCTACAATTGAACGGATACGGCGCAAACAACCGCTTCCAACAGCTCGTGCTGGTTTATCAGTACGGGACCTGGAACTTAGGCTACTATGACGTTGATACTTCTAAGAAGCTTACCGAAATGCCGCCGCCTATATTTTGGAATGTTCTTAAGTTTCAAACTGATCCCAATCAGCAACTTGAACTAACAATTGGCCAGCAAGGCCAAGGCTTTTACCTTACCAAACCGCCTTCGGAATATCAGTTCATAAAGTCAGGCACTGATATTTTCGACAAGTCAGATATCATTGTTGCAAGAGTGCAGACCGGCCCACGTACTAAAGCTACAGTCTCTGGCCTGATGGTCGAACAATATCGGCTTCCCTCAGTGATCACATTGACAAGCCTCAAAGAACCATACATTCTTGATTTCGAGGCTCTAGATGCTAATAAGCCGAACGACACTAGCCCATTCACTATACCTGCTAGGCTCGACATGTTTGGCAACCTAGCACCGTGGTTTGCACAAAACGTCAAAGTGCAGGGCTGGGCGCTAGACTTACGAGCCCATACAGGCTTGGTCGCGATCAATGGAATCCCAGGCGGTAACCCTGGCAATACCCAGTACATGACGGGCCTCACAATGTCCGTTCTTGGTCCCGTGTTTGACGTTACGGGCCACGAGCAAGTCGAGTTGAGCCTATGGATTAATACAACCTCGAATCCCCGCCGTGCCAGCGTGCACAATTGTGATAGCGAAGTTGCGGTCTACTATCGCATTGACGGAAAGCCGTTGGAGGGCAACTCGATAATTTGTGGCGAGTACAAGAAGGAATCCCAGGGCTGGCACCAAGTCTCACGGACAGTAGACGTTAGCGGTAAGAAGACTATCCAATTTGCGCTTGGTTATGCACTGCAGAACTCCTTCAAGCCAGATCCGTTCACCTACTACCTAATAGACGACATTCAGGTGAGTGCGAAATAGGCTTTGCATGTTTGGTGCTTGATCTACTGCCTGGCTTTCGAATGCCGAATTTGAGCGAACGCGGCAACTAAATGCCGTTACGGTCCAAGTTCACCCAGAAACGATATAGCAGAACCCAGGATTGATCGTGGTGCCTTTGTGCTGGTCGCCGCAATGAACCCATCCCCCTTGCGGCTATTATGGCGATCCGATCAAGCCGTGTATGTGCATGCCCTCAAGAGTGACCCAATATTATGGCGCAGGCCAGGAAGGCAAACTGGGCAGAAATTCTTCTGCCCAGTTCTGCATTTGCCCACGAAGTTGGCTCATGCCGGTGACTCCTGGTAGGTGGAGTCCTTGAATCTAAACCTTCATTACGCTTGCGCGCCGTTCTTTCACCATATCCAAAACGCTATGCCAACTCTTCAGGAAAACGCTCCGGAAAAGCTGGACCGGGCCGAAGTCAGCGAACTCATCCACGCTCAAGCCATCCTCCAGATAGCCACGCTTGAAATCTGGCAGTTTCTCGAGCAACTCGTCGATGACCTTCTCAGGAACCGGGTTGAACAGCCGATACACGACCGGCGGATTCTGCTCCAGCAGCTTATCTACTGTGCCATCCCAGTTGATCGTTATGCAGACACGCCCGCCGACCATCTCCGTAAAGTGATGCAGACCGCGCGCGCCGCCAGCAATAAACGTTGCGTGATAACCGCGTTCAAGCATCAGCGTATATACCTTGCGCGCCACTGCGAGGCCGGCCTGCCATAAAACATCTGAGGAAATCTGCACATCGTTTTGACGAACATAGTTTGCGAAGTAGTCATCATAGATGCCGGCGATGTGGGACATATAGAACATCGGCCACCTGCCCGCTTTGTGCGCCAGCTTCTCATAGGTTTCACAGATCGCCACCATCTGGCTGACGCCAAAGATCTCGGTGGCGTTCAGCGGTGTTCCGAGTGGGATAAGTTCCTGCATTGCCCCGATGCCCGCCGCCGTAGTGGGGATCTTGCAGCAGATGTTTGGTCCGATCAGTCGATTTTCGATTGAATCGCGGACGATCAGTTCTGTATCCTCATCTTCGATCGGATCACCCTGGATACTCACGTAGCCATGCCGGCCGCCGCTCTGCTGATACATGCCCAGGAACTTGTCTGCGATCGGTTTTACCATCTTCTGCTGAAAGACCACGGCCGCGCGTCGGTCATCTTCGATCTCCCGCATTATCTCATCCAGTATCTTCGCGGCGTATGAGCCTTCCACGGGGTGATCCATCATCTTTTGAGTATAGGATGGGTTATTCGTGCATCCCAGCGCTCCGTTTTCGATCGCCAGATCGGCTTGCGCGCGCGTGGGATTGTTGATCCAAAACATGGTTGGAGATTGCTCGGTAACGCGGATGAAGTAGGGTTTCATATTGGGTTCTCCTATGAATCAATAGCTGCAAAAAGGAACTTACGTCGCAGAAAAGACCGCTTTCACATGCTCAATTGCCAGCCGGGGACTGGAAATGATCGGCACACGCTTGTCTTCGGGCGGTATGGCCTGCGCCACGCGTGCCATCGAGGCCTGCGCCAGGATAACGACATCATTCCTGGTCATCAAGTCGCACAGGGCTCGCATGACGATCTGGTCATGCTTCTGTGCGTCGCCCGAGAAAAGCGCTTCATAGGCACCCTTGCACAGAACGGACTCGACCTGCACAGGTATGCCCAACGTGGCCGCGCGAGCACGGACCAATTCGGTCGTGGGCCCAAGCGTGGTCGGCGCCGTGGCAGCCACGCCGATCCGAGTGCCGGTGTGGAGGGCGGCATCCACCATCGGCTCGTCTATCTTGAAGACTGGCACGCCCACGAAAGGCCGGCTGGCTTCCACGCAGGGCGAGATGGAGGAGCAAGTGCATTGCACGGCGGTCGCGCCGGCGTGTTCCGCCGCGACGATATGGTCGGCGACCCGCTGATATATGAATGGCGAGAGACCGCCCTGCGCCAATACAACCTTCAGGAGCATCTCATCCGCGATGTGGAAGATCTCCACATCCGGCAGCAACTCCCTCGAAAGTTCGTTGAACAATCCAACCAGCGATGGAACTGTATGAACAAAAGCCAGTTTCTGTTTCATGATGAATCCCTCCTATCTCATTGACAAACCAGGTGCTTCGACCATGTCGGCCAGATCGCTCAGAAAGCGTGCTGCGCGTGCGCCGTCCAGAACCCGATGGTCGACCGAAAGGCTCAAATTCAGCTGGGGGGCGGATACCAACTGCCCATTCTCTGCCAGCGGCCGTTCCTTGATCCGACCAATCGCCAGAATGGCTGCTTGCGGGGGGTTAAGAATGGCATCGAACGAATCGATCCGATACATCCCGAGGTTGCTGATTGTGAAGACACCTTCCTCAAATTCGTGAGGGAGCAATTTCCCCTGGCGGGCCCGTTCTGCCAGATCGGAACGCTTGCGTGCGATCTCCACCAGGCCCAACTTATCGGCACCCCGGATGACCGGAACCAGCAACGCGCTCTCCGCTTCCACCGCAATGCCAATATGGACTCCCTTGAATTGCTTCAATCCTTCAGGCGTCCACTGCGCCATCATCAACGGATGCCGTGGTAGCACCCGTGCGCAGAAGTAGATCAGCAGATCGGTAAACGTAATGTGGACGCCATCGCTCGCTTCCAGCCGAGGCAGAAGTTGCTGCCGCAATGAAACCATCTGCCTGGCATCCAGCTCCGTATGCAGATAGAAATGGGGGGCGGTGCCAAAGCTCTGTGTCATCCGCTCAGCCATCAGCCTCTGTACGCGGGTAAATGGTTCCACGATAGGCGCATCATCACGAAGCTTTTCGCTGGCCGCAGCTGATATTGTTTTTTGGGCTGCGTGCTCGACATCCTTGCGGGTGATGGCACCGCCGGGGCCGCTACCCCGCACATGAGCCAGGTCCACTCCAACGTCCGCTGCTACGCGTTGTGCCAACGGAGAGACCCGCACCCCGGGTTCTACAGTCATGGCCGCTGGAGCTTCATTGACCTTCGAGCGCGCCAGCTCCTGCACGTTCCAGGCCACGACACGCCCGTTCGGACCGCTACCGCTCACCTGGCTGATATCCACTCGCAGACTCTGCGCCAAGCGGCGGGCAGCGGGACTGGCTTTCACTTTCTGCCCGGACGACGGCACGATCGCGGGCAGGCTGCCCGGTGTGCCAGCATGTGGTGAGACTTCAAATACATTCACAGCAGCCGGCGTCATTGTTGGAACGTTTCGGCCTGATGGCTCGCCGGGCAGGAGCAGGTAACCGATCACGGCGCCCACGGCGATCTCTTCCCCGGGGCCCGCAACGATCTTATGAAGCGTGCCAGTTTCAAGGGCCTCGATCTCCACGGAAGCCTTATCGGTCTCAATCTCAAGCAAAGGCTCTCCGGCTTTAACCGGTTCGCCCTCCCGCTTCAGCCAGTGGATGATCGTCCCGGTTTCCATGGTGAGACCCATGCGGGGCATCACAATCTCGCTGGCCATCAGCGACACCTTCCATCCAGCACGCGATGGACCGCCGCAATGATCTTCTCTTCATCCGGGATGGTAGCGAATTCCAGGACCGGGCTGAAGGGGATCGGCACGTCCATGGCCCCCAGCCGTTCGATGGGCGCGTCCAGGTAATCAAATGCGCCGCGGGCGACAACGGCAGCGAGCTCGGCGGTGACACCGAAGCGGTTATAGCCCTCGTCCACGATCACCGCGCCGCCGGTCTTCGCCACCGACTGGACCAATGTTTCCTCGTCGAGCGGAGTCAGAGTGCGCGGGTCGATGACCTCGACGCTGATACCCTCGGCCGCCAGGCGTTCTGCCGCAGCCAGACTTGGATGGATCATGCGGGAGAGAGCGATCAGCGTTACATCCTGCCCGGGGCGCTTGATATCCGCCTTGCCGAACGGGATCAGGTATTCTTCCTCGGGCACCGGGCCCTTGACCTTCTGATACATGACCTTGTCTTCGAAGAAAAGGACCGGATTGTTGTCCCGCAGCGCAGTCTTGAGCAGACCCTTGGCATCGTAGGGTGTTGAAGGAACGACAACCTTCAAGCCGGGGACATGCGCAAACCAGGCATGCCAGCTCTGCGAATGCTGCGCGCCGGAGGAGCGGCCGCCTCCCATGGTGGCGCGAATGGTGATGGGGACCTGTATCTGCCCGCCGGTCATATAGCGCATCTTGGCGGCCTGGTTGACGATCTGATCCATGACCAGCGTAATGAAATCGCCGAACATGATCTCCGGAACGGGATGCAGGCCGGTCATAGCGGCGCCGACCGCCAAGCCGATGAAACCCTCTTCGCTCAAGGGGGTATCGATCACCCGCTCAGGACCGTACTTCTGCAACAGCTTCTCGGTGGTGCGGAAGACTCCGCCCCATGCGGCTACGTCTTCGCCCAATACGAATATGCGCTCATCGCGGGCCAGCTCTTCATCCAACGCTTCCCGGATGGCCTGTGCAAAGGTGAGTTCACGCGTAGACATGTTCGGTCACCTCCGTGACATCGGGGAATGGATCCTGCCTGGCTTGCTCGACGGCTGCATGAACATGCTCGTCCACCTCGCCATGCATGGTTTCAACATCCTGCGGAGTTAAAACCTCCTGCTCCACCAGCTTCTGTTCGAACATCATGATGGCGTCGCGCGCCCTCCACGCATCCATTTCCTCCTTCGTGCGGTACGCTGTGCCCGGTTCGCCGACGTGGTGACCGCCATACCGTATGGTCTGGCACATCAGCGTAGCGGGGCCTTCCCCGGCGTGGGCGGCCTCCACCAATTCCAATGCGGCACGATATACGGCCAATACATCGTTCCCGTCCACCTCCACGCCGCGCATGCCCATAGCCTCGGCGCGGGCTATCAGGCCCTTGCCGGAGATCAGTTTTTTCGAGTTCGTGAATTCCGTATACTGGTTGTTCTCACAAACATAGATGAGCGGCAACTTCCATAGGACGGCCATGTTGGCGGTTTCATACCAGATCCCCTGGTTGACGGCGCCATCGCCAAAGAAAGCCACACTCACGCGTCCTTTCCCTTCCCGTTTGGCCGAAAAAGCACTTCCGGCCGCGATTCCCAGGCCGCCGCCGACAATACCATTCGCACCCAGGATGCCGAGTGCCACGTCCGCGATGTGCATTTCACCGCCCTTGCCGCGGCAATAGCCGGTTACTTTTCCCATTACTTCCGCCATCATGGGTTCCACCCGGCCGCCTTTGGCAATGATGTGACCATGGCCGCGGTGGGTACTCGTGATCGTGTCTGTCGACCGGAGGGCCATGCCGACGCCCACCGCAGTCGCTTCCTGACCGTCGGACAGATGCGCCAAACCCGGCATCCAGCCTTTGCGGTAGACCTCAAAGACCGTCTCCTCAAAGATGCGGATGGTCAACATCCGTCGATACATCTCAAGCAGGGTCTCGCACTCCAGGTCGAAGATCAGTTTTGGCTTGTGTTGATCCATTGATCGCTACTCCTCTAACAAAAGATAAGGCCGGACCTAGGCCGCGTTCCAGGCGGCACGCACGAACGAGGCGGCTTTCTCCACACCGCTTCTGCCAAGGTGGGAGGCCTCCTCCATGCAAATCCATCCATCCCAGGCATGGCGTTTCAGGCTCTTGAACAGCTCATGGAATGGCGTGATGCCAGTTCCGAGCAGGCAGTGGTTCAAAGTTCCATGCGTCGAACTATCGGCGGCGTGCAGACTGACGATACGGTCGGCAACTGATTCCAACAGGGCACACGGATCCTCGGCAAAGGTGGCAGCGTTGCCGGTATCGAAGTTGACGCCCAGTCCCACTCCAGCGGTTTGACGCACGATCTCTAGAAAGATCTCGGGAGGCTGAGAGAAGTCAGAGTATTGCCACGCTCCCGGCTTGGCGTGATTCTCGTACACGAGTTGGACGCCCGAATTCGCGGACGCGTTCGACCAGTTGCGACAGTCCCTCGACGGCCCAGCAAATGCCGTCCTGTCGCCCTACTTGAGGATGAGCCTGGCCCGCCGTGACGCGCAGCATCTGAGAGCCAAGCTGCCGGGCAATTTCCACAACCCCTGCTTCCAGTTCCAACTCTTGCTCGCGCTGTCGAGGATCGGGGTGAGTGAAATCCGGGTAACTGGTGATCATGGCGACCTGCATGCCGGCCGATTCGATCTGATCCCGGACGGCTGCGATGTTTCGTGCGGAATGGTCAGCGATGAACAGGATGCTCAGGTCGATCGCGTCGAGCCCGATCTCGGCGCCCATGCGTGCCCAGTCGCCCACTGTCATCCTGCCGGAAATGATCTCATCGAAAAAGGAAACAGGCAAACAACTCAGTTTCATTGGAGTTCACGCATCCACTTCCGCATGGCATCCGCGGTTTGACGGGCCGCAGTATCGGGGTCCGGTATCGGCAGCAGTTCAGCTGTGAGCCAGCCGTCATAACCGCCATCGCGGAGGGCACACAGGATAGCCGGGAAATCGATCAATCCCTGACCGGGAGCAAGGCGGTTGTTGTCGCCAAGGTGAACATAGAAAAGTTTTCCGGCTGCCATCACCTGGCGGTACGGCGCCGTCCAGGAAGACTCTTCAATGTTCAGATGGTACGTATCCAGCAGCACTCCTATGGACGGATGATCCATCTCTTGAAGGAATGCAAGCGTCTGGGCCGCCGTGTGCAGTAGATCGGCCTCATATCGGTTTAGTGGTTCCAGAGCCAAGCGTACGCCCCGTTTGGCTCCCCGCTCACCCGCGCGGCGCAAAACATCCATAAGTTGCTGCCTGGAGCGCGTTGCCTTGCCGACGATCCGACCGCGAAAACTTCCGACCGTCACGACTGAAGCATCGAGGTCAGAGGCCAGATCGATCATTTCATCAAGTCGCTGCGATGCCAGTGCGGCGACTGCCGGGTCGGGATGCAGGAGCGTAAGTTTTGCCGCGAACGCCATTCCCCCGCTTGCAATAGCTGAGATTTTGAGGCGATGTTCAGCCAACAAAGCCTTGACAGCAACCCTATCCAGCCCGGCGGGCTCCGTGGTGATCAGTTCAACGCCGTCATAACCCATCGCCGCGGCTTTGGCGAGACAATCCGGCAATGAGCCGGAAAGCAGGGAGATAGGAACCCTGACCGGCACTTCAGCCGTTTGGATCGAGAGCGAAAGCAGCACGTTAGGCCTCTCCCCGCAGATCGTTTTCAATGTCCCCGAGAGAGTCATTGATGATATTCAGGATGTCGTCGATCTGCGCTGCGCTGGTGACCAGAGGGGGCGCCAGGAGGACCATGTCGCCGAGGACGCCGTCCACGGAGCCGGAGCAGGGATAGGCTACAAGCCCGCGCTTCAACGCTGCATCTTCGAAGCGCATGCTGGCGTGCTGCTCAGGCTGGAATGGTTGCTTTGTTTCCCGGTTCTTGACGAGCTCGAAACCGAACATCAGACCCCGGCCGCGTACGTCGCCCACGATGGGATGCTCGACCATTACGTTCCTCAGCCCCTCGAGGGCCTGTTCTCCGCGCTGGCATGAGTTCTCGACCAGGTTGTGCTTGAGGCTGTAGTTGATCACTGCGATGGCGCCGGCACAAGATACTGCGTTCGCATTCAATGTATGACCTGCTTTGAATGGGGAATGGGCTTCCTCAAGCGCGGCCCAGATCTCGTCACGAGCGATCACAGCAGATAGTGGGGTATATCCAGCCGTCATGCCCTTGGCAGTGGCAATAATGTCCGGAGTCACTCCCCAGTGCTCAATTCCCCACATCTTGCCGGTCCGGCCCCAGCCCGTCATCACTTCATCCGCGATGAACAGGATGTCGTAGCGCGAGCAAATCTCGCGCATGATCTGGAAATACCCATCAGGCGCTGGAACACATCCCAGGCCTGCGCCTACCACCGGCTCAGCGATGAAAGCGGCTATGTTCTCGGGGCCCTGTTGGCGAATGGAGGTCTCCAAGGCCCGTGCACACAGAAGATTACACTCCGGATAAGTATGCTCAAAAGGACAACGGTAGCAGAACGCCGGCGGCAGATGGGGCGAGTCAATGAACATGGGCTGGAAGATGCTGCGCCGTCCGGTAATCCCCGAGTAGCCCGCCACGGAAATGGTATTGCCGTGGAACCCTTGCCAGCGGGTGATAACCTGGTGCTTCGACGATTTGCCCTTGAGCACCCAGTATTGCCGCGCAAGCCGGATGGCATCATCCGTGGCATCCGTGCCTGTGCACGTCACCCATACCCTGCTGGCTCCTTTGAGGTCTCCCGGCGCCAGGCTCACAACCAGGTCTGACAGCTCGAGGAACGGTTCGTTGGTGAAAGCGTGCGCAGGATAGAACGAGAACTTCTGTGCCTGCTCGAACATGGCTTGAGCGATCTCGGGAACGCCATGCCCGATGGTCGTGACCACCGATGAGCCGCCCGAACCGTCGATATACCTCCGCCCGTCTTGATCGTACAGGTAGATCCCCTCCGCGTGATCGATGAGTGGAAACTTGCGGTCCCAATCGCGGTGCACGGCGTGGATATTCGGCTTGTTCATGGGCGCTCCCGGTGAAGATCAGCGGATTATGTGTTAACGTTTACACAAATAAGCATACCACAGGCCCTACCTCAAGTCAATATGGCGTGTCGCGTCCGCGACGTTATGCCATGCATTGCCTCCCCGCTCAAGTCAGAGATGCAATCCCAACGAAAAATGTGGTGCAGCAACGGCGCTTCGTTGACAGCCATCCCCCAGATATGCTAAGATGAAGACAAATCCGTAAACGTTTACATACCTTCCGCCGACCGGCTCTGCAAGAAGGAATCTCCTCATGAATTCGATGGCATTGGCCCGTTTCGCAGAATTCTGCAAAGAAAAGAAGCTGGATGCTGCCTTGTTGTCCAATCCCGCGACCATTACCTGGCTCACGGGCTATGCTCCGCCCATTCAGACCGGTCCAAATCCCTTTGAAGGTGCGCCGGCTCTGGCTTGTTGGCAGGATGGCGCGTTGACGTTGATCGTTTCAGACGCGGAAGTTGCGGCCGCGCGCCTCCAGGGCGTCGATGCCCGCCAGTATGCAGCCTACAGCATTGAGGCCCCCGCTGCCGGCTTTCAAAATCAGGCGGCGGTCATAAAAGAAACCCTGAGTGCGTACGGTATCCGGAAGGGCTGCGTGGGTATTGAGCTCGACTTCCTGCCTGCCAGCTTGTTTCAAACCATGAAGGATGCGCTGCCATCCGCAAGCTGGACGCCATTGGATTCCGCATTCGATGTCATGCGCGCCGTCAAAACCCCTGACGAACTCAGACGTATCCGCGCCGCCCTCGCCCTTTGTGATCTTGCACAAGCCGAAACCAAATCCCTGATTCAGCCGGGGTTGACCGAGATAGAGATTTGGGGACAGATAAAGGCCCGCCTGGAAATAGCCGCAGCCGGCCGCTTGCCAATGCTCGCCGACTTCCTGGCCGGGCCTCGGACAGCTGAGATTGGCGGTTTGCCGGGCAGTTATGTGCTCGCTGCGGGCGACGCCATCATCGCCGATATCGTGCCAAGGCTGAACGGCTATTGGGGCGATAACGCCGGAACGCATTTTGTCGGCGATGCCGTGCCCGAGTTGCGCAAAGCCTATGGCGTTGTGCTCGATACCTTGCGCCAGGGTATTGCAGCGATCCGACCCGGCGTGCGCGCCTGCGACGTGGATTTGCAGTTGCGGCAGGCAATCCAGCAGGCCGGCTACGCCTCCTATCCACACCACTCGGGCCATGGCCTGGGCGTGACCTATCATGAAGAGCCGCGCCTCGTCCCTTACAACACGCTGACTTTGGAGCCCGGCATGGTGATTGCCATTGAACCCGGCATTTACATCCCGAACGTGGGCGGCATTCGCCTCGAAGATGTTGTGCTGGTGAACTCCGACGGCTGTGAAGTGTTGACCCGCCATCTCGGTAATTCGTGAGCGGCAGTCGGATCGAGTGTAACTAACGCAATGAAGGAGTCTCCCTTGTCAGAGCATAAGAAAGTCGTGGTGACCGGCGCTTCTTCCGGCATTGGGTACGCAACCGCACAGCGCTTCGCAAAAGAAGGCTGGGATGTATGTGTCAACGCGCGCCGTGAAAACATCCTGCGCGATCTGGTTGCCACATTCCCTTCCGGCAACCATTTGGTTTGTGCGGGCGATTACAGTGACCCTGCCTGTGCGGACGCCATTGGAAAGGCGGTTGCCAGGGAATGGGGATCGCTCGATGTTCTGGCAAACGTCGCCGGAGTATATATGGCGGCCCATGTGGTGGACTCGCCCCTGGACCAATGGCGGCTTCCCCTCGACACAATGATCAACGGTGCAGTCTACATGACACGAATGGCAGTGCCGCTGATGAAGGAAGGCGGTCGCCTCATCCACTGTACATCGATCCACGGCGACCGCGCCGAGATCGGCTCCAGCGCCTATTCGATGGCCAAGGCTGCCGTTAACCAGTATTGCAGAGCCCTGGCAATGGAGCTGGCGCCCCAGAATATTCTGGTGAACGCGGTCGCCCCCGGTTTCATTCGAACCGCAATGAGTGTTGTGAACGGGGTAAGCGAGCTGGATAGCGAGTGGTTCAAACAGAACTATGTAGTGGGCAACCACCTGGCAATGCGCCGCGCCGGTGAGCCGGAGGAAGTCGCCGGAGTGTTTTACTTCCTTGCCGGGCCGGACGCCGCCTATATCACCGGTCAGGTGATTACAGTGGACGGCGGACTGACGATTACATTCTGATCCGGCGCCCCGAATGATCAGGCAGACGATCGTTAATGGTCACCAGGCTCTATCGCTGGAGAATGCGCAACTTCGAGTAGGTGTTTTGCCGGATAAGGGCGCCGATATTTTCGAGTTCGTCTACCAACCGCCCGCGAGTTCAGAGACTGTTCAGTTTCTGATGCAGACTCCCTCCGGTCTGAAGCAGCCGGCATCGCGCCGCCCCGTCGATTTTCTGGAGAATTACGAAGGCGGCTGGCAGGAGCTATTTCCGAATGCCAACGATGCCTGCATGTACCGTGGGCAGGAGATCCCTTTCCACGGCGAGGTGGCGCTCGAGCCCTGGCACTACGATACCTCGACTACGGATTCTGGGGAAAGCCGGTTGCATCTCTGGGTGGACTGCCACAAGACTCCTTTTCGCCTTGACCGGCTCATGCATCTGCAGCCCTCGGGCTGCAGGCTGGTTCTACAGGAGAAGGTGACGAACATCGGCGACGCGCCCAGCGATTTTGTCTGGGGCCATCACCTCACGCTGGGCGGCGACTTCCTCGAGGAGGGCTGTACTTTGGAGATTCCGGCGCATCAGTTTTTTACACCGGATGTCCTCTTCGAGCCGCTGACGGCGCTCCTGGAGCCCTCTCAAGTCGGGCCATGGCCGATCGCGCGGACCCGTCAGGGCACATCCGTTGACTTGGGCCACATCCCCGGGCCTCAGGCTCATTCACATGACGATATCCTCCTCGCCGGTCTGGAACGCGGCTTCTATCGTGTCGTCAACCCGCGGCTGAAGTTGTCTTTCTCGTTGGAATGGGATATTGGCGTTTTTCCGTGGCTGATGTTCTGGCAGCCCTACGGCGGCGCCGACCTGCCGCCGCTCACCGGCATTTATGGTGTAGGCCTGGAGCCCTGGGTCTCTCGCTATCCTCTTGAAAAGGCCGTCGAAACCGGCCAGGCGCGCACCCTGGGCGGCGGTCAGAGTCTGGAAACAGAGTTGATCGCTTCCGTCCAGCCGCTCTGAGCCTGTGTCTTACCGACCGGGGAATGCCCGATCCTGCATTTCGCGCGCGAGCCGATCAAGCTCGCGTACTTGTGCCTCTTCCATACCGCGCGGCTGATGTTCTTTCAATATTTTCCGCGCCATGTCATTGGCGCGTTGCCGCATATCCTTCCCGCCGGCCTCGCGCTGAAAATCGTTCCAGTTCGTACGCATCGTTAATTGGGGCTGCCATTGCTGCTTACGATAGTTTTGCAACGTGTACTTTTGGTTTAGGAATTGGCCGCCCGGCCCCGCGCGCAGGATGTCCTCTACCGCCATAGTCTCCGGCGTCACCGGGATACCCGAGCCAAGCCGGAAGATCGCTGCGAAGATTTCATTATCGATCACGGCCTGTTCGTAGCTGGATGTGAGGAGTTGTCCCATCATGCCGAATGCCAGATGGATGAAGTTCACCCCGGCCAGGCTGTAGGACACGGCTTGCATGGCGCGTTCATATCCTGCTTGCGCATCCGGCAGGAGGCTGTCCACTCCCGACCCTCCTTGAAAAGGCAGGTGATAGTGCCGGGCCATCTGCGCCGTCGCACAGTGCAGCAAAACGGCCTCGGGCGACGCGGCGATATACGCGCCCGAACGCATGTTGAATCCTCCGGATGCGATCGAGAAGATGCATGGGTGTCCGGGATTCAATATTTGCATAAGTGTCAGGCTGGTCAGGACATTCGCCGTGTGTTCTATCAGCGCTCCGGCGATGCTGATCGGCGCAGTAGCGCCCATCATATTCGTAGCTTCCAGCCACACCGGGATGCCGTAGCGCGCACACTCCATCATTTCCTGCACTCGTTCCGCCGCATGCACCAGCGGTGAATTGAGACAGATCACAAAACTGAAACAGGGGCGCACCCGTACTGCTTCCCGGCTGCCCTGCACGATGCTCGCCAGTTCCACCTGGTCGCCCACGCTGGAGCCGCCCTGTCCCTGCGAGTAGTAATGCTTGCTCGTGTTCTTCAGAATGGTCGCGAACAGAGTCCGGTCGAAGCCTTCCTGGCGTATATCCAGCGGAATTACCATGGCATGCATAATATCTGCCATATCCAGGGCGTCAATCAGGCGCGTGAAATCCTCCAGATCCTGCAGGCTGGAGGGTCGGTGCCTGCCGTCCAGGTCGAGCACGCTCAGCGCCGAAGAGCCGGCGATGGTATGGATCTCTTCCAGCGTGACCGCGACGTCATGTCGCGCATCACCGCCGTGGAGTGTGAACTGGCAGGGCGCAGTTGCCAGAGCGTCTTCCAATACCTGTTCCGGGATCTTCACGACTCGAGTGGCAAAGTCAACTTTGCATCCGTGACTCGCGAAAACCTCCAGTGCAGGCGGCCATTCCACGCGCACGCCGGCTTCCCATAGGACACGTAGTACTGCCGCATGCAGCTCACGGATCTGGTCGTCGGTTAAGAACTCGAGCGGATGTGGGAGTTGTGGACGCATGATCACCTGTGATGGTGCGGGGTTGCCCGGTTATTTTTCGCCGGGAAGCTCCGCCTGAGCCAGCTGTTCGGAGCGCTCATTGCCATTGTTCTTGACAAGCATTTTGTTTTATGCTACCATATTTCTGTAAACGTTTTCACATTATAGCTCATTCTTCTTCCAGATTGCCTTAATTTCTGAGGGGCCAGTCGGTGCGATCACGCGAAGGATGTCCGGAGTTGGTTTTTGTTCGTGGCTCCAGGCAAATATGTCTGATCTGGGTTCACCCATTATTGCAACCTCATAAATGCAAGGACCTGTTTCTTTTATGCCAGCCCTTCTGCCCTGCTGTGCCTGGGGCACGCGCTGAGATAAGGAGGTGGTCGGCAGTCGCGAGTCCCTGGTCTTTGCCCCCCAAAAGATTCACCATATCTTTCGGAATTTCTAGAGGAGAAAGCAAATGAGAAACGTTTTTCGCTGTCTGTTGACACTTGTATTGGTTGGCTTGCTGGGTTCGGCCTGCGCTCCGGCAGCAGCGCCGACGCCGGAAGCCCAGCCGACCAGCGCCCCGCAGCAACCCACTGCGGTTCCCGCTCAGCCCACAACTGCATCGGCCGAGCCCATCAAGTTGGTGGTCTGGTGGTGGGGCGAGCAGGAAGCTCCTGGTGCGCAAAAATGGATGGACGATACCATTGCGGCCTACCAGACCGCTCACCCCAACATTACGATTGAGGCGGTTCTCCAATCCACGGATGCTTTGATCCCATCCTTTCAGGCGGCTGCGGCTGCGAAGGAAGGTCCCGACATTCAATATTTCTGGGGCGGCGTATGGACCCTGGAAAATGCCTGGAACGGCGCTATCGTGCCTGTCGACGATCTGATCCCCGCTGCGGAACGCGATCAGTACATCAATAATTTTGAGCGTGCCTACGCTGGGAAATCCTGGGGCGTGCCGTGGTATCTCTCCGGTAACCCGATGGTCTTCAATCCTCAGCTGTTCACAAAGGCCGGCCTCGATCCCAAGAATCCTCCCAAGACCTGGGAAGACCTAAAGGCTGCCTGCGGCAAGTTGAACGCGGTTGGCGTTACGCCTATTTCCGGCGGCTTGAAGGATGGCTGGTTCGGCGGGTGGCTGTTCTCGATCCTGGCTCGCCAGTCTCACGACAGCGAGAAGGAATTCATGGCGGCTTCTGTGGGCCAGGCCAAATTCACCGACCCGGCCTTCACGGAGTGGTGGTCACGCCTCAAAGAGTTGAAGGATGCGAACTGCTGGAACAAGGACATCAACTCAGTCGACTACCAGCAGGGCCAGGATATGTTCGTGCAGGGCAAGTCTGCCATGATTTTTGGCAATGACACGTTCCTCAAGGGTTGGGCCGACACGATTGGGTGGGATAACATGGGAGTCATGATGGTTCCTACGTATTCCGACAAGAAGTTGGCCAGCACCTATGTGGTCACTGCCCAGGGCTGGGGCATCACGTCCTGGTCCAAGCATCAGCAGGAGTTTGCGGACTTCCTCATGTACATGCACACACCTGATCGTCTGAGCGCCTGGTTCAAGGACACCGGTGTAATGCCGGCCGACAAGCGCATGGATGCCAGTCTGATTGATCAGCCAGTCCTCAAGCAGATCTACGCCTGGGACACCACCATAGCCGGCCCAAATCTCGAGAACTTCATCCCCAGCATGCTGGATGAGCAGTCGAATTTTGCCGGCACGCAGCTTCTGTTCTCCGGCGATAAGACAGCCACGGAGCTGGCGCAAGCCGCCCAGGATGTCATCGACAAGTGGCTGGAGCAGAATCCTGACCAGGCGGCGAACTTCGCCTCTTGGGCGAAATAAGCTCTCACTCACAAATAGTGAAGCCGGCTGCAATGCGGAGGTTCCAGCATTGCAGCCGGCTTTCCCGGATCAGACTCATGTTCCGAAAGCTCGAACCGTACCTCTTCCTGGCCCCGGCGCTCGCAATCATACTGATCGTATTTGCCTATCCTGTGCTAAGGCTGTCTATTTTGAGCTTCCAGAGGCAGTCAGCGGGGAAGATGCTGTTCGTAGGGCTCGCCAATTACCGGGCGATCTTAAAGGACGAAGTATTCCTGCAGGCCGCCCGGAACAACCTGGCACTGCTGATCTGCGTGCCCATCATGGTGGTGGTTGCTCTACTGCTGGCGATTTTCTTGTTCGAACGGATTCGCGGCTGGCAGTTCTATCGAACAACCCTATTTCTCCCGTATCTTCTGCCGATTGCGGTTGTCGGACTTATTTTCTCTTACATCTTCCAGCTCAGTGGCGTATTGAATGATTTCCTCACATCCATTGGGTTGAAATTTTTTGCGCTGGACTGGTTGGGGAGTACCCGCCTGGCGCTGCCCACGCTGATGTTCGTCATTATTTGGAAGGAAGTGGGCTTCGGCATCGTCCTCTTCCTGGCCCGCTTGATGTCGGTCGAAGAGGAGTTATTCGACGCTGCCAAGATCGACGGGGCCAATTGGTGGCAGTTGCAATGGCATATCACCGTGCCGCAGCTTTCGGCAGTGATTGAATTCTTCTCCATCGTCTCGGTGATCACGATGCTCTCCTGGGTTTTTGGGTACGTGTACGTCATGACCGGCGGCGGCCCCGGGAACTCCACGATGGTTTCGGAGCTCTTCATTTATGTCACTGCCTTCCGCTATAACCAGATGAACATCGCCTCCGCCGTGGCGGTTTTGTTGCTGCTGGTGACCGGCATATTTATTTTCCTGGAGTTGCGTCTGCGCGATAATTCGAGCATCGTGGAGGCAGTGGAATGAAATCGCGCTACGGTTTTAATTACTGGTTGGGAATGTCAACTCGCCAGATATCAGTCATTTTTGCCACCCTGCTGGCGCTCTTCCCGGTTTACTTCATGACCGTATCTGCTTTCAAGACGAAGTCCGAATACATCGCCAACAAATGGGGCCTGCCGGTCGCTCTGAATTTCAAGAACTTCGATACAGCCCTCGCCGGCGAAAAATTCTTTTCGCGCTTCCTTAACAGCTCCATTCTCACGGTGGGCGGCGTTGCCGCTTCCCTCATCATTGCCTGCCTGGCCGCGTTCGCCTTCGCCCGTATGGAGTTCTTCGGCAAGCGGACGTTGTTCAACATCATCCTCTCGTTGATGGTGGTGCCCCCCGTGGTCATGATCATTCCCTTGTTCGTTACGATGGTGCGGGCGCATCTCGTCAACACCTACCAGGGCACCATCCTGATCTACACCGGGCTACTGTTGCCGTTTTCGATTTACCTGATGACCAATTTCTTCCGCGCCATTCCCAAGGCCATTATTGAAGCGGCCCGCATCGATGGCTGCTCGAATCTGGGCATCTTCTGGCGCATTATGATGCCGCTCTCGGCACCGGCGGTGATCACTCTGATCGTCGTAAACGCGCTGTGGGTCTGGAATGAGTTGCTGATTGCTCTGGTCTTCATGCAAAAAGATCAGCTGAAGACCTTGATGGTCGGCATCTCGGCGCTTCGCTCACGGAATTATGTGGACATCCCTGCCACCATGGCTGGATTGTTGGTTGCAACGATACCGATTGTCATCGTTTACATGTTCGGTCAACGCTTCTTCATCCGTGGCCTGACCGGCGGCGCGGTCAAGTAAGAGCCTTTCATGAGCGCCAACGCAAGCATGCGCCAAAGGGCTTTAGCGGTGTTGCACAATGAGATGCCGGCGCGCTTGCCATTCATTACCCGTCTGGAAGCCTGGTACAAAAGCCACACCCGCGCGAATACTCTCCCGGAGCCGCTGCGTGGGCTGACCTTGCATCAGGTGCATGTCGCCATCGGTGTAGGCCAGTTGAAATTTTCCAGTCCCTTCGCCCTCCGCCTGCGCTCGGTCGAAGTTCAAGCAACCTTCAATGGGGAGTTGTTCTTCCGGGCGCATGAGCCCCTCATCGAGAATTTTCCTGGGATGTGGGATATCGTCCCCACGGATCGACCCGGGGAGACAATCACAGAGTTGATCACGCCACGCGGCCGGCTCTCGCTAGTGCATAAATTGCTGCCAGAGAACGTGCGGACTGGCACAGACCCTTACCTGACGCGCCATCTCATCCAGACCGACGAAGATGTTCGCACTCTGGAATACATTCTCGACCACGCTGAGATCGTGCCTCTGCATCAGAAAGTTCGCGATGATGAAGCACAGGTAGGAGAGCATGGGCTGGTCGTGCCTTTGCTTTATCGCATTCCGTTCCAGCAGCTGCTCCTGGAATACTTCGGAGAGATCCCGCTGTTCCGTGCCTTGCAAGCTCAACCGGCTTCGGTGCGCCGCCTGCTTGACCTGCTGGACCGGCAGATGCTGCTGCTGATTGAAGAGATCGCTTCTCTGGACGTTCCGTACGTCGAGTTCCCCGACAATCTCCACGGTCCCATGACCAGCCCCCGCCTGTTTCGCGAATTTTGTCTGCCTGCCTATCAGAAATATTGTGAGGCTCTGCACGCGCAGGGCAAGAAAGTGGGCAGCCATACGGACGGAAACATGCGCCCGTTGCTCAATCTACTGCCGCAAACTGGCCTCGACGTTTGTGAGTCCTTTTCGCCCTACCCACTAACGCCCTGCGACTTCGAAGAGGCATGGCGTGCATGGGAGCGCGGACCGCGCATCTGGGGCGGCATTCCGTCCCCCATTCTGGAAGATCGGTTTTCGGCTGCAGACTTCCGCTCGTATATGGCTCAACTGCTTAAGACCATCGACCGCCCCATCATATTGGGAATTGTAGACCTGTTCATGCATCACAATTCGATGGAGCGCGTAGCCGAGATTGCTAGCTGGATCGAAGCCGGTCGCGTCCCCGAGCTGGAGGATGAATTTCATGAAGTCTGAACATCGTAAACGGTCCATTCCAAGATCGGATCATCGTAAGCGCGCCAATCTGAAGGATGTGGCTACCGCCGCGCACACCTCTGTAGCTACGGTTTCCCGGGTGCTTAACAACACCGGTTACTTTTCGGAGAAAATCAGCGCTCGCGTCCAGAAAGCCGCCGAGAAGCTGAACTATCAGCCAAACCTGAGAGCAAAGAGTCTTCGCCAGAAACGCAGCAATACTATTGGCCTGCTCATACCGAACCTGCTCAACCAGTATTACACTGCCCTCGCCGATGACATCAGTCAATTGCTCCATCGCCGCGGGTACCAGCTCTTACTATCTTCCACGCGCGACGATCCGGGCATTGAGCAAGCCGCTTTCCTTCAGTTGGTGGGACATGACGTGGACGGATTGATCTGGGTGCCTGCCGCTCCGGGTCAGAAACTGGTCAATATCCTGCTGGCCCGGCGCATTCCCGCCGTCTCGATTGTCCGCAGGCTGGAGGGCAATCCCCTGACGACTATCGTCTTTGAAGACTTCGTCGGCGCTCGGACGGCTACCGAGCATCTCCTGAAGCTCGGCCATACCCGCATTGGCCTGATCGGCGGCGACGTGGCCCATAGCAGTAACCACGATCGTCTGAAGGGCTACTCGAAGGCCCTGCAGCGGTCCTCCATTGCAGCCGATCCCGACCTGATAAAGATGGGGTCTGCGATTGACAACCGCGGCTTCTTTGCCGCCGAAGAGCTGTTGCAGTTACCGTCTCCGCCCACGGCGCTATTTGTCGCGAGCAACGCGCTGATGCCGGGCGTAATGACCTGTCTGCGCCGGCACGCCGTCCGCATCCCGGACGAGATTTCATTGATTTGTTTTGACGATTTGGAATGGTTCATGTTCTCCGAGCCGCCCATCTCGGCCATAGCGATCAACCATGCGTTGCTTGCAGAGGCGGCTGTCGATCTTCTCTTGAACCTTGTTCAAAATCCCGGTCAAATGGACGAACCGCCCGTGGTCAAGCAGATCAGCTTTGAGTTGCTGCTCCGCGCTTCCACGGCCCCGCTCCGGCAGGCGGCCTGATCTTCTACTCTCGGCTCTATTGGAATTTCCATTCGCGGGCGAGCAGAAGCCGACACTCGAAAAATCTGAAACAGGAGTCTCCTATATGAAACCAGGTGCACGCGGCGCTTCTTTGTCCATCATTTCTGATGAGGATGTCGAAAGGCTTCATCGGGCTTCGCTCGCTCTGCTGATGGAGCCGGGGTTTTACAGCGAGTCAGATCTGTTTCTGGATATCTTTTCCAAAGGCGGCGCGCAGGTAGATCGGTCTGCTCGCACGATCCGCGTGCCGGAAGAATTGGTTAAATGGGCTCTTCAGCTCGCGCCTAAGTCCTTTACGTTGTTCGGTCGCAATGATCCCGCCCGAGATCTGCAAATTGAGCTGGGCCATACCTACTATGGCATGGGCGGTACATCCGAGCCCCTTATCTGGGATTACGAGCTTCACTGTTCGCGGCAGCCCACCAAACAGGACATGATTAACAACACTCGCGTGGGTCATGCCTTGGAGAATATCAACTTCGTCCAGACACTATGCATGTCCGGTGACGTACCCACCAGCCATACCTTCTTCCACGACTTTGACGCTATCTTTCGCAATACCAGCAAGCCCACCGTTTTGAATATCCTCGAGAGGCCGTTCACGCAGAAGCTGCTCGGCATGGCCGCGGCGGCTTCCGGCGGCGAAGAGGCTCTCCGCCAAAAACCGAGCATGCTGGGCATCGTCACGCCGGTGTCTCCATTCAAGATTGCTGTGATGAACGAAGGCATTGTGGATGCAGTGATGGCAGGTATACCCATCCTGTATTCCCCAGGGCCTCTGATGGGCGCCACCTCCCCTGCCACAGTTGCCGGCACGGTCGTTCTGACACACGCAGAGGTGCTGTTCGGCGTAGTGCTCACACAGTTGATCCGGGCCGGCGCTCCAGTCGTGATCAAGCCGGATACGGACGTGTTCGACATGAAGACCGCGCAGGTTACCTACGGTAGCCCCGAGCAAGATCTTGGTAAAGTGGCAAGCGTGCAGCTCGCCCGGCTTTATAACCTGCCAATCTATGGTCTGGGCGGCGGCGTCGAAGGGAAGCTGCCCGATGCGGAGACCGCAGCCGAAGCCATGGAAACTTTGATGACCGTAAGCCTGGCCGGCATGACCCTATGCCAGAGCCTTGGCACGCTCGCCTGCGGCATGTACGGTTCACCGGAGATGGCGGTTATATGCGACGAGATGGTTCATATGGTCAAGCGGGTCGTCGAAGGATTTGCAGTCAACGATGATACGTTGGCGCTGGACGTTATCCGGGAGGCCGGCTACGGCGGGAACTTCCTGAAGTTCAAGCACACTGCGCGCTGGTTCCGGGACGAGATGTACTTCCCATCCCTCTTTCGCCGCCAGACCAGTGAGGAATGGGTTAGGGCAGGGAGCAAACCGATCGAGCAGGTGGCTCATGAGAAGGTGATGGATATCCTGGAAAAGACCGCTGCCCTTGAGCTGGCGCCAGGCGTGGATCTCGAGTTGGAGCGAGCCCTGCAACAGGCCACCGCTGGCGTTCTCGCATAGCTGCGCCCACAGTATCCGAACCTAAGTCCCTATTACTGTAAATTGGGTCGGGCGTGAGCCCTCGAATCTCAGGTACAGTTAGATTGGCGTTGGCACAGCACCAGCTACTCGATGCCGCGCAAACGTGGATCCAGCGCGTCGCGCAGTCCATCCCCAATGAGGTTAAACGCGGCAACGGTGAGCAGAATTGCCAATCCCGGAAATAGCGACAGCCAGGGCTGTGTGACAATGTAATTGCGACCTTCGCTGATCATGACACCCCATTCGGCAGTGGGGGGCTGTGCACCAAAACCGATGAAACTCAGCCCGGCGGCAGTCAGAATCGCGCCGCCCATATCAAAACTGGCTTGCACAAGTATGGGCGCCAAGGTATTGGGGAGTATATGCTTCCAGACAATCTGCCGCGGCGAGGCCCCGAGGCCACGCGCCGCCTCCACAAATTCACGCTCACGCAGAGATAGAACCTGCCCGCGCACCAGCCGCGCATAAACGGGCCAGCTTACCACCGCAATCGCGATCATGGCGTTCGTCAGGCTGGGACCCAGCGCGCCCGAAATCGCCATTGCCAAAATCAGCGAGGGGAACGCAAAGAAGACATCCGTCAGGCGCATGAGGCCCTCGTCCAGCCAGCCACCGGCATAGCCCGCGACGAGGCCAACAAAGGTGCCGAGGGTACCGGCCAAGCCTACAACGACCGTCCCGATCAACAGCGAGATACGGGCGCCATAGATCATGCGGCTGAGCACATCACGTCCCAGTTGGTCGGTGCCCAGCCAATGCGCGGGTGAGGGAGGCTTGAGCCTGGTGGACAGGACCTGCTTGAGGGGATTGGCTGGAGCGATGAGCGGAGCAGACACCGCGACCAAAATTAGTATCGCAATCAGAATCAAGCCAGCGACAGTCAGCGGACTGCGCCTCCAGGCCGGGCGCCATCGCCGGGCAGGTACGGCTGGTATCGCTGGTATCTCAACCATGGTGGATCCGCGGGTCAAGCCACTGATAACCTACATCCACGATCAGGTTCGCGACCGTGTAGACCAACGCCGCGAGTAAAGTCACACCCATCACCGCCGGGAAGTCGAGGCTGATCGCCGAACTGGTGGCATAACGCCCCAAACCGGGCCAGCTAAAAATGGTCTCGGTCAGCACGGCACCTGAGAGCAAGCTGCCAAATGTCACCCCGATCGTCGTCACAGTCGGGATCAGAGCGTTGCGAACTGCGTGGCGCCAGATGACTTTGCCTTGGCCCAGACCCTTGGCTCGCGCCACGAGTACATAGGGCTGGCTGAGCACTTCGAGCATGCTTGAGCGCATCATGCGAGCAATAATTGCAGTTGAGAAATAGCCCAAAGCCAGGGCAGGCAAGATCAAATGCTGCACGCTGCTCCAAAAGGCCGTTGGGTTGGCAGTTAGGAAGCTATCTACGGTATATAAGCCTGTGATCGTTTGCGGGGGCGGGACGAACCTGTCGATACGGCTGCCACTGGGCAGCCAGCCCAAGCGGCCGTAGAAGAAGCCGATCAAAATCAGCCCGAGCCAGAAGATCGGGACAGACCCGCCAATCAGCGACAGGATGCGCACGACATGGTCAGGCAAACGGTTGCGCGCCGTGGCAGAGATTACTCCGGAGGGCACGCCGATCAGGATGGAAAGCACCAATGCCGTCAGGGATAATTCGAATGTCGCTGGAAAGAAACCGCGCAGGTCAGCAGTCACGGGCCGGCGGGTGCGAAGGCTGATACCGAGATCGCCCCGCAGTAGACCAGTAACGTAATTCCAATATTGCTCGGACACGGGTTTGTTCAGCCCATATTTCTCGTGAAAATCATTGATCTGTGCTTCGCTGGCGTGGTCGCCAAGCGCCACAGCGGCCGGGTCGGCGGGCACGACGTGCGACAAGGCGAACGTGATGATCGAAACGCCGATCATCACAGCGACAAAGCCGACTAACCGGCGAAGCACATAGGAGAGCAGGTTCATAGCAGGTCGGAAAATGATAGGACCGCGCCAGCCAGTTTTGAGCCGGCTGGCGCGGTGGTTCATCTGATCAGTGATCCATCGCTTTTACTTACTGATGGACCAGAAGTCGGAGAAGCCCATCGGGTTCCATTCAAAGCCCTTGATATCGGAGCGGATCCCGAACAACGAGGCAGGCTGGTAGAGCACGACGTACGGACCGCTGTGCAGCACATACTCGGTGATGACCTTATAGGCCGCCGCGCGCGCGGTCGGATCGGTCAGCAGCGCTGCATCGTGCGCCTGGGAGGCGATGGGATCATCCCACGAATTACGCCAGGCGATGGACTTGGCCGCGTAGGAGGTAAAGGGCGTCACGTTCGTATCGGGGTCGGCGTAATCAGGACCCCAGTACAGCAGCGCCAGTTGAAGCTTCTGGGCGCGATAGCCGCTCAACAGCTCGGCGAATGTGACCTGCTTAATATCCACCGTGACCCCAATCTGTTGCCAGTCAGATTGAAGCTTGGCAGCCAGGTCGGACCACTGCACGCCGCCCGGCGCTGCCCCATCAGGAATAGTCATCTCCAGCTTGACATCGCTGACCCCGGCTGTTTGGAGCAGTGCCTTGGCGCCCGCTATATCCTGCTGGAAGGGCGCGTCGTTGTTGTAGCCGAACATTGGCGACGGGATGATGGTCTGCACCTTCTGGGCATTGCCCGATAGCAGGTCTCTCACAATGCCATCATAGTCAACCGCCATGCGGAGCGCCTCGCGCACCTGCACCTTATCGAGAGGCTTCTGTGCGACGTTCATGCCCAGATAGAACAGCCGCAGGTCGGAGCCTTTGAAACTCTTGGCGTCGCCGCTTAGGGTGGCCATCTGCTCGGCTGTCAAATTCAAGGCCAGGTCGGCGTCGCCCTTTTGCAGCTCGGTCAGTTGGTTGGCCGATTCGGGCACGTGCCGGAGCAGGATCGACTGGATGCCAGGCGTGGGGCCATTAAAATTCGGGTTCGCCGTCAGCTGCACTTCCGCATCCTTGGTCCAGTGGTCCACCACGTAGGCGCCGCTTCCGGCAGAATGATCCAGCAGCCACGCCGCGCCATGATCGCCGCCTGTCTCATGAGGCTGCACTACTTTGGAATCCACCACGCCGGCAACGGTGTTGGTCAAGATTGCAAGGAACGCACCGGGGCTGGCAGTTTTGGGCAGATTAATTTGTACAGTCATGGGATCAATTGCCTTCACGCTATCGGCCGTGAGACCGGCAACATCGGTAAACAGGAAAGCCGGCGATCCGTTGATCGCGGTCACACGATTGAACGAGTACACCACGTCATCTGCCGTAACCGGGTTACCGCTGGCGAACTTGTTCCCGGGATGCAGATGGAAGGTCAACTCCCAGTGATCGCCGGCGTCCTTGGTATCCCAGCTATCGGCGAGGGCGGGCTTAATGGTTTGCAGGTCGGCGCCGATGAACGTCACAAGAGTCTGATACACATTATGGACGACCAGGATGCCGCTATATTCGTAAACCACAGCCGGGTCCAACGTGATCAGGTCATCGATGTTGCTATCAATGGTCAGCGTATTGGCTGCGCTGGCGGGGGCCGCGGTCGGTGCCTCGGTTGCCGCGGGAGCGGCGGTTGCCGCTTCCGTCGGGGAAGACGGAGCGGCGGTTGATGTCGGCGCCGGACCGCACGCGGTCAATATCACAAGCAAAACAGAAACCAGGATCATGAAGGGACTTCGCTTTGTGTGGAACATGTCTTCTCCTTTTAAGAACGTCATGTGGGGCGGACAACGGTAAGGCGCGGAAGTCTTGTTAAACCAAAAAATCGCCTCTGCCTGATACAGAAGCACTGCTGAGTACGTCCAAGCATGGAACTGAGGAGGTACACGGAATGAACTTAAAGTACGGCTAAATTCGGCGCAAACTTCCGCAGCCGTCATTATAAGATTACGAGACGGGCATGTCAACCGTGACAGAGAACTGGATTGAGTATTTTGGTCTCAGGCAAGCTTCCTTGCTATAGTTTCGTAATCAGAAGCACTGCTGCCAAAGTGTCATCCGCTACGCTCATCTCTGCACAGTTAGACGCCGACGAACGAGGCGCAACCAGAATCGGCTTCGCGGTTCTGGTTTCAGATCGGGACTGGCTGACCGGCTCATCCGGCGCGTTTCTCTCCACCCACTCGTGCTAGTGGTGTTGTGTCCTGATTCATCATCGTTGATGAACACCTGCCCCAGCTACGGATTTGTTGAGGTTTTTGCCACCAGATCTAAGTTTCGATGGTAGCGGATTGCCCCCAACTCCTTGAAACTGCCTTGCGATAGATTATCTTCTTCGTAGATCGGGAAGCGCACGCCGGAGTTCGCGAAGTTGCTTGATGGTCTGCGCAAGTCCGAGCGTGCCGTACTCCCGCGTCCGCCTCACGTGGTCGATGTCGATGATCTCAGTCATAAACGTCTGGTTCGTACCCGCCTGTTGCAGCACGCGTCCATCGGGATCGATGATGGTCGAGCGGCCCCCGCCCCATTCTCCAATTCCGTTCACGCTTACAAAGTAGCATTGATTGAATAGCGCGTTGGCTCGTGCCATGACGAGTTCCAGTTCTCGGTCCGAGGTCGGTGTCAGGGTTGGTTGCAGGATGACTTCGGCGCCCATCCACGCCAATTGCCGCGAGACCTCCGGGAACCACATATCATAGCAAATGCACAGCCCGAACCGGCCGATCTCGGGAATATCGAAAACACAGAACTCCTCGCCGGGCGTCGTGCCGCTTTCATAGGGAAGCCATGGGAAAATTTTGCGGTAGCGCGCCACGATCTCCCCCGCCGGAGAGATAGCGAGGGCGGTGTTGTAAAGTTTGTCGCCATCCAGCTCGTACATCGAGCCTGGGACCAGCCATTGCCCGGTCTCGCGTGCAAGTGCGCACAATCTTTCGCTCAACGGCCCGGGGATCGGCTCTGCACCCCTCTTCCATGTATCGGGACGCTCCGTTGTCACAAACTGAACCAGCCCGGGCACTACGAGTTCGTGGAACATTACCAGGTTGACCCACGGAAAGTTCTTCCGGATGTTGATCGCCACATCCGACATCTTATCGACCGTGCGGTTCGGGTCCCACGCTATGACCGACATCTGGATCCCGGCAATTCCAAAATTACGGGTCATGGATGACTCCTCAATTGACGAAATGGCGGGCGACTAAGCTCTAAAGCAACTGCTGGAATAGAATAAGAGAAGCGCGACCGTGGGGCTACAAGGCAAAACGATGCGCCTATGATCGCTCTTAGTGTTCATAGCGATTATAGCTGTACCAGGCAGCGCCATAGAGTTGGTAAGGGGATATATTATGGCAACCCGATCAAGCCGTGCACGTGCGCACCGTCAACCGGCAGGACCGCTGCTCGACCGGATCGATATCGACGTGGAAGTGCCGGGGATGGCTCACCAGAAGCTGAGCGATGACCAGCTGGGGAAAGTGTCGGCGCTTATCAGAGCCCGGGTAAAAGCGGGCGCGAATACTGCAAAGGCAACGGTTTGGGAGGACGGCAAATCACAAGTCATGGTCAAACATCTAAGTTCGATGCGCTGAAGGTGGTGCGCAATGCGGACATGTAGGTGGGGGAGATCCGGCAGTTCTGCAAGCTGGATGCGACAGGGGAGAGCACAGCTGATCTATTGCGGATCCTCAAAACCGAGTGCAGCATCGGTTACTATCTGCAGGAATTGCGCCTCTTAGTCGAAGCCTATCGGGCGACGGAGCACGCAGTCGGTACGTGCCAAGACTTGGCCCGCAGGAAAGTTACCTAGCTTGATCAGCTCATTAGGCGTGCATCCGATGGGACAGGAATTCTTGCCGGGGGCCGAAATTCGCGTGCACGGATCCAAAGGACTGCTTCTCCTTGCGTACTAGACCTCGCGGTGAGCGGGCATGCAGGGCTGACAAACATACTTGGATGACCTACAACAACCGTCATTCAATATCCAACGCTGAACCGGTCTCTGCTGCTCCAGTTGAACGGAATGTTCACTAACGGCCGCACCAAGTAGCCTGGGGGCCTAGCGATGCCAGCGGTGAATGGGGATCCTGGGCAAGTCTTCCACCTCCTTCCTGGACAGCCTCAGCTGCACGAGAGTCCTCGCCCAAGCTCTCTATTTCCGAGAAAGGTATGGAGATATCCTGCGATCCCCACAGATGGGCTTCCCGCAACACGAGGTGGGTGATGCGCCCGTCTCTTCGGTCGATTATGAGTTCGTCAACTTCCCCGATCGAGCCATCGGCCGCGAGCACGGGGATGCCGCGGCGAACGGCTACCTTCCCTTCGAGAATTCCTTGGTTTGCAGATAGCGATGCAGGCCTCTCCAGCTCCAAGTGGGGCCGCAGCCTGTCCATGGCGTCCGGGGCAGTGGTCGAAACGAATGCCGTCTCGTGCAAGGCGTCCAGCTCTTTGAATTCCGCGGCGCTGCACCTGATTTCGATACCATCGTTCCGGGTGCCATGCACAAGTTTGATGGGCACCAGCCTGTGAAGCCCCGGTCGTTCGCTATCTTCTACCACGAGGTGCGTAACCTTCTCCTTGATCGGATCAATGATCACGCACATGGCCTGACCGCATGTTCCATCGACTGCCTCCACCGGAGCATAGATTGGTATATCCATATCCGATAAATCGAACATTCTAAATTGTCCTTTGCAGTGCAACGAAGCGATCGACATGAGCTGGTGCGAAACGCGCCCTCCAGTTAAATCGCACTTCAACAGCTTCTAACAGTTTAATCATCGACTGGTTGCCCGCCGTGGCATTTTGATTCTGCGGGCCAGGTTCTGCTTGCTGCACCTGTTGGTTGTTCACGGACAAACTCCTTTCTTGGTAAGTCTTCAAAGTCTCATAGATCATTCAGTATTGACAGACCGGGCATGCGAAACAAGCGCGGATCCGCTTTCCGCGCAGCGCACCAAATGGTGGCTGCAACGGCCCTTTCCTAAGGTTCCGTGTACGAACTCTCGAAGCGAAGAAGTGGTGGTCGCTCCCAATCCTGATCGCTGACCTGCCCCACGAGGATATTTAGGTGCACCTCGTTACCAGAAACCTGGCACGAATCAAATGGCACGTAGACATCCCTGGCCAGCGGGCGGTCGAGCAGGAAGTCTTCGGAGCGCACCTCTTTGACCTGCCCGACGTAATCGCCGCGACTATCCACAACCTGCATGTCCTCATGGATAGTGCTGCGCTCTTCCTGCGCCCGGGAACGGGGCTGTCCGCGATGCTGGCGAACTCGAATCTCGTTATCCACATCCCAGACGCCCGGCTCCTGTTCTGCAATTTCCTCCGCTACGCGCTTCTCATAGCGGCTGTCCGTCACCCCGGAGAGGGTAGCCAGGCCATCGCGAACTTGCACATGCACGTCGGTCGCGTCGATGCGCCCGTCCCATGTCAGCCTATCGTTGATGTCGTCCTGGATACGCTCGTCAGAGCGGTGATAGCCCCGCGGCCCGTAGCCAACGAATAGGCCTGCACGCGGGCCACTATAGTAATCATGACCGTAATAGGGCGTCCACCTGGAGAAGTAGTCTGAACGGTCCGGATGGCGGGGGCGTTGATCAGCCGTGTGGCCGGGCCCTTGGTATGTATCGTAAGTAGGATACGGAGCCCCGTGGTATTCGTCGTAATTCCGATCATCCTGTCGGTGCATTATCCAGTTTCTCCTTTCTATTGCGCAGCAGTAGTATGCCCGCCTCTCATCACAGGTTCTCTTCCTGATGGTCCCTTAGTGCCCGCCATCCCCCGGGGTAGTGATTGCGCTCCATGCGCCCGTGATTGTCAGGGCCGTTCCCGCGATCTCAGCATTCCAAATGGCAGCCGGGATGCCTGACATGCCCAAGATCAAGAGGCGCGATGATCAACCAAACGCCCAGGATAGGGGTGACCCAACTGAGCCAAGCTTGACTGGCGGGATCGCCAACTCGCAGCCACCCCAAAACCACGATAAGAGCGCCGATAAGCATCGCATTCCAGGTCGCCGAGCTGCTCTTGGTGGCGTAACCCAATACGAACGGGGAAGCGATCAGCCACATTCCCAAGACCATATTGAAACCACTCATGTCTATCACGCGTCGATATATCATGTAGAGCCCTTCTTCCAACTGCCGCCTTTCAAACGCAGGCAGTCCGGCAACATGGGCACCCTGCCATCGGCCGTGGAGCCGACCATTTGAATCGGCATCGTCTTGTCCTCCGGGACGAGCCGACCCTGCTTCACTAGGAGGTGTGACACCGCCTTTGTACCCGGATCCACCACGATACGATCAAATTCGCCAACCTTCTCGCCGTGCCATGCAATCACATCCTCGCCTTCTCTTAGCTGAGTCTCCAACATGAGACTTTCGCTCCTTTCGCGCTTTACAAGTACCTAACCACTTCCCATCTCCGAATGTAATTGAAGCCAGCGCAGGATGTCGCGCCGCCGGAGTACGCCGACCAGTTCGCCGTTCTTGACAACGGGCATTTGACGCATCTCCTTGCCGGCCATCCTCTGAAATGCCTGCATGGCGTCTTCGCGAGGTGTCAGCTCTTCGAGGTCCCAGCCTCTGGGGTCATTACATCCTGGGCTTTCGTCGTGTCCCAGGCGGACCGATCCGTCCTGCGCAGGTCCTCTGCATAAACCATGCCCAGCAAATGGCGGTCCACGACCACTGGGAAGGCGCGGTCTTCCCCGCGCATCAAGTAGTCGTAGACCAGTGTGCTAACGGATGTGTCGGGCGAGACGCCAGGGGCATTCTCACGCATCAAGAGTGTCACGGGCACACCTTCGAGCAGGTCATCGATCAGAACCTGCTGATAGCTCTGCGCGGCTGCATTGATCAGGAACCACCCAATGAACGCGAACCATAGGCCGTTGATAAGTCCCGAGCCTAGGATCGGCAAGGTTGTCCCGAAGGCCATAGCAACGCCAAGAAGGATCAGCAGCCATCCGAAAGCCTGTCCGATACCTGTTGCCCAACGGGTGGCGCGCCGGAGATCGTTGCTTGCGGCCCAGATGATGGAACGTAGAATGCGTCCTCCATCGAGTGGGAAAGCCGGGATCAGATTGAAGAGACCAATCAGGATGTTGAGGGGGCCCAGCCATGCCAGCATTGTGGAGAGGGCGTCGAGGCGCCCAAGCGCGGCGCTTGGAGGGCTAGTCATGATGCCAGGCGTGGGGATACGGCTTGCTGCAATCCAAATGAAAAGCGCGCCGAGGACGATGCTGGTAAGAGGGCCGACAACGGCCATCAGGAACTCGGTTTTCGGTGAAGGCGGCTCCCGCTGGATGTTCGATACACCCCCGAAAAAGATATAGCACAATTCTCCGCACTGGCAATCCTCTCACGCGAGCCACGATGGAGTGTGCGAGCTCATGGAGTAGTATGGAAAGAAAGAAGAGCAGCGCTGCCAGGATGCTCAGTGTCAGATTCAGTCCGACATTCCAATCCGGATGCAGCGATGGAAAAACTGCTCCGGCTAGAATCCATGTAACCAGCACGAAGATGAGCAGCCAACTCCAATCGATATAGATGTTGATGCCAAAAACCGTTGCAGACTCTCAAATCCGCTTCGCATCTTTGCCTCCGATGTGTATGCCCGTCCCTGACAAAAGGGCAGGCGGCAGGCAACCTGCTGCCTGCCGCCTAGGGCGTGACACCCATCAACCTAATGGGCTAAGGAACTCCGCTTTGGGATAGTTAGCTCGTCTCTATCGAAAGTAGTCTCTCGTCTCGGGCTATGTCTCAGAGCGATCCTCCGGGAAGCCCAGATCGCCTCGGAGGATCGGCGGAAAGCACGTCATGGCCTGATCAAATTTGCAATTAAGTATAGTACGCTGGAACCGTGCGGCAATGGGGAAAAGACTTGAGGCTGATTAGGGAAATCCCCACTGGTAAAAGTAATGCGTCGCACCGGAGGCCTTGCTCGGAGCCGCCCACGAAGAGCAGAATGTCTTGTGCACGACAGCAACGGCAGCATCACGTCCCCTGGGAAACCATCATGCTTTGCTTGCTCAATACTAGGAGTTCTCCGAAGGCGTTGCGCCCATTCTGTGACGGATCGCCGGCGCGAAAAGGTCACGCATCAACACGGTGAAGGCGACAGCAACCGGGATCGCCACGAGAGCGCCGATGTCCTCCGATCGCAGCCCCAGCGAGCAATGCGAAAATGACACCAGCGGCGAAATGCTGGTCTGGCTGCGCATGATATTCGGTACAAGGATGTGATCTCAAGTGCTGCATGACGATCATGAACAGCGCCTCCAGGCGGTCGGTGACTGAAGCAGCTCAGCCCGACAAGATCACACCGGCGACAATCGGCCAAAGAACAGATAGCTCCAGCACTCCGGCAGGCGCCGAGCACAGGGCGAAGTCAATGCCCAGCAAAAGGAGGCCAGAGAGGTCAGGAACCCTACTATGATGCGTGAGACGACCCCGCGGATGTAGCCGCCCATCGCGCCATGGAACTCATGACCTGACCGAGAGCGCCGCTCCTCGGGAAAAAGCGACAGCAGAAAGATACGCATTGTGGACACTCCGAGTCAAACGTCGATGGAGATAAACACGACCATAATGAAATTCAGCAGGCTGGTGGTCACGGTGATCGGCAAAGGATCAATACCGCCCCATCGTAGCCAAGGCAGGCTGCGCAAGGAAGTCACCGAACAGATTGCCGCTCCAGCGGTTAAGGAGCTGCCGTGGGCGCTCGAGCATGGCAGGAATGAGCTGGCAGATCCCTGGAGCTCGCTGGCAAGGACGACACAAGAGCTAGATCAGGCCCCAGAAGAATTGCAAGCAGCAGGTATAGAGAACAGTCGTAAGTAAACGCGGATGCGAAGTCGAGCCAGGATATCAACGGGATCAGCGCAGCCACGAGCGAAAAGCAAGGATAAATAGAGAAATTGGCACCCCGATCAGCCGAATGAGGTCAGCGACCGAAGGCGACAATCAGGGCAACGGTGATCGCACTGAAGAGAATCACTATAAACACGCACAGAAACATCTGCCGCTGCGGTCTGCTGTCTTTGTGTTTGTTGTTGTCACGATATGCACCTCTCCGATAGCAAGATCACTCTGCATCGCTGGTTTCAAGTTGTCCGCAATGGATCGGTACGCGGAAGCTCACCGCACACGCGGAAGCATCGGCATGCGCCACGATCCTTGCGCCCTGTCGGTGGCCTTCTTCTCCAGTTCCCGCTCGCTCACAGGGATTTTCCCCCTCCGCTGCGCCATTGACCTGTGCCATACAACACATTGAGGCTGTAGGCAAACCCTGATCGACGCAGACGAGACTAAAGTCGTACGGCGAGAAAGCTGTAACCTAGGGAAGGAGAGAGAAATCGACAAACAATCAAGTTCGGCGCATGAAAACGAGTATTAGATCAGCTCCTTGGGAAGTGGGGACTTGTTCGATGACCCTGGAACAAGACACCATTTGGACTAAGGAAGGTAATGAGAGCGCTTATAAGAAAAGGATGACCGTGTTTCTTGGCATCTCCATTGTGGTGACGGCTGCCTGTACTGAACCAGCAGATATTCCGGTGACCGGGAACCGACGCAGACACCACCACTGAAAACCTACTGGGAATATCAATTGGAAGTGATCAGTATGGGCGCAAATGTGAGACACAGGAATTCAGGCCAGAAGCAACTATACGGTCAATGCGGATGGAAGTGCAGGCGGGACGGGCGGCTGCAACAGTTTTGGTGCGCAGTACACACCTCGCCAGCGGCCATCGGCTGTCCATCTCGCAACTCATTTCAAGAATCGCTTGCATCCAGCCAGATGTGATGCAGCAGGAGCAAGAGTATTTCAGAGGACTTCGGGCTGCGGAAAGGTTTGAGGTGTCCAAGACCACCTGACAATTCGGTACTTCGGCGAACAAAGGGTACTGATCTTCTCCCAGGCTAAACCGCGAGCCTACTGCGCCGTCTACCGCCACAGCTACAGCCGCGGGAACTACAATCGTTCCTGCAACCGCAACCTCCATCGGCGGAAATGGTCCAAAACGCATTGTGTTCGCCTCAGGAGCCACCTCCGCTACGGTCAGCGGGCAACTGGCGGCCTCCGGTTCGGCTGAGTACGTCTTGCACGCAGTCGCCGGACAGACGATGAGCGTGGGATTGTCGTTTACTGCAGGTCAGGCGAATCTGGTGATCTGGGGCGAAGATGGAAATGTACTGCTTCCAGACCACGCCGAAGTGTCCAGCTTCCAAAGGGCCGTGCCAACGACCCAGGACTACTACATCCAAGTAAAGGGCGCGCGTGCGGGTGTGACGCGTTACTCCATGACAGTCACAATTCCGGCCGTCTCCAACGAAGCGGAACGCATCCAGTTCAACGCCGGTTCCACGTCCGTGACGGTCACTGGGCAACTGGATCCATCCGGGTCGCGCCTGTATGTGCTGCACACGCTAGCGGGACAGACGATGAGTGTGCAGTTGGCATTCACGGCGGGAGGGCGATCCTGGCGATCTGGGGGGCAAACGGGAATGTGCTGATATCCGACGATGCTGAAGTGTCGAGCTTTCAGCACGTGCTCCCAGCTACGCAGGATTACTTCCTCATTGTCAAAGGCGAGCCCTTTGAGAGCACCGTTTACAACCTGATTATCACCATCCCGCCACCACAATAGCGGTGCAAGAGATTCATGAACCTGCAAGTCACCCCCGGATATCATGAGAGCCATCCATTCGAGCGTTCATCTGGTAAATCCAGCCGAAGGAGACAGGCTTGCCGGTCGCTCTAACCGTAACTGTGTTTCTGGGATCTCTTTGCCTGAGCATCTTCAGCAGTTTTATTATGGCGAGGGGGATTGATGGGATCGGCGCGCGCCTGCATCTGGCTCAAGGACTGTTCGGGATCGTGGCTGCGTTCGCGGCCGACTTGCCTGAGATATCCTCGGCTGTTTTTGCACTCATGGATGGTCGGCGCGATCCGGGCGCGGGGGTGGTCCTGGGTTCTAACCTCTTCAACCTGGCAGCCCTGTTGGGCCTTAGTGCCGTGCTTGCAGGCGATGTCCGGATTTCGCGCGTCGCGATTGGTGATGAATGGCATCGCGGGACTCTCAATCATTGGATTAGCCGGGGCGCTTCTGCTAGGTCTTCTCGGCCCCGTACTCGCTTTGCTGCTTGCCTTGCTCATCTTCATTCCTTACGCAGTTTTGATGAGCCTCCAACCGAGCCAAATCCAAAGGATCGTGCCCAGGGGCCCACTGTGCGACTTTCTTTGCAGGGAAGTCACGCCATCGTCCGATTACGAACATGAGAATGGACCGCAATCCCAGCCGCGCTCGGAAATGCTCGCCGTTGTCCCAGCTCTGCTTGCCATCATCGCAGCCAGCCGCGGCATGGTGAGCTCAGCGCTGTCCCTGGCGGACCGCTGGAATATCAACGAGCACATCGTTGCCATCCTGGTCCTCGCAACCTTGACTGGAATTCCGAACATGATTGCCGCTATCCGCCTGGCGAAACATGGACGCGGCGCGGCGGTTGTCAGCGAGAGGACTTGATAGCAACACTTTCAATCTGCTGGCAGGAGTTTGTATCCCAGCTCTTATGCTGGGCCGGGGGACGCCCTCACAGTTGACCGTCTACGGTGTCTGGTGGCTCCTAGGGATCACGGTCGTTACACTTCTCCTGTTCTATTTCAGAAAGCGACTGGGTCGTGCGGCTGGTGCCTCTCTGATCGTGTTGTATCTGGGCTACGTCGTTGTGGTGCTCTTGTATGGATGATCTCCTACTTTTCTCCCAAACGAGGCCGACGCTCGGAGTGTTCGAGTCCTTTGGCCGAAAGGCGGCAGCAGTAGGTGTCACGAAGCAAGCGCGATCTGTAATACTAATATTACAACTCGTAACATTAACGGTGGGTCCAGCGTTCTATTGTTTGAGAAATTGCCTGGAAATTCACAGGGGCGGCCCCACGATCATGGAACCCAAAGAGGACGACAGCCTGACGTAGCTAAACGATCTCTCAACGAATTCATCAGCACTGTTGCGTGTTTCGCCTTCAAGCATCTGTGCCGTCCATGATTTCCAGACGGAGCGTTGGATGAACGCAGAAAGGGAATACGGAGGTGGAAAAAGAGTTGATGAAAGGGAAAGTAGTGATTCGGTTTCTACTAGGGGGGATACTGGCTGTATTAAGCAGCCTAACTCTCGTGCCAAAAGCGTCAGTCGTTGCAAAGGAGAGCAGTGTCCTGAGGCCATCGTTCAATGTGACGCTTCAGGGAAATGTGGTTTCGGCAGGGGTCGGAATAAGAGGGATTGGCGCTGGGATCATTCGGATTAGAGGCATTCCGTCACACGCCACCGTAAATCATGCGTTTCTGTATTGGGCAACGCTGGGCAGCGCGAATACTTACACGTCGCCTACGTTGAACGGGCACGCTGTTGATGGCGACCTGATTGGAACGTCAGCGGATCCATGTTGGGGAGCACAGAATTCCTTCGTGTACCGTGCTGACGTAACCTCCTGGGTGGAGGGGAACGGCGCCTACGTCATCGCCGGATTGCCGTATAACTTGAGGCTCGGCAATGATTCAGAGGGCGCTTCGCTCGTGGTGATCTATGCGGATACAAGCCAGCCCTTGCGTACAATCTTGATTCGCGATGGGGCGGTGACATTGAACTTTGCAACATTGTCTTATACAGACACGTTGGATGGTTTCCGCCCAGACCACCCGGTGACCGACGCAACAATCACATACCTGGTCGGAGATGGCCAGTCTCGCTGGGATGCGGGGAACGTATCTGTGAATGCGAAGGCGATTGCGAATGGGGTGTTCTCGGGAGTGGATGGAAATTACTGGGGAACGCATACCTTCGATGTGACCGGCCTGATCTCCACGGCACCACTCACGACCACAATCAATGACAATGATCCAGGTAATCCACACTCCCCGGATTGTCTGGTATGGGCTGCCACCGTCTTATCGGTCACAACCGGAACACCACCTGCCGGCGCCAATCAACTGTCGCGCTTTGCCAGTTTTACCCTTCATGGCGATGTGGTCGCTCATGGTGTTGGCCTGACGAGCGTCGGGCAGGGAACCATTGAGATGAGTGGGATCCCTGGGAAAGCCACGGTGGCTCACGCTTTTCTCTACTGGGCTACACTCGGCAATTCTGCGCAATACACGTCGCCCACGCTGAATGGCCGGGCGGTGAACGGAGAGCTCACCGGCGTCTCAGCCGACACTTGTTGGGGGGTGCCGCGCAATTTCGTGTATCGCGCAGATGTGACCGATATCGTCCGCGGCAACGGATCCTATTCGATCGCTGGATTGCCAAGCAGCCTGGTTGCCGGCAACAACTCGCAGGGAGCAAGCCTGGTCGTCGTATACAATTCTCCAGGACTATACCGGACCATTGTCATCGACGACGGCGCAGTGACTCTGGATCTTAATACCCATGCTCATACCGACACAATCACGGGCTTCACAGCCGACCAACCGAATGCCCAAGCACACATCACCTATCTGGTTGGCGATGGACAATCGCGCTGGCAGGACGGCGATGTTCTCTTCGAAGGCAGTTCAATCGCCAAGAACGTCTTCAACGGCGTGGATGGCCCCAACTGGGGCACGCTGACGTTCGATGTAACGGGCCTGGTGTCCGAACCAAACTCAACGACTACGATTAATAACAAGCTGGGCGGCAATCTGGCTACCAGCCCGGATTGTCTGCTTTGGGCCGCCACGGTATTTTCGGTGGAAACGGAGCGACCTGCCAGCAACGCCCCATAGGGTGATGTTCTGGCAGCGCTTTGCGCGGCCCGATGGACAAGGAATGGCGCGTCCATCGTGCCACAGGCAGTTGCCCCGGCTCTTGGGCACGAAAAAAACCGGTCGACGCGGCGGAAGGAAGGAGAGCAGCGGTAAGTGAATGTTACACGGGAAGACTCCCGGAAGCGCCTGGAGCAAGTCGGCAAGGCGTTGATCCAATCGGTGAAAGATTTCACCACGGTTAACGGATCACAATGGGCAATCCAACAGGGGGCGAACTTGATACCGGATTTGGTCCCACGAAGCACACAGTTTATCCAGCAAGTCATGGAAGGGGTCATCGAGGCTCGCGGTCAAATCGGGCTTTTTAACTCTTGCTCCTGCTTTGGAGCGGCTCGCGCGTTTTCGGCGTGATTCCGAAGGCCCTGAACGTTGCGTATGATGTTAATGAGCCCTATGGATTCCTAAGACGCATACTGATCGAATTGCTCATGACTCTTACCCTTGGGATTTTGTTCGTTTTGGCCCCTGGCTCGCGCATGGTCATCACTGTTCTCGAGGGTTTGATCGCCGTCCCGGCCTGACAACCAGACATTGCATATCGAACCCTCGGATATGCTGTCCCGGATGCTCTGTTGTAGAGACCACCCCGCGGGCCCAAGGGGGGTTCTAACCTTTGATCCACAGCCGCACGGAGACAGGTGAACCGCGATACTGAAATCCTCTGAAGCGTAGTGTAGACCCGGCTCCAGCTCCTTGGGGATGAAATGGACATGCTCTAACCTAAACTTCTTCGATCTCATGCTCACCAACGATCTCAATTGCCCCAACTTCGAAGGCCAGATCATAGAATGGAAGTTCTTCAAGATAGAATCCACGTAATTGCTTGAATCTGATCACCGCCAAGCAAGCATTGAGGGCGTTTAGTTCACTGATTTGGACGTTGGTTCGATAAAGGGCGTCGGGAGTATTGACGAGTTGGGCGAGGTTCTTCTCCCGCAGTCGCTGACCATTCTGGACTGAGTAATAGATGGTGCTCAGTGTTCCGGTCAGCAGGCCGGCCTTTCTCTTCAAGCCCATCCCTCTCTGTTCAGGATGGTTCGCGAGGAACCACTCCCAGCGAGTGCGGCGCTGGTGACTATAGTTCGGACTGATTGCTTTCATTCTTCCGTCGTCGATCCAGCGCGGACCCCCAGATGAGTCCAATGCCGGCCCCTAGTATCAGTCCCAGGGCAGCGCTACCAAGCGCATTTCCGATGATCAGGCCCAGGATGGCGCCGAAAACAAATCCAAGCGCGGCCTTGACGACCGGCCTACGCTTGAACGCTTCTTGCAGATTGGAAGTATTTCTCGTTTGCTTGTTCATGTGTAGCTCCTTTTTCTGATCAGCTTCAGCTTGTGCTCTTGCTTAGCTGCACTCGATCGAGCGTCAGCCTCTCACGATATTGAACACATTGTAGAGTAGTGGGGAAGGAATCGCCCTCCCCAATAGAGGAGTTTTCAACTGGTCACGCGGCCAGGTGGAAGATTTCCGTTTTCGACTGGCCTCACCTGAACCTATCCTCTCGACCAGGTCAATCCTCTCCCTTCGGGAGGGGACTTTCTTCTGGGCAGAGGCTATGATGAAAATATACATTTTCAACTTATCAAAGTTTCACGTACCAAAAGGAGCACGATATGAAACATTCAAAGCATCTTTCCTGGCTCTTCTGGCTGATGCTGGTCACCAGCCTTGTCCTTGCGCTTGCAAGTTGTGATACTCCCATCGCAACCCCAGTCTCCACTGCACTGCCGACCCGGGATATTCCCACCGCACAAATGCCGGCCACCATCCGCGGAATCATCACGTACCAGGCGCCACCAACTCCGACGTCCATGTTGTATCTCATCAGTCCCGAGCACTGGTATTCCCTGGAAGTGCCAAGCGCCAGCCCGAATTCAACTTTCGAAATGCAAGTGGCTCCGGGCACTTACCAGTTGGTTGCATTCCCTGTTGGGAGTGAAACGGCGGAATTTCGTCCTGCGGCTGCGTATACTACCGGGTCTGGGATCGGCACTCTAACAGTTGGGGCTGGAGAGGTAGCGGAAGGCATCCATGTAAAAAATATCAATTCCGACAATTGCGTTACCTATACCTTCCCTGCCTCTCCCGATGGGCGATTCCCGGGTTTAGAAGAAGATTGCAGCAAACTCCCGACGGAAATCCCGCCAGCCACCATCCGCGGGAGCATCAGCTATCAGGCCCCGCCGACCCCCGCCTCCATGTTGTATTTCATCAGCGGCGAGCATATGTATCCGCTGGAAGTGCCCGGCGGAAGTCCAATGGCGAATTTCGAGCTGCAGGTGGCTCCTGGTACCTACCAGTTGATGGCATTCCCAATTGGTAGTGAGAGCCTCGCCAATCGCCCCGCCGCTGCCTACACCACCGGGTCCGGGATCGGCACTTTGACAGTTGCCGCCGGGCAGGTGGTCGAAGGTATACGCGTGCAGAATATTAATTCCGACCGGTGCGTTACGTATGCTTTCCCTGCTTCCCCGGACGGGCGCTTCCCTCCGATAGAGGAGAATTGCAGCAAACTTACCAGCGATACGGTGCCGGCTACTGTGCGCGGGACCATCAGCTATCAGGGGCCTCCCACCCCGACCTCCATGCTGTATTTCATCGGCGGCGGGAATTGGTACGTCTTGGAAGTGCCGAGCGGAAACCCGGCCTCAAATTTCGAACTGCAGGTGGCTCCGGGAACCTATGAGGTGATTGCATTCCCTGTCGGCAGTGAGACGCAGTCCAACCGCGCCGCGGCTGCTTATACTACCGGGTTCGGGATTGGTGTTCTAACAGTTACCGGCGGACAGGTGGTGGACGGAATCCATGTAGAGAATATCAACTCTGACCGGTGCGTTAACTACGCCTTCCCCGCTTCGCCAGATGGGCGTTTTCAGAGCAATAGAAGAAACTTGCAGCAAACTGGCGTCCGACACAGCGCCAGCAACCATTGCCGGAACAGATCACCTATCAGGCACCGCCCACGCCCGGCTCCGTGCTGTATTTCATCAGTCCCGAGCGCTGGTATTCCATGGAAGTACCAGGTGGAAGTTCGGCCTCAACTTTCAGGCTGCAGGTGGCTCCCGGCACCTATCAGTTGGTCGCATTTCCGATCGGCAGTGAGAACCTGGCTAATCGTCCTGCTGCGGCGTATACCGCCGGGTCGGGGATCGATGCTTTGACCGTTACCGCGGGGCAGGTGGTGGAGGGTATCCGCCTGCAGAACATCAATCCCGATCGGTGCGTTATGTATGCTTTCCCCGCCTCTCCAGATGGGCGTTTCCCGGCATTGGAAGCTGACTGCAACTAGTTCCAGACACCCGCTCCGAAAAATATCAGTCCACCGATTGCGATGGGGTGTTGATGACGGAAGCGCTGATCCCAGATGCTAAAGTCTATACGGTCAATTACCCGCGAGACATGCATAGCACTTGAAGCTGGCTCTGGAGATTGCAGTGCCCGGAGGGAATAACGTAATCATGATCAGGCCGCCGGACGCTGAAAAGACTTTGAAGGCACCGAGGATATCGAATGTCACCGGTCCGTCACTTTGTCGTTAAAATCAAGGGGAACTGCGGCCCTTCGACTTTTGTCCCTTTCCCGCCGGGCAGATGAGAGATTTGATAGCCATGAAGACCTCGTCCGCACACATTCTGACAGTCAACGGTGGTTCGTCCAGCATCAAGTTCGCCCTTTTCGAGGTGGGCGGCGAACTGCAACGACTCCTGGACGGCAAGATCGAGCGCATTGGAAGTGATTCTTCCTGTTTGTCCGTCAAAGGCCGGGAAGAGGCTGAAAGCTTCTCGCGGCCGGTCACCGCGCCGGACCACCAGGCGGCGGTGGGGATTCTCATGAACTGGCTGGAGGAACGCATCGGACGCGGGGAACTTGCGGCGGTAGGGCATCGCGTCGTGCACGGCGGCCCCCGCTACACCGAGCACCAGCGCGTCACACCGGATATGGTCGACGAGCTACACAGGCTTGAGCCGTTCGATCCCGAGCATCTTCCGGAGGAGATCCAGCTGACAGAGGCGTTCTTTCGACGCTTCCCCGATCTGCCGCAGGTAGCTTGCTTCGATACGACGTTCCACCGTGACCTGCCCCGGGTCGCACATCTCCTGCCGATCCCGCGCCGCTACGACTCGAAGGGCATCCACCGCTACGGGTTTCATGGTCTATCCTATGCATTCCTGATGGAAGAGTTGGCCCGCGTGGCGGGCATGTCAGAGGCTCGCGGTCGGGTCGTCCTCGCCCATCTGGGCAATGGGGCCAGCCTGGCAGCCGTGCGCGATGGACAGTCAATGGACACCTCCATGAGCTTCACACCGACGGCGGGAGTGCCGATGAGCACGCGTTCCGGCGATCTCGATCCCGGCCTGGTCTGGTATCTGCAGCAGACCCAGGGCCTCGACTCACGGCAGTTCAACAAGATGGTTAATTTCGAATCCGGACTGCTCGGCATTTCGGAGACCAGCTCGGATATGGCCGAGCTGCTCGAACGGGAAGCCGATGACATCCGGGCAGCGGAAGCTGTCGCGCTCTTTTGTTACCAGGTGAAGAAATGGATCGGCGCGTTCGCGGCCGCCCTGGGTGGGCTGGACTCGCTCATATTTTCGGGTGGCATCGGCGAGAATTCTCCTGCCGTACGCCTTCGGATCTGCCAGGGCCTCGAATTCCTTGGCATAGAGATCGACGAAGCGCAGAACGCAGCTGGCGCTGCCGTAATCTCAACCCCGGCGGCCCGCGTGCCGGTCCGTGTCATGCATACGGACGAGGAATGGATGATCGCAAAGATCGTGAGCGGCGTTTTGGGCCTAACGAATGGAAAGGCAGATGATGATCAACACAAGAAGGACCACTCTGACTGATAAGCCCCTATCGGCGGACCTGCTGCATAGGATGAACGCCTACTGGCGCGCCGCCAACTACCTCTCGGTCGGCCAAATCTATTTGTACGATAATCCCCTGCTCAAGAAACCGCTGGCGCTTGAGCAAATCAAGCCTCGCTTGCTTGGGCACTGGGGCACGACACCGGGGCTGAATTTCATCTATGTCCACCTCAACCGGGTGATCAAGCAGTATGACCTGAACGTGATCTACGTCACCGGCCCGGGTCACGGCGGCCCCGGATTGGTCGCCAATACGTACCTGGAGGGTACCTATAGCGAGTTGTATCCGGAGGTGTCCCAGGATGAGGAGGGCATGAAGAAGCTCTTCAAGCAATTCTCGTTCCCCGGCGGCATCCCGAGCCACGTTGCTGCTGAGACTCCCGGCTCCATTAATGAAGGTGGTGAACTTGGCTATTCACTATCGCATGCCTACGGCGCGGCGTTCGACAACCCCGACCTGATTGTGGCCTGCGTGGTCGGGGATGGCGAAGCCGAAACAGGTCCGCTCGCCACGAGCTGGCATTCCAACAAGTTCCTCAACCCGGTTCACGATGGGGCCGTGCTGCCTATCCTGCACTTGAACGGTTATGAGATCTCAGGCCCCACCGTGCTTGCTCGTATTCCCCACGATGAACTCGAGGCGCTGTTCATCGGCTATGGATACACTCCGTATTTTGTCGAGGGCGCGGATCCGGAGCAGATGCATCAATTGATGGCTGCCACGCTCGACGCTGTTGTAGCCGATATCCAGGGTATCCAACGCGAGGCGCGCGCCAACGGGTTCCATGAGCGGCCGCGCTGGCCGATGATCATTTTGCGTTCACCGAAGGGTTGGACCGGCCCGAAGGAGGTGGACGGCAAACCCGTGGAGGGGACCTATCGCGCACACCAGGTGCCAGTTGGGGACTTCGTCGCCAGGCCTGAGCATCTCAAGATCCTGGAGTTATGGATGAGGAGCTACAAGGCGGAGGAATTGTTCGACAACGACGGCAGGTTGATCGCTGATCTGGCGGAACTGGCACCCACGGGTGAGCGGCGTATGGGCGCAAACCCGCATGCCAATGGCGGGCTCCTGTTGCGTAATCTCCGCCTGCCGGATTTTCACGATTACGCTGTCGAAGTAAATGAGCCGGGCGTCACAGCCGCCGAAAGCACACGCGTGCAGGGTCGTTTCATCCGTGATGTGATGCGGCTCAACGCCGAGGGCGCGCAACTTCCGCATCGTCAGCCCGGACGAACTTGCATCCAATCGCTGGGACGCGGTTTTCGAGGTGACGGACCGCAACTCCATGGAGGAGATCCTGCCCACGGATACCTCGCTCGGCCCGGATGGGCGCGTCATGCAGATGTTGAGCGAGCATCAGTGCGAGGGCTGGCTCGAAGGATATCTACTGACAGGCCGCCACGGCTTCTTTTCCTGCTACGAGGCATTCATTCACATCATCGATTCCATGTTCAACCAGCATGCCAAATGGCTGGAAGTCACGCGCCATATTCCGTGGCGGCGGCCGATCGCTTCCTTGAACTACCTGCTCTCGTCGCACGTTTGGCGGCAGGACCACAATGGATTTAGCCATCAGGACCCGGGGTTTCTTGACCACGTGGTCAACAAGAAGGCTGAGATCGTGCGGGTCTATCTGCCACCCGACGCCAACACGCTTCTTTCGGTGACCGACCATTGCCTGCGAAGCCGTAACTATATCAACGTGATCGTGGCGGGCAAACAGCCCGAGCTGCAGTGGCTGGATATGGACTCTGCAATCAAACATTGCACCGCTGGCCTTGGCATGTGGGAGTGGGCCAGCAACGACGCGGGTGCCGACCCCGATGTTGTGATGGCCTGCTGCGGCGATGTGCCCACCCTCGAGACATTAGCCGCCGTGCAGTTGCTCCGGCAACTTTTCCCGGATCTGAAGGTGCGCGTCGTTAACGTCGTGGACCTCATGACGCTGCAGCCCAAGAGCGAGCACCCTCACGGCATGAGCGACGAGGACTTCGACGCCCTCTTCACCCCTGACAAGCCGATCATCTTTGCTTTTCACGGCTATCCTCTGCTGATCCACCGCCTGACCTATCGCCGGACAAATCATGACAATATGCATGTGCGCGGCTACAAGGAGGAGGGCACCACGACCACGCCATTCGACATGGTGGTCTTGAACCAACTCGACCGTTTCCATCTGGTCAATGATGTGATCGATCGCGTGCCCGGCCTGGAATCGCACGCAGCTTATGCCAAGCAATACCTGCGCGACAAGCTGTTGGAGCACAAGGCCTATATTACTGAGCATGGCGAAGACCTGCCGGAGATACGCAATTGGAAATGGGATAGAGAAAATGGCGAGGGAGACCCCGATCTACCGCGCGGCAGCGTGCCTTCCTTCGATTAGCGACGCAACCCGTAGGGCAGTATCCAGTAGTTAGCGGCAGTTGACACTGATCTTCAGAGACTTCCTTAGTGTGTAACGCGCATACGCGGATGGGAGAGACCCGACAGTAAACAAAGACGCTGGTCTCCCATGGACTTCCCCGTATTGCTGCGATGGCTGTCTCGTTCTTATAGTTAGCGGAGGCAGCCAAAATCCATGCCCACTATCACGGCGGTCACTCATGTCTTTCCCGACCATTATTACCCCCAGGAGGTAATGCTCGCCGCGCTGCGGCAGCATTGGGCCAAAGGTCACTCCAACCTTGACAGGCTGGAGCGGATCCATCACAGCGTGGGCGTGAACGGTCGGCACCTGGCACTGCCTATCGAGGAGTACGAGGGCCTGGAAGGTTTTGAAGCAAAGAATAATGCCTGGATCCGCTCTGCGCTCGACCTGGGCGAGAGCGTGGTTTGCGATGTCATCGAGAAGGCGAAGATGACGCCCGGTGCTGTTTCAGAGCTCATCTTCACGACCGTTACGGGGATCGGGGTGCCCTCCATCGATGCCCGGCTGATGAACCGTATTCCCTTTTCTCCGAATCTAAAACGGGTGCCTTTGTTCGGTCTGGGCTGTGTGGCTGGCGCTGCCGGTATTGCCCGGCTGGCCGATTACTTGCGGGGTCACCCCGACGAAGCCGCAGTCCTGCTCTCCATCGAGCTGTGCACGCTCACGATCCAGCCTGACGATTTTTCGATCGCCAATATTATCTCGAGCGGTCTGTTTGGCGATGGCACGGCGGCTGTTCTCATGGTGGGGGACGATCATCCGCAGGCCGGAAGCGGTCTGCCGAGGGTCATCGATAGCCGATCCATCTTCTTTCCCAACACGGAGGACATTATGGGATGGGAAGTGGGGAATAGCGGCCTTAAGATATTGCTCAGCGCCGACGTTGCCCAAGTGGCGGAATTGCATCTGCGGCCTGGCGTCGATGCCTTCCTGGCGGAGCACGGTTTATCCATCGAGGATATCAAGCACTGGATCGCGCATCCGGGCGGGCCGAAAGTGATTCAGGCAATTGAGAAGGGACTTGGGCTGAGCGAGCATGCCCTTGACCTTAGCCGGGAAAGCCTGGCGGAAGTGGGCAACATCTCTTCCACTTCTGTGTTGCTCATCCTCGAGGAGACCTTATCGCGTTTCCAACCTGAACCGGGAACTTACGGCCTCCTCATGGCGATGGGTCCCGGATTCTGCGCCGAACTGGTTCTCCTTCAATGGTGACCCGCTGGATATTTACAGCATTAGTCACCTTGCTGGCTCTTCAAAGATTCTATGAGCTTCGTCTAAGCTCGAGAAATGAGGCGATCATTCGCTCGCTGGGCGGCCGCGAATATGCCGCCTGGCAGCTAAAGGCGATGAAAGCCCTGCACGCCGGCTGGTTCATTGCCATGCTCGCAGAGGTGCATGGATTGCACAGGCCGTTCATTCCAGTCCTATCTCTCCTGGCGTTGATCGTTCTTGCGGCCGGGCAATGCTTACGCTACGCTGCTCGACTGTCCTTGAAATGGCGCTGGACGGTCAGAGTGATGACCATTCCTGGTCTTCCACCGGTGCAGAAAGGCATCTATCGCTACCTGCGTCACCCGAACTACCTGGGGGTTATCCTCGAGATCCTTGCAGTGCCCTTGCTTCACTCGGCCTACATTACGTCAATCGTCTTCTCTGTGGCTAACGGCCTCTTGTTGAGCGTACGGATCAGAACTGAGGACAGGGCGCTGCTGGAGGCGGTTAGCAGCCCGGCGCCAGCCATTGATCAGAATACTTGAGCAGTGCCTGGTCATCGCTGAGCCCCAGGATGCGAGAAGATGCTGGGTGCCTATTTGGCGGCCCCACGGGGTGCTTCGCGAAGATCTGAGCCTCGCTGGACACGCCCATGCGTGTCATGCGCTCTATTTAGCCTCTCATAAAACGCCTGTAATCAGTCAGATCAAAGTAGAGTGTCAGCTTAGCCAGCTTGCCGTTCTTTACTTCGGCAACTTCGGCAACGTCCTGGTTCATTGTTTCACCTTTCGGATTGGTGTAAGTGTAGCTTATGATGGAACAGACCCTCTTCGCCTTCCACTATCATCTGGATCGGCTTCAGCGCTGAAACGCCCTTCAAGAAAGGTGTGAAGGACTGAATTACGGCTTCTCTTCCTTTTGCAAGAAGCGTCTGTGATGCGTCCCCGAAGACAGCATCTTCGGCCCAGAGGTCCTTCCACGTATCGTTCTTGTGGATCTGGCTCTCGTAGTATCTTTGTTACGACATCTTTTGTAGACATGGCTCTCGCCTCCGATTGATACTAAGTGCCGGCATATTTCACTTGTAAATGCAAGTGAAATGAGCATAATGGCACTTATGAAGAGAAGTCAATCCTAAGAAACGTTAAGCTGTACGGCAACCCGGGGGTTGATTATGGATACTTTGTGCCTGTGGCGTCGATGAATCCCTGTCAGTGTGGATATTATGGGCATCCATTATGTGCTCGTGCGGAGCGTGGACGCTGCCGAATGGGATCGGTATCCATGGGGAAGTGCAGAGGTGAATTACGAGAAGTTGAGCGAAAATCGGCTGGGGAGGAATTAGAGACGATCCGCGCGAAAAAGCAGGAGCGAGCCTGAATTGAGGCTCGCTCCTGCTTTCGCGTATGTCCAACCACTGTTCGGTTAGTGGCAGCGCGTGGCGCCCGAGTCGGTAAAACTGTAGCCCGGAACGGGCATGAATTTCCAACTGTAGGAATTACGGAACAGGTTTAGCTTCAGCACGCCGTAGACCGCGGTCTGGTTGCGAACGGCTTCGTTGGGATCCAACCGATGGGACGCGTAAGAATATCCGTCCCCGGGAGCGCCGCCGGTGCCGACGATGAATTCGCGGATCCCGTCTGCCGCAGCCCGTTCGGATGGATCGATCAGGTTGAAGCGCTCGTAGTTGTGGTTGTGCCCGTTGAAAACCAGATCCACCTTGTAGCGGTAGAGCAGATTCCACCAGGAAGCATATGTACTGTCGTCGGAATGTCTGCCGCTGGTCCAGCGCGGCTGGTGCCAGACTGCCATCACGCAACGCCTGGTATTGGTTGCCAGGTCTCTCGCCAGCCAGCCATATTGAGGAGTGCCCGGCGCGCATCCGCCGGCTCGGGAACATTCGGCATTCAGGACGATCACATGCCAAAAAGGGTTCGGGTTGTAGCTATAGTAACCGGCTGCCCTTGGCCCCGCGGCTGCGCGAAAATACGCAAAATAAGAAGCCGTGCCGCCAGGCGGGTACGTATCGTGGTTTCCTTCCGCCGCATGGGTCACGTTCAAGAAGCTGCCCCAGTTGGGTTTATACAAGGCGTTGTACTGGCCGGCGTAGGAGGAAGATCCACCATCATTGTTGACGTTGTCGCCGAGCGTCTGCACTCTTGTACTCGGGATTGAGAGCGAGCAAGCGGCGGACAAGGTTGCCGGTTTTCCTGCAGTTGGCTGTGTAGTCGGTCTCCCCGGCATTATGTTTGCAGATATCACCGGCCAGTAGCAGGACGTTGCTTGCGGTACCGGTTATGCCCGCATGGGTATCTGATGATGCTTCGGATGTGCGGCCCTGGGTGGACGCAGACGTAGGGACGCTGGTAACGCTTGCGAGCAGTAGCGCTGCAAACAAGGTAAATGCAAGGCGAACCAACACGGGTTTACGTAAAGACACGAATTCAACTCCTTTCAGAGTTAACCTTTTGGGGTGGAACTGGGGGGACTGGCTGCGAGCGGCGGTGGTTGGTGCGATATCAACTACCAGCCGTGGTTGCTAAAGATGCTCTGCTCAACTTCATCACATCGTTGAGCCAGAGCAGGTCACCAAAAGCTCTGGATTAGGATACTACAGATGCCCACGCAAATATCGCCTTGAGCAGCCATTTTTCCCTACAGTTTTGAAATTGTCTTCTAATGTGAGATCATGGGTCTGTTTGGTAACTCACACTGCAGTCAAGAGAATACGGCTAGACAAGTAGAATGACGTTCTGTAATTACGGGGCCCTGTCGGGGGATGCGATTCGCAGCCGCTTGCGCGGTGTAAAATATAGTGGATGCCGCTTTATATTCGTGGTGGCGGTATGTGACCACACTCGCTCACTCGCGCGACTCGATGTTTCCCAATCCCTATCGGCTGAACGTCGCCCTCTCCGATTTTCGATCCGCCCGCCAGCGTGCCGGCCTGGAGGAGGTGTTGGCGCGCGTGAGAGGCAGGTCGAATGACCTGCTTTCGTACGATGAGGTCGCCGAGAAACTAAGATTGCGGGCGAGATCAGACGCCGGCATCCAGTCGATCCCCGTGGCAGCCATCATCGGAAGCGCCGGGCGTTACACCGAATTTACGCGCAGTTTTCTGCCGCGCAATGCAGATGATCAGGAGCGCTGGGCCCGCGTCAAGGCGGTCTCTCAGGACCCCGAAACCTCATTTCCGCCCATCGAAGTTTACAAAGTGGGCGAGGCGTATTTTGTGATCGATGGGAACCATCGTGTTTCCATCGCGCGCCAGGAGGGGACTACCACCATCGAAGCGCACGTCATCGAGGTGAAGACGAATATTCCGCTCACGCCGGATATTCAACCCGACGAGCTGATCATCAAGGCTGAATACGCGGAATTCCTGGATTCCACTCACATCATGGATCTCCGGCCGAATGTGGACCTCAGCATGACCGCCTGTTGCCAGTATGAAAAGCTGATGGAGCAGATCTGCGTCCAGGAATGTGCGCTGGAGAAGGACAGCCAGGGCGATATTCCCTTCCGCGAGGCAGTGGAGGATTGGTACGATCACGTCTACATTCCGCTCGCGGAGGCGATCCGCGACCGCGGCTTACTTCGCTGGTTCCCGAACCGTACCATCACCGACCTGTACCTATGGATCTCGGAGAACCGCTCTGCCTTGGAGAAAGAGCTGGGTTGGGAACTCCAATCCGATATTGCGGCCACCGATCTGATCCTGGGAAGGAACGTCAGGTCTGAGCCGGGGAGCTGGCGCAAGGCCCGCACGGCCTCGCGCTACACGGACGGCCTCTTTGCCGATATTCTTGTCCCTCTTGAGCGGGGAGGCCGAATGTTCGGGACGCGCTGGAACAAGCCATTCTCATTGCGCAGCGCGAGGGTGCCAGGCTCCATGGCCTGCACGTGGTGGACTCCCCGGAAAAGATCCATGGCCGCGAGGCCGCTGCCGTTCAAGCGCAATTCGACCAGACTTGTGCTGCAGGCAAATGTCGAAGGCACGCTGGTGGTCGAAGCAGGCAACATTACAAGGAAGATCTCTGAACGCCAGGCCATGATGGACCTGATGCTGCTGAAGATCGCGCATCCTCCGGGGGGAGGCCTGTCCACTCTAAAATCGGCGCTCCGATCCATCATTGCGAATTCATCCTGCCCGGTGCTGGGCATCCCTCAGAAAGCGGCTCCCTTCCAGCGCGCGCTGCTGGCGTACGATGGAACGGAACTGGCAAAGGAAGCCCTGTTCGTGGCAACCTATCTCGCCGAAATGTGGAAGACGGGGCTGACCGTCTTCACTGCGCTGGAGAGCTCCAGGGTGACGGCCGATGTTCAAGATCATGTCCGCCGCTATCTGGAGATCCATGAAGTGGAGGCGGAGTACGTCGTCAGCGACCAGGGTGCCAGAGCCGATCTGATGAAGACCGTTGAGGAGCGCAGTATTGACCTCGTGCTGATGGGCAGTCACGGCGGCTCCGTCTGGCGTCAAATATTCGTAGGAAGCACGCTCGACTTTGTCCTGCGCGAGTTGCAAGTGCCCGTCTTTATTTGCCGTTAGACGATGCCGGTCAGCCCGGCTGGGGCGCCGATCGTACGCCGTCGCTTCGACATATGGGGGAATCGTGAGCCGTGAAGAGGAAATATTCCGCTATATCAGTGTGACAAAAGTCAGGTGACTCGCTTCCGGGAAAGCTGTATATTAATGACGGCTGTACTCTCGGCGATTCCGCCACATCCTCGCTTAAAGCAATCCGCAGTCAGGAAATGTTCGGCGCACCAAGGTAGGGAGGCTTCCCATGGATTCACTCGCACGGAAGGCGGGACGTGTCATGTTGAATACGATCTATGTCTTGTTGGCTTGCATACTCATTCTTGTGGCGGTGCTGATGGCATGGAGCCCGGGCAAACCCAAACCCTACCTCGATCAGAACGGAACTCCGCTGGCGGGCAGCATTTCAGAAAAGATCCATGTCCGCATCAACGGGATCGAACAAGGTATGTTCATCAAGAGCAAGGATGCAACGCATCCGGTGCTGCTCTACCTCCATGGCGGTATGCCGGATTACTTCCTTACAGAGAAATACCCTACCGGGCTTGAAGACTATTTCACCGTGGCTCTGGTGGGAGCAGCGCGGCTCCGGAATCTCCTACAGCGCGGATATTCCGCCGGAGACGATGAACCTGGAACAGTTGATATCAGACACACTGGGGGTGACGAACTACCTGCGCAGCCGCTTCCACAAGGACAAGATATACCTGATGGGGCATTCCGGAGGACCTTTGTAGCAATACAGGCGGCTGCCCGTGCGCCGGAGTTGTACTATGCCTACCTGGGCGTCGCTCAGATGGCGGATCAGCGCCTCTCTGAAAAGCTCGCATATGACTATATGCTGAAGCAGTTCAGATCGAACAGGAATCTCGATATGGTACGGAAGCTTGAGGCGGCGCCGGTTACCATGGAGGGCGGCACACCGCATGCCTATCTTGCAATACGCGACGTAGCCATGCACAGCCTTGGCATTGGAACGACGCATGATATGAACTCTGTGATCACCGGTATCCTGCTGCCGTCCTTTGCAAGCCGGGACTACACATTGATGGAAAAGGTGAACATGTGGCGCGGCAAGTCCAGGGCCGGCGTAAGCTTGATCTGGGATACCATGCTGTCCACGGACCTGAGCAAAACGCTGCCGGATCTCTCCATTCCCGTCTATTTCTTTGAAGGCGTATATGATTACACCTGCTCCTATACAGTGGCAAGATCCTATTTTGAGAGGCTCAAGGCGCCGCTAAAGGGCTTCTACACCTTTGAACGATCTGCTCATAGCCCCATGTTCGAAGAACCGGAAAAGATGCAGAAGATCATACGTGAGGATGTGCTCACCGGAGCCAATAACCTCGCGGATGAAAAGTAAGGCGTGTATGCTGCAGAAGAAAAGAAAGAGAACTGAACCATGCTTCGATTCGCCGCTTATCCTTCCGTGATCTATGCCGTTGTCTTTACGATCAGCTTTTGCTGCTGGTTTGGCTTCGAGCTTTGGGTGTTCTCCCGTGACCGTGGAAAGGCACGCAGAGTCTCCCGTGGCAACGGGCTGCCGGTTGTTTTAGGGCTTGTGATTGGTATTACTCTGGCAATGAACATGCCGAATATTGCCCCCGACTTCAATATTCGGGATCATTTCTCAGTTTACTTCTTCCTTGGCATCCTGCTCATCTGGGCCGGTATTCTTTTCCGCCTTTGGTCCATCCAGACGCTGGGAAGGTTCTTTAGTACGAGACTGGTTATCCAGGAACGCCATGAATTGGTTACGACGGGCCCTTATAAGTATCTTCGCAATCCTTCGTACACGGCCGCGCTGATAACCTTCATCGGATTTGGCCTTGGCATGGGCAACTGGCTCAGTATCGCTGCACTCCTCTTCATTGGGCTGATTACCTACGCGTGGCGTATTAGAGCCGAAGACAGGATGCTCTTGAATGAATTTGGCACCACGTATGAGTTCCTATAAAAAGAGAACGTGGGCTCTGATTCCGTTTGTCTGGTGAGAAAAGGGGGAGAATGCGCATGCCTCGGGTAGCTGTTTCAAGCGCAACGCCCCTGCGCAGGTCGCGCAGGGGCGTCTCGAGGAGGAGAACGAAGATTATCGTTTGGTCTACTGGGTCGGCTGGGTGCCAAGCGTGACCTGCACCTGGCTTGGCTTGCCATCACGCAGGATATTGAGGGTCACAGACTGGCCCGGTTGCGTGTTGCCGGATAGATAGGAGACCAGGTCTTCAAAGCGGTTGATCGCCTTACCGTCGATGCCGGTGATGATATCTCCCGCAGCAGTGGGCGCCCCGCTTGCATCGACCGCCGCTCCTTTAAGGCCCGCTTTATCAGCAGGTCCGCCTGCAACGACGGTGGCTACCAGCACGCCCTGTTGTCCGGCCTTCAGGTTGAGAGAGCTGATCACGTCGGATGTGACCGTGGTACCGGAGATGCCCAGGTAGGAGTGCAATGCCTTACCCTTCGCGATCAACTGAGGAGCAACCCTGCTGACGATCGCTGATGGGATGGCGAAGCCGATGCCGGAGTTCGAGCCGCTCTGAGATTCTATCTGAGAGGGTACGCCGATCAGGGCGCCGCTCATGTCGACCAATGCGCCGCCGGAATTTCCGGGATTGATGGCCGCATCGGTCTGAATGACGTCCGGGATCGAGAAGGTCGGTGCGTTTGTGGGTCCGTTCTGGCTGCCGGAGCCGGCCTGGATGGACCGGGCGATGGCGCTTACGATGCCGGTCGTCATGGTATTGGCCAGGCCGAACGGATTGCCGATGGCGACTACCATCTCGCCGACCTTCACCTGGCTCGAGTTGCCAACGGCGATAGGCTTGATGAGGGATGCCGGCGCGTTAGTGACCTGAATGACCGCGAGATCCGTGTTGAGGTCCGTGCCGATCAGCTTGGCATCGTAGGATGAGCCATCCGAGAATGTCACGGTGATCCGGGCAGCGCCCTCCACCACATGGTTATTGGTGACGATGTGGCCGGCACTATCCCAGATGAATCCCGATCCTTCGGCCGTGGGAACGATCTGGCCCTGCCCTCCTCGGTTATTCTGACCATTTCCTTGTCCGCCAAATCCGCCCGAACCATTGAAGCTGGCGCTGCGGCTGCCAATCTCGATGGTGACCACGGAGGGGTTCACGCTTTGATAAACGGCCTCAAAGGCGCTTTGCAGCGTGGCTACATCGGCCAGCGATTGTGCGTTGGCAGTGGCTGGCGTGGCTGCTAGGGGAGCGACGGCTGCATTCGATTGCGAAAGCGCGGCGGGAGCAGCCGGAGCCGCCAACGAGAGGCCCATGCCGCTGCAAGCGCTGAGCAGCAGGCTCGCGGCGACGACAATAAAGGGTAACGATCTGATGCTTTTCATAGTTTTCTCCACATTGCGGCATCAAGTGCCGGAAATTGAATGGTTCTATTACGGTTGCTAGTTTACACAACCAAGATGACGGATGCATGACGCTCTGCAACTGCTCTTAATGTCAGCAAGGCTTGTGCCGCGACGGGTTTCGCCGCACCATGTCGCGCTTACAGTTCGGTAAAGTCATGCAATTGATATTTCGAGTGCCCAGCGGGGGAATACAATCTTTTGGAGGAAATCGATCCGATATGAAGGTCGGCAACAGGGTTATCAATTCTAAAATGGTGCCCACCTGGCTGGCAGTGGCTCTGGCCGCGTTCCTGGTCCTGAGCCCCATCGCGCTGGTCCTGGCGATGACAAGAGACACCCGGTTGCGCGACTACTTCATCCCCGCAATCCTGGGTGTGCTGCTCCTACTGGTAATGACCTATGCGTGGCGGAATATTCGCCGTGTGGAAGCGAGTCTCCGCGAGCAGCACAATCTGCTGCGTGTGCTGATCGACAACCTTCCGGATCGTATCTACATTAAGGATGCGCAAGGGCGAAAGATCCTCGCAAACCTGGCGGACTGGAACGCTTCGGGTAAATCGAAGATGGAGGATTTTATCGGGAAGACCGATCTCGAGATCTATCCTCCGGAGTTCGCAGCGAAGTATTGGGCGGACGATCAGGCAGTCCTGCAGACGGGCCAACCTATCTTGAATCGCGAGGAACCTGCCCTGGGTATGCACGGCGGACCATCCGTTTGGACACTGGCTACCAAAGTTCCGGTGCACGACAGCGATGGCAAGCTGATCGGGCTGGTGGGCATCAGCCGCGATATTAGCGCGTTCAAGCAAGCGGCCGAGGCGCAACGGGCTGCAGAGGAGCGGTATCGGAAGATCTTCGAAGAGTTGGTGGAGGGGATTTACCAGACCACTGCGGATGGAAGGATCGTCACCGTTAACCCGGCGCTCGCCCGCATGCTCGGCTATGGTTCGTCGGATGAGATCGTCGCCGACCTGCGCGACATCGATCGCCAGTTCTATGTGGATCGTTCGCGCCGGACGGAATTCCAACGGCAGATCGAAGCCCATGGGCAGATCGCCGGATTTCGAGTCCGAAGTGTATCGCAAGGACGGCAGTACCATGTGGATTTCGGAGCACGGACGCGCCGTCTGCGACGAGAATGGGGCCGTGCAGTACTACGAAGGCACCATGGTGGATATGACAGAGCGGAAGCAGGCTGAGGCGGCACAGCGCAAGGCCGAGGAGAAATATCGCAACTTCTTCGAAAACTCCATCGCTGGTATTTTTCAGAGCACACTCGACGGGCGGCTTGTGGCTGTAAACCCTGCGCTTGCCCGATTGCTCGGCTATGACAGTCCGGAAGACATGGTGGCCTGCGTTACCGACATCGATCGACAACTCTATGCTCGCCTCAGCGATCGCGCCGAGTTGAAACGGCGGCTGGGCGAGGATGGCAGAGTTCTCCGGGTTTGAAACCGAGCTCTGTCGCAAAGATGGCAGCACTATCTGGATCGTGACCAACGCCCTGCTCGTCCGCGACGGTGCGGGCAAGCCGCTGTGCCTTGAAGGCACTTTGGTGGACATCTCGGCCCATAAACAGGCAGAGCAGGAGCACGAGGAGACCCGCCGCAAGCAGGTGGCTTGGATTGGCGCCCTCGAGCAGCGCACCCGCGAGATGTCGCTGTTGAACGAGATGAGCGATCTGATCCAGTGCTGTCCCACAGTGGATGAAGCCTATGGCGTGATCGAACAGCAGGCGCATTGGATATTTCCGGAGGAGTTGGGCGCCCTGTATATCGTGAACTCGTCCCGAAACCTGGCAGAGTCGAAGGCGGCCTGGGGTGCGGCGTTTGCCGATGCGCCTGCTTTCAAGCCAAACGATTGCTGGGGCTACCGACGGGCGCAGCTCCATATTGCCGAGGAAACCCGGATGGAGGGCAATCAGAACAGCCGGCCCATCTTGCATTGCCAGCATCTACACTCGCCAGCCCCCGACGCCTATATGTGCGTGCCGCTGATCGCCCAGGGGGAAACGCTGGGCGTGCTGCACTTGCGTCATTCGGCCGGACACACACTGAAGTCCGCTGAGGCGCCAGACCGTCTGGTACACCGAGGCGAGGCAGGAATTGGCTCATATGGTGGCAGACAGCCTGGCACTCGCAATCTCGAACATCAACCTGCGCGAGAGCCTGCGTCAGCAATCCATTCGCGACCCGCTGACCGGCATGTTCAACCGGCGCTATATGGAAGAGTCCTTGGAGCGCGAGATATCCCGGGCTGCACGCGCCGGGCGGCCCCTGGCGGTCATCATGATCGATATCGACCACTTCAAGCACTTCAACGATATGTCGGGGCACGCCGCTGGCGATGCCGTGCTGCGCGAGCTTGGCGCTCTCCTGCGCTCCGAAGTGCGTGAGGCCGATATTGCCTGCCGGTATGGCGGGGAGGAATTCGCATTGATCATGCCGGACGCAAGCGTGGAGATTGCCTTAAAGCGCGCTGACAAGCTGCGTGAGGACGTCAAGCGGCTGGACGTGAGGCATGGTGGACGACTTCTGGGGCCTATCAACATTTCTCTGGGGGTGGCGGAGTTTCCCCGTCACGGGCCGACCGGCGACGCAGTGCTGAAGATGGCGGACGTAGCTTTATATCGGGCCAAGCAAGCCGGCCGCGACCGCGCGGTGGTCGCAGATATCTGAAGCCGGATATTTCATAGCCGCATCCATGCGGGGAGGTACGATCCACGATGCCGGAACGCGCTGATCTGCTTCAGCTAAGCCGCCAGGTTCGTCTTTCCAGGCTGGCATCCATCGCTGTTCTCCTGGCAGGCCTATTTGGCTTGATGAGCTATTTCAGGCCGGCTCTCTTGGGCATCGGTTCGGAAACGAATGGAGTGTATCGGGGGGAACTGCCGTGGCTGCTGGTAGGGATCGTGCTCACAGGTGCTGGCATCTGCTTCCTATATATATTGAACAGATGGCCTGCCCAACTAAAGAAGATCGTGCTGCACGCTGTTCCCGTAAGAATGATAGTAAAGCTGGAAGTCGAGCAGGATAGCGATGGCACTACCTACTATGCCGTGATCAGGCAGGACGACGGCAGCACACCCGCCTGGCGGGCGCATATCTGGGTCCATCCGCGGCGAATACGCGGAAGACCTGGGCAGCCCGTTTGAAGGCGACGTCTTCCTGAACTCGAAAACTGGTCTGCCGGCCGCGATAAGGTATTCCAAAGGCATGCTGTGGGTGATGGCTGGAAACGGCGCAGTGACGCGTCTGCCTGATGCCGGCCCTCCGTAGCGCCTCTGGAAGAGTGAGCCGGCAGCGCAGGACGCAATGTAGAGTGTTACCTGGCAACGATGAGCAGTGGAGATCATAAGCTGATGAACACTACACCGAAATGGGTCCCACTTTTTTTTGGAGGGGTAATGCTCCTGATGGGTGGCATCATCATAGGAGCGCTGGTAGGCATCGTCCCGGTCGAGGAAGGGGGAAAGTTCCTGGCGCCATCCCCGATCATCGCGGCTCTTGGGTTTGGACTTGTATTCGGCGGCCTCCTGTTCTGGATCCCGGATGGCATGCCGGCGCTGCTGCGGACTGGTCTCTTTCTGGCGGCGCTGGCCCTGGTCACGGTTGTCTGCAACTGGAGCGCCTTTGCCCCGAATGTGGTTTATGAATCCTCCACATCCATCGGCCCTGTGACTCTGACGGACAAGTCCGACATTGGAGCGCGGATCGCGTTCGGTCTTGTGGCTTTGATGCTGGATGCAGCCTTTGTTTCCACGCTCGTCTCATGGCTACGAACTATCTTTCATGGCTCCTCCAGGGGTGCGTAGCACTTTTCACCAAATAGGTCGGCAGAAACCTCCACCGGCCTGCACCACGCTGATACGGCCCATCTCGCGTGATCGCCCTCGGCGGGCGGCGAGGTCATGGCAGAGGGCCAACCCGAGCAGGCCGCGAGGACGGCGGGCTCGCCCACGGGCAAGTACATGGCGTAGCCCGCCTGCTCTCAGCGGGCCGGCACGCCGGAACGGTTGGGGGGTATCCAGCCGTTAATACTTCGCAAGTCAGCAATTGACTTCAGTTCGCGGCTGTTTAAGCGTCCATGCTGTGCCGCATCACGATGCATGCTGTGGATCGTTTTCAGTTTATTCTGCTGTAGTGATGGAGAATTTCACATGGACATTACGGACACCCACAAAGCCACCAGGGGCTTTGATCAGCAAAGTTCAGTCGGCGTTTCTCCCTGGACGATGTCGCTGCAGGAGGAGTTGCGCCCTGAGCGCCGCCAGCCGCATTGGGCCTACTCACTCCTGGGATTTTCCTTCGAGATCGTTGAACGCCCGCATTCTCTCTCGGTGGTCGCTCGTTTTCCCGCCGGCGGCGAGATGGCTCTGCAGGTTGGCTTTTGCCCGTATGGCGATCTGAGGATCGAACACATTCGCCCTCTCGACAACGGTGTGCACATAACCGCTCTATCCCTGATCGGGGAGTACCACGTGCGGCTGGAGTTTCCATCGTTGGATCGGCCGCTCCTGCATTGCACCTCCAGTCTCATTCCGCCGCAACCGCTTCGTATGCCGTTCTGGCCGCGCGACCTCATGCCTGTGCCGCAGAAGAACGGAGGCATCGATCCAGAGGGCAAAGTCTATGCAACCCAGGTTGGCACCCGCAGCGGACTCGTCTACTTCAGCCTCACCCAGCCGCGCGGAGGCTCTGCCCTCTATTTTCAGGATCTCTCTTCTCTTAATGAGTATTGCCGGCAGACGAAGACTTCCTTGCACGACGCGGTCGGCGGCCGCTGGCCTGAACTGGGGCTCGCATTACCGACAGCACTCGATAATCCATTGAAAGCGGAGCAGGAGGTCGTCCTCTCCGACGTGTACATGATCTTCAGCCCCGATGAGCCGGACGATGACCTTGCAATGTCGAAGCAGTTCCTGGACTTCCTGGCCCAGATCTACCTGGCCCTGCCGCGCGTCGAGGGTCAGTATGTGCATTGGCCTGATGTGCTTAAGAAATGCTTGCGGGACCTGGCCGGCTCCTCCAAGTGCTGGTCAGAGGAGAAGGGTGCTTACTACCTGAATGCCTACGTTGCGGACTATAACACGCCGCCGGAAAGCATGGTGCAGCTCACCGTCCTGCTGCCCTTGCTGGAGTACGCAGAGTGGAGCGGCAAGGAGATCCCCATCAGCCAGGATATTCTGGCGGGGCTGCCCAGGTTCTTCGATCGAAAGGCGGGCGTGTTCGGATGCTGGCACACGGGTGCAGCCGTCAGGTTGGACCGCGCAGAGCCGCAGAGGAAACCGGAGGTCATGGACTCATGGTACCTTTACCATTCGCTGTTGAATATATCCCGGCTCGCACGGCGAGGGCACAAACCTGCCGAGAGGCTCTTCCTGCAGTCCATGGACTATGCCGTGAAGGTGGCACATAAGTTCCAATATCGCTGGCCCGTCTTTTACGACATCTACACACTGCGCATCGTAAAAGCAGAAACGACGGAGGGCGCGGGCGGGGAAATGGACGTTGCCTGCCTCTACACCCATGTGATGCTGCAAGCCTGGCGCCTCACGCACGAGGAGCGCTTCCTGACCGAAGCAAAAAAGGCTGCGCGTTCCATCAGAGGGCTTGGCTTCGACCTGTTCTATCAGGCCAATGAGACCGTCTTCGGCGCCGGCGCAATGCTGGCCCTTTGGAAGGAGACCGGCGAGCAGGAATTCCTGGACCTCAGCTATCTGTGCCTTGCGAACATCTTCAACAACGTGAGGCTGTGGGAATTCAAATATGGGTACGGAAAACACTATGCAAGCTTTATGGCGTTATTCCCGTTGAAGGACGCACCGTACACAGCCGTGTACGAGGAGCTGGAGGGTTTCGCGGCGCTGCATGATTACATCACCCGCCACGGCGGCGCTGTCCCCGAATGGGCCAATGTCCTAATCCCCGAATATATTCGCCATTTTCTGAACCGCGCCAGCTTCTATTATCCGCCATTGCTGCCGAAGGAAGTTCTATCGGAAAAGCAGCGCAGTGGGGAGCTGGATATCCTGCTATGGATCCCGGTCGAAGACCTGCACGACGGTTGGGAGAAGGCCGGCGAAGTCGGCCAGGAGGTCTACGGGGCCGGGCTGCCGTTCGCGCTGATCCCCAGGCATTACTGGCGCATCGAGAAGGGCCGCTACGCGATCTACGTGGAATACCCGGTGGAGAAGTTCTCAACAGACAAGCCGGGGCAGGCTGCCTTCCGCGTATGCGGGGACAGCCGGCTGTGCTGCCGCATGCGTATTATGCCGCTCGGGAAAAGCCGCCTCCCAGCCTTCGAGGTACGAACAGAGCGCAATGGAGCGTCCTCCTCGCTGAATGCGCACGAGACGCCGGAAGGTCATCTGGAGTACGAGCTTTTCGGCGATCGTCAGGTAACCGTACGCTGGAACAGCCGCGTGAAGCCGGGCAGCTCCAAGCGACGCCGAAAATAAGATTCCCGGACCGGCAGGCGCCTCTTGACATTCCTTTATGTTGCCTTTATACTTAACTTATAGTTAACTATAAAGATGAGATAAAGCATATGACAGAACTTGCCTCGAACGCCGGCCTGGAGTTTGTCCTGGCGCATATCATCCAGGACTTCATGCGTTTCATGCAGCAGACCGGCCTCTCCCGCCCTCAGATCCACGCCCTTTTGCACATCTACCACGCCGGCGAATGCCATGTCTCTGAGATTGGTGCACTGAGCGACTCAAGCCCGGCCGCCGCCAGCCAGTTGGTCGAAAGGCTGGTGCAGCAGGGCTTGGTCGAGCGCACCGAGGATCCCTCGAACCGCCGCATCAAGAGGCTGCGCCTCACCGCTAAGAGTCTGAAACTCATCAGCCGGGGCGTCACCTCCAATCATTTCCTCGCAGACCTCATGTCCGCGCTGCCGCCAAAGCAGCGTGAGACCGTCCATGCCGCCTTTGGCTATCTCGCCCAGGCAAGCCGGCACGTCGAATCTCCCCATAAACGAAAGGCTGAACAGCATGCATAGAATGCACAACGAACCACGCATCAAGGGCGGTCCGCAGACCGCAGGAACCACGATTCACTGGGCGTCTCAATATGATCTCTTCACGGGTCTCATGGGCATGGGGGTGGACCGGTCCAACAGCCGCATGGTAGTCGAGCTTGCGAAGATCAAGCCCGGCGACAAGGTTCTGGACGTGGCGTGCGGCACCGGCAACCTGACGCTCACCGCGCAGTCATACGCCGGGCCCGCTGGGAAAGTGTACGGCATCGACGCCGCGCCCGAAATGATCGAGGTGGCAAGGAAGAAGGCTGCGCGCTTCCGGCCGGACGTGGTCTTCGATGTGGGCCTGGCCGAGAAACTCGCCTTCCCCGATGCCACCTTCGACGTGGTCATCAGCCGGCTCGCCATCCATCATCTACCCGGAGATCTTAAGCAGCAGGCCTTCGCGGAGATCCTGCGCGTGCTAAAGCCGGGCGGCCATCTGCTGATCGCAGACTTCAATCCGCCCACGAATCCCGTGCTGGCTCACGTTGCATCCGCGCTGGTGGGTTCGCATATGATGCAGATCGATATCCGCACCGCTCCTTCCGCTGCTAACCGCCGCCGGCTTCGTGGAGGTCACCTCGGGCCCCACGCGTTCCCCGTTCCTCGCCTTTGCCGGGGGCAAAAAGCCGGCAAGTTAACGGTTCTTCGGCGCAGTCCCAACTATCCACTCAAAGAAAGTGCCGGGCATGGCTTATGTTCCGGCACTTTTCGCGTCCTGTACGAAGGCGGTACAATAGGTGCCAATGAAGATGATGGGGTGGGGGAATCGGTTTCTATCGAGGGCTCTGCAGAGTCCTCTCTCCAGGCCAGGGTTGACTGTTACCCGCGAGGCGTACGAATGGCTGCTATTCCGTGACGGCGCGCCGTCTTAAAGCTCTCCTCCCAGATCGGACTACGGGAACCGCGAATGACTAACCTCTCACCTTATCTCAGCGAACTGAAGAATCGCATCAACTTGCGCCAGATCCCTTTAAGCGAACGCGGCTCCCGGTTGATGGTTTTCCACGAGGACAACCACTTCACTGTCCGGCTGGCGGAGCGCTGGTTCAAGCGCGAAGGCGATCTCACCGCCTATCGAAAGCGCCCGCCGATCGTCGATGCCTGGACCTTTACCGATGGTGACGGGGTCCCCCTCAAGCTCAAGCTCATTACGTACCCGCATTGCATCGAGTGTTCCACCGACATCGGTGTCTTCACGATCGCATTTGCAGATACCGAATCCCTGTTGATCACACTGCCTGCTGCGAAATGTGGGATCCGCTTCCATGCGAATCTCGACCAGGCTCATCCCGATCGCCGCGGCGGCGTTTTGCGCCTAACGGGCGAGATCCGGCGCAACATCGCCTACACTACCAATGCCCCGATCCTCCAGCACGACACGGTGCTTTCTGCTCCCGATTCGCGCACCATCTACATGCTCATGGATGCATCCGAAGGGGGCCGGTCATTGCTCCTGAACATCACGCCTCGCCTGGGCTTTAACCGCTATATCCCGAACCCTGCCCGGGTGATGGAGGACGCCGCGCGCCGCTGGCACGATTGGTTCGCCGCCGCGCCGCCGGTCGCGGAGAAGTATCGGGCGCAGTATTATTACGCTTGGTGGATCATGCGCGCCGGGCTCATCTCCACGCGCTTCTACACCACGCGTGAGGCGATGACTCCCTCCATGATTCACTATGTCGGCGTCTGGCAATGGGATGCCTACTTCCACGCCCTGGCGTATCGCCATGTGGACATGCGCCTCGCCCAGGACCAGATCCGCATCCTTCTGGACCATCAGCGCGAGGATGGCATGATCCCGGATGCCGTCCATGACGAAGGCGCGGTGACCCACTTGAGCTACCCCATAGATGCAGATGTCACCAAGCCGCCTCTTCTCGCCTGGGCCGCCTGCAAGTTATATGAGCAGGATGGAGATCGTGAGTTCCTCGACGAGGTCTACGAGCCGATCGCGCGCTGGAACGACTGGTGGTTCGAGCGCAACGATCTCGACGGTAATGGCCTGTGCGAATACCAGCACCCCTTCTCTTCCGGGCTGGATAACAGCCCATTGTGGGACGATGGCATGCCGGTGGAGTCCCCTGACCTCAACACGTATCTCTATCTGCAACAGGCGGCGCTAGCCAAAATAGCCGCCATTCTGGGAAAACCGGATGATGCGGAGCGCTGGCAGGAGCGCGCGCAGGATATGGTGCAGCGGATGATCCGTCTCACTTGGGACGCAAAAGCCGGCCTCTTCTGGGCCAGCCGCAACGGCTGCACGCGTCAACGTCCGGACGCCATTTAGTCTGTTCCCCTTGATCACCGGTCAGCTTCCGGCGGAGATCTCCAGCCGCCTCGTTGCGCACCTCACGGACGAACACGAATTCTGGCCTCGTTATCCGGTGCCAACGGTAGCCATGGACGATCCCAAATACAACCCGTTCCAGATGTGGCGCGGCCCCACCTGGGTAAACGTGAATTATCTGTTGATCGAGGGTCTGGAGCATTCCGGCTATCCGGATCTGGCGCGTGAGCTGCGGGATCGTACGCTCAGCCTGCTCTGTTGCCAGGATGATATCTACGAGTACTACCATCCGGAAACGGGCGAGAATCCGCCGGATGCCGCCTCCACCTTCGGATGGTCATCGGCCATATTCATCGATCTGGCCATCCAGGCCGCGCGCGACAAATCTGGCGGGAAAACTGCATAGTCCCCATGCCGTCGCAGAACTTTGTGGAAATTTAGCTCAGAGAGTGTTCTTAAGTCCTCTGATGCGTGCTCACACGTTGTGCTTGCTTCCGAAATTCGAGATAGGGGTGGTGTTTTCCCGCCCCTATCTCGAAATTCGGACCTCTCCCTCCCCTTTAGGGGATCGCGAAGCATCCCGGAGCGGAGCGCAGGGAGGTCGGGGTAGGGTCTATGCGAGTAATTACCATTTAAGCTCAGGGAACGTCGCCGCAGGCAACGATCCTGCGGTCCTGCGGTGAGCTATAAAGAAGCACTGCCATCGGTCGCTGTGCGTTGAATTCTTTCAGGCTGATGCTGAAGTCAGTCTCTGACTGTCCAGCATCCGGCGGGCCAAGCTTGTAGGCAAGCGCTCCCGGCTTCGCACACGATCCGAAGTGGACCTCCGAGGGCAGCAGGGTCTCCTCCTGCACGCCGTCCACGTTCAGCAGGATCGCGATGGCGCCGGAAACATCCTCGAACGTGGCGAGTGCCCCTTACCGGCGAGGCTCCCACGCTGTGGATCGAGGATCGTATAAGAGGGGGCCGATGGGGGAATGGTTGGATATTGTGTCAGGGGGATGTTGATGTGTGTGATCGGTGCAGGGGCGGGGCGGCGCAGCGCCAATGCGGCGCCCAGCACGGCCAGTGCCAGGATGCCCAGGATGATAGCCAGTCTCGTCCTCGTGATCCATTTTCCCAGTTTCATGAGCGCCATTCTCCAATGTTATCAGCCAGCAAAGCATGAGTCAATTTATTGCGGCGCCGCTCCTTGCGTTCCAAAGACCCAATCCCACACCGGTGAGCTGACCCCGTAACGCGTGTCCGGGTCTTTGTAGTGATGCTGCATATGATAGCGTTTGATGTACTTCGCGTATCCCGAGCGCATTGGGAGATGATGGGTGGCATAGTGCGTCAGATCGTAAACCAGGTATCCGATGAGGAAACCCGACATCAGGGGTTCCACCCACTGAGGCGCTCTGAGCAGCATGCCCACGATCAGGTAGAACAGCCCGAAGAAAGCGGCTGCCATCGGGATGCTCACCGGGAATGGCATGACGAGCCGTGTCTTCACCTGCGGCTGGGCATGGTGGATTCCATGGAACAGGAAAAAGATGCGTTCCTGGCGCGGGCTGGTAGGCTTGTAGTGGAAGAGGAATTCGGTGCAGTGTGTATTCGGCGAACGTCCACAGGAATAGGCCGGCCAGAAGACCAAGTGGGATGAAGGCTGGAAACGTCGAGCTGTGAGTCTGCGAAATGCTGTGCACCATCAATAGCACTACGATGGGCACCCACAGCACGATGATCGTGAGCGGGCTGATATGCGTGAAGAATTCCAGAAAATCGGACTTGAATAGTCGGATTGGTTCGGGGTCGCGGTCTGTATCGATGGGTAAATGATTTATTGTGGCCTGCTCCGATTTCATTCTACACCATCAATATCCAAAGGCCCAAATCCGGGCCTGTCCGCCTGACCAGGATAAAGACTCCCCGGCAGGCGGGGTGGCGTCTTCGCTTATGGGCTATCATTGTGCTCAGAAGACTCTGGGCGGGGGGTGAGCCGAAAACCGGCCCGGCCTCAAAGATGCGTAGCGCAGTGATAGAAGTCACATCCCTAAGAAAAAAGGAGAAGCAAACAATGAACACGCATCCCAATTCATTGAAGTCGATCCTCTCGAGTCCCTGGGCTTTCTTCGGTTTGGCGCTTGGCTGGAGCTGGCTGTTCTGGATAACACTGATCGTACTGGGCATAAGCTTCGAGACTCCCTTGGGCCTTGTTCTCGGACTGCTTGGCCTGCTTGGGCCTATGTTTGCGGGCCTCACGAGCCTCTACGTCGTACAGGCAAAGCGATCAGGCTTGATTACTGGCGGCGCCTGATTGATCTGAAACGAATTGGAGCCCGATGGTTGCTGATCATTGTGATCTTCGTGCCGGTGCTCTTCGCCCTCGCGTTCGCATTCGATATCCTGTTCGGAGGAACGGGAGCCGCCTGGAGGAGCCGGCTCTCCAGATTTTCGCTGCCCCCTGGACCATCATTCCCTTTGCACTCTCCATTATTTTGGTGGTCCGCTGGAGGAATTTGCTGGCGCGGTTATGTTTTGATCGCCTCAGGAAAGATGGAGTACACTGGCCTCAAGCCTCATCCTCGGGTTCATCTGGGCCTTGTCGCACCTGCCCCTATTCTTTATAAAAAATAGCTACCAGTACAAGCTCGGAGCCGGTTCTCTGTCGTTCTCGTTGTTCATGATCGGCATCGTTCCTCTAACGGTTGTATTCTCATGGATCTTCAACAACACGCGCGCAGCACCCTGCAGCCATGCTGTTCCACTTCATGGTCAATTTCACCGGCGAGCTCGTGCCTAACCCCTCGGCGGAACTCTACTCGATCATATTGTGGGCGCTTGCGGCGGTCGTGGTGTATGATCCTGGATGACTAGAACACCGATGCCCGCATAGGCAGCCACGCACATTCTTCTTCAGTAAAGGCGGACCTGATGACCACTTTGACTTCTGCAAAAAATCCAATGGCGCGGGTGATGTCGCTGCGCGACTTCCGTCTGCTCTTTGCCGGCGCGACGACTTCCCTGCTGGGCGATCAATTTGCCCTGATTGCGACGCCGTGGCTGGTGCTGAAGTTGACCGGCGACCCACTTGCGCTCGGGGTTGTCCTGGCGCTGGAGGGTATTCCTCGTGCGATCTTCATGTTGGTAGGCGGCGCTATCACCGATCGGCTTTCCCCGCGCCTCATCATGATGATCTCGGATATCGTCCGCTTCGTTTTGACCGGGCTGATGGCCTTCGTCATCTTCACCGGAATCGTCCAGATATGGATGTTATATGCCTTTGGCCTGGGTTTTGGCCTGGTAGCCGGATTTGCGATCCCGGCCGAGAACAGTATTGTGCCGATGCTGGTAGGTGAGCAGGACTTGCAGGCCGGCAATTCCATGATGATGGGCATTTCGCAACTCGCCGGCTTCATTGGCCCAACTGTAGCCGGCATCCTGATTGGCGGATATGCCAGTTCTCTCTTCGGCGTCGGCCTGGCGTTCGCGGTGGACGCGCTCAGTTTTGCGGTTTCGGCAGCTTGCCTGTGGCTTATCCGCATGGGAAGCAGGCGGCAAGTCTCTGATGGCGCCCCCGCGAAGGAGAGCGTCTGGGATTCCATTCTGACCGGCATCAAATACTTGTGGAATGATCGCCCATTGCGGCTGATGTTCCTGGTCATCTCCGCTGCCAATTTCCTGCTCATCGGTCCGCTCCTGGTTGGCATTCCGGTGCTAGCCGATCAACGCCTGCCGGAGGGAGCCGTGGCATTTGGTCTGCTGATGTCCGCCTACGCCGGAGGGAACCTGGTGGGATACCTGCTTGCGGGATCTCTGCCTCGTCCGAGCGGCGGAGTCATGCGCATAATCTTGATCGCGCTGCTCACCGCATTCGGCCTGGTCATTGGGCTCCTCGGTTATGTTCCCTCCACGTGGGTCGACTTTGGGATGTTGCTCTTCCTCGGATTGGGTAATGGCTACATAGCCATCATCCTCTTCACCTGGATGCAAACGCGGACGCCCAGGGATATGCTTGGGCGCATGATGAGCATCCTGATGTTTGCGAATACCGGCCTCGTGCCTGTTTCTCAGGCGATATCTGGCGCAATAAGCAGTTGGAACCTCACGGCTCTCTTCGCCCTGGCAGGGCTACTGATGCTGCTGGTGATGCTCTGGACGGCGGTCCAGCCCGAGCTTAAGGAGTTCAGCGAAAGCCTTTCGACGGCGAAAGCTGTGGCCTAACGCGCAGCTCTCGGCCGCTAAATGCTTGACTCATCGAGCCTCCAGCCGTTGGACGGTCGATGTTGTTGCTTGGCCGTAGAACGAACGGGCCGGAAATCCGTTTCTAGCGTTAGAAAGGCGGCGCCTGCCGGTGCGGCCCGTTTTTGGGCCAATTTCACTCATTGCTGGTGTCGAATTCCACATGGCTAAGAACAAGAAGACTCTTCGCGCGAAATTGATCGTCAATACCGGGGCCGGCGCGGTCGTGAAACAGGCCTCCCTCATCGAGCAGGTTACGAAAGGGTTGACGGACCGTGGCCTGGATGTGGATGTGGCTCTTGTGCATCCCATCAAGCACGCGGAGCGCATCGCCCGCAAAGCCGCCGCCGAAGGCTACGACATTGTGATCGGCATGGGCGGTGACGGCACGCTGGGTGCCGTGATCCGCGGCATCGTGGGCTCCAAAGCGCGCTTTGGGGTCATCTCAGCCGGCACCTCCAACGATTTCGCACGGAGCATCGGCATTCCCGCGGACTTTGACGAGCAGTGCGCGCTGATCGCCTCCGGGCAAACGCGCAAGGTCGATCTGGCAGAGCTGCGCACGAAGCGCGGCGGAAAGTTCGTGTTCTTTATGGTCACGGCGGTCGGTCTGATCGCCACGGTCTATCCGAAGCTCAAGAACGTGCCGGAAGGCAAATATGCGGGCATCAAGGACGCGGTGAAGCTCCTGATGAATTTCGATCCGAATTCCAAAGTCTTCCTGACGCTCGACGATAGCAGAATAGAGATCGAAACGCCGCTGGTGACAATTGCGAATACCCCGCTGATCGGGCTGAAGAACCTGATTGCCCCCGATGCATCCCTCGAAGACGGTCTCCTGGATGTTGCCGTGTATCCCGGCTTTAGCAAGGCCGATGTGCTGGCCTATTTTGCCCGGACAGCCAATGAAACGCCTGCCTCCGATAACAGGATACAGCGCTATCAGGCACGCAAGATCAAAATAGAGACCTCACCCAAACTGGATATTGCGGCAGAAGGCATCGTCTGGGGAAAAGGGAAGGCATGGATCAAAGTCCTTCCCGGCGCCTTGCGCCTCTTCGCGCCTGAAGTTGGCACAGGCATTGAGAAGCCACAAGAGGAGACGCGGGTGAAAGAGGCAGAGCCGAAGGCGAGCGATAAGGAATCGGAACCTCCGCGCGTCTAAATGTCGCGGCGCCCGCCGCGGCTTTTCGTCCACGCGAAGATCAAAACCGCTGCCTTATGGCTGCGGTTTTGCTTCTCAGCGCGTGATGTTACGATCGAATTGGGTCTACCAGACGCGCAGCACCTGCCCGGCGTAGATCCAATGGCGGTTGCTGATCTGGGGATTGAGCGCCATCAGATTTTCGACTGTAGTGCCATAGCGCGTCAGCGATCATCCGCAGCGTATCGCCCCATTGCACCGTGTACGTGGAGCCCGAACCGTAGTTTCCATAATTCGTCGGGTACCCGTTGTAGTCATAGTACGTGGTGCCGCTGCTGCTGCCCGGCAGGTTGATAACCTGTCCTGCATAGATCAGGTTGGGATTCCAAAGCTGGGGGTTGGCAGCGATCATATCCGATACGGTGAAACCCGTCCTGGCCGCGATGTTGCGCAGGGTGTCGCCTCGCGCCACCACGTAGGTGCCGTAGCCGGTGGGCCCGGTCACATAGCCGGGGTAACCATTGTTGTAGCCGTTATTGTATCCGCTATTGTATCCGCCCGGCATCGACAGCGTCTGCCCCGCATAGAGGTAGTAGCCCAGGCCCGGGTTAGCCTGCCGGATCGCAGCTATGCTGGTGCCGCATAGCACCGCGATCCCGCTGAGTGTGTCGCCACGCTGCACGTAGTAGCTGGAGCCGCAGCCGGACCATGCCAGCGCCACTCCGGGGGTAACAAATGCAAGAAGTAGTAATGTGCTTACAACAGCCAATAGGATGCGGCTTTTACGAGACATAAAGGGTCTCCTTCCCCAATGCAACTTCAACCTGGCACGGCGGTTCCGCTTGCGATGCGCACGTACTCTCTCCTCTATTATAGAGAAGGTTACGCAAGATATCAATATGCAATTGGTCACCTCGTTCAAAATGTCTCGATATTGAAATGTTGAGCGCCGGTGAACTTGCAGGAACGGTCTTGCCCTGAGGGTTATATGCCGCTGCCAGCCAGATTGCCTTTGACGCCCTGTTCGAACAGTACTGCCGGAGCCGCGGTTTCGGCAGTTTCAGCAGGCCATATACTGCAGTCCCCTCGCTCGAGGCACTGGTGCGAGACGCCCGCATAGATTGGCGTGAGGCTGGCGATCTCATCCATGATCGCGGCCGTATCGGCATAGTCCCAACCTGGGCAGATGCCGTCCACCAGGCGTCGCCGCGCTGGAGGGCACATCCTATGTGCGAGCTCCACAAGTATCCGCCACTCAGGCTTCGAATTGCCCTGTGTCTTGATTGCCTGCCGCACTTTCTGGATACGGCGTTCTGTATTCGTATAGCTGCCGGTCGTTTCTGCAAACGTCACGCCGGGAAGCAGTACATCCGCATAACGCGACATCTCGGATGGAAGGGTTTCGCAAAGCACAACGAAATTACATCGCTCGAGCGCGGTCCGGAGAGCCGGTTCGGCTGACTCCGACCATGAGCTGCCAAGTAGGAAGAGTGCCTTGAGTTTCTCCGCCGCGGCTTCGTGTAACATTTCGGAAGCCTTGAGACCGGCTTTCAAGGGCAGCTCTGTGCCCCAGGCGGCCTCGAATTTGATGCGGCTCTTTTCATCACTAACAGGTTGGTAGCCCGGGAAGAACGACGGGTGAACGCCCATATCCGACGTACCCTGAGAGTTGTTCTGGCTCCGGAGCGGTGCCACGCCGCCGCCTGACACGCCCATGTTGCCTAGTAGCATCTGCAGGTTTGCCAGTGCCCTTACACTTTGTGCGCTGACGAGTTGCGGTCCCCAAATAACGCTCGTCGGCCGGTCCGTCGTCAGGATCTCCGCGGCCTGGTGGAGTTTTTCGGCGGGCAGGTTTGTCAGACGAGCGACTTTCTCAACCGGATAATCCTCCACAGTGATCTTGAGCGCCTTATACAGTCCGGGTTGCTCCTCGATGAAACTTGGGTCGGCCCCGCCGTTTTCCAGGATGATGTGCATGAGGCCGTTGAGCAGCGCGTACTCGGAGCCGCGTTTGTGGCGCAGGGAGAGCGCCGCATATTCCTCGATGTTAAAGAACAAGGGGCTTGCGACGATCACTTTGGCGCCCCGTCGCAGCACCGCCTGCCGGATCCGCGCCCCGAAGACCGGATCATTCTCCGTTATGTCAGATCCGATGATCAGGAGCGAGCGCGAATTCCTTGCAATGTCATCCATGGAGTTTGACATCGCATGCAGTCCAAGGGCTTCGCCCAAGCCGTCCACCGTGCTGCACCGACCGAGGTGCGCGCCGCAATCGATATTATTGGTTCCGATCACCTGCCGCGCAAGCTTGTTCAACAGGTAGTTCTCTTCGTTCAACGCCTTGCCCGATGCCAGCAGCCCTATGCTATCGGGGCCGTATTCATCGCGCGCCGCGAGCAAGCCTTTTGCGGCGATGTTCAACGCCGTATCCCAATCCACGTCCACCCACGGGCCGCGTTGTTGCTGGCGGGGCTTGCCGTCCAGCAGATATTGCCGCACACGCGGGCCCTTGTGCCGGGCCGGCGACTGGATAAAGTCAAAGCCATAGCGGCCTTTGACACACAGGTGGTCGCCGTTGACCGGCGCGTTGGCGTTCGATGAAACCGATATCACCCGTCCGCCCGGGACATCATCCTTGATGTTCAGATCCATCTGGCAGCCGACCGCGCAATACGGGCAGATCGTCGTCACTGTGCGGTCCGGCGCGCCAAGCTTCACCGAGTGCCGGTTATCCAGTGCGCCCGTGGGGCAGTGTGCTACGCACGCGCCGCATGACTCGCAGCGCGCCTGCAGCATGGTCGTGTCCGCGCCGGCTGCAATGCGCAGGTCATAGCCCCGATAGGCCTGTGCCCAGACGAAGCGTCCCTGTACTTCCGCGCAGGCGCGCACGCAGCGCGTGCACATGATGCACTTGTTCTTATCCACCCAGATGAACGGGTTCGGGTCGCTGTCGATCTGCCGGAACGGTTCCCTCGCCATGGCGCTTTGCATGTCGATGCCATAGAAGTGAACCCAATGGGCGAACTGTGTATCAAGCTCACGCTTCGCGGAGCCGTTGTGTGTATAGCCGGCGTCATAAAACCGAACGAGCAGAAGCTCCAGGATCGTCCGCCGGTAACGGGTAAGCTCCGGGCTTTCGGTTTGCACTACCATGCCCGGCGAAACGAGCAGCGTGCAAGCAGTGGCGGGCAGCCGCATGCCTCGCACGTCCACCGAGCAAAGTCGGCAGCCGCCATAGGGCGTCAGGTCTTTGTGATGACACAGGGTCGGGATGACGATGCCGGCCCCTTCCGCGGCTTGAAGAACCGTCGTGTTCTCGGGGACTTCCAGGGCTTGACCATTGATCGTCAAACTGACCATGGTTTTCTCTCCTTGATGGTCTGCAACGCGCGGCTAGAGAGCGGGCGCCGCTTCAGCTACCGGCGCGGACACCGGGCACACGCCGAGCGGGCAGCGGTGATCCACGATATGCGCCTCGATCTCCGGGCGGAAGTATTTCATGAAGTCGGATATCGAGATGGAGGCGGTCTGTCCAAGGCCGCAGTTGGATACCTCGGTCATTGCCTCCGCGATCTTCAGCATCAAGTCCAGGTCGCTCAGCGCTGCCTTCCCCTCTGATATCTGGCTCACGATCTCGTAAAGGCGCAGGGTGCCGATGCGGCAGGGCGTGCACTTCCCGCAGCACTCATTGCGGAAGAAACGCAGGATCGTCTTTGCGAGGTCCACTACGCACGTATCCTCATCGCAGACCAGCAGCGCGCCCGAGCCGAGTGAGACACCGGCCTTGCGGAACAATTCGAAGTCGAGGGGCACATCCTGCAGGCTCGCCGGGACGATGGTGCCGCTCGAACCGCCCGTCTGCACCAATTTGAGCTTCTTATCGTTCTTCATGCCCTTCGCATAAATGTCTATCACCTCGCGGAGCGTGATCCCCATCGGGACCTCGATGGCCCCGGTGAAATTGACGTTGCCGAGTATCGTGTAGACCTTTGTGCCGGCGCTCTTGGAAGAACCTATGCCGCGATACCATCCCGCCCCGTTACGCAGGATAGGCGGCACGTTCGCGAGCGTCTCCACGTTGTTGACGACGGTCGGTTTCCCGAACAGGCCGTAGGTCGTCGGGTAGGGCGGTCGGGCGCGGGGCATGCCGCGCTTGCCCTCCAGCGACTCGATCAGTGCGGTCTCTTCTCCGCAGATATAAGCGCCGGCTCCCGCGTGCGGATGGATATGAAAGTTGAAGTCAGTTCCAAAAATATGTTCCCCCAATAGGCCGTATTCTTCAGCGCGCTGGATGGCATTCTCGATGCGCCGGTAAGCCAGCGGATATTCGCCGCGGATATAGATAGTCCCTTCCTGTGCATTGATGGCATACCCTGCGATCGTCATCGCCTCGATGATACTGAACGGGTCGCCTTCCAGCACCAGCCGATCCTTAAAGGTTCCCGGCTCGCTCTCGTCTGCATTGCAGATCACGTACTTGGGATGTCCGGCTGTGCTGGCGACGAACCTCCATTTTTGCCCGGTGGGGAAGCCCGCTCCTCCACGTCCCTGCAATCCGGACTTGTCGATCTCTGCGATCACTTCCGCCGGCGTCATCTGCGTCAAAGCCTTCCCCAATGCCTGAAAGCCGTCATACAGGATGTAATCGTCGATGCTCTCCGGATTGACGAGGCCGGCGCGCTCCAGCACGACGCGCTTCTGAACCGGCAGTGCTCCCTGGCGGCCGCGCATCCACCCAACCTCGGCCGTCACTCCATGCACGTTCTCCAGCAAAGACGGAACGATGTTGCCTTTTGATAGATGTTCCTCCACGATGGTATGCACATCCGCCACCGTGACCGACCCATATACGGCCGCGTCCGGGTAGACGATCACGATCGGCGTATCCGCCTGGATACCGGCATCCCGGATCGTGGTCACCGCCACCTGGTTCGACAAGCCGAAGTCATCGATCTCGTCCAGGAAGGCTCGGAAGACGTCCTGCGCGCCGCGCGCCAGGCTGTTGTCATCAACCGAAACGAGTACCATGGAACGGAGCATCTTCATCGTTCACCTCTTCGCATCCGGCCGAATACCTTTCGGTATTGTTTACTCATACCGCGCAAGGATTTCTGCCACCTGTTCGGCCGTGACGTTGCCGTAGATATCGTCGTCGACGAGGAATACTGGCCCCACGCTGCAAACGCCAAGACAGCTTGTCATCAGCAGGGACCATTTCCGGTCCTCTCTCGTCTCCCCCGGCTGCAGCCCCAGCTTATCCTGGATGGCCTGGAGCACCTGCCGGCCTCCGGTCACATGGCATGGCGCACTCTCGCAGAACCGGACCACATGCTCGCCGATCGGTTGCAGCGAGAACATCTGGTAGAAGCTCGCCGCAGAATACAGGTGGCTATCGGCCAGGAACGTGCCTTCTTCCGGCATTTGGATATGCCTTCGGATCTCCGGCAGCGCCGCGGCAGGGATGTAGCCGAGTATCCGGTTGATCTCGCTCAGGATCGGGACGATGGCATCCCGTGTAGCCCCGTGCTCCTTGACCACCTTGTCAACCAGCCCCGCAAGGTCCAGTACTCCGACTTGCTGTTCCATACGCTCTCCTCGGTTCCACCCGCGTCCTAGATAGTCGGGAAAGGAGTAATGTCGATCACGAACTCTTCGACAACCCTGCCGTCGAGAATATGTTCCTGCACGATGCGCTTCACCATCGCCCGGTCCACTTTGCCGTATGCCACTTTGGGAGCGTCGCCCACCAGCACTTCAAGGATCGGCTCATGGCTGCACAGGCCGATACAGCCGGTCGGAGCAAGCTTCACGTCATCCAGACCGTGCGCCTTAAGCTCCTCTTCAACGGCTCGGTACACCTCCTGCGCTCCGGCCGCGATCCCGCAGGTCGCCATGCCGACCGTGACGCACACCGCGCCGCGGTACGCATCCTGGTTGCGCTTCATCACGAGCTGGACTCTCAGCCGGTTCAACTCTTCCAAAGACGTGATCCTGGGCATGCTCATGTCTCCTGTTCCGGCTCTCGGATCGGCTGCGCCACTTGCACGATCTCGCTGCCGCTCTTGAGCCACTCATATACACGTTCGACTGCATCTCTAACCCGCCCAGAAACCGGATAACCGAACGCCACGACCTCCGGCTGGATGCCCAGCAGTTCCACCCTGGGCACGGATTCTCCGATCGATTCCATGAGGAAGGTCAGCGGCAGCGCGTGGGTCGTCATGAGAAAGAGGCTGCCGATCTGGTTCCGGTCGATCAGCCGGATCTCCCCTGCGGCGAAGTTCCATATCGGCTGCGTCTACGATCAGCACCTGCTCAGGCGCCAATTCCCGGATCTTGAAAACGCAATTTTCCGGCGTGCTTCCGCCATCCATTACATCCCAATTCTCCACAGGAGAATTCAGCATCATGCCAGCCAGCCGGGGGCCGGCGGCATCATCGCCCATCATCTCATTGCCCACTGTCAGGACGAGTCGCTTCTTCATGCGCGCGTCTTCAGCATCAAATACATGGCCGGCTCCGCTACCATTTCTTCCAGGCACTGCATAAATGTTCTGATCCAGGATGCGTCGCGGCCGTCCAGGTCAGGCAGCACCGCATTCAGCGCAGCTAGCAGATCGTCCGCGTGGCTTCGATTGAGCTCGATCTCATCCCAGTCGAGCACGCCCTGCAGCTTGCGGCGAACCTCTCCGGCTGGCAGCCGGTCCACACATTGGGCGTACTGTTCGGCCGGCACCGCCATCAATTCTGCGAAGCAATCCATCACGCCCACGTGGTGTCCGATAGCCAGCGAATAGTACAGCACCTGGCGCGCATCCTCCGGGATGGCATCCTGGTCATTGACGACCTTGCGGCTCAAGCGATAAAAGACGACCTGTCGCTCCATCGGTCATTTTCCGATCAAGTGCGCGGCGTAGATCTCTTGCAGCCGGCTGAAGATCTCCGTCAGCCGTGGATCATCGCGCCCTGTCAAGTACTGCCGGATGTCCTCTTCGACGAGGCCTGCCTCGGTCTGTACCAGTTCCAGGAATGAATCGGCGATCTGCCTGCCATACCAGTAGCCCGCCATGCGCCGCGCCTCTCGTTCGACTTCGATCCGCAGTTCCAGTGGCACATCGGGATAGCGCGGGTGGACGGTCTCGCCGGCGGGCGGTGCGTGATGCGTCGCCTTTAGCTTCTGCTTGAGCAGGCCGAGCGCCATCGCGAACCCGTAGATGGTGGCGTACGGAGTTGGCGGGCAGCCCGGGATGTAGGCGTCGATCGGAAGGATCTGGTCGGCTCCGCCCCACACGCAATAGACATCGTGGAATATTCCGCCGGAGCAGCCGCAGGCGCCATAAGCAACGCACACTTTCGGGTCGGGCGCGGCGTGATACGCACGCAAAGCCGGCACTCGCATCGACCTTGTCATCGAGCCGGTGTACAGCAGGATGTCCGCATGCCGCGGGGACGACACCACCTTGATCCCGAACCGTTCCGCATCGAACACGGGCGTTATGGCCGCAAAGATCTCGATCTCGCAGCCGTTGCATCCTCCGCAATCCACGCGATAGACGAACACCGACCGCCGGATGTCCTTGAGCAGCGTCGCCTTTAGCAGCGCTGTCTGCTCATCCATGTGGATGGTATAGCGGCTGGCGCCGAGTAGCGTATCCTTCGTGAAGTTCTCAGCCATCAGACCGCCTCCCGATCGAGCTCCACCAGCTTGGCGATGTCGTTCTTCCTCCTGCACGTCGGACAGTTGCCAAGCACGGCCTTTCGTTCCTCCAGCTGCTTCGCCAGACAGTCCGGCTTGCTCCAGGAGCGCGATCACATAGTCCAGTTCCCGGGCCGGCGCGAAGAATGCGCCGCATTGACCGCAGGCTGCAAGTTCGTAATCCGCCTGCTCGTACAGGTCAGCCTTGTTCATCACCGCCAGCTCGAACTCCGGGCCGAGGCGGATGGCGCCGGTCGGACAGACTTCCTCACAGCGGCCGCAATAGATGCAGCGCCCATAGAATATGGACCACGTAATGAGGCCCTGATCCATGTCCGTGAGCATGGTCAGTGCATTGGACGGGCAGGCAACGGCGCAGGCCGCGCACGCAATGCAGAGCCTGGCATCGTGCTCCGGCTTGCCGCGGAAGCCTGGGCGAAACCTCCGCCGGCGCGAACGGATACCGCGCAGTGGCCTCACCGACCTTCAATACTTCCTGGAGCAATTTCCAAACCATGTCATTCTCCTTCGACGGAGCTCAGCCGGCAGCCCGGACCTTAGCGCTTCAAAGGCGAGTCCTTGCGTTCGATGCAATATCTTTCCAGCTCTTTGTAAGGCACGGTCTTCACCGATTTCTTGCGGACATCCACGACCGTCACTCGCTCGGTGCAGGAGTAGCACGGATCGATGCTTGCCACGATCAGCGGTGCATCGGAGAATGTGTTGCCGCGCAGCATGTACCGCAGCGCGGGCCAGTTGTTGTAACTGGGGGCCCGGCAGCGCCAGCGATACAGCTTCTGGTTGTCCCCGAGCATGCTCCAGTGGATATCCTCACCGCGCGGCGCTTCGACATATCCCAGAGCGAAGCTGTAAGGCTTGTATCGGAAGCCCTCGGTCAGGATCGGTCCCTCGGGCATTGTTTCCAGGCAGCTCTCGACCAGCGAAAGCGCGCTGAAGAATTCCTCGGCTCGGATCAATGTGCGCGAGAGCACGTCGCAGCCGCTCTTCGAGATGGTGGTCCAGGGCACGCGGTCGTATGCGGCATACGGATGCGTGACGCGCGTATCGCGCGCGAAGCCGGAGCCGCGCAGCGTGGGCCCCACAGGGCTGTAATCGCGCGCCACCTGTGTCTCCAGCCTGCCCACGCCCTGCGTTCGCTGAACCATGTTCGGCGTGCTGAGCAGGATATCAACCAGGTCCTTCACCTGCACGCGCAGCTCGTTGATCCACTGCAGCGTCTGAGTGCGCTCCTCCTTGAGGATGTCGCGGCGGATGCCGCCGATCAGGTTCATTCCATAGGTCTTGCGTGCGCCGGTAAGGAGCTCGGCCATCTTCATGGTCTTCTCACGCACGCGGAAGAACTGCATGAAGCCCGTATCGAAGCCGACGAAGTGGCAGGCCAGTCCCAGGTTCAAGCAGGTGGCTGTGCAGGCGCTCGACCTCCAGCAGGATCGTGCGGATGTATTGCGCGCGCTCCGGCACTTCGATGCCCAACGCCCGTTCCACCGAATTGCTGTATGCCACGCTGTGAGCGTAGCCGCAGATCCCGCAAATGCGGTCGGTGAGGAACGTCACCTGGTCGTAGTTCATCCGTGATTCCGCCAGTTTCTCCATGCCGCGGTGCACGTAGAACAGCCGGTAATCCGCATCCACGATGTGCTCGCCATCCATGTACAAGCGGAAGTGACCCGGCTCATCGGATGTCATGTGCAGCGGCCCCAATGGCATTTCCACTAGCCCGTCGCCTTCTACAGTGCATGAACTCGTACGTCTCCTCTTCGGTGGTCGGCGTGGGTCGGAAGCGATAATCCATCGCATCCTTGCGCAGGGGTGCAGGTCCGCGGGCCAATCGTCGGGCAGCACGAGCCGGCGCTTGTCCTGCATCCCCACCGGCTGGATGCCGAACATGTCTCGCACTTCGCGCTCATACCAGGCCGCGGCAGGCACCCGCGGAGAGACAGCGGGGAACTCGGGCTGATGCGGCGGTATCAGGGCGCGGATCACGACATACGTTTTCTCATCCGCCTCGCTCCGTCCCTTCCACGGAGAGCACGTAGTAAACCGCGTAATGCCCGTTCAAGGGGCGTTCGTCGCTGCCGACCACGGTTGCAAGCCAGCCCCCAAGCCGGTAGTAGACGGTCTCCACGATCTCCGGCAGGCAGTTCAGTTCCACCATCAGCGTCACCTGGTCGGGGCCTGCCAGGACTCTTCCAGGATCGCGCGCGCCGAACTGGGCGCGCAGGGCATTCACATACTTCACACCGATCTTTTGCCGTCGCTTCTGCCACTAGCATCTTCGTTCTCCCGTATCTGACTGAGCTGTCCTGGCTTCTCTGGATGCGTCTGATAGCCTCTTAGCGCCCAATCTGGACCCTGAAGAGAGAGATGAACGACGGAGCCGCTGAGCCGTCAAAATATCCGAGCAATCGAATTGACTGCCAGCCCCGACCCCGTCGTTTGCACCACCGGATTGCCGGTGTTCACGAGCCCCGGTGGCGCGTCCAAGCAATGCATTCAGCGGCGCTGGGATGGAAACGCCAAGCACCAGGATCAGGACCATCAGGATCAGGATCGGCGCAAGCGTGCTGAAGCCCGATCTCGCCTTTGGCAACCTCGTCCGGCTTTTCGCCCAGCACCACCGAACTGAGCATTTTGAAGAGGGCAACGAACGCCAGCATGAGCAACAACAGGCAGGCGATCATCAGCCACGATGTGACCCGTGGCAATGCCCGCGGCGATGATCATGAACTTGCTGAGGAAGATGTTGAACGGCGGCACTCCGACCAGCGCGAACACTCCGCCCAGCAGCAGAAAGCCTGTGACCGGCGCGGCCTGCATCAGTCCCTTGACGACGTCCAGGCTGCGCGACCGGTATTTCATCAGGATATTTCCGGAGAGGAAGAACATCATCGATTTGACCAGGCTGTGGTTCACAAGCTGCAGCAGGCCCGCCAGCACGCCGATGGGCCCGCCCAGCCCGAATGCCAGCAGGATCAGTCCGATGTTCTCGGTGCTGGAATAAGCCAGCAGGCGTTTGACATCCTTCTGCACCAGCATGAAGAAAACGGCCGTGCCGACGACAGCACGCCGAAGATCAGGAACAACGTCTGCGTGAACGCCGGCCCGACCGCCAGGTTTACGACGATCGAAAAACGGATGACGACGAATAGCGCGCAGTTCAGCAACACCGCCGACAGCAGCGCACTGACCGGGCTGGGCGCCTCGCTGTGCGCGTCCGGCAGCCACGCATGCATCGGGAAGATGCCGGCCTTCGTGCCGAAGCCGATCAGGACGAACACGAATGCCAGCTTGAGCAGCGTGGGGTCGAGCAGCGCCGCGTTCTTCACGATCTCGGACCACAGGCTCGCGGTGCTGGTCTCCTTCATCACGTTCACCGCATCCGAGTAGACCAGGATGGTGCCGTACAGCCCGAAGGCCACGCCCACCGTGCAGATCACTACATATTTCCAGGCCGCCTCCAGCGCAGGCCGCGTGCCCGTACATTCCCACCAGGAATGCCGAGCTGAGCGTGGTCGCTTCGATCGCAACCCACATCATGATGATGCTGTTGGATATCACCGCCAACAGCATGGTGAACAGGAAGAAATGAAAGAGAGCGTAATAGGTCGTCAGCCGCCTCGCATCCAGTTCGCCGGTCTCCAGGTCATGCCGCGTGTAGCCGATGGAATAAAGCCCCGCCAGGAAGCCGACCAGCCCCACGATGACCATGAAGATCGCGCCCAGCGCGTCCACCCGCAGCCAGTGGTTAAGTGCCGATACCTCTCCGAGCCGCCAGCACGCGCCCCGCCACGATCATCACAAGCACCAGCACCACAGAGACGCTCAGCAGGTGCACGATCTCCATCACCGGCCTTGCACGTGCGCCCCATGCGGCTGACTGCAAGCGGCGCCGCGGAGGCGATCAACGGGATGACCAGAAGCCAGACCAGGATTGCGGATTCCATGTTGCCTCTTCCTATCCCTTGAGTACGTTCAGTTCTGCCGAATCCAGCGTGTGCAGGCGCTTGTAGATCTGGCCTGCAAGCAGCACCAGCACCACGACCGCGAACACCGCGTCCGTCGCGATCCCGACCTCGACCAGTTCCGGCGCTCGGTACGCCAGCAGCGCCAGCGTCAGGTGTGAGCCGTTTTCCATCAGGCAGAAGCCCAGGATCTGCTTGAAGATGTTGCGCTGCGTCACGATGCAAAGCTGACCGAAGAAGAAGTGCGCCACGGAGATCGCCAGCGCCGGCAGGAAGCTCGCAGCCGACTTCAGCCCGATCTGGCTTACCACCGTGAATGAGACCACCACAGCCGCCGCGGCCAAAATGATCGAGACCGGCGTGCTGACTGCATTCGGGGAAGGGGTGGTCTCGCCCATCCGCGAAAGCGCCCGGTACAGGATGAGTGGAACCAGCACTACCTTCGTCACGAACGCGCTCGCTGCCCACAGGTACAGTTGCGGCGCGTGCATTAGCATCGCCAGGGCCAGAAAGATCAGCACCAGGATCACGGATTGCAGGCTGTACAGCATCGCCGACTGGCGTGGCTTCTTCGTTTCGATGACCAGTAGCGACGTGAGCAGCAGCAGTCCGCTCAGGGTATTGATCACATTGGCATTCAACATGCTTGCCTCCAGATCCGCCGCGCGACGCCTAGCTCAGCCACGACAAGGCGAAGAACCCCGAGAGCAGCGCCAGGCCCGACAGGGTAAGCAGCACGAATTTCATCGACGGCGCAATGTCCGACGCACCGGTTACCTCGGCGGACGGCTCGCCCGGCACCGAGGCGCTGAAGCACCAGAACAGCCATGCAAAGCTTCCGACCGTTTCCAGGATGGCAGCGATCACGATCACCAATAGCCACGGCGAGCTGCGCGCCGCCTCAAACCCTCCCGCAAAGATGCTGAACTTGCTGAAGAAGCCATTGAACGGCGGCACTCCGGTGACCGCCAATGCCGCCACCGCAAAGCTGACGCCCACGATCGGCATCTTCCGGAGCAAGTCCCTTCAGCGAAGGCAGCAAGCGCGTCCCCGTGGAGTATCCGACCGCGCCCGCCACGAGGAAGAAGAGTCCCTTTCCGAAGGAGTGGTTGAAGATATGTGCGATGGCTCCATCGAAGGCCGTGTTGGAACCATAGACCGAGAGCGAGAGCGCCATGAAAACGTACGACAGTTGCGCGATGGTGGAATACGCCAGCAGCCGTTTGAAGTCCTTCTGCGGGAAGTACATGACGAGGCCGTACACCATCGTGAGGATCGCCATGCAGGCGCCCACGGCTCCGATGAACACCGGCACGTGGCCCGCCGCCATCAGGCAGCGCGCCAGGATATAAACGCCGGCGTTCACCATCGACGCGGCATGCAGGTACGCACTGATCGGCGTGGGCGCCGCCATGGCATCCGGCAGCCAGAAGTGAAACGGGAGCTGTGCTGACTTGCCCCATGCCGCGATCAGGATGCCCAGGAATATCAGGATCTTGGAAGCATCTCCCAGGTCAGCCAGGGCCGAGAGTTTGAAGCCGCCGGTCACCACGAAGAAGTATGCGGTTGCCACGAACAGGCCCACCGAGGCCAGTTCGGTCGTGACGATCGCCTTGGTTGCCGCCCGCAATGCCTTCTGGTCGTTGTAATATCCGATCAGCCCCCATGAGCATACGCCGGTCAGTTCAAAGAAGGCCAGCAGGCCAAGCATCGTGGACGACATCACCAGCCCTGCCATCGAGCTGATGAATACCAGCAGGAAGAAGTAATATCTGCGCTTGACCACTGATTCGGAATGCTCTCTGTTCTTGGATGTCAGATAGCCGCCCGAGTAGATGAGTGTCAGCAGCCCCACCAGGATGAAGGCCGAGCTGATCAGCGTGCTGACCTTGTCGACAACCACGCCGTAGATCAATATGTTGCCGAGCCATAGCACATCCGCTGAATAGCCTGTCCGCCCCCGCATGCCAAGGTCCACCAGTACGTACAGCGTGGATGCGAGGGCAAGCAGTGCTGCGCCCTGGCTAACCCACTTCACCCAGGAGCGCGGGACGATCAACACCAGGCAGCTTGCCAGGAGGGGCAGCAGGATTCCGGCGAGAACGAATATCACCATTTCCCAATCTCCTCGCTAGATCTTCACCAGATAGAACGCGAAGCACAGCAGGCCCACGCCCAGCGCGATCCACGTTACGGATGGAGCCTTGATGAACCGCACTCGGGCCATGCTGTTCTCGAATATCGCGGCAACGGCATACAGCACGGCAGCCTTCAGCAGGAATGCCGGCAGACGCAAGCAGCCCGCTCCAAATGGATGGTGTTACTGCGCTCCCGAATGGCACGAAGACTGCCAGGAACAGCGCGACCGCTGTGAGCTGCTTCATATACGATCCCCACTTCATGAGCGCCAGTCCCCGGCCTGAATACTCGGTCAGCGCTCCCTCCTGCACTTCCTGCTCCGCCTCTCCGACATCAAACGGCAGCTTGCCGGCTTCGATAAATATCACGAACGCGAACGAGAGCATCCCCAGCCACACGGTCGCGTAATACGGCAGTTTGCCGGTCGCGATCCCGGTGCTGATAACGCCCAGGTTGGTCGAGCCTGCCAGCAGCGCCATGACGAATAACACAAGCAGCATCAGCGGCTCGACCAATGCAGACATCAATAGCTCGCGTCGCGTGCCGATGCCGCCAAAAGTGCTTCCGGTTGCAAGCCCTGAGAGCGCGGTAAAGAAGCGGATGAGCGCCAGCAGGTAGATCACCAGGATCATGTCGCCCGCCCATCCGAACGGCGATTGCGTGACGAGGATCGGGATGATCATCGCCGCCAGCAGGGCCGCGACAACCGTCATGTAGGGGGTGATGCGGAAGACCAGTCTGCCCTCGGCCGGCAGGATCTCCTGCCGCTTCACGAGCTTGATGAGGTCGTAATAGTTCTGCAGCAGAGGCGGGCCATGCCGTGAATGCATCTTCGCGCGCAGCACCCGCGCGAAGCCCGAGAACAGCGGAGCCGCCAGCGCGATCAGGGCGGCTTGCAGGATGCCAATGAATATCAGGCTGCCGGTTGTCATGGATGGCTCCGCTTATCTGAAGATCACGATCAGGAGGACGGCCAGCGCAATGAAGATGTACAGGCAATACATCCGCACGTCGCCCATTTGCAGCTTCTGCAGCCGCTTTCCGAGATATTGCACCGAGGCCAGCACCGGCTGCGACACCGCTCTTTCCAGCAGGGGCTCCCTCGCCGGCAGTCCGTCGTTTACCCTTCTTGAGAATGCGCCGATGTCGTCCAGTGGCTTTTGCAGCAATGACCGAAGCCTGTAGAGCGGTTGGTAGACCAGGCGCATGGGCTGCGCAAAGTTGCTTGCCGATACGCTCATCTGCGGCGAGTAGCCATACCCCGCCGCCCACGGTTCGGCCGCGGTCTTCTGTCCGGCTCGAGTGCCTCCCAGGAGCAGCACCACCAGCAGTGGGACAGCCAGAAGTCCGGCGAGCAGGATGAAGACGAATGGCGTGGATAGCACCGCCTGCGAGCCGCCGCCCGGAAATACTTGCACGCTGTTGGAAAGGGTCTCCATCGGCACGTTTGCGATCCCCGCCGCGATCCGGCCGATAATGGGCGTGACGACCGGCGCGCCGAGTCCGAGCAGGATGGCCCCTAACGCCAGGACCCCCATGCCCGCCAGCATCGTGCCCGGCACTTCCCTCGCATCTCTGGCATTCTGGCTGCGCGGCGGGCCGGTAAATGTCGTGCCATACGCCTTGACGAAGCACATGGCAACCAACGCCCCCACCAATCCCAGCAGCATCGCGAAGATCGGCCCGAAGACTCGTCAGCGCGCCTGCGCCGGACGTGCTTCCGATGAATAGCGATTGATAAAGGAACCATTCGCTGACAAACCCGTTCAGTGGGGGGATGGCCGCAATGGAGATCGCGCCCACCAGGAAGATGGCCCCCGTCCACGGCATGAGACGCGCCAGGCCGCCCATCTCGTTCATGTTATGCGTGTGCGTTCGGTGGATCACCGCGCCGGCTCCCATAAAGAGCAGCCCTTTGAACACGGCGTGGTTGAGCGCATGATAAAGGGCAGCCACGAATCCGACGACCGCCAGTACCGGCTGACCCGTGGACATTCCCACCATCCCCACGCCGGTCCCCATCAGGATGATGCCGATGTTTTCCACACTGGAATAAGCCAGCAGCCGTTTCAGGTCATGCTCGTCCAGCGCATACAGGATCCCGAGTACTGCCGAAAGCGCGCCGAAGGCCAGCACCAGGAACCCCCACCACCAGGCCGCAGCGCCCAGCAGGTCCACGCAGAGGCGGATGATCCCGTAGACCGCCGTCTTGATCATCACTCCCGAGAGCAGCGCGGAGGCATGCGATGGCGCGGCCGGGTGCGCCCTGGGCAGCCAGATGTGCAGCGGCACGATGCCGGCTTTGGCGCCGAAGCCGAAGAAGGCCAGCAGGAATACCAGGTTTCTGGTCGCTTCCGTCAGGCCCGCATTGCGGAAGGATGAGAAGTCAAAGCTGCCGGTGGTCTTATACAGGATGAAGAAGGCCAGCATGATGAGTGCCGTGCCGATGTGCGCGATCAGGAAATAGAGATACCCCGCGCGGATCGATTCTTTTTTCTGCTCGAAGATCACCAGGAAGTAGGAAGCCAGCGTCATCGCCTCCCAGAAGATCAGGAAGTAGAACGCGTTGGCAACCGAGACAACCATCAGCATGGATGCGATGAACAGGTTGTTGAAGAACCCCAGTCCTCCGGAGCCGCGGCCGTCGTACTCCTCCACATAGGAGATGGAGTACAGGCTGGTGGCGAAGGCCAGTACCGAGATCATGCCGGCCATGAACGCGGAGAACGCGTCCAGCCGGATCACGAAATGGCCGGCAGCCGACAGGCCCGATAGCTCAAGCACCTCCGGCCCTGTAACAAAAACCTGGACCGCCGCCATGCATCCCACGATGGAGGGCAAGCATGCCCATCAGGCCCGATGCAGTGCGTGCCGCGCGGTCGAGCTTGCGGAGCAGCAAGGACACGACCGCGGCCAGCCCAAACAGCAGCACAGACCAGAGCAGGAGTTGGATCGGTCCCATTAGTCTTCTCCTCGCTGCGCGAAGGCCGTCTCGGAGCTGAGCGTCTGCCGGACATTGGCTACCGCCTTGATGCCTTCCACCCTCGCTGCCTCTTTGCCGGTCGGTGCATCGATCAGGCTGAGTGCCTTATGTGGGCAGGCGCGCACGCACGCCGGTCCTTCTTCGTCAAAGAAGCACAGGTCGCACTTGACCATCACCTTCTTCTGACCCAGGTGCCACGAAAGCAGCGATAGCACTTGGTCGGGGTCCATTTCCCGCAGGTGCATGGGCTCGGCCTGGTAGGGGTTGTTGATATAGGAATACTGCCCGATGTTGAACCCATACACGGGGATCGGCGTCCCTCCCGGCACGAGCACGCCGAACGGGCAGACCAGTCCGCACATCTTGCAGCCGATGCAGAGGCTCTCGTTAAGTTGCACCGAGCCGCCTTTGCAGGCAATAGCCTTCACCGGGCAGACGATGGAGCAGGGTGCATCCTCGCACTGCCGGCACTGCACCGGCATGTTGCCTTCTGGCGTCCGCGTGACGATCAGCCGCGGGTATGCCTGCAGGCCCATCCTGTGATGGTTCTCCACGCAGGCAGCCTGGCACGCAAAGCAGCCGATGCAGCGACTCGAATCAGCAACCACGAAACAATTCATGGCTTCTCCTGATTGTGGGGCAGGGCACACCGCGCCGGAACGCTCCATGCGCGTAGGCACAGATGCTTGGGAAAGTCCGGCCTTCCGTCATGCTTGCAGGTGCGATCCATGACAATAGAAAAAAACGCCCTGTTCGCGCGTCTTTTATGAGTTCAGAAATTTCCTGCAGTCTGGCAGGCAGAGGGGGAAGGGACTTCTTGCGAACCTTTGATTCACACTGGCCTCCGTTCTTGAAAACGGCAAAAAAGAGGCACAGCCCTATCCGCGAACTTGGATGGAGCCGGCAGGCGTGATTGATCCCCTGATATTCATTGTGAAAAAGTTCACTTGTTTATCATTCTATGCTACCCATCGTCAAAAGTCAATCAAAACGTGACATACGTCCTACGGAATGAGTGACCATCCGTGACTTAGTAAGGCTTGGACTGAGTAGATGGGGGCAAACCGGTTTTAGAGCGCCTCCTTCCTCTCCAGCAGGGTCGGTCAGTTAGGCACGCTTGATCTTATGATTTGATTTGCACCCCGTCCCGCAGGTTCCCGTAGGCAGCCGTTTGGAGACCAAACCTGCGGGACGTTCTGCGTAGGTGAGTTATGATATTGTGGAAGTCGAAGGTATAGCATCCTTTCGCCAGATTCCGCGAATTCTGAGATGCGGCTGGCGTTCTTCCAGCCGCATCTCAAAATTCGGGCTTTTCTCCCCTCTCCCGAAGGGAGATCCCGCTCTTGTAGTATGGGCTGTAGCCCATTCCATGCACTGGGGGTAGCTCTTCAACGCACCATCGTAGCGTTACGATTTGGTTCATCTCCCGCTTGGAACTTCACAAGCGCTTGGAAGGTCTCTTTTACGTGTCCACTCGCACTATACGCGCTAGAATCTGACCGTGAATATCCTATGCCTAAGCCACGCCCATTTGCAGCTACCCGCCCCTCTCGCCTCCTGCTCCTCATAGCCGCGGGCCTCATCCTCCTGCTTGCCTTTCTCACCTACATATTCTGGGATCTTCCTTCCACAGATTCCATTTCCGCGCATCTCGATACCCCCAGCATCCGCATCACCGACCGGGACGGTCGCTTGCTCTATGACATCCTCCCGGACGTGGGCGGGCGTCACACCGTGCTCTCCTTCGATAACATCCCTCAGTGCATGAAGGATGCCACTATTGCGGTGGAGGACAAGAACTTCTACACCAACCCCGGCATCGACCTTGGCGGCATCCTGCGCGCCCTCTGGATCAACCTGCGCGGTGGTCGGACGATTTCCGGAGGCAGCACCATCACCCAGCAGGTGGCGCGCAACTTCCTTTTGGCTCAGGATGAACGCAACGAGATCAGCCTCCGCCGCAAGCTGCGCGAGGCCGCCCTCGCCTGGGAGCTTACTCGCAAGCTATCCAAGAACGAGATACTCGCCCTCTATCTCAACCAGGTCAATTATGGTGGCATGGCCTATGGTGTCGAAGCCGCCTCGCAGACCTATTTTGGCAAGCCTGCCCGCCAGCTTATCCTGCCTGAATGCGCGCTGCTGGCCGGCCTCCCGCAGGCCCCCGGCCTCTACGATCCCTTCACCCACTCGGACCTTGCAAAGCAGCGCCAGGAGATCGTGTTGGGCCTCATGCAGCAGCAGGGCAGCCTCACGGAGCAGCAGCGCCTTGCAGCCGCCTCCGCCCCGTTGAGCTACAACCCAAGCCCCTATCCGATCGAGGCGCCGCACTTCATCTGGCTCGTCCAGGATCAACTGGATGCCTTGTTCTCTTCCGGGAAATTGCAGCGCGATCAGAGCCTCGTGGTGCGCACGACCCTGAACCTCGATGACCAGCAGAAGGCCGAGCAGATCGTCAAGCGCCGCCTCGACGCGTTCAAGCCCCTCCCCGGCGAGATCAGCCACAATGTCAATAACGCCGCCCTGGTCGTCCTGGACCCGCATGATGGCGGGATCCTTGCGCTGATCGGGAGCGCGGACTATTTCGACGCCACCATCGACGGCGCCCTCGACATGGCGACCTCCGCGCGCCAGACTGGCTCCGCCTTCAAGCCTTTCATCTACGCCCAGGCCCTCGATCCCCTGCGCTCCCATCCCTGGACCGCCGCCACTTCCATCCTCGATGTCTCCACCACGTTCATTACCCATAACGGCATGCCCTATACCCCCGTCGATTACGATGGCCGCGAGCATGGGCCCGTCCCCGTGCGTGAGGCGCTGGCATCCTCGTTGAACATCCCCGCCGTGCAGACGCTCAAAGAAGTGGGCATCGAGAATACCCTCAACCTCGCCAGCCGTCTCGGCATCACCTCCCTCGGCGATCCGCAGAATTACGATCTCTCCCTCGCCCTCGGCGGCGGGCAGATCAGCCTGTTACAGCTTTCCACCGCCTATGCATCTCTTGCGAACGGCGGGTTCTACACCGGCAGCTATGCCATCCTCGATATCCACGATGCGGACGGCAGTCTGCTCTATGCGCAGGAACATACCCCGCAGGTGCAGGTCTTCGACCCGCGCGTCACCTGGCTCATCAGCGACATCCTCAGCGACGACCGCGCCCGTTCCACCGGCTTCGGACTCAACAGCACCCTCAAGCTCGACCGCACTGCCGCCGTCAAGACCGGCACCACCACCAACTTCCACGACAACTGGACCATCGGCTACACCCCCGACCTGCTGGTGGGGGTGTGGGTTGGCAACAGCAACTACGAGGCCATGAAGAACGTCACCGGCGTCACCGGCGCCGCACCCATCTGGAACGAGACCATGCGCCTGCACTCTTGCAAGGCCAGCCTGACCGGCCCTTCGTTCAGCCCGCCGGGCTGAAGCAGATGGATGTATGCGATCTTTCCGGCTTTCTGCCCACGCCCGCCTGCCCTCACACGCGCACCGAGTGGTTCATCCCCGGCACCGAGCCTGCCCAGCCCGACACCTATTATCGTCAGCTATGGACCGACGCCCTCACCGGCGCCCTCGCCTCCGATCAGACCCCACCCGACCGGCGCAAGTCCCTCGTTGTCCTCGACCTCCCAGTGCAAGCGCAACCCTGGGCGCGCCTCCAGGGCCTACCCCTCCTCGCCGATATCAAACAAACCAGCGCTGCCATCGAGGGCGCCAGCCTTGCATTGATCTCCCCTCTGCCGAACACCACCTATCACATCACCTCTGACCTAAATCAGTCTGCCCAGCAGCTCTCCGTGGAGGCCGTTGCCGGGCAGGGTTTCTCAAAAGTCACGATCTACCTGGATGGCCAGCCGCTCCAGTCCTTCACCGCTTCCCCCTTTCAAACCTGGTGGCAACTATCTCCGGGCTCGCACCGCTTTTGGGCCCAGGCCCTCACCGCCGCCGGCCAAACCGTGAAAAGCGACGCAGTGAATATTACGGTTCTGCCGTAAATAATCGTTCTTCCCCGCATCCTTCACATTTTCTCTTTTGACTTCTGTGGAATGAGTCGCCCTGGCAGCGCCTTGTGCTAACAAGAACCCCTCCCGCCTAGGTCAAGGATGAAATTCAGGGAGTGTCCAAAAGAGCGACCTGAGTTACTCTACTTTTGCGTGGTACTAAAAATGGGATGTTGACAATGTGAGCACGCTCAAGCGCCTGCGGGGGCAGGACTGGCAGCCGCGTTCAACGCCCCACTCCCTGGCGTCATATTTGTCCTCGCAGAGATTCACCGCTTTCACCCGATTGTTTTTGGAGCAGCCTTTCTCGAAGACTTGCCGATCTACGAAGCATTGCACTAACGCGACCTGAAGCGGGACGGCAGTGCGGTCGGTCTAAAACAACCGATGGTCATCGATTTTGACCTGGAACGAGGGGCACCATTCGCCGATCAGCGGGCGCGATACCTGGGATTGCCGGAGGGATGCATGCTGGTGCGGGCGGTGGACGGAGGGCGGCAGTTTGTCCCTACCGCTTCCACGCGCTTAGAACCACATATGCGTATTACGGCTTTCGTCGCGCCAGAGCCAGTTGGCACTCTCCAAAGCCCGCGCCAGGGTGTAAGATTGCAGAGAAGGGCAGGCTGGGACAAACAGAGAGCTGAAGCGGATATTGCGGTGTAGCGCACTTCCCCTTGTTCCATCATCCCGCCACATGTACCGCCCACATGCGCTCAAACGTTGTCCGTACCGGGCTCTTTCCATCTTCAGCAGACACGGACGGCATCCTGGTATGATTCGACCATAGCTCGGTGGGGCGTCCGGTCGATCCAATCTTCGAGCTGCGGAATTCAGTAACGCAGGATCAGCGCTATTCGTTGATGCAGTGCAAGCTGGCCGTTCTCTACAAAGACAACCTGCCCATTTTTTTGCAGGACGGTCTCGATGATTCTATCCACCGCGTCGTCTAGAACATCGTATGCGGCAGGGTTGTCATCCGGAATAAGGGATCTGCCTGTCGCATCGATGCGGGCTGGGTAATGGAAATCTGCTTCTACCAGCAGAATCCGGCCGCGCCCTCATTTGCAGATCGCCACACCTCTCCTACCGTGGAGACGACTTTCCGTTCGGCAATGGCCTTGTCCAATTCGGACAAAATCAGCTCACGTTGTTCATCTAGCCCGGCTTTCACTAATGGCCAAACTAGCTTGCCCAGTTCATATGGAGATGTTTTGTCGTGGCTACCGGTCAATGTCGCCAGGATCAGGTCTTTGCTGCTCGACACCTCAGCGAAAAAAGCCAGGTAACGTTTCACGCCAACCACCACCAGCGGCAATGGATCGTTTGTTAAGTATGGCTCCAGGGCACTGTCCACTTGGCGGAAGAACTGGCGGTGACGTTCATCCCGATAGGCGGATTTCTGAACGCCGAAGCCGCCCGGCAGGGCCTGCTCTCCGCCAGGGCCCTCATGGACCAGCGGAAAATTGCCATCCCGAATTTCGGCCAAATCCTCGCGAGAACCTTCGTACAGGCGGGTTGGTTTCTCACTTAAGGCCAGCACCCAGTAACGTGGTGTCCGATTCAGGGCAAAGACCAGGTCACGCGTATAGAAAGCGTCGCCAACCACAACTCGTTCTTTCAAAGGAAATGGTAGATAAACGGCGCGAGCGAAATCCGGGTTGGCAAACAGGACTAGTCCATCCAACGCAGCCTGATAGTCTATGCCCTCCTTCAAGCGTTCCAGGTGCACTGCCAGGGGTTCAACTTCATGTTTGCTAAACTCAGTTGCCGTGCGGTCAATTGCCTGCTTAACCAGGTTCTTCACCCGTATCGGATCCTGTTGGTTATCGGGTGTCGTGCGATGAGTAGGCAATGTAATGGTCACACACGGGGGGGTCCTGATCTGCTGAATCAGTTGGATTTCAAGACAATTCATCCGAAATACTCCTTTCCATTGCTCGGAAGGGCTGGCAGTTTGCAGCGCAAGCGCCGATCTCAAATTCATTCTGGATTTTCTTTTGCTTCACACTATAATTATCGATATCCTTCCTCACCTGTTCTGGACGAAGGCCTTCAGCAGGGACTGCCGTAACTTCCCGGTCCCTTGGAATTACGGAACCTCTTCGCTCCAACGCAGACTAGGACCGACGCAATTTGCACAAGACTTCAATTCGCCCGCCAAACACGATTGGTAAGGACCAACTGACTCGTATTAGAACGATAGTCCGAGAAGGTCCTGTTCTTATCACTACTCACGCCAATCCAGATCCGGATGCGTTGGCCTCCGGCAAAGCGATGAGTCATTTACTTAGGTCGAAGTGGGCGACTCCGAGCAGGTTAATCTATAGTGGTCTGGTGGGCCGGGCAGAAAATCGGGCGATCCTCCGCTTGCTGACACCGGAATGGGAGCATGTCGATGAATTGGCGGACGTGCCGGAGTTCTCTGCCACAATTCTCGTGGATTGTCAGGCTGGCTCAAGGAGCCTGAATTCCTGTCGACAGAAAGATGCCGATGATCGTAATGGATCATCATTATGCACTCCGTGGACAGGCCCAGAGCCCCGCCTACTCCGATATACGCCCGCACCTCGGATCGACAGTTACGATGGTTCACCAATACCTGGAGGCGGCCCGAGTCCCAATCGATCCTGTTCTGGCTACCGCCATGTTCCTAGGAATACGGACCGACACCGACGGCTTGAGTAGAGGCCCCACGCGTGAGGATGGCATTGTCTATGTAAAGCTCTTGGAAAGGCTGGATCGGCGGCTTCTGCTGGAAATAGAGTCTGCCGGTTTGGCGCGGGAATATTACCAGGCATTTTTCCAAGGGATGCAGAATGCCAGGGTCTACGGCAAGGCTGTCCTCGCCTATCTAGGAAATATGCACCGTCCCAACCTCACGGCAGAACTGGCGGACTTGCTATTCCGCTACGAGCGTGTTCATTCAGCGTTGTGCTCGGGGGTGTACAAGAAGGTTTTGTACTTTTCGATTCGGACGGGCCTATTGGATCAGGATGCGGGCCTTCTTGTTCAAGATGTGATCTTTCCACCGGGGAAGGCAGGGGGACATGGCATCATGGCCGGTGGTCAAATCCCGGTAGGTGAAGAGGGCGCAAGTCAAATGGTTCGCAAGTTGGAGGCCCAATTCCTTCATCGCCTGGGCGAAAAAGGCCGGCCGAGGCCACTTCTACAGAATCACGAGTAGAGGAAGAAATGCAACACCCTGTCGATCCGGTAATCATCTCGTAAGAAGCGCTACTGCTCTGAGGAGAACCCTCGACAAAGTGAGCCCTAAATGAATTTGTACGACGCTGTGAAAGCTCTTTGAGCTCCTTACAGTGGAACTGCCACCTTAGATCTTGGTTTCCTCTCGAACGCAGCACACCCTCCATGAAGCACCGAGTAAGATATCCCCGCTTCTTATTGTGCTGATGAGAGGGTACATGCGTGTGCTCGTGGAGCACAACGGCATCTTGAAGCTCACCCGACTTGGCTAGATGCTGAAGCCACAAGACAAACCTGAAAGGAGTTAGCATGTTTGAGAGAATCTTGCTCGCGGTGGATGGTTCTGAGCATTCCATGCGCGCCGCAAAAGAAGCGGGCGATTTGGCGCGGGCCTTGAATTCCAGCACCCTGCGAATTGTGGTTGCCTTTGACAATATTCCCAGTTACTACGGTGAACCCAATATGCAGCAGGCGATCGATGCGCGCCTCAAGCAGGCAAATGCAATTCTCCAAAGCGCGCAGGAATCAGTTGGAACTATTCCAGGGGAGATACACGCCGAACTGATTGAGGGTTCGCCAGCTGAGGCAATTATCAACGTTGCCAAAACGCGCGAAAGTACGGTAATTGTGATGGGGTCACGCGGGCTAAGCACGATCGCGGAACTGGCGCTCGGAAGCACCAGCCACAAAGTGGTGAGCCATGCGGCGTGCCCGGTGCTGATTGTTCGGTAGCTTTTTTGATTGCCGTCAGAAAATAGTTGGAACTCCCCTAAGCGCCGAAACTCCGGCCTGCATAATGGCCCGCCTTGACTTCATCACGCGAACAGTATCCCAATTGTTCCTGCGACACTCGTGTGTCCCCACGCAACCGAATGTGAGATGTCGGGTCCACTCTGATGCCTCCGTGCGCACAGGCCTCCGGCGATCCGGTCCGCCTACAATCGATGGAATTGTCAAGTTCAGCACGACGGCAGAGCGACCCCGCGCCGGATCCCCGGTGCATAGCACACAATTCGTTTCTTGACTGTTTAGAGCGGCCTATGGATTCCTACAAGCAGCTGAAAGATTCATTCGCCCGGCATCCGCCGAAGAAAAAAAGCAGATCATCGATGAAGTTTCTGCCGCGGCTTCCCCCGGCTTCGACTTTTTCCTTATGGTCGTGCTGTCCTGCAGCATTGCCACGCTGGGCCTGATTACCGATTCGCCTGCGGTCATCATCGGCGCCATGCTGGTCGCACCGCTCATGTCGCCGATTGTTGCCATTGGACTGGCGTCCATCACGGGTCAAGTCCGGCTGGTAGAGGACGCCCTGAGTACGCGCTCTTGCGTGGTGCAGTGGTAGCCGTTCTGCTGGCGACCCTCATGGCCTTTGTCAACCGACACCTGCCCTTCGTGGTGCTCCAGGCACTGCCAGCGGAAGTAACTCGCGCGCGCACACCCATCTCCGATCGACCTGGCGATTGCTATGGCCGGCGGCTTGGCGGCTGCTTATGCCATGAACTCGCTCCCAACCTGTCCGCTGCGCTGCCAGGAGTGGCGATTGCCACGGCCTTGATGCCTCCGCTCTGCACGATTGGGATCGG
>CAWDUZ010000007.1:0-78273 GCA_963805515.1 uncultured Chloroflexia bacterium | reverse complement strand
GGGATCATCGTTCCGAGTGGAGAGCGCAGTCATCACGTTCATGCCGGCCATCGCCAATGAGACAACGGATGCTTCGGATGAGCCGACCAACATGATATCGGCCGAATTCCTGCGGATCATGGCGGTGGCCTTCCCCATAGCGTTCGTGCCGGTAGCGCAGGCGGTGGCAATTGACATGTTGGGGCCACGCGCCCGTGCGAATGGCAAGGATACCGGCAGCGCTATGCGGGATCGTCATGGGGATGAGAAATGAACTGACGCGATCGGGGCCACGGTTCCTTCAAGACCTCATATGCATCGAGCATTGTACTGATACCGCCGATACCGGTACCGATCAGTATCCCCACCCGGTCACGGTTGCTTTCGTTAATCGTCAGATTGGCCCCCTTTATGGCTTCGTCCGCTGCGGCCATGGCGAACTGGACGAAACGATCCATCTTGCGGGCTTCGCCAGCGCCCGAAGAGCCCAACGGGATCAAATCCCTTGACCTCGGCAGCGAACCTGGTCTTATGCTGACTTGCGTCGAAGTGGGTGATCGGACCCGCCCCGGACTTGCAAGCCAATAGCGCCGACCACGTCTCGTCAACATTGAGACCCAACGGACTCACGCAGCCCACGCCGGTTACAACTACTCTTTTTCTCATGTACTCTCCTAAAAAAGTAGGACAAGATTGCATCTTGTCCTACCTGGTTCTGGGGATAATAACACTCTCCGCTGGGTTACGATGCGCGCTTCAGGCAGGCGATTGAAGCGTGCGCCATGCCTGTTGAACGTGCAACCGGTCATGATCTGCCATAAATCCGACTACTTCAGTGAAATTTGTCGGGCCGAAAATGGCGTGCCGGGCGGCACGCTCCCAGATCGATTTGGGCAAGCCCTGAAGGCGCCGAAGGGTTTCTGACCTTGCGGCAGCAAAAGCGGCTGTTGCCTGGAGGCCATCCTCATTAAGATATTTTCTTTGCTTCGCCCATACGGCGGCATCCGGCCTGGGGACAAAGGGCTGTGCGTCTTCCAGAAGCGTCTTGAGCTGCCCATGGTGCACCTCACGCTCAGTGTCCCGCAAATGAGAGATGATCTCGATGACGGCCCAATCGTCAACTGTAGGCTCATGCTTCCAAGCCTCAGGGCTCAGGGCTGATACCAGACTCTGGAAAACTGCCGGGGTCGAGGCGAGGATCGTGAGGATCGCACGCCGATCCTTGAAAGACGGCTCGATAAGCGAGCCATCGGCGAATTCCAACCATGTACGAAGCTCGGTGAGATCCCTCGCCGCGGAACTGCCGACGGTTCGGCAGCGGGTCCGGCGTCGACAGCGATGGCAGCCGGGACAGCGTCCACCTGATAGGTAGCCAGTCCAAGTTCCTGTGCGGGCGCCAGATCGCGCTCCACATCATTACCTACCATCAGCACCGGGCCATCGGGCCAGCCGAGCCGGCCCAGGACTTCCGCGTAATAGGCCGGATGCGATTTTGTGAAATGAAAGGACTCGTACGAGGATATCAAATCGAAGCGTTCGGGATCAAGGCCCGCCCAGCGGATGCGCTCGTATATCGCCTTGCGAGGAAACAGCGGATCGGTGGCAATTGCCACGCGATGACCCTTCTCCAATGCCCAGTCGACCAACTCGCGGCGCCCGCTCGCTGCCTGGTAACGACGCTTAGCGACCGAAAAACGTTGTCGTAAAAATCATCAATAGCATCGCGAAGCTCGCCCTTCTGCATGCCAAGCCGCGGATAAAAATCCAACTCAAAGACTTCCTGGAGGGTCTTGTGATGCGTCCTGATTGGCAAGCATGTGCTGCGTGCCGAACCTTAACGCCGAGAGCATCAAATCCGGCTGGACGCGGTTGGCGAGGTGTTTTGCGAGCGCCTGAAAATACGCCGGCACAAATTCGCCCAGGTTCGTATCCAGCAATGTGTCATCGAGGTCGAGCAGTAAGGTCAGTGACATATAAGCGTTTGAGAGCCTCCCCGTCAAGGGGCGCAAGCCTTCTCCCAGGACTGAAACCGCTCCGAGGGGTCGGCGAGATTCTATTATCAGAGCTTCATGGATTTCAGAAGAAACAAGTCTATTCCTTGACTGCGAACTCCGGCGGCAGCGGATGGCACTCCCCACAACCGATATGTGGTTCGGCGACGGGCCTATGCACCTTCTCACAATACGCGGTGATCTGAACGCGTCTTTGAAAGAGTGCGGCAAACGGCCGCGCCACTTCCCCGTGCAGTTGGAGAAATTCGCAGGCATTGGCCTGCAAGACGCCGGGGACCGGACAAGTCCGGCAGAGATCGCGCGTCCATTTTTGGCCGGAGGCTTTCAGCAGACGACACTCCTCGGTATTCCGGCCCCGGAAGTAGTCCCCGTAGAAGTATTTACATTCTTTTCCAGCAGGAGTACGCATTTTTGTTCACAACTTACGATGGGCAAGCAAACCGGATGAACAAGCATTGCTCATCCATAGAATTTCAATTTGACGGGTGATACCGGATCAGCTAACGATCTGTCATACGCGAGTTACGTACTCGCCGGTCCGGGTATCCACGCGGATTACATCGCCGACTTTGACGAACTGAGGGCAGTTCACCGCCAGGCCCGTCTCTGTCTTGACCCGCTTTGTAACACCGGTAGCCGTATCGCCGCGCACAGCCACCTCGGCCTCCATAACTTCAAGGTCGACAGATGTCGGCAGCTCAACGTTCAACGGTTCACCCTTGTAGAACGTGAGCTTAACCTCCATTCCGGATTTCAGATATAGCGCGTCGTCCCCCAGGATCTCGGCCTTGATGCCGGGCTGTTCGTAGGTCTCATTGTCCATGAAGTAGTAAAAGTCGGAGTCCGAGTAGAGGTATTGGACGTTGTGGAAATCCAGCCGCGCGTCCTGGACGCGGTCTCCGGACTGGAAGGTTTTCTCGATGTTTGCGCCGGTCAGCAGGTTACGAGCCTTGACCTTGATAGAGGCATTGCCGCGTCCTGTCTTGTTATGGCTGTAATCCATCACTTTGAAGAGTGCACCGTCAAACTCGAATGTTACCCCCTTGCGAAGTTCGTTCACATCAATCATGATTCCATTTCCTTACTTATGTATTTCGATGATCATTCCCACCATCTCTTCTCCAGAAAGGAGAAGGGTATGGATGAACGCCGAGAGAAAATTCCAAGCCGCAGGATTATAGCAGTGAAGCACAGGCATGCCAAGAGCAGCACCTATTGCGGGGCATCGCGCAGTGCAATCCACCATTCACAAAAGCCTGCCGTTCTTCAATGGCCGGCCTCAGCACCCGGATCCTCGTGCAGCAGCTGCACGGCGTGCTCAAGGGCCGGCAGAACAGTCTGCAGATTTTCGACAGCCGCGCGGGGGCTGCCGGGAAGATTGATGATGAGCACCTTGCCCTCGCAAGCCGGCAATCGCCCGCGACAGCATGGCATGCTTTGATTTCACGGCGGAAGCGATGCGCATGGCTTCCGCCAAGCCGGGCGCCTCACGCTCGATGATGGAGCGCGTTGCTTCGGGTGTGACGTCACGAGGGGCAAAGCCGGTGCCTCCGGTGGTCAGTATGATGTCCAAATCGTCATGGTCGGCCCATGCAGCCAGAGATTCGCGCAGCAGCCCCATGTCATCAGGGAGGACTTCCTGCCTGACAACCTGCCAACCCTGGGCCTGGATGAGCTCGACCAGTGCGGGGCCTGAAGCATCAGGACGTTCGCCGCGCGCGCTGCGGTCTGAAACCGTCACTACCGCAAAGCGGAGTTCCATTAGACGAGATCCTTGGCGTACGGGAGATTGTCCATTAACTGCCAGCCACGCTTCTGATAGTATTGCATGGCTTCCACGTTGTCGGGCGTAACGAATAAATAGCAACGAATGCAGCCCCTGGCACGCAGGCGAGCCTCCACCTCATTCATCAGCCGGCTGCCCACGCCACGACTTCGATGGTCGGCGTGCACGGCGAGATGGTAAATGAAGCCGCGCCGCCCGTCGTAACCGCCGATGACCGTCCCGATCAAGTCGCCGCCATCTTCAGCCACCAGGAACAGATCAGGGTCGCGTTCCAGCTTCTTATCGATCTCAGCGGGCGCGTCCGAAGGGCCGACATGTATGCCCTTTTCCATCTCCTCCCAAAGGCGCAAGGCCCGCGTGTAATCGTCCGGGGCGTGAAACTCGCGGATGCAGATCGGCGCCATTACCGAGCCTGGATATTTTTTCGCAGCAGCTTCATCAAATCGTCGGGCATGAAGGGCTTGAGCAGAAAATCGTCCGCACCCCGCCTCATGGATTCATCCTTAACGTTTAGTCCGGAAATCATGATCACGCGCACCTTGTGCGCCTGGTCGACGCTACGGATCGCCTCCAACACATCCAGCCCGTTCTGCTTGGATAGATGGACGTCCAACACCAGGACTTCGGGTTGATCTCGCTTCACGGCCGCAGGAACATCATCGTCTGCGTCCACTGATGTGACCTCGAAGCCATCCATTTGCAAGAGCGTCATCAGGAGGCCAACCATGGTCTGATCATCTTCGGCTAGTAGAACTTTTGGCATTTTTCTTACTCTTCTTAGTTGATTTCGCCGTGCGCTTCGGCGCCTTTTTGGCGGGGCTGGAAGGCTGGACGGGGTTCCAGCGCGGCATTCAAAACCTCATCCATGGTCTCGACGAACACGAACTTCATGGATTTCTTGATTTCGTCCGGGACATCGTCCAGGTCGAATTGATTCCTTTTGGGAAGCAGAATGGTGCGCAGTCCGTTGCGATGGGCTGCAAGGATCTTCTCTTTGACACCACCGATCGGCAGCACCTGCCCCCTGAGCGTGATCTCGCCCGTCATACCGAGATGCGGCTTGACCTTACGTCCCAGAATAAGCGACACCAGTGCCGTTGTCATAGTGACGCCGGCTGACGGGCCATCTTTCGGAGAGGCGCCTGCCGGTATGTGCAGGTGGATATCGTTCTTCTCGAAGAAGTCGCGAGGAATACCCAGGCCGTCGGCTCGTGAGCGCACATAGGACAGTGCGGCTCGCGCGGATTTCCTGCATCACATGTCCAATGGAACCCGTGATCTGGAACCCTCGTCCACCGGGCATGCGGCTGGCTTCCACAAACAGCACATCGCCTCCGAACGGCGTATAGGCCAACCCTGGAACGATGCCCGGCACCGACGTGCGCTCGTTCAATTCCTCTGTGCCAAAGAAGATCGGATGGTCGAGGAACTCCTCGATCATTTCCGGTTTGACCTCGAACTTTTCGGCCTTGCCTTCCGCGATGCGCGTTCCAATCTTTCTGCAGATGGCTCCGATCTTGCGTTCCAGGCTGCGAACGCCGGCTTCGCGTGTGTAATCACGGATGATGCGCTCCAGCGCCTCATCTGTAAAACTCACCTCCGCGGGGCGCAATCCGTTTTCTCGGATCTGGCGCGGGATGAGGTAGCCGCGCGCGATAGCTATCTTCTCCTTGTCCGTGTAACCGGAGAGATAGATGACCTCCATCCGATCATAGAGCGGGCCGGGTATGGTTTCCGGCGTGTTGGCAGTCGTGATGAAGAAGACCTGGGAAAGATCGAAGGCGACCTCCAGGTAGTTGTCGCGGAATTCGCCGTTCTGTTCGGGGTCGAGGACCTCGAGCAATGCGGAGGCCGGGTCGCCATGAAAGTCGAACGTGAGCTTATCGACCTCATCCAACATGAACACCGGGTTCTTGCTCTCGATCCTTCGGAGCGATTGAAGGATCCGACCGGGCAACGCGCCGATATACGTACGCCTGTGACCGCGGATCTCGGCCTCATCACGCACGCCGCCCAATGAAGCGCGAATGAACTTGCGACCCATCGCCCGCGCGATGGACTGTCCGAGCGACGTCTTGCCTACGCCCGGAGGGCCAATAAAGCACAGGATCACGCCCTCGCGCTCACGTCGAATGAGATCGAGCGACGGCTCCTTAAACTCCTCTTTTCGATCCAACCGCAGCTTGCGGATCGCCAGGAATTCGAGGATGCGGTCCTTGACATCCTCCAGGCCGTAATGGTCCGCGTTCAGAATATCACGCGCATGTGTGATATCGAGATTGTCTTCGGTCGACTTTGACCACGGGAGCGTAACCATCCAATCGAGGTAGGAACGGATGACGCCATATTCCGCGGCTGCAGTCGGCAGGCGAGAAAGCCGGTCCAATTCCTGAAGCGCTTGCTTGTTGGCCTCTTCAGCCATTTTGGCTTCGTCGATCTTCTTCCGAAGCTCCTCGACCTCGGCGGCCTGCTCGTCCTTCTCACCCAACTCCTTCTGGATGGCCTTCATCTGTTCGCGCAGATAATAGTCGCGCTGGACCTTCTCGATCTCACCGCGCGCTTCGTTCTGGATCTTCTGGCCGAGCGTCAACACCTCGGCCTCGCGAACCAGCAAGCCGATGAGCTTGCGAAGTTTTTCCAGCGCCGAATCGATCTCCAGCAGTTCCTGCGCGTCTTTCAGGTCAATACGCTGAAAGTTCGCGATCGTATAGACCGTCTGCAGCGGATTCTCGAGAGACGTAATCGAGGTAACCAGCTCTTCCGGAAAGGAAGGGATCATTTGCGTGATCTGTTGGAACTGGTCACGTGCATTGCGCGCCAGCGCATCGATCTCCAGGCCCTCTTCGACCAGCTCGGGAGCAAGCTCGATCTTTGCTTTGAGGTACGGTTCTTCGCTGACGAATTCGCCCAGACGGAACCGGTCCATGCCCTGCACCAGCAAACGCACGGTGCCATCGGGAGCGCGCAGTAACCGGTGCACGGTGGCGATCACGCCAACCTTATAGAGGTCCTTCGGCCCGGGCGATTCCAGCTCAGGGTTCACCGCAGCTACCAGCCCGACCAACTTGTCCGCGGCCACCACATCATCCACGAGCCGGACTGAGCGCGGCTGCCCGACCGTCAGCGGAACAGCCGTCTGCGGATATACGACAACGCCTCGCAATGGAAGGATGGGCAGCACATCAGGATACTTGGGCGGCTCACCGTCCGATTTGGCGGCATCGCCGGGTTCCTCCTTCTTGCCCACGCGGGAAAAGACGGAGGGAACAAGCATTTTCATTTCCTCATCGTCCTGTCCGATCCATTCGAAGAGTTCACTCATGCTGGTTTGCCAGCGAGAAGCAGGCATCTATCCCTCAATCTTTACGTTCGATAATTTCGCCTTCGGCATCCTCACGATCAGGAAACCATCCTTATATTCCGCAACGGAGCTATCCAGATCTATCGGGCCGGGCACGCCAATGGCTGTCGAGAATTTACCGAAGTGGATCTCCATCTGGTGATACGCACGATGCTCAGTTACATCGGGCCGGACGCCGTCGATGGTCAGGATGCCGTTCTCAAAGCTCACATCAAGATCGGTCTCACGAATCCCGGCCACTTCCACGCGCACGACGAAGTCGACATCGGTCTCATATACGTCGGTGGGCGGGCTCCACACGCTACTGGTCACCTGCCATCCAACCGTACGCGAAACCTCACGACGCTTTTCGGTAACGGTCACTGTCTCTGTCCTGCGTATCACTGTAGGCATTCCTGCTCCTTACCGGTATGCGGCTGATTCCCAATAATCTAAAGTTAGTGGCGGCGTATCGGCGTACGAACTACTGATTCTTATCGAGAGCGCGCTTTGCTGCATCCAGGACTGCGGCGTAATCAGGCTCATCGTCAAGCCGGGGCATATAGGCGACGTACACGAGTCGATCATCCCTGCCCACGACGAAGACCGCGCGGCGCAGGATGCGCCGTTCCTTGATAAGCACCCCATACTTCTCTCCGAATTCGGCGCTCATGTGATCCGAGAGGGTTTGAACCTGATCCACCCCGGCAGCGCCGCACCAACGTTTCTGTGTGTAGGGCAAATCGGTGCTGATCACCTCAATAACGATATCCTTGCTCAATGAGGCGGCCTCCTGATTGAAACGCCGCGTCTCGCGATCACACACGTTGGTATCCAGGGAAGGTACGGCAGCGATGATACGCACCTTTCCTGCGGAGTTGGCCAAGCCACGGACAAGCGACCAGTCCGTGGCATGAACTGTAAAGTCTGGCGCCACGCTGCCAACGATCACATCATCGCCGACGACTGTAGCGTCTTTTCCACCGGTCTTGATCAAACCGAATCGCTCGGTAGTCATTTTCGTGGTATTTCCTTCCTGGCTGGTAACGCTAATAGAATTTAACGAACTCTAAATGTTTATGCAGCATGCCGGCGGTGCCTTATCATTGCGCTCCCAAGGCACAGCCGAAGCCTTGACCCCCCCGGAAGGCGGTCGGCTCATCTGAATGCGAATTATACTTCTAATGGGCCAAAGTCTCTCGTTGCACCGCAGATGCTTTGTTCTCTCAACCCAGACTTTGTCGCACTTGACAGCATAGCCGGTTCGCCCGGCCTCGCTTACCGGCACGTGTTCAGGCACTGATACAATCCTGTTCCGAGGCGCGGTGGGGCCTGCATACGGCATCTAAAGCCAAATCTTCCCCATCCACAGAAGGTGAAGGGCCATGCCTGCACAAGGAATCATTGCCAGATACCGCGATATGCTTGACCTGCCCGCCTACAGCATCCCGGTCACGCTCCATGAAGGCGACACACCGCTGATCCCCGTGCCGCGTTTGGCTGAGGAATTGGGCGGCGGATTCGATCTGTACGTAAAGTTTGAGGGATTGAATCCAACGGGTTCCTTCAAGGACCGCGGCATGACGGTCGCGATCAGCGAAGCACTCGGGGCCGGCGTGAAGGCGGTGATCTGTGCATCGACGGGGAATACGGCTGCCTCGGCCGCGGCCTACGCCGCTCGCGCCGGACAAAAGGCGGTTGTGCTCATCCCTCAAGGCAAAGTAGCTACCGGAAAGCTGGCGGGCGCCATAGCCTATGGAGCCCAAGTTGTGCAGATCGACGGCTCATTTGACGATGCCCTCAATATGGTTGTATCGATCGCGCAGCGTCTCCCGATCGCGCTGGTCAACTCTCTTAATCCGTATCGGCTGGAGGGCAAAAGACCGGTGCGTTCGAAATCTGCGATGTGCTGGGGCGTGCACCGGACATGCTGTGCCTGCCGGTGGGCAATGCAGGCAATATCACAGCCTACTGGATGGGCTTCAAGCAGTACAACGCATCGAAGTCCACGGGGTTACCGCGCATCCTGGGTGTTCAGGCGTCTGGATCAGCACCGTTGGTGCTGGGACATCCGGTAGATAAGCCCGAAACCGTCGCGACAGCCATCCGTATTGGACGGCCCGCGCGCGCCGAGCAGGCGCTGCAAGCCTCGGAAGAATCAGGCGGCAAGATCATTGCTGTGGATGACGAGGAAATACTCGCGATGCAAAAGCGATTAGCGCGGGAGGGGATATGGGTGGAGCCTGCGTCGGCGGCGGGCATGGCCGGCCTCGCCTCGGAAATCCGCGCCGGCCGCATCGCGCCGAAGGGTCAGCAGATAGTCGCTGTTTGCACGGGCCATGGGCTGAAGGACCCGGATATTATCGTGAAGGGGCTACCTCCGGTGCAAGCCATCGCACCAAAGCTCGAGTACCTTGAAGAGATGATCCTGAAAGGTCTATAGGGAACTGCAATCAACTCCCCAGGACATGCGTCTTCTTCTGATGCAACGCCACAAAGCCCTGCTCTTGCAGCTCTGTCGAAGGAATTGATGCTTCATCAGGTTTATCGCTCAGCGCGAAGGTCAATGCGCCGAGCGCCTGCCATTCCAGGGCCAGGTCGCGTGACTTCGCGGGTTAATAGAATCTCGTGCGACAGGAAGTCCTGCAAAGGGGCCGAGTTTGGCAAATATCCCATGCGCGCCGAAGTCGCGAGAAATTCGTTGTAACGGAAGGCTTTGAAAGGCGTTGGGTCACCGGCGCACACGGCTTCATAGATCTGTCCGTGGAGCGATCGCAGGCTGGGGCCAAGGGCAGACTCACGCGCGTCCACCTCCGCAATAAATTGCGGAAACGTTCGCAGCTCGCCAGCCCGAATCCGGTTGACAAGACCCGCGAGCTGTTCCACCCCACTGCCAAGAATCAAGCAGATATAGGCCACATAATCCTGATTATCGCCGGTGAACGCATGGAACTCGGGCTTGAACAAGCAAATCATAGGCCACGCGAAACTTGCCGGGATCGAATTGATCCCCCAGGAACGTAGCGACGGTTTGTTCGACAGCCGCGACGCGGCGCGTTGTCGATGGTGGATGCGTTGCGACCGCGCGCACCGAGCGCCGTCTTGTCCATGTCGATCAGCAAAACGGTCTGCTCGTCAATTGGAAAGGATCTGTTCGCAACGAACTCCCTGAACGGCGCGTCCAGGTCTGCCCAGCGATTCGAGAGAAAAAGCGTCTGCCCTGCACGAGTGGTTTCCAGTTCCACATCGGGCGGGCTATCGTTTTCCGAGCCGATGAACGCTATGCCAGGCCAGCCACCTGCCGCACAGATGTTGGCAAAAGCGGTCGAGTTGAGCAGGCGCGTGTCCCCCACGAAGATGGCGCGTCGAATCGCAGCGCTCGGGGGCCTCAACTGCCGTGCAGACTTCAATATCTCAACGACCACGCGAGCGTAGTCGGATTCGTTCTTCCGCGGAACTGCACCCGGTACGAGGCCGAGCTTAGCGCTCAAGTCCGTCAGCGAAGGCAACCGGGGGTCGAGGGGCCGCAGTTTGCGATACACGATCCGGTCACCGATGAAGTCGGCTAAGGAAGACATGCCGCTGATCTTCACAACAATCCCTCCTGCACAAGCAGCTCTGCATTGTAGATGGAACCGCCCGCTGCGCCGCGAATCGTGTTATGGGAGAGCACCACAAATTTCAGATCGAGGATCGGGTCGGGCCTGATGCGGCCGACAACCGTGGTCATACCCTTACCGGTTAATCGGTCGAGACGAGGCTGCGGACGATCCGTTTCATTTCGAACTTCAATGACGGGCCTGGGAGTCGATGGGAGTTCCGCTGCAGCAGCCGGAGAGCTGTAGTCTCTCAGGACCGCCTCGGCAGCCTCAGGATCCGCCATATGAGCCAGGCCCACGCTGACGCACACAAGGTGTCCATCGCTGACGGCGACCCGATTCGTATGCGCGCTGAAAGCGATATCTGCCAGATCGATCCGACCATCATTTAGTTTTCCGAGCATTTTACGCGGCTCCCATTCCACCTTTTCCTCCTCAGCTTTGACATTAGGGATCACATTATCGATGATGTCAAGCGAGGGAACGCCCGGATAGCCGGCTCCAGAAAGGGCTTGCAATGAGACGGCAAACACCTTCGATACGCCGAAGGCTAGATCGAGCGGCTTCAGCGCGACCGTCAGACCGGTACTCGTGCAGTTGGGATTTGTGATTATGCAGCCGGTCCAGCCGCGCTCGATACGCTGCCGACTGACGAGATGGATGTGCTCCGCATTCACTTCAGGAAGCAGGAGCGGAATGTCATCACCGCGCCGATACGACGCGGCATTCGAGCAGACCGCTGCGCCGGCGGCCGCGAACTGCGGCTCCACGGTTTGCGCAATCTCATTGTGCAATGCGGAAAAGACAATTCTGGCATCCACTGCCTCTGAAGATACCGGCAAAACGGGCATATCACGCGCGTATTGCGGCATGGGCTCACTCAAGACCCAGCGACAAACATCACCGTACTTTTGACCAACCGAACGATCGGATGCAGCAAGCGCCACCACTTTGAACCATGGGTGGTTCTCGAGCAATGACACGAACCGCTGACCTACAGAGCCTGTGGCGCCGAGCACGGCAACGGGAATTTGAGATTGAGCCATTATGATTTCATTCCTGTTTGCGGGCAGCGGCTAAGTGACGATCAACTCATGCAAGGCCTTGACTGCCTGCTCCGTATCTGAGGAATCCACGACAAGGCTGATGGATACTTCGGATGAGCCTTGCGCGATGGCAAGAACATTTACATCCTTGCTTCCCAGCTGGCTGAAGACCCTACCGGCCACTCCTGGCGTGTGGATCATGCCCGCTCCCACAACGGTAATGATGGATACGTCCTCCGTTGCCCAAACGCGGTCGATGTCATTGTCATCAAGTTCACGAGCAAACGCCCTCTGCAGCTCGGTCGTGACAGCGGATGCAAACTCCGAGGGCACAGCGATGCAGATGGACTGCTCCGAGGACGCCTGGGTAATCAAAGGAACGCTTACGCCCATGGAAGCCACAGCGCCGAATGCTCGAGCCGCCACACCAGGGACGCCGAGCATGCCGCGCCCCTCAATGGTCACCAGCCGCTGACTTCGGATAGCGGTCACTGCCTTGACAACCGGGCCATCGACGGGTTTGCGGGACGATTTGGAATTCGCTATCAGCCTTGTGCCGGGGAGCGATGGATTGAAGGTATTGCAAATCCGCAAGCCGATACCGGCATCCACGATGGGACGAATTGTTTTCGGATGCAGGACTTTTGCGCCATAATAGGCAAGCTCTGCGATCTCACTGTAACTGATCTCCGGCAAGGTGCGCGCTTGCGGAACAATGCGCGGATCGGTGGTCATTACACCGTCAACATCCGTCCAGATCCAGACATCGTCAGCGGGAAGTACCGCCGCAAGGATCGCGGCTGAATAGTCGCTGCCGCCTCGCCCGAGGGTCGTGATTACGCCATTCGGCGTTGCCCCTATGAAACCCGTCGTGACGGCCACAGAGCCCCTTTCCAATATTGGCCTCAACCGGGATGCAACACATTCGCGTGTCGCCTCGAGATCTGGATGAGCGTTTTGGAAATGTGCGTTTGTGACTACCAACCGGGTTGATTCGATTGCCTCGGCGGGGATACCCTCGGACGCGATCACGCCCGTCAATACTTGCAAGCTCATGCGCTCGCCGAGCGAGGCAACCGCGTCCAGGGCACGCGGACTGGCCTCGCCAAGCACGCCGATAGCCCGGCAAAGATCACCAAAGTCTCTGACATAAGCTTCTATTCGCTTGAGCAATTCGGCACGCTGTCCCTGGTCTTTGACAAGGGCGTCAATGATGCGCTCATGCTCCACCCTTAGTTTTTGCTCAGCCTGTGTAATTGGATGCATATTGCCCTGCGCGCTTTGTGCGGCGCTTTCCAGCAACAGGTTCGTGACGCCTGAAAGCGCCGAAGTGACCACAACCATGTGTGGCCATTCCGCACGGGCATCCTTCACGATCTGCGCGGCTCTTGACATCGCATCCGGGGTGCCGACAGAGGTGCCTCCAAACTTCATCACCAGCGTTCCGGGCGTTTGCTTCTTGTCTTCCACATTGCTCTCCTTGATTAAGAAAACGCCCCACGTTTCCGTGAGGCGCTGTTGTGACTTGCGGGAAAATAACTACTCGTTATTCCTGCCGATACACCACAGACCCACGGTAAGACCGCGGGGAGTTGTAGTAATAGTGGTTGTGAGGTCGAAAGCCGGGAACATATTGGCCGAAGTTATATCACCCGCTCCCACAGTCGTCAATAGTTTGTGCGGTGTATAATGCAGCACTTTTGTTGACAGGCCGACATCATGGAACTTAACCAACAATTCGAGCTGATTTGCCAATCGGCCACCGTCGCCATGGCAGACCGCGTCCATGCGCTCAAGGCCGCGGGGCATCGGATCATTGGCTTGCAAACCGGGTGATCCCGATTTCGCAACGCCGCAAGCCGTGCTGGACGTTGCCATGAAAGCGATGCAGGAGGGATTGACGCACTATGGGCCCTCACGCGGGCGGCCTGATCTATTATCCGCAATCGCGAGCAAACTGGCACGCGACGAGGGAGTGAAGTACGACCCGGCTTCTGAAATCCTGGTAACGCATGGCGGCATTCATGCCTATTACACTGCCATGCAGGCCGTCCTTAATCCCGGGGATGACGTGTTGGTGCCCGATCCTACCTGGGCGACCCATTCCAATATGGTAATCATGCTGCGGGGAAAAGTGGTCCGTGTGCCCGCACCAGCCGAGAACGGATTCATCCCTCATTTCGCGTCGTGGAGAAAAGCGCTGACGCCGAGGACGCGCGCCATCGTTTTGAACTATCCATCGAATCCGACCGGCGCATATCCTACTCGTGCCTATTTGCAGGAACTGCAGGACTTTGCAAAAGAGCATGATCTTTGGATCATAAGCGATGAAGTTTACGGAAGCCTTTATTATGGCGAACGCCCGACTTGTGCCGCGGCATTCGAAGGGGCGAAAGACCGGACGCTGCTCGTAAACAGCCTTTCCAAGTCCTACGCAATGACTGGTTGGCGTGTTGGCTTTCTCGCCGCCCCAGAGCGCGTGATCGAGAATGCCTTGAAAGCCGGACAAAACTCAATCACCTGTGTTACGCCGTTCATCCAGAAGGCCGCCGCGTTCGCGCTGACAGACCCGGCAATCCAAGAGGCAACAGCAACCATGCGTGCTGCCTATGCGAAGCGCCGCCAGCTTGTTCTGGATATTGCACGCGAACAGGGAGAATCACCGATCCACGTTGTATCGCCCATGGGCGCGTTCTATTTCTTCCTCGATATGCGAGCATTAAGGCTGCCCTCCATGGAAATCTGCGAACGATTGCTGGAAGAGGCCGGTGTGGGCTTGATTCCCGGCTCGGCATTTGGGGCGCAAGGGGAAGGGTTTGTCCGCATGACCATCGCTGCAGCAGAGCAGGATGTGGAAGAGGGTATGAAGGCAATTCTCAATTGGGCAGAGAAGGCTGGGGCGTAGAGTGAAAGTCGCGTTTCAAGGAGAGCCGGGCGCCTATTCAGAACAGGCCGTTTACGATCATTTCGGCGCGGCGGAGGCCGTACCCTGCGCATCATTCGAGGACGTGTTCACAGCCGTTAGCGCGCGGCGCTGTGAATATGGTCTGATCCCGATCGAAAACTCCCTGGCAGGAAGCGTGCATCAAAACTACGATCTTCTGATGCGGCACGAGTTGTACATCGTGGGCGAGTACTACCTGCGCGTGAGACACTGCCTCATCGCAATGCCGGGCGTGCAGATGAGTGAACTCAAAAGAGCGATCAGCCATCCACAGGCATTGGAACAGTGTGCCGGTTACTTACGGTCGCATCATCTCCAGCCGGAAGCAGTTTACGACACCGCGGGCAGCGTGAAGATTCTCAAAGAATCCGGCGCACGCGACACGGCCGCGATCGTGTCGAGGCGGGCGGCAGAGATCTATGGCATGCAGATCCTGGAGGAAGGGATCGAGGATCACTTCGAAAACTTCACACGGTTCCTTGCCATCTCCCCCGCTGCCCTACGACCTGGGACGGATGCAAAGACGTCGATCGTATTCACGCTTAAGAATCAGCCGGGCGCTCTGTTCAAAGCCCTTAGCGTCTTCGCGCTGCGCGATATCGACTTGACGAAGATCGAGTTGCGGCCACTGGCGGGCAAGCCATGGGAGTATCTGTTTTACATCGATTTCATTGGCGCAGGGCACGAGGCGCGCGTAGGCAAGGCACTCGATCATTTGAGTGAATACGCTGTGATGCTGCGCGTGCTCGGATCCTACGCACGAGATCAACATCAAAGCAAACAATCCATTTCCACATAGCGAGTGCTTCTTGACTTAAATGGCATTACTCATAGAGGCCCCCTATCTCGAAATTCGGGATCTTGCACGACCTGAGGCTGGAACCCAGGGCGATTAGAAGGATCTCTCGGGGATTTTGCCTCTTGACGGATTTCCTAATGAGCCTATAATCGAGCGAAATCTTTTCAGCCAAAATGAATACTTCCATCGTCTCCCTCTCCCTTATTGTCGTCGTCCTTGCGGTCCTTATTATTAAGGACCTATTTCTGGTTGGGATGGCGACGGTGAGAGCGAAGTAAACGCACACCTGCAAGAGCTTACAAAGAGCCGCCCCGACCCCGGGGCGGCTCTTTTTATATCTTTTCGAAGAAATGAGAGCCATGAGATCTGACACCATTAAGAAAGGTTATGACAAAGCGCCACACCGTGCATTGCTGCGTGCTACGGGGTTGCAGGACGGTGATTTCGAGAAGCCTTTTATTGCCATTGTGAATTCCTACGTTGATATAGTCCCGGGGCATGTCCATTTGCAGGATTTCGGCAAATTGGTCAAAGAGGCTGTGCGGGCCGCGGGCGGGGTACCGTTCGAGTTCAACACAATTGGCGTGGATGATGGGATCGCAATGGGCCACCTGGGTATGAAGTACTCGCTCCCATCCCGTGAACTGATCGCAGACTGCGTTGAAACGATGATCGAGGCTCACAGATTTGATGGCATGGTCTGCATCCCGAACTGTGACAAGATCGTGCCGGGCATGCTGCTTGGCGCCCTGCGCGTGAATATTCCAGCCATCTTTGTATCAGGCGGGCCGATGGCTGCAGGGCGACTGCCAGACGGCGAGGCAATTGACCTGATCTCGGTATTTGAGGGAGTGGGGGCATTCTCAGCTGGGAAGATCGACGAGAAGCGCTTGAGTCTGCTGGAGAAATTCGCCTGCCCATCCTGCGGCTCGTGCTCAGGGATGTTCACCGCAAACTCCATGAACTGCCTGATGGAGGCCATCGGACTGGCGTTGCCGTTCAATGGCAGCGCCCTGGCTAAGACGAAAGAGCGCGAGGACCTGGCAAGAAGAGCCGCAGGGCAGATCATGACCTTGATCGAACGCGATATCAAGCCGCGCGATATCGTCAACGCCGAGGCAATCGACGATGCCTTCGCGCTCGATATGGCGATGGGAGGTTCATCGAACACGGTTCTGCATACTCTCGCGCTGGCAAACGAAGCCGGTGTGGACTACCCGCTGAGCCGAATCAATACAGTGGCTGATAAAGTCCCGCATATCTGCAAGGTCTCCCCTGCCGGCAAATGGCACATGGAGGATGTCCACCGGGCGGGAGGCATCCCTGCAATCCTGAACGAAATCCAGCGCGGCACGGGTATGCTTCACTTTGACCGGATCACAGTCAGCGGCATGAGCCTGGGAGAATCCATCGGGGGTTATGAGATCAAAGATGAGGACGTCATCCGTTGTTATGAAAATGCACATTCGAAGCGCGGGGGGTTATCGATCCTATTCGGCAACCTGGCTCCAAACGGCGCGGTCGTGAAAGTCGGCGGGGTAAGCGAGGCCATGATGAAATTCAGCGGGCCCGCCCGGATCTACGAATTGCAGGATGAGGCGCTCGCCGGAATCCTGGCCAGGGAAGTCCAGCCGGGCGATGTGGTCGTCATCCGATATGAGGGCCCCAAAGGCGGTCCCGGCATGCAGGAGATGCTCTCGCCCACGTCCGCAATCATGGGGCAAGGACTGGGCGACAAGGTCGCGCTCGTCACGGATGGCCGGTTCAGCGGCGGGACGCGCGGGGCTTGCATCGGACACGTCTCACCCGAGGCAGCCGCGGGCGGCCCGATCGCCGCGTTGCATCCAGGGGACATCATTGACATCGACCTGGTGCAGCGCACGCTCGAAGCCCGGTTGACGCCAGCCGAGATCCAAAGCCGGCTCGACGGGCTGCCTCCATTCAAGTCCAACATCCAAAGCAAGTGGCTCAAGCGGTATTCCTACTTTGTGACGAGCGCGGATACGGGTGCCGTGCTTTCAACAGACGGCGGCGTGCAGCATGCCCTGATCGAGGAGCAAAAATGAAAATGACGGGTGCGGAAATCATGTGGGAATGCCTGGTGCGGGAAGGGGTCGAGGTAGTTTTCGGCTATCCGGGCGGAGCGAACATGCCGATTTACGACGCGATGCTCAGCTATCCGGTGCATCACGTGCTTGTACGGCACGAGCAAGGCGCCGCGCACATGGCCGACGGTTATGCGCGCGCATCCGGCAGGGTTGGCGTGGCTATGGCAACCTCCGGGCCGGGAGCGACAAACCTCGTGACAGGTATTGCAACAGCCATGCTCGATTCGGTCCCGGTCGTCTTTATCACCGGGCAGGTCGCGTCGCACTTAATTGGCGGCGATGCGTTTCAGGAAACCGATGTAACAGGCATCACACTGCCGATCACGAAACATAATTATCTTGTGACGCGCGCGCAGGAGATCGCAGAGGTTGTGCGAGAGGCTTTCTACATCGCGCGCAGCGGACGGCCGGGCCCGGTGTTGATCGACATTTGCAAGGATGCGCAGATCGAGCGCTGCGAGTTTGTCTATCCCGACGATGTGAAGTTGCCGGGCTACAAACCTGTCTCACACGCGCCCATGGAGGAGTTGGAACGCGCAGTGAGGCTGATCGAAAAAGCACGGTGCCCTGTGATCCTGTGCGGGCATGGCGTATTGGTATCCGGTGCGGAGGAAGCGCTGATGCAGTTCGCCGTCAAGACCCAGACGCCGGTTGCCAGTACATTACTCGGCCTGGGTGGGTTCCCGGCCTCGCACGAATTAAGTCTCGGCATGATGGGCATGCATGGCGAGGTGCATACGAATCTCGCCATTCAAAATTCGGACCTGCTGCTGGCGTTCGGGATGCGCTTTGACGACCGTGTGACCGGAACGCTTAAAGCCTATGCGCCTCGAGCCAAGAAGATCCACATCGAGATCGATCCGTCGGAGGTCCATAAGAATGTGGCCGTCGATGTTCCACTCGTCGGCAATTTGAACAGCGTGCTGACCGATCTCATCCCGCTGGTGGACGAATACGACCACGAAGAATGGAAACAACAGATCAAGGAATGGAAGGTCGAAGCCGACACACGCAGCATTATGAATTGGCCGAATGACGACAAATTATATGTGCCGCATCTGATCGAGGATATTTGGAAAGCAACAGGCGGCGGTGCGATCGTCACGACCGATGTGGGGCAGCACCAGATGTGGGCAGCCCAGTATTATGCGCTCGACCAGCCAAACCGGTGGATCACGTCGGGCGGAGCCGGGACGATGGGCTTTGGCCTGCCTGCCGCCATCGGCGCGTGGTTCGCACATAAAGACCAGGAGATCTGGACCATCGCGGGCGATGGCGGCTTCCAGATGACCCAGGCCGAGCTGACAACGGCCGTGCAGGAAAATGCCAACATAAAGATCGCGGTCATGAATAACAACTTCCTCGGCATGGTGCGACAGTGGCAGGAATTCTTCTTCGAGAAGCGCTATTCCGCGGTGAATATGCTCACGCCTGATTTTGTGAAAGTAGCGGAAGCGCACGGGCTGCCGGCGCGGCGGGTAACCCTGCACGAAGAGGTTCACGAGGCCATTGCGTGGGCGCGCCAGACTCCCGGGCCGGTGCTGCTCGAATTCCGCGTGGAACGCGAGGACTCGGTCTATCCGATGGTGCCCAGCGGCGCAGCACTGGATCAAATGATACAAAGGCCAGCGCGCGTCTAGCGGCCCACGGAACCGTGCGGCGATACGGTGCTTCGCGCGCATTTGCAGAGAAATCACTAGCGCCGCCCGTTGGTCCCAGATGGAGGCAGAATGCAGTACACATTTATTGCGTTGGTCGAAAACAAACCCGGAGTGCTCAATCGTGTTGCATCGTTATTCCGCCGGCGCAACTTCAACATTGAGTCGCTGGCAGTGGGGCGGACGGAAAAGCCGGAGGTGTCGCGCATGACGGTCGTGGTGGGCTGCCCACGTGGCGAAATGGACGCGCATAACATCGAGGCCAATCTCTACAAGCTCGTCAATGTAATCGATGTGCAGGACGTCACGCATCAACCATCCGTAACGCGCGACCTGGCCCTGATCAAAGTGCGGGTAGGGCCGGAACGCCGCGCCGAAGTCAACGGGCTTGCTGAGATCTTCCGCGCCCGGATCGTGGATGTGGCGGCCGATTCCCTCATCGTGGAAATCACGGGCACTGAGGACAAGATCGAGGGCTTGACAGAACTTCTCCGTCCGATCGGGATCGTCGAGATGGTGCGCACCGGACAAGTGGCGATGACACGCGGGGTGAATGACGGCGTGCGGCGAGTTTCCGGGGTCGCCGCGAATCGGTATCAAGAACAACTTGAGGTCGCGGAGATGACGCCCTAGCAGCAGTCTGTATAGCCGGTCGAAGTCTTCCCGCGTCATGGCGACGCCCTGATAAACCCTTGCAATCATGAATGTCGATAGGAGAACCAAATATGACCAGAATTAATTTCGGCGGTGTGGAAGAGGAAGTTGTCACCCGGTATGAATTCCCGATTGAAAAGGCGCGTGAGGTCCTTAAGGATGAAGTCGTCGCCGTACTTGGATACGGCGTGCAAGGGCCGGCGCAGGCACTGAATATGCGCGACAACGGTGTCAATATCATTGTTGGCCAGAAACAGGGCAGCGCAAGCTGGGACAAAGCGATTGCAGACGGCTGGATCCCTGGAAAGACACTATTTTCCATTGAGCAGGCAGCTGAGCGGGGAACAGTGATCCAGTATCTGCTCTCGGACGCCGGCCAACGCACGCAGTGGCCGAAGATCGTGGAGTGCCTGAACGACGGCGATCTGCTTTACTTTTCGCACGGATTCTCCATCACGTACAAAGAGCAGACGGGCGTCGTGCCGCCGCCCCATGTTGATGTGGCGCTGGTTGCGCCCAAGGGATCGGGCCGCAGCGTCCGCACGAATTTCCTGGACGGCTCCGGGATCAACGCAAGCTTTGCCATCCAGCAGGATGCAACGGGCCGGGCGTATGAACGGACGATTGCCCTCGGGATCGCCATTGGCGCAGGCTATCTCTTCCCAACGACGTTTGAGAATGAGGTCTATTCTGATCTGACCGGTGAACGCGGTGTGTTGATGGGTGCGCTGGCAGGAGTCATGGAGGCACAATACAACGAGCTCCGCAGCCATGGTCATTCGCCGTCGGAGGCTTTTAACGAAACCGTTGAAGAGCTGACGCAATCATTGATCCGGCTGGTGGGGCAGAACGGCATGGACTGGATGTACGCGAATTGTTCAACCACCGCACAGCGCGGCGCGCTGGATTGGAAGAACCGTTTCCGCGACGCAGTGGCGCCGGTCTTCAAGGATCTCTACACAAGTGTGGTGAACGGCGAGGAAACACGCATCGTCCTGGATAAGAATAGCGATCCAAATTACCGCGAGAACCTGGACGCAGAGCTAAAGGCGATGCGCAACTCGGAGATGTGGCAGGCGGGCGCGGCCGTTCGGTCACTGCGCCCCGAGAACTGGAAGAAGGAAGAGAGCCTCACATGAACAGCTACCTGCGGATCTTTGACACGACTCTGCGTGATGGAGAACAGTCGCCCGGCGCGACGATGACCTCTGCTGAGAAGCTGGAGGTTGCGCGCTCACTGGCGCGTCTGGGCGTGGATATTATCGAAGCTGGTTTCCCCGCCGCCTCGCCTGATGATCTCGAAGCCGTCAGGCGGATCGCCTTGGAAGTAGGTAACCCGCCGAATGCTGAAGCCAATACCAAGGTCCCAACGATAGCCGGATTGGCGCGGGCAAACCGGTCGGACATCGACAAGGCATGGGAAGCCGTGCAAGGAGCACAAAGCCCGCGCATCCATATCTTCCTGGCAACCTCGCCGATCCACATGAAGCACAAGCTGAAAATGGACCCCGAAGACGTGGTCCAGCGCGTTTCTGAAATGGTCACCTACGCGCGAACGCTGTGTGCCGACATCGAGTTCAGCCCGGAAGATGCAGGGCGATCCGACCCCGAGTTCCTGTATGTGGTGCTTGGGGAAGCGATCAAAGCCGGTGCGACGACCCTGAACATTCCGGATACAGTGGGCTACACCACGCCCGATGAATTCCATGCGCTGATCGCGGGCATCATCCAGAATACCCCGGGCATGAGCGACGCCATCACAATTTCAGTGCATTGCCACGACGACCTGGGTATGGCGACCGCGAACACGCTTGCAGGAATCCGCGCGGGCGCGCGGCAGGCAGAAGTCACGATCAACGGTATCGGCGAACGCGCCGGCAACACATCGCTGGAAGAGGTCGTGATGTCGCTCAAGACGCGGCCTGCCGTTTTCAACGTCGAGACGGGCATCGATACCCGGCATATTGCGCGGGTGAGCCGGATGGTGAGCAACTATACGGGCATCGTCGTGCAGCCCAACAAAGCCATTGTCGGCGCGAATGCGTTTGCGCACGAAGCCGGGATCCATCAGGACGGAATGCTCAAGCACACTCTGACCTATGAGATCATGCGGCCTGAGGATGTGGGCATCAATCAGACCAGACTGGTACTTGGTAAGCATTCCGGTCGTCACGCATTCCGGTCGCGCCTCGCCGAGATGGGTCATTCGTTGGATGACACCGAACTGGACAAGGCGTTCGCCCGCTTCAAAGAGCTGGCTGACCGCAAGAAAGTCATCACCGACGCGGATCTCGAAGCGCTGATGGCAGACGAGTTCTACCGGCCGCGCGATGTGTATTATCTGGAAAGCCTGCAGGTATCATGCGGCACTCTTGGAATGCCCACTGCCACCGTCCGCTTGCGCGGGCCAGATCGGTCGGTTCATGTTTTTGCATCGATGGGCACCGGGCCGGTCGACGCGACGTACAAGGCGATCGACGCGATCGTGCAGGCGCCGTGCAAGCTTCTCGAATTCAACATCCACGCGATCACCGAAGGGATCGATGCTCTGGGGGAAGTGACGGTCCGAATCCAGGGCGAGAACAGCCAGCGTACGATGGACGCGCAAACCGAGATTGAGTATCCACGGGTGTTCGGCGGTCACGGGGCCGACACGGACATCATCGTCGCGAGCGCCCAAGCCTACATAAAAGCCTTGAACAAACTCATTATTGCCCAGACCGAAGGCGCGCAAACGCTGCCCAATGACTACGGCGTAATGCTCGTCGGATGAAGCGATAAGAGGAGAAGAAATGGTAGAGCGAACTTTGGATCTCTCTGAAGCATCCATGCCCGACTGGTTTGAACCATTCCCTGAACCGCACACCATGCCGAGCGGTTGGAACCTCGACAATATCGTTCCCAGCCTCGTTCCGGCAGTCAGCGAAAAAAGGATTTATCCAGTTGGGACTCATCCGGCCGAGCAGAGGACCCGTTGAGCCAAAATGCCTAAAACCCTGTTCGAAAAGATCTGGGCGTCGCATGTGGTCACCGAGCAGCCAGAATTCTCCGGCTGTCATGTATGTTGACCTTCAGCTCGTCCATGAAGTGACTTCCCCTCAAGCTTTTACGGGCCTGCGCCAGCGGGGGCTTAAGGTCCGGCGGCCCGACAAAACGGTTGCCACCCTGGACCATTCGATTCCGACATCTGATCGCTCGGTTCCGTTTGCAGACGCGATGGCGGCCGCGCAGATCAGACAAATGGAGCAAAATGCCGCCGATTTCGGAATCCAACTGTATGGAATGGATAGCCCCAACCGCGGCATCGTGCACGTGATCGGACCCGAGCTGGGACTGACTCAGCCAGGCATGACCATCGTGTGTGGAGACAGCCACACGGCAACTCACGGAGCGTTCGGCGCACTGGCCTTCGGCATTGGCACATCGGAAGTGGAGCATGTCCTTGCCACTCAGTGCCTGCTGCAGCGTAAGCCCAAGACCTACGAAGTGCGCGTGGACGGCGTACTGCCAAAGGGGGTATCCGCCAAAGACATCATCCTGGCCCTGATCGCCAGGATCGGAATCGGCGGAGGCACCGGGCACGTTTTCGAATATGCGGGTTCCGCGATCCGCGGGCTGACGATGGATCAGCGCATGACTATTTGCAACATGTCCATCGAAGGCGGCGCGCGGGCGGGGATGGTGGCACCCGACGACACGACGTTCGAGTATCTGCATGGGCGTGAGTACGCGCCTCACGGAGCAGATTGGGACAAGGCTATAGAACCGCTGGAAACAATTGCCGAGTGAGCCGGGCGCGACCTACGACAAGAGCATCACACTGGACGCCTCAGCTCTTGAGCCGATGATCACTTATGGAACAAATCCGGGCATGGGAATGAAGATCACGGAGAGAATTCCCTCTCTTGAATCCATCAAGGACATATCACAAAGAGTTGCATTCCAAAAGGCGCTGGCCTATATGGGACTGGAGCCTGGTCAAGCGGTCTTGGGGCATAAAGTCGACGTGGTCTTCATCGGAAGCTGCACAAATTCACGCATCTCTGACCTCCGCCTGGCTGCCTCCTTGATGAAAGGCCGCAAGATCGCAGAAAACACGCGCGTGATGGTTGTTCCGGGTTCCCAGGAAGTCAAGAAGCAAGCCGAAGCGGAAGGGCTTGACACAGTTTTCAAGGCGGCGGGAGCCGACTGGAGAGAAGCCGGTTGCTCCATGTGCATTGCCATGAACGGAGACCAACTGGAACCCGGGCAGTACGCGGTATCCACAAGCAATCGCAACTTTGAAGGCCGGCAGGGCAAGGGCGGGCGCACGTTTCTAGCAAGCCCTTTGACGGCGGCGGCTACTGCACTGCACGGCAAGATCACTGATGTAAGGACAATGCTGTAATGGCTGCATTTACACCCATACGCTCAAGAGTGGTTCCCCTGCCCGCGAATGACATCGACACCGACCAGATCATCCCGGCGCGCTTCCTCAAAGCCACTGACAAGAAGGGCATGGGCGATAATCTCTTTGCCGATTGGCGCTACGATTCCGCCGGCAAGGCGAAACCGGACTTCATCTTGAACACGCGCGAAGCGCAGGGAGCGCAGATCCTGCTGGCCGGAGACAACTTCGGATGCGGGTCGAGCCGGGAGCACGCACCCTGGGCATTGGCAGGCTTTGGATTCCGCGTGGTGATCTCAACATCCTTTGCCGACATCTTCCGCAACAATGCTCTCAAGAATGGGGTGCTCCCAGTCATCGTGGATGTCAAGACTCATAAGCGTCTCTTTGAGCTGCGAGAAGATGCGCCGGACGTGCAATTTGCCGTCGACCTGGGTACACAGACCCTTACTTTCCCGGGAGGATCCGCTACCTTCCCCATCGACTCGTTCAGCAAGACCTGCCTGCTCCAGGATGTGGACGAGCTTGGCTACCTGCTCGGCTTTGAGGACGAGATAACGGCATTTGAGAATCGCGCGACATGAACATTCAGATCTATGACACCACCTTGAGAGACGGCACGCAGGCGGAAGGCTTCACGCTTTCGGCGAATGATAAGATCCGCATCGCGCAGCGGCTCGATGACCTCGGCGTGGCGTTCATCGAGGGAGGTTGGCCCGGTTCGAATCCCAAGGACGTGGAGTTCTTCGAACGTGCTCGCGATCTGCCATGGGCGACCGCCCTCATCGCCGCGTTTGGCTCGACGTGCCGCGCCAGGGGCGGCCCCGAAGATGATGGCAACATCAAGGCGCTCCTCAATTCGAACACACCGGTCTGCACAATTTTTGGGAAGACATGGACATTGCACGTCACCGAGGTGTTGCATACGACCCTGGATGACAACCTGCGCATTATCGAGCAGTCGGTATCTTATCTCAAGGCCAATGGAAAGCGCGTCGATCTACGATGCTGAACACTTCTTTGACGGCTACAAGGCCGATGCCGCCTACGCCATTGAAACATTAAGGGCTGCGATTCGAGGTGGGGCGGAAACTGTCGTGCTGTGCGATACGAATGGCGGGACCCTGCCCTGGGACCTGGAATGCATCATTCGCGATACCAAGCCTTTGCTTGCGCATCCCTTTGGAATCCATACCCACAATGATTGTGAATGCGCCGTGGTCAATTCGCTGACGGCAATACGGGCGGGTGCAGTGCAGGTGCAGGGGACCATCAACGGCGTCGGAGAACGCTGCGGGAACGCCAATCTGATCAGCATCCTGGCGAACCTGGAGCTCAAGCTGGGTACGCCATGCCTGCCGCAAGGCAAGATCGCACAACTTTATGATCTGTCACATTTCGTTGCCGAGGTAGCGAACGTCGCTCCGGACGAGCACTTGCCTTTTGTAGGGAAGTCGGCGTTTGCGCACAAAGGCGGGGTCCATGTTGCCGCCATGCGCCGGAATGAGAAATCGTACCAGCACGTGGCGCCGGAGCTGGTGGGAAATCGGATGCGCGTTGTGGTTTCAGACCTCTCCGGCCGCGGCAACTTGTTGAGCAAAGCGGAAGAAAATGGCGTTGAGGTGGAAGGTCAGGAGGTCGTTTCTGTTCTGAATGAGGTCAAAGAACTCGAGTCCCGAGGATTCTCATTTGAGGCAGCGGAAGCATCAGTAACCATGATGTTGAAGCGCCAGGAATATGGTTACAAGGCGCCCTTCCAATTGATCGATTTCTCCGTAACCGTTGAACACAGGCAGGGACGCGGCATTTTTGCCGAAGCAACCGTCAAAGTCGGTCTTAACGGGGAGGTCCTCCATACCGCCGCGGAGGGAAATGGCCCGGTGAACGCGCTGGACCTTGCCCTACGGAAAGCACTCCTGGGCTACTATCCGCAAATTGGGCGGTTCCACCTCTCCGACTACAAAGTCCGCATCCTGGATTCGGACCACGGGACCGAAGCTATCACGCGGGTCTTGATCGACACGCGCAACAGCTCCAGCCGGTGGAGTACTGTTGGTGCGAGCACGAACATCATTGAGGCATCCTGGCACGCCTTGGCCGATTCGATGGAATACGGATTGATGGTGGCGCATTGATCATGCAGAGCCGGAGAGGGCCAAAGCTCAGATGAAGGCTAATATCACGCTGCTGCCAGGTGATGGGATCGGCCCAGAGGTCGTCTGCGAGGCGGTACGGGTTCTGGATGTGATCGCCAGCCGGCATGATCACACTTTCAACTACATCGAACAGCTCATTGGCGGCTGCTCGATCGACAAACATGGATCATCGCTCACAGAAGAAGCTCTTGCTGATTGTAAGGCGGCCGATGCGGTGCTGCTCGGAGCGGTCGGCGGCCCAAAATGGGACCAGCCGTCAGCAAAAGACCGGCCCGAGCGCGGCCTGCTGGCGCTGCGCAAGGGGCTTGGAGTGTTCGCGAATCTTCGACCTGTGAAGGTTCATCCGGCGTTGATCGACTCATCTCCACTGAAGCCGGAGAGGCTGAAAGGCGTGGATATCATCGTCGTGCGTGAGCTGACGGGCGGACTGTATTTTGGCTGGCCGAAAGGACGCGACAGCAAGGATGGCCGGGAGAGAGCCGTCGATACGCTGGAATACTACGACTATGAAGTCAGGCGGGTCGTAGAACTGGCATTCAGGCTGGCAAAGAACAGGCGTAAAAAAGTCACTTCGGTTGATAAGGCAAACGTCCTGGAATCATCCAGACTGTGGCGGCAGATCACGGCCGAAATCGGGCGCGACCATACCGACATCGAACTCGAACACATGCTGGTTGATACGGCAGCCATGCGGCTAATCTCATCCCCATCGGCTTTTGACGTGGTTGTGACCGAGAATATGTTCGGCGACATCCTGACTGATGAGGCGTCGGTGCTGGCTGGGTCGATGGGCATGCTGCCGTCGGCAAGCCTGGGTGAGTCTCAGGCAGGGTTGTACGAACCGATCCATGGCTCCGCGCCGGACATTGCCGGCAAAGGCATCGCCAACCCGATCGGGACCATATTGTCAACCGCCATGATGTTACGTCATTCGCTGGGCTTGGAGGGCGAGGCGGCGTCCATCGAAAACGCGGTGGATGCTGTGATCACAGCGGGCTGTCGCACAGTGGATCTGGGGGGAACACTCAGTACCCGCCAAATGACCGATGAGATCATCGCACATCTGTGATTAGTAAAGGAGCAAAAAACATGTCAATGGAATCCAGCTTTATTTGGATGAACGGCAAGATGGTGCCCTACGAAAAGGCCACCATTCATTTTCTGACGCCCGCTTTGCACTACGGGGCGGCGGTTTTCGAGGGCATCCGCGCGTATGACACCGCCAAAGGGCCTGCGGTCTTCCGTTTACGAGAGCACGCCGAGCGCCTGTTCGACTCCGCAAACATATTCGGTTTCCGCGAACTGCCCTGGACCGTGGATGAAGTCTGCGATGCGATCAAACAGACGCTGAAAGCTAATGACTTCAAGGATTGCTACATCCGTCCACTTCTCTACCTGGATGGAGGCGGCTGGAATCTAAATGTGGACAACGGCAAACCGGCGCTGGCAATCGCCGCCTGGGAATGGAGCAATTATCTGGGCGAAGAGGCGTTGGCGAAGGGAATCCGTGCGAATATATCATCCTTCACGCGGCACCACCCGAACGTAATGATGACCAAGGCCAAAGTGTCCGGCAACTATGCCAACAGCTTCCTTGCCAAGACCGAGTCCCAGAGGTTGGGATTCGAAGAGGCCATTATGCTCGACCCGCAGGGATACGTCGCAGAGTGCACGGGCGAGAATCTTTTCCTGGTTCGGGGTGGAAAGGTCATAACGCCGTCCACGGCCCCCGTGCTGGAGGGTATTACACGCCACTCGATCTTCACGATCGCGCAGGACCTCGGCTATGAAGTCCTCGAACAACCGGTCTCGCGTGACCAGCTCTACGTGGCCGACGAGGTTTTTGTATGCGGTACGGCGGCCGAGTGCGTGGGCTTGAGGGAAATTGATTTCCGAAAAATCGGGGACGGTAAGACCGGAAACGTGACCCGCGCGATTCAGAAGGTCTATCATGAAGCTATTCGGGGCAAAGTGGCAAAATACGAGTATTGGTGTGACTATGTGAATGTGAGCCAATCCATTAAGCTATCCCTTGACGTCGACGCGCCCATGGCATAGAATTCGGCCCAATATGTTCCTCTCTGTCCGCTTCTATTCCTGGTACTACTTTTACGGCCTCCGCAATTCGGTTGCCGATGGTGGCGCTTAAGCGAACAGAACAGAAATTTCTGTAGGCTCAAAGAGCGAGACCACACGGTCTCGCTCTTTTTTGTTTGCGATCCTGACCACGTTCCTGCTGGATGGACCGGAGACAGGGCACGCAAATGGAAAGGAGAAAGGAATGACGACACGAGGCATCCGTGGCGCAACCACCATTGAAGCGGACACCCAACAGAATGTCCTTTCTGCAACCCGCGAATTACTAACCGCCATCCTGGCCAGCAACCCGGGCTTAACCAGCAACGCGATCGGATCGGCCTTCTTCACGGTCACGGACGATATCACGTCCGCATACCCTGCGTTGGCAGCCCGCCAGATGGATTGGGATCAGGTTCCGATGATGTGCGCACGTGAGATTCCCGTGCCGGGCGGCCTTGAGCTGTGCATCCGGGTGCTTATTCTTTGGAACACAGAAAAGGACCCACGAGAGATCCGGCACGTGTATTTGCGAGACGCGATTAGATTACGGGCTGACTTAGTGAATGAGCCGGAGGAGAAACCAGCATGATGATCATTATGAAAGCGAATGCCACGCCGGAGCAAGTGGAACACGTTATCGAACATGTGAAGGCGGCAGGGCTGTCAGCACACCTTTCGCAAGGGGTTGAGCAAACCATTATCGGCGCGATCGGGGAGACGCACAATATCCCCGAGGATCAATTCGAGGGGCTCGAGGGTGTAGATGTCGTCAGACGGATCACGCAGCCATTCAAACTGGCTTCGCGGCAGTTTCATCCGGAGAACTCGGTCTTTCCGCTCGACGGGTTTACCGTTGGAGGCGAAGAGATCGCGGTCATCGCTGGTCCATGCTCCGTGGAGAGCCGGCAGCAGATCATCGAGACGGCACATGCGGTGAAGGAAGCGGGCGCGCATGCCTTGCGCGGAGGTGTATTCAAACCTCGTACCTCGCCTTATTCGTTCCAGGGACTTGGCGAGGAAGGCCTGGAATACCTGGTGGAGGCACGCCAACAAACCGGTCTGCCGATCGTAGCCGAAATCATGTCGCAAACTCAGCTGGAGTTGATGGTCAAGTATGTGGACGTTCTCCAAATTGGAGCGCGTAACATGCAAAACTACAACCTGCTCCGTGCAGTGGGCGAGACGCAGACAGCCGTGCTGCTTAAGCGAGGGCTGGCAGCAACCATCGAGGAATTGCTGATGTCGGCTGAGTACATTCTGGCGGGCGGCAACAAGCGGGTGATGCTATGCGAGCGTGGGATCCGTACCTATGAAACGACTACCCGCAACACAACCGATATCAACGCGATCCCGGTTTTGAAGAACATGACGCACCTCCCCGTTATCCTCGATCCGTCTCACTCGACGGGCCATGCAGCCTATGTCGCCGCCGTTGCGCGGGCTGCCGTTGCCGCGGGCGCGGACGGCCTGATGGTTGAAGTCCATCCTGACCCCGCTCACGCAGTCTCAGATGGCAAGCAATCCCTCAAACCTGAGAAGTTTGCAGAGATGGTCAGGCAAGTCGGGCAGATCGCACAGATCATGGGACGCGGCCTCGCTTCCTCGAGCGTTGCCTCTACCATGTTCCAAAAGCCCGTAGTTTTCAGTCGAGCAAGCTAGGTTGATGGCTCATGTCTGAAGACGGCAATTTTGCGCTTGCACGATCCAGGATCGCGATCATTGGGCTGGGACTGATGGGCGGCTCCCTGGCGCTTGCATTGCGGGGAAGATGTGCCGCTATCTACGGGATCGACACCGATCCTGCCGCGCTTGAGCTGGCCTGCCGTCAAGACTATCGTCGACCGCACATCCGACGATGCAGGCAGTCTGCTGCCACAGGCAGACGTGGTCATTTTGGCCGCCCCCGTGTTGACAATTCTGGACATTCTTGACCGATTGCCGTCGCTTACATCCAGCCCCTGTATCGTGCTCGACCTGGGATCCACCAAGCGACGGATCGTGGAGGCAATGGCGCGCCTGCCGGAACGCTTTGACCCGGTGGGAGGGCATCCGATCTGCGGAAAGGAAAGACTCTCGCTGGTCAATGCCGAACGGACGCTTTACTACGCCGCCACATTCATCCTTACGCCGCTGCAACGAACATCCGAACGCGCTCTCTCTGCCGCAAATCAGATCATCGAGGCGATCGGAGCAAAGGCGACCATCCTGGAGGCAGCCGCACACGACCGCATCCTAGCCTCGGCCAGCCACCTGCCGTTCCTCGCGTCCTCTGCCCTGGCCCTTGCGACGCCCACTGACGTGGCGCCCTTTGCTGGCCCGGGGTTCCGCTCTGCGTCAAGGCTTGCAGGAACCCCGATGTCAATGATGCTGGGCGTGCTGCAATCCAACAAAGATAATGTCCTGGATGCGTTGCACCGCCTGCAAAGCGAATTGGCCGCATTAGAAACCGCTCTGGCAGCAGGCGACCCATCCACATTGGAATCGATCCTCAATGACGCACAAAGCAAGTATCGAGCCTTCAGTTCATGAATAGTATGTCGCGCGAAATCATGCCAATCGCTCGCCCGCTGAACGCCATAGTGCGCGTGCCGGGCTCGAAGTCGTTGACCAATCGCGCCCTGCTGATCGCTTCACTAGCAAGCGGGAGAAACTCGCCTGACGAATGCCCTCTTTTCGGATGACTCGTGTACCTTTGCCAGGGCCCTGCAGAAACTGGGCTTTGACGTTGCGCTCGACGAGGTTAGCTCCGAAATGAAGCTAACGGGTTTGGGCGGGAGAATCCCTGCGAAGAAAGTCGAACTTTTTGTCGGGAATGCCGGAACTGCCGCACGCTTTCTGACGGCATTTCTCACGTTGGGAACGGGAGAATACATCCTTGATGGTGACGCCCGGATGCGAGAGCGTCCTATCGGCGACCTCGTGAGCGCCTTGACGATGTTGGGCGCTAATTTGCAGGCAAGCGGTGGTTGCCCGCCCGTGAAGATATTTGCGTCCGGTTTGCCGGGCGGAAAGGCAATGGTCACCGGCGACACTTCATCCCAATACCTGTCCGCGCTCCTGATGGTTGCGCCCTATGCAAAGGGACTGACCGAAATCGGTCTTTCAACGGATCTGAGCTCCGCCCCGTACGTGGAGATGACCATTGCCATGATGGGCGACTTCGGCGTGTCAATTCGACGACTTGACGATAATAGTTTCGCAATACATCCTGCTTCCTACAAGGCTCCGGCTGCTCCTTACGCCATAGAGTTCTGACGCATCGGCGGCATCGTATTTCTTCGCTGCCTCTGCGATCTGCGGCGGATCAGTCCAAGTTACGAATATCTCGCGCAAATCAAAACAAGGCGATATCGGTTTCCTGGATGTCCTCCAAAGAATGGGTTGCGTGATCACCGAAAAGGATAATTCCCTTGAAGTAAGCGGCATGGGACGCTTGCACGGCATTGACGTAGACATGCGGCATATTCCCGACACCGCTCAGACGCTGGCTGTCGTCGCACCCTTTGCAGATTCACCGACACGAATTCGCGGCATCGCCTCCGCACGCTTGAAGGAATTGGATCGCATTCGGGCGACCTGCATCGAACTGGCCCGGCTCGGCGTGCCAGTGGAGGAGCACACTGACGGCTTGACGATCCATCCCTGTGAGAAATTTACTCCTGCATGCATTAATACCTATAACGACCATCGGATGGCGATGGCATTCTCACTGATCGGCTTGCGGGTCCCGGGTATAGATATCGAAAACCCCGGCTGCGTGTCAAAGACCTTCCCGGAATTCTTCACAACGCTGGAGACTCTGGGATGATACACATCGGCTTGATCGGCTTTCCGGTGGAGCATAGCCTGTCGGGGAAGATCCACTCAGCCGCCCTCCGCTCATCTGGTTTGGACGGAGATTATTCCTTATTCTCGATCCGGCCAGGTGATTTGCGAGGGCTCAAAGAGATGCTCAACCGCGTCCGATCCGGCGAGATGACAGGGCTCAATGTGACCATTCCTCACAAACAGAATGTGATTCCGCTGCTGGATGGACTTTCGCCGGCGGCACAAGCGATCGGTGCAGTAAATACGATCTGTGCGGTGGAGGAAAAGCTTATCGGGCATAACACGGACGCCCAGGGATTTCTCAGCGCGCTAAAACAATCCAGAGACTACCCGCGATTCCCCGGTCGCTCAACGGCACTGATTCTTGGGGCAGGCGGGGCCGCACGGGCCGTCGTCCATGCCCTCTCGCAAGACGGATGGAGCGTCATGGTTGCGTGCGCGTCGGGTCGATCAGGCCCGTGAACTAGGCAGGCAATTCAAGTCTATCAAGATCATCGACCTGAATGCAGAGGCGAGCGATTTGCCAGATGTGCAGCTGATCGTTAACACCACACCGGTTGGAATGTTTCCAGATGTCGATCGATCTCCGTGGCCCCATCAATGGCCGTTACCTCGCCATGCGGTGATCTATGACCTGGTCTACAACCCGCGTGAGACAAAACTGGCAAGGGATGCGCGAGCACAAGGCCTGAGCGCGACGACAGGGCTCGGCATGCTGGTGGAGCAGGCCGCGCTCGCCTACGAGATTTGGACTGGCTGCCAGACCCAGCGGGACATATTGCTTGCTGCAGCGGAGAATCAATGAGTTTACGATTTTTGACAGCCGGGGAATCCCACGGGCCGGCCCTGACCGCCATTCTCGATGGTATGCCAGCCGGACTTGACCTACCCGCCACGGTCATTGACCTTGAACTGGCTCGCCGTCAAAAAGGCTATGGCGCAGGGGCGCGCATGAAGATCGAAAAGGACACGGCGCAAATCCTCGGCGGCGTGATGGCGGGCAAAACCACGGGCGCGCCGATTGCCATCGTCGTTGAAAACAAGGATCATGCGAAGTGGAAAGGCAAAATCATCGAGCCGATGACTGCACCGCGCCCGGGTCACGCAGACTTGACCGGCGCGCTGAAATACGGATACGCGGATCTACGCCTGGCGCTGGAAAGGGCATCGGCGCGCGAGACCACGATGCGCGTGGCGGTGGGCGCCGTATGCAAGCATTTCCTTTCACATTTCGGTATTACGGTGGCGGGATACGTTCGCTCGATCGGCGGGGTCAGCGCCGATCTCGGCGAGATGCCCTATGAGGAGCGCTTTGCGCGAGCCGAGGAATCGGATGTGCGATGCCCTATAGGTTCGTCCGCCGTGGAAATGCGCGATGCCATTGAAAAAGCGATGCGTGCGAAGAATACGCTCGGCGGTGTGCTGGAAATCGTCGTGTTGAATCCGCCAGCCGGACTCGGGAGCTTTGCCCAATGGGATAGGCGCCTGGAGGCAAGGTTATCGATGGCAGTGATGAGCGTACAAGCCATTAAGGGTGTGGAAGTCGGCGAGGCGTTTGAGAATGCGCACCTGCTTGGGACGGAGGCGCAGGATGCCCTACGGTTACGCGGTGATCAGATTGTGCGTCCATCCAACCGCGCGGGAGGCATCGAAGGAGGTGTCTCAAATGGCGAGCCTATCGTCATCCACGCGGCAATGAAGCCCATTGCAACGACGCTGACCTCACAACATACCGTTGACCTGGCGACCGGCGAGGAAGCTCCTACCCAATATGAGCGCTCCGATTTTTGCCCCGTGCCGCGTGCGGTGCCGATCATCGAGGCGATGGTGGCTTTTGTACTGGCTGATGCATTGATCGAAAAGCTGGGCGGAGATTCGATGGATGAAATGCTGCCGCGCTTCGATGCGCTACGAAGGGCCAGGCTCGAGGACTTGCACCTGGATAACAGGCCGCGAGTGTACTGGGAATGACAACAAACCACATTTTCCTGTATGGGCCGCCTGGAGCCGGAAAGACCACGGTCGGACAAATTCTTGCGGGTGCGCTCCGCCTGCCGTTCATGGATTTGGACGACGCGATCGAGACGGATACTGGAATCAACATTCCAAAGATAGTAGATAAGCAGGGCGTGGCGGCATTCCGTGAACTGGAGGCTGCCGTACTACACGCCGTGGTGAACCAGAAAGAGAGCGTGATTGCTCTGGGTGGCGGCTCGCTGCTTCGCGAAAGCAATCGCACTCTGGCAGAGAGTCGTGGCAAAGTAGTTGTGCTCATGAGTGAGCTCGGCGCCCTGATCGAACGCCTGATCTCTGATCCTAAAGAACGCCCATTACTCAGAGGAGATCTGCGCAAGAAGCTTGCCGCCCTGCTGGCAGAACGCGGCGACCACTACAGGTCATTTCCCTTGCAGGTCAATGCGGCTCAAACGCCTGAAGATCTTGTCTGGCAAATTCAAAGGGAGGTGGGACTTTTTCACTTGAAAGCCATGGGAAATTATGATGCAATTCTCCGGCGGGGTGAGATCGACGAAATTGGCGGATTACTCACATTGTATGGCCTGCAGAATCCGATCATTGTGACGGATGAAAATGTATCCAGGAATCAGGCAGCGAGGGCCCTAAGATCGCTTGCAGCGGCCGACTTTTCTGCCCACGTAATTGCAGTTCCGCCGGGCGAGACACACAAGACGCTCGAGACAGTCGAAAAACTCTGGCATGGCTTCCTCGATGCTGGTGTTGAAAGGAGCGGGACGGTCGTCGCGCTTGGCGGCGGTGTCATTGGAGATCTCGCGGGATTTGCCGCATCCACCTACATGCGTGGGATCCGTTGGGTGAACGTGCCGACCACACTGCTCTCCATGGTGGACGCATCGCTTGGGGGCAAGACAGGATTCGATCTGGATCAAGGAAAGAATCTGATCGGCTCATTCCATCCGCCCAGCCTGGTTTTGGCCGACCCTCAAGTGCTCTCCACGCTACCGGTAGAGGAGTTTCGGGCTGGCCTTGCGGAAGTGGTCAAGCACGGGATCATCTCCGACCCGGAGTTGCTCGCATGCTGCCGCCGTGGTACGGACTGGATCATGAGTTACGTGGAAGAGATAATTGGACGTGCCATGGCGGTAAAGATCAGGATCATCGAAGAAGACCCCTATGAAAAAAACGTGCGCGCCAAATTGAATCTGGGTCATACCGTGGGACATGCTGTCGAGCTTGTAAGCAATTTTCAGATCCGGCACGGTGAAGCGGTGGCAATCGGCATGGTTGCCGAGTCCGAGTTCGCCGAGCGTCTCGGAATAGCCAGTCCGGGGCTCTCGGCTTCGATCCGAGACCTGCTTTCTGCCTTGGGCCTGCCCACCTGCGTCCCGGATGAGCTGCCTCGCGAACAACTCATCAAAGCAATGCGTACTGACAAGAAGAGATCGAATGGCGCGGTTCGGTTTGCATTGCCTGCCGAATTTGGCCGCGTTGAACTGGTGGACATCGCGGACTTGGAATCGGTCTTGGAGGCATGATGAAAGTTCTCATCTTGCACGGGCCCAACATGAGCCTGCTTGGAGTTCGAGAGCCCGAAGCGTATGGAAGTATTAGGCTCGATGTCTGACATGCTGGGATCGAGGGCACTGCTCGAGACTTGGACAGCGCCTGTCGCCCCGGAATCCAATATCGATCACTCGAGGGAGTCAAGACCATCGGTCCCACATTGACTGGAAGGTTCATAGTCTTAATACGAAAGTAGAGCATCGCGCCAAGCGTGACACTCTACTCATCAATCTCTGCGCCCCTGGCGGGATTCGGACCCACAACCTTCTGCTTAGAAGGCAGCTGCTCTATCCGTTGAGCTACAGGGGCATGCACGCCCGCGAAGTTCAGCGGACGGGCTTTGTAGTGTTCTTGCTTTGCAAAAATCTCACGGCTTCAAAGATCAACGGCGAATGGAGGGAGCCGTCTTATCTTCCAGGCAGCCTCCGTGGAGTTCATTATTTAGATCTTGGGCGCCTCAAGCGCAGCTTCAGGCTCTTCCGGTCTTGCAGTCACAACGGGCCGGATCCCACGATAGACACGCGGGCCGGCGAGTGTCCGCAAAATGGTCTCGGCTGGCCGGTTCAGCTTCGCTGACAGGTCAATGGCGCTCATGGGCTGGTTTCCACTTGCCAAAAAGAGGCGGAACACAGCTTCCACCATGGCGGTATGCGGATCGACGAAGCCGGGCTGTAGCGCACAGTGGGTCATCAGAGCGTGTTGAATACCATCCACCTGCTGAACCTCAGCCGTGTGCGGATCAACCCAGTCAACCAGAGCACCCTCCTGCACGTCGGCCAATGCCTCTTGATGCTCGGGGCACAACAACGTCCGCAAGAAAACGTGCCAATCGCTATCGTTCTGCTCCCACCAATCAAAATCGATGTGGAATGGCATCTGGATGGTCGGCTTGAGTAAGCTCATTTCGCCTCCTCCAGACGGAAATGCAGGTCACCTACATGAACAAAACGTTCTTCGGTGGCCAGTAACGCAAACAACGGTGCAGGTGGAACTCGGCGCACCAGGTTCACTGCCGCGTATAGCTCCTGTGCATGGACGTGCCCCTGGGGATTGACCTTGGTGACCTCACGCATCACGGAGACCACCAGCTCTTCAAAGGTCCGCTTCCTCTCCCATACCGGGTCGAGGGCATGGAAGTCCGGCACATAGATAGCCATCCGATCGTTGAACTCGGCAGTGATGGGCTGCTTAAGCATCGCAAATACAAGGCCGGAGTCCGCACCTACGATAAGCGTGCGAATCCAGTCCCTGGAGGCGCGTTGTGTGCGGGCCTCCACGATAACCTCACCTGGCTTTTGGCCGCGACGAACCGTCACGAGGCTGCCCGGGATCAGCGCATGGGATTTGTACCACTCGCGCAGGCCAAAGACATATCCGTGCTCACGAACGACCCATGCCGGCATCTTGATACCTGAACGGGCATCCACGAGCGTAAAGCGCACCCGCGGCGATTCGTAAGCCGTGGGGAACAGAGACCGCGTGCGCTGCGAAAGGGGCAGTGTGCCGGCGCGGCAAGTGAGGATAGATCAGGCTGATCGTGACCTCTTTGACATCCTTGCGCTCGGTGAGCTCCGTTTCGCTAAGCTCGTCGTCGAGCTGCGCTTCCAATTTCAACATGGCATCGTCAAGCGCCGCCCGGTCGTACAGGATCTCCGTGTAACGCAAGAATGATGGCACCTCGCGCACGCCGTCGGGCTCGAGGCGCCGAAGGCACCACAGCACCTGCCCGGCGGGCCCTACCTCATCGAAACGCGCGTCGTCCTGGAGGGCGTAGTTCAATGAGAACTCCGCCAACTTGGGGTTGATAGTAGCAGGCAGGTCCACATCTTTCAGGAGCGAAGACGTCGGCTGAGGTTCGCCCTGCGCGATATCCAACACGGCCTCTGCCAGATTCAGCTGACCTTCGGTAACGTCGACAAGGAGGCCGCGGGGAAACCAGCGCCCTGCGATCTGAACCAGACCCGAATCCTCGGCCCCGAACGCAGTCTGAAGCTTCTTCTCGATGGCAGTACCATACTGCTCGAGGATGGCCTCGGCATTGAATTGCGCTTCATCCGGCGACGTGACAGGTTCTTCGTTCAAGGGATGATCCTGCAAACCGGATGCAAACATCATCTGCGGGCCGCGCTCCATGGCAACGGTCATCACGTCAAATGCCCCAAGCGCGGGGTTGACGGCCGCAGCGCGTGGCAGTTACGTGCCCGCGCTGTCCAATCCAACGCTGGGAAAACGAGGTTGTCGCCAGGGTTATACTTCTCTTTCGGCAGGTAGATCCGGCCGGCAGCCTCGCGCTGACGCACGCGAGCATCCTGTTCAGCCTTGATGCGCTGCGCCACGAATACAGATGCGAGATCGTGCGCCGTCAGTGGCGTTTCAACTTCAAAGAGATGTGCATGCAGAGACTCAACATCCTGCCGAGAGATCTGTATGTTCGACCAATAGTCCGCGGGGAGAGTGAAAGCGCCTGCCATGGAGTCCTTAATGCAAAGAAATACGGGCGCGACGGATCGGCCCTCAATATGCCAAGTCATTATACTCCAGCAACGCGAGGACTGTATCTAATTCAATGAGAAACAAAGGAGGCTTGGATGAAGTCTTCATCGGGTGAGGAGCCGCGAGCGAAACTATGATAATCCGGTGCACGGAGACGGCTTTATGGGATGTGTGGCATGGATGGAGCTGGTGAGCTGAAAGAGATCGGGGAGGCCGGGGATATCAGAATTGGAACAAGATTGGAAAAAGAAGCGAAGAGTGAGCTTCGGGCGAGATGATCCAGAGGTGTGGTGACGAGCGGCTTTATGCGATGGCCTTGCGGCCGCGGAGGACACCCCATTCGAATGATAGACAGCGAGACCACGGAAATGACGTGCGGACACTAGGGTTTGGTGAGGAACTGTAGCAAACGACCCGGAGCTTGAGCGTCAGGTTCTAATCATTCGAGACAGCGGAAAAATGGAGGAGTAAGCTGCGTTGCTGGCCTAACTAGCGGGTTGAATGCTTGACAAGCGGATTGTATTCGTGTAAAATCCAATTAATCGGATTAATCATAACAATATGCTTAGAGACCGTCTTTCCACCGACATTTCAGAATTCATGCGATACCTTGCTTCGCACCCAGAAGCGGAGACGGGCCTGCCCTCTTTGACAGAGCTCAGCCGGGAACTGGGAATCAGCCTTGCCGGCTTGCGTGAGCAGCTTGAAGTCGCTCGCGCACTTGGCCTGGTTGAGGTGCGGCCGCGCACCGGGACCCGCCGGCGCCCATTCTCATTTGCGCCAGCCGTCAGGCAGACGCTGAGCTATGCAGTCGCGCTTGACGATGGTCATTTTGAGAAGTTCGCCGAATTGCGAAACCACATCGAGGCGGCCTACTGGGATGAGGCGGTACGGAAGCTCGAGCCTGAGGACAAGCAGGAACTGCGGCGCCTGATCATACGGGCCCAGGAAAAGTTGAACGGCACGCCTGTCCAGGTACCCCACGAGGAACATCGCAAGCTGCACCTACTGATCTACCGCCGCCTCGATAATCTCTTCGTGACCGGCCTGCTCGAAGCGTATTGGGACTCGTATGAAGCTGTTGGACTAAACATGTATGCGGGAAGCATCGATTACCTGCACGAAGTCTGGGAGTACCACGCGCATATGGTGGAGGCCATCTGCAGCGGCGACTATGCTGCGGGGCGTGAGGCGCTGCTGGAGCATGTTGATCTCCTCGCGCATCGACCAACCTGATCCAGGTTAAGCAGGAACATAGGCATACCGGAAGGCTGGATGAGCGACATTACGGAAAACCAAGGTTCATGTTTTCAATTTGCAGGCAGAACGCCTCTGATAAATTGAAGGAGCAGCATGGCAAATAAAGTTGTAAACGATTTCTCGATCACAGTCGGAACGGTCAATGGCTCTGGCAGCCAGACCGCCAATACCACTCTGTTGCGCGCGCTTTTCAAGATGGGGATCCCGGTGAGCGGCAAGAACCTGTTCCCCTCGAATATCCAGGGGCAGCCCACGTGGTACACCATCAGACTCAGCAAGGATGGATACGTCGCGCGTCGGGATGAGCAGGAGATCGTCGTCGCCATGAACCCCGCTTCGTTCGCACGCGATTTGGCGGGCGTTTTGCCGGGTGGCGCCTTCTTCTACGCGGACGATATCAAGCTAGCCGTCACACGCACGGACATCACCGTTTACCCCATGCCTGTCAAGCAGATCGTGCGAGCAGACCCGAGCATCCCATCTGACTTCCGCGACCTTGTGGGCAACATGGTTTACGTGGGAATCGTGGCCCAAATGCTCGGCATCGACCTCGATAAGGTGCATGCCGCCCTCGATTTCCACTTCAAGGGCAAGCAAAAGCCGATCGACATGAACTTCAACACGGTCAAAGCCGCGGCGGAATGGGCAAAGGCCAACCTGGAAAAGAAGGACCCGTTCCACGTCGAGCCGATGAACAAGACCGACGGCCTGATCATGGCGGATGGCAATACGGCTGCAGCAGTAGGCTCCATCTTCGGAGGCCTGCAATTCGCCGCCTGGTACCCGATCACGCCGGCCTCTTCGCTGGCCGAAGCTTTGAATGACTACCTGCCGCAGCTACGGCAGCGTGAAGACGGCAAGCACACCTATGCCATCGTACAAGCAGAGGATGAGATCGCAGCGATCGGCATGACCATCGGCGCCGGCTGGAGCGGACTGCGGTCGATGACGTCGACTTCCGGCCCAGGATTGAGCCTGATGACGGAGTTCTCCGGGCTGGCATACTACACTGAGATCCCGATCGTCGTGTGGGACGTGCAACGCATCGGCCCATCCACAGGGCTGCCTACCCGCACCTCGCAGGGCGATCTAACTTTCGTGAATTTCATTGGACATGGCGATACGCAGCAGATCGTGCTCCTGCCAGGCAGCGTGGATGAGTGCTTCGAGTTTGGCTGGCGCGCCTTTGATATCGCCGAGCAACTTCAATCTCCGGTGTTCGTGCTGAGCGATCTGGATATGGGGATGAACCAATGGATGAGCAAACCATTCGAGTACCCTGACCAGCCGATGAAGCGCGGCAAAGTCCTATGGGAGAAGGATCTCGAGGAACTGAAGGGGAACTGGGGCCGCTACCTGGACAAGGATAGCGATGGCATTACCTATCGCACCCTGCCTGGCAACCAGCACCCCGCCAGCTCCTACTTCACGCGCGGCACCGGTCACGATGAACAGGCGCGCTACACCGAGGAAGCGGACGTCTGGAAGCGCATGATGGATCGCCTTAAGAGGAAATACGAGACCGCCAGGAAACATGTGCCTGCGCCGGTACTCTATGCAATGGACAGTGCATCGGTCGGCATCATTGCCTTCGGCTCGACGGAAGCAGCCGTGCAAGAGACACAGCACCAGCTCGCTGTCGATCACAACATCGCCACAGACTTTATGCGCGTGCGCGCCCTGCCATTCACCGAGGATGTGGGCACCTTTATCGCAGAGCATGATGAAGTCTTCGTCGTCGAGATGAACCGCGATGGCCAGCTTTGCCAGATCCTAACCATCGAGTATCCCCAATATGCCACCAAATTCAAGTCGGTCGCTTTCGGGGATGGTCTGCCGGCATCCGCCAAATGGGTGCGGGAAGGCATCCTGGCGAAGCATTCCGCCGCCTCGTCGGACGATGAGAACCGCCACGAGCCACAGGCGATGGCATCCGAGCCTGCCAAGGCCGGGCAGGACTGATGGTTTCCCAACAACGGTACCTGCCTGTCGGCGTTTGCTTTCAGAGTTGTGCAGTTCAGGAGCAACCACTATGACAAAATCACTTCCCATGGCCGGTGCACCGGCTCAGGTAAACCTGGCGGGACTCGCCAAGAACGAGTATCGCGGCAACCCCAGCACGCTGTGCCAGGGCTGCGGACATAATTCCATTTCAAATCAGATCATCAGCGCCCTGTACGAGATGAACGTGGTGCCTGAAGAGGTTGTAAAGTTCAGCGGCATCGGCTGTTCGAGCAAGTCGCCGACGTACTTCCTGAATCGATCGTTCGGCTTCAACGGCCTGCATGGGCGCATGCCGCCAGTCGCAACCGGCGCGCTCTTCGGCGATTATCGGCTGAAGGGCATCGGGCTCTCGGGCGATGGCGACAGCGCCAGCATTGGCATGGGCCACTTCAAGCACATCACTCGCCGCAACGTCAATATGGTGTACATCATCGAAAACAACGGCGTGTACGGGCTGACCAAAGGCCAATTTTCGGCCACTGCCGAGGTTGGGTTGAACCTGAAGCACCAGGGCACCAATCCCTATATGCCGGTGGACATCTGCATGGAGGCGCTGGCCTCGAACGCGACCTTTGTGGCGCGTTCGTTTGCCGGCAATCCGAAGCAGGTAAAGGAATTACTGAAAGCCGGCCTCGCACACAATGGTATTGCCATTCTGGATATCATCAGCCCGTGCGTTACCTTCAACAACCAGAGCAATGCCTTTCACTCGTATACGTGGGGCAAGGATCACGAAGAACCGCTGCACGATATCACATACATTGCGCCGCGCAACGAGATCATCCTGGAAGAGGAAATGAAGGAAGGCGAAGTACGCGAGGTTGCACTGCACGACGGGTCGATCGTGATCCTGAAGAATCTGGACAAGAGCTATGATCCGACCAACCGATTTGAGGCCCTTCGTGTGCTGGATGAAGCGCAGCGCAACAACTGGATGGTGACAGGACTGCTCTACATCGAGACAGACCGGCCTACATTGACGGAAAGATACAACCTGGTGGAAACACCGCTGAACCGTCTTAAGGATGCAGACCTGCGCCCGGCGCCGGAGATGATCAAGAAAGTAAACGACCTGATGTTCTAGTGGCGACCATGGCTTAGCCTGGCCCGCATGCAAGGCAAAGAGGACGCTGTGCCTGACATCGACCCCATACTACGCCGCTGCCACGCGCAGGCGACCTTTGAATACGTACGGGCGTCCGGCCCAGGCGGGCAGAATGTAAACAAGGTGGCGACAGCCGCCCAACTGCGCTTCGACGTGCGAGCCTCAACGGACCTGCCAATGGACGTCAAGCTGCGGCTTGAGCACCTGGCCGGCAAGCGGATAACGACGGATGGCGTACTGCTCATCGAAGCAAGGCGCTACCGAACGCAGGAACAGAATCGCCTGGATGCGATCGAACGCTTCGATACATTGCTGCGCAAGGCATTTGAGAAGCCAAAGCGCCGCATCGGCACGAGAGCTACCGCGGCATCACGTGAGAAGAGACTTGAGTTCAAGAAGAAGCGCGGCGAGATCAAGAAAACACGCCAAAGGCGTTCCTACGACTAGGAATGCGCGGGAAGAAACAAAAGAACTGCGATGAAATCATCGCAGTTCTTTTGTTTGGACTCCTGGAATCGACCACCCCGTCCTTCCGGGAAAGTGTTTCCTAGTCGGCGGCGGATACAACGGGAGTTGAAAGTCCTCTCTTAAAGCGGCGATATGGAACGCTTAACTAGGGAGTACTGGTCGGTGTTGGCGAGGGCGCAGGTGTGTTGGTTATGGTAGGAGTTTGAGTTGGGGTTGGGGTGGGCGTCGGCGGCGGACTGAAATAGGGCAGGCCCGCGATGTTCACGGATGGATCGATCTGCAATGCGGTGGCGAGTATCCAGCAGGGATCATGGTAGATCGGATTGCGCACGATGTACCATCCCGCGATGGTGCCGCGCCCGAGCAGGTCGACGCGCGTGCCGTTCCGAATGGCGCTCACCACTTCGAATTGATTCCCCGGCCCCACCCAGCACAGGGCATCGGTGGTCACGAGAGGCCTTTGATCGACAGCCGTTCCGGTGGGCACGGCTGCGAGCGGCGTAGCTGTCTGCAAGCGGGCGGGTGCGGTTTGCGTGATGGCAAGCGCGGCGCTGGTCTCCAACGCCGCCAGGGTGGCATCGACACTGGTGCCGGCGGCGCCCGGCGTGGCTGTAACGGTCGGCAGATTGCACCCAAGCAGAGACAGCCCGACGACTGCAATAGCTACCATGAAACGTCCTGCGGACTTTTGCATATGGCCTCCGCCCTGTTTAACGGAGAGAGTACGGCTGCAGTGTTGTGCGGTTTTGACGTACCGGGCGTAGGGCGCTCGATCGGAAGACCGTACTGTGCTGCCGGACGTCTGAGCTTGAATTGCAGGACGTCGTCCGCTATAATCAGCAGCAGCACGATGGGATGGGCCTGGGCCGAAATTGGGCCAGACAGAGGCATGGGAGGCTGCGGGTGGATAATATGGAAGAGAAGGCTACAGCGCCCTTTGGGGAGTTTGAATTGAATCCCCAGGAGGCGGAGGAAGCCTTTCTGGTTGTCAATGGTATTGATATCTTTCCACTGAAACAGCCCGTGACCAGCATTGGCCGCCGGCTCGATAATGTGCTGGTGCTGAACGATCCACGTGTATCACGCGCGCACGCCGAACTGAGAAGTTTCCAAGCGCGCTACGTGATCTTCGATATGGGCTCCACAGGGGGAACGTACGTGAACGGCAAGCGTGTGACCGATAGCGTCGTCTATGATGGCGACGTGATCTCGCTCGCCGGAGTCCACCTTATATTCCGACATCGAAACCTGCCCCGGCCGGATCTGAACAAGACTGCCACGTTCGGATAGCGACTCTCTCTTCCGTAGGACAAAGCCAGCACGGAGCCAGCATATCTGGTGTTACAGCCTCGAGCAGGAATCGCGCCTGTGCGCCCTGACCGAGACCGATGAGCTTGACGGATCGGCGCTCATAATTCCCCGCCTGGAGTCAGAGCCTTTGGAGATCATGCCGAAAGTTCACCTTGTACCGAACATCATAGCGAACCCGTACCTCATCATCGATCCGGACGGGCTGACGCTGATCGATACAGGCATTCCCGGCAGCAGCAAGAAGATCCTCCAGTACATAAGCGAGCGGGGCTTTTCAGCGAAAGACCTCGTTCGGATCATCATCACGCACTCAGATGTCGACCATATCGGAGGGCTGGCCGCCCTCCAGCGCGCGAGCGGCGCACGCGTATATGCCAGCGCCATTGAGGCTGCCGCGATAGCCAAAGGCGAACCGTCACGCCGCATTCGGCCCGCGCGCCCTGGACGCCGGCTGTTCATGGCAGTGGTCGGACGTTTCTTCAAAGCCAGGCCGGTACAGGTCGACGAGATCCTGAGGGAAGGACAAAAACTGGATGTGCTTGGGGGTCTGGAAGTGCTCGAAACGCCGGGGCACACACCGGGACATATCTCGCTGTTCTCCCCCTCCACGGGGATCCTTTTCGTGGGCGATTCCATCGTGTCGCGCGACACCGGCCTCGCCGGATCGCTGCCAGCCAACACATGGGACCAGGTAAAAGCAACTGAGTCCGTGCGACGTCAAGCGGTCCTTGGCGCACAAGTTATCTGCTCGGGTCACGGACCGGTGGTGAAAGACGCTGTGGGGAAGATGCCGATCGTTTGAAGCAGTCCGGCAGGTCAGGTGGGAACTTTATTCAAGGCCGTACGTCTTGAATATGCCAAACGCATTTTTTACAACAGGAGAATCATCATGTCAATTAAGAGGATCGTTCAATTATTTCTTTTGAGCGCCATCATGCTCGGTTCGATGGCGACCGGAAGCGCCGCGATGGCCTGGTCCGGCTGCGGTTCGAGCTACGTGGTGCAGTCGGGCGATACACTCGGGATCATCGCCAACCGATGCGGCACAACCATCTCAGCGCTGCGACAGGCAAACCCTAACCTTGGATACTGGATCTACGCCGGTCAAACGATCTGGATGCCGGGCGGGACGCAGGACAACGGCAATGGCTATGCGACTTATGTTGTCCAACGCGGCGATACGCTTCGGTCCATCGCTAACCAATTTGGCTCGTCCGCCAACTATCTGGCGCAACTGAATGGCATCTCCAACTACAACGTCATCTACGTGGGCCAACGTCTCACTGTGCCGAGTGGATATGCGGTGCCGGGACCGACCCCCTACCCCAATCCTCAGCCCGGGCCGGTATCGGCTGGCACCTACGTTGTCCAATGGGGCGATACGATGCGGAAGATCGCGGACCGCATGAACGTGAGCCTGAGCGACCTGATAGCGGTCAATCCGCAGATCGCCAACCCGAGCGTAATCTATTTCGGCGAGGTTATCTATCTGCCGGCTTCCAACTCGAGCTACACCGTGCAACGGGGAGATACGATGAGGCTGATCGCGGCCCGCTATGGGACGACAGTGGATGGCCTGCTGGGAATCAATCCGCAGATCTGGAATGCAAACTGGATCTATTCGGGACAGGTGATACGAATTCGGTGAGAGATCTCAGGGGGTGTTCCAGCCTACTCGGCTGGAACACCCCCTGAATAACCCAAAATGAGAGGCCCAGGAAGAATGAACTGAACCCCTAGAACGAGACACGAGCGAAAAAGCCCTCCTGTGAGAAAATAGCACAGGAGGTGCTTTTATGTCCGGTAGGAAACGGATGCGACATTATCCGCTGGAAACCAAGCTGGAGGCGGTACGCTTGTTCTATGAAGAAGGCCAGATCCAGGCCCAGATCACTGCCCAATTGGGCATCTTCGATGCAAGTCGGGTGAAGAAGTGGCTGCACCAATATCGCCAAGGGGGTGTGGCCGCCTTCACGAAGAAACGGAGCGGGCCGGGCCGGCGACCCAGGAAAGAGAACAAAGATGCTTACATTGCCCGGTTGGAGATGGAGAATGATATCCTAAAAAAATTCCATGCCGAGTTGCGCAAGCTCGAGCTCGCGAAGCGCAATATCGGCTCATCGCCCGATACCGGGAAAGATACCCCGTGAAGCAGATGTGTGCCCTGTTCGGAATTTCGCGAGCCGCATTCTATGCCTGGGCTCAACGCAGCCAGAGACCTGACCCGGATGACCAGCGGATGACCCTGGTGCAGGAAGCCTTCCAGCGCTCGCATGGCACGTATGGCTATCGGCGGATCACTTTGTGGCTGCGGTCTCAGAAAAGCCTGCGGATCAATGGCAAGGCGGTCCTGCGTCTAATGAAAAAGCTGGAAATCCGCCCGCGAGCTCGCCGGCGCAGGGTGTATCGGCAACTGGAGCAGATGCCAGCAGAGCATACCTATCCAAATCGGCTAGGACGGGACTTCCGTGCTTCGGGCCCCAACCAAAAATGGGTCACAGATGTGACCTATATTCATACTCGGCAGGGTTGGGCGTATCTGGCGGTGATCAAGGACCTGTTCGATGGCTTCATTGTGGCCCATCATCTGAGCCGGGACAACTCGATCGGCTTGGTGACCCGCACGCTCCAACTCGCCAAACAGCGGGAGCAAAACGTGAAAGGATTGCTCCTGCACAGTGATCAGGGATCGCCGTATCGCTCCGACCCTTATCACGTTTTGCTGAACACGTCTGGCATCACGCCCTCCATGTCGAGGCGAGGCAATTGCTGGGATAATGCGCCGATGGAGAACTTCTTTGGGCACCTGAAGGAAGAAGCGTTGCGTCCCGACCAGCCTCTCACCTTCCAGCAAGCCCAGCAGATCATCGATGAGTACGTCCACTTCTTTAACTACGAACGGATCCAACTAAAAACCGGACAGACACCCTACCAACTCAGGTGTCTGTCCGGCTAGACTGCAGCAGGGCTTTCTCGTTCGGTGTCTTGCCTACAGGGTGCAGTTCAGAGAGGGCGGCTGGCTTTTTAGTTACACCTGAACAATCATCCTGGTAAGCTAACGATGTCGCCGGCGTCTCGGCATGAGCGGAACGGCCGATATACTGGGCTGGCAATGTCGATAAGTTGCGGGGTCGAACGGCTGAGATCATAGGCCGGCGAGATCGGCTATCTGTCAGCGCGAGCAGATCCAACAATATAATGGTCGGGGAAGGTAACGAGAACTGCATGAAACTGAATGGCAACTGGCTTGTTATATATATCGTGAGGTCGTGCAATTCTATTTAATGTACATCCCCTGCCATGAGAGGCAGGGGATGTACACGGCAGTCAAGCGCTTAATCGCTCGGCACGACGATAGCCATGATGAGATAAAGCAGCAGGCCCGGTACGCCGCCTGGGATGAGGGCGATCAGAAAAGCGATCCGAAACCAGAACGGACTAATGCCGAAGAATTCGCCCAGCCCGCCGCAAACGCCCGCTATCCACACGATCTCTACGCGAGCGACGCAATGTATGTCCTTGTACGTTCATTCGAACCTCCAGATAATATGATTGTCATCAACACATACGCAGTCCTGAATGGAAAGTAGCAGCTCGCTGCCGATGTCCGATCTATTACGCTGTATGCATCCCCTGGCTCAGAGCGCGGCCCTGGCGATCCTTGCTGCATCGGTCATCCATCTGGTGGCAATAAGGAAGCTCAAGAGGCACGGCTACGGCACCGCGCTGTTGCTCTACGGGGCTCTCTTACTGCTGACATTATGGCTGGGATCGTACCATGTGTCGGCGCTTGGCTTCTCGAGCGGACGCATTCCCCTGCTGCGCGGCTTCCTTGTCACGCGGTCCAACCGTACGGCGCTGAAGATGGCATCCCGACAGACTATCTCGCTGGGCTATGGTTCCATCGTTGAGATCCAGCCGGAGATTCTGGCGGGGCCCGTGGATTGCACCTGGCTGTCCACCACCGGCGGCGTGTTCGATGACCCGGCGAATTGCGACACGGCGTTCGCGGCGAGCGGCGCGGCGCAATACGACGTGCTCAAGGTGCGCGTCCGGTCTGCATGCGGACTCCCCACCGCAGTCGGCGAGATCAGGGTCGCCATCTTACCGTAACGCATGGGCGGCATGCAGCCGCACAAGACCGGCTTCCTGAACCAGGAGAGCGGCGCTCGCGCGCCGCTCTCAAATTGCTCGAGAGGTGCTTCGTTCCGGGCTAGCGTGTGCCCATGTAGTGTACGTTCCCCAGCCCATCCACCGACTTCGTCACCTGGGCTTTGCCGTAGTAATTGATCGAACCAAGCCCATTGACAGAGGCATTCAGCGTGCCGTCGGCCCAGACATTGGCACTGCCGACGCCGTCGAGGCTCACGGTCGCGTTTTGACTTTGCAAACGGTCGCCCTTGAAGCTGCCCATTCCTTCTACGCTCACGTCGAGGGTATCCACTTTGCCGGTGGCCTCCAGGGAGCCCACGCCGCTTAGGTTCGCGCTCTAGCGATTTCAACTGGAGGTCCACGAACTTGATGGAACCCGCACCGTTCAGCACAGCTTTGAAGTCACCGGACCGCAACCCTTGCACGGTCACATCGCCTGCAGAGTTGAAGTCAAGCTCGCTCAGGTTCTTGATAGTAACGGTGATATCCACGGGCTTGGTCGGCACAACCACCACCCTATGGTCATGAAGGGTGTCAATCTCCAGTACGTGGTTTACGACACGTGTCTCGATGGCGGCGACTACATTATCCTCCGCCTTGATCGTGAGGCCTTCCGCAGCCCCCTGTTGGATCACGACATGGGCCGGGTAGGCAATGTGGATTGCCGAAAAATCTTTCACGTCGCGGCTCTGCGAGATCACATTGCCGGTGCCCCGAGCCGATGGACCGCCGAAGAAAACGCCGCCGTCAAATATACGGTCGGGCACGTGATTCCATCCGAACTGGGCAGCGAACACGACCGCGCAGAAGAGGCCGCCCACCACCAGGAGACTCATCAAGGCGCTGGCGTACCGCCAGTACGGACGGAGAAGCAACGAAAGCCCGGCGCCGATCAGCAGGAAAGGCCATAGGATAGCAAGAGCCCATAGGTTTTCGAATGGGATCTTCCCGAGCTGGATCAGGATCCACAATGCTCCGGCCGCGATCAGCACCAGGGGCCAAAAGAGATTGACTCTGCGTTCCATTTGTTGCTCCTTACTGCGCCGATGAAGGCGGCTCTGGGGGTACGGGAAGATCAGTTTGCTCGGACGTGTTGCTACGCAGGAGTCCCAGGCGGCGAACGATGAGGTAAGCGCCAAGCAGGATCAACAGGGATGGGAAAAGCAAACCGCGAAATCCGAGTGAGTGGTCCATTGAAAAGATCATCTCGAAGAATGCGCCAAACACGACAAACAGGATCAGGCCGATGCGCATGACGCGGGTGCCTGCGTAGCGCTGCCCTGCATCCGCGCCGTACAGACCCATGAGGAAGATTCCGGCGCCCACGAACACCACGATCAGTGTCCAGGAATAGGCCCAGCTTTCCCATTGGGAAGTAATATTCTGATAAAGCAGCATGAGGCCGATCCCGGTGATGATCGTACCCGGAACGGCGAGGCCAGAGACCTGCCGTCCACCGAGGAACATGCCGGCAAAGAACAATCCGCCGAACAGAATTATGATCAGCGGCCAGAGATAAGACCATTGCACTACGTTGCGGAAGAGCTGGCTCGCCAACGATAAAAGGCCGAAGACGATCAGCAGGGTTCCGCCGACCAACGGAGCGGCGCGTGAACGATCGGTTTTCATGAGCAATCTCCTTCTTTTGGTACGGGATGGAGAGACAAACCCTCCAGCCATATGTACGCAATGAACGGGGAAAGGTTGCGGGCAGGGGCTGGTGCACCAATGAGTATAATGGATGCCAGCCTGGGCGGAGAGCCGGCGATGATGAACCGGGACGACACGGACGCCGAAAAACAGCAGCTGCTTTTCCAATCGGTTTGAATATCCAGTGACCTTGAGATGAACAAGACCCTGATCGGAATTTTATGCGGGCTAGCGGCTGCGTCCATATGGGGCGGCATGTATGTGGTTAGCAAGGTCGTGCTGGATGTTGTCCCTCCATTCGCACTGGTCACCATGCGGCTGTTGCTGGGCGGCTTCACCCTGTGGCTCATCATCGCTCTGCGCGGCGGGATACACACGTCGAGGCTGCAGTTCTGGCAGGTATTTGGCGTGGGCATGATCGGATATGGAATTTCGCTCAGCTTCCAATTCATAGGCACAAAGTTGTCGACCGCTGCCAACGGAGCCCTGGTCACCTCTGCCACGCCCGCGTTCATCCTGCTATTTGCGTGGGTCATCCTGAAGGAGCGCATAACGGCAACCCGCCTTGGTGCATTGGTGATCTCGACGCTGGGTGTGGTGGCGGTTATCGATCCGCGGTCCGCCCGCATCGATCCACGCCTGTTCCTCGGTAATCTATCGCTTCTGGCAGCGGCGCTCACGTGGGCGCTGTATTCTGTTTTGATCCGCCTGGTGACCCGGCGCCTCGATGTGCTGGCTGTCAGCCTTATCGCTTTTGTCGGTGGGCTGCCCATTGTGGTGCCGGCTGGGTTTATCGAGAATTCGGTCACCCACATTGGAACGATCACGCCCGGCATCCTGGCGGGCATCCTGTTCCTGGGCATCATTGCGACCGCGCTGGCGATGGTGTTATGGAATACGAGTTTCGCCATGCTGGATGCCAGCGTTGCTTCGCTGACCTTCTTTGCCCAACCGGTTGTCGGAACATTGCTGGGGTGGTTCTTCCTGAAGGAGATGCATCACCCCGCTCTTTCTGCTGGGAGGCGTGCTGATCGCGATCGGCTTGCTGGTGGCGAGCCGGTAAATTCCCACTTGACAAGTAGCGTGGAAATCCATATACTGCGCTAGTAACACGTGTTACTAGCGAGTTGCACCCGTGCCCTCAAAGAAGCGTTCAACCAGTCAGGATGTCGCCAGCATGGCAGGTGTTTCCCGCACCACTGTCTCTTTCGTACTGAATCGGCTTGAAGGCGTCAGCATCAGCGAGAACACGCGCCAGCGTGTATGGGAAGCTGCCGAAAAGCTGGACTACCATCCGAATGCCGCCGGGCGCAAGCTCGTCAGCGGGAAATCCAGTACGCTTGGACTGGTGCTCTACCAATCCCCCGAACAAGTATTTGCAGATGCATTCCTGCCCAGGGTGATACTGGGGGTGGAACAGGCCGCCATGGAGGAAAATTTCCACGTGCTGCTGAAGCCGGTGGAGCCGGATGACGCGGAAGGCTACGCCAGATTGATCCATGAGAACCACGTGGATGGCATCATCCTTTCAGGCCCACGCCAGGACGACCGGGAGATCTTGCGGCTTCACGGGGATGGCGTGCCGATCATGCTGCTGGGCCAGTTGCCCGGTACCGAACTATGCTTTGTAGATGTGGACGCCATTATCGGCGCCGAGACGGCGGTGAGCCACCTGCTGGAGATAGGCCACCGGCGGGTCGGGATGATCACCAACGCTCCACTCTCGTACACCTCGGCGCAACAGCGCAAAACCGGTTACGCGGCGGCTCTTGAGAAAAAGAATATTGTTGTCGAATTCTGCGTTAATTAAAGAGGGAAACTACACTCCCGCCAGCGGCTATCATGCAATGATCGATCTCTTAAAAGAATCTCCACGTCCTACGGCGGTATTTGTCGCTAGCGACGTTGTTGCCGCGGGCGCTGTCCTGGCTGCCAAGCGCGCCGGTTGGCGCATACCAGAAGATCTTGCAATAGTGGGGTTTGATGATATCCCGATGGCCGAGTACCTCGATCCGCCATTGACCACCGTGCGCCTGCCAGCATTCGGGTTGGGATGGGCAGCCGGCGAGCGGCTGATCCGCCTCATCCGAGGTGACGGTCTGGATCAAAACGGTATTTTCCTTGACTCAGAACTCATCATTCGAGACTCCACGCTGAAGACCTCAGTCCATACCTGAGCCGTCCATTAACTCTATTGACCTGCAATGCATATTGGAGAGGAGGTGGTTGCCGCGACAGACTTGAGCAGGAAGTGTGACGTTTATCCAACCATTCAAAAGGAGAAGAAAGATGACTAAGTTCAGCAAGGTACTTGCCCTGATCATGCTTGCTTCCATGTTCCTGACGGCATGCGGGTCAGCGGCGACGGCGGAGCCGACAGCGATGCCTCCGGCCGATACGGCCATGCCTGCGGCTACTGAAGCCCCCACCGCCATGGCGGCAACCCAGGCGCCAGCGATGGGCGCGATCGATTGCATGGGCGCCAAGTCCGGCGACTCCATCAGCATGCTTTATCAGTGGGCTGGCGAGGAAGAAGGAAAGCTAAATACGATCTTGAAGCCCTTCGTGGATGCCTGCGGCGTTACACTAAAGCCCGAGTCCACCCGTGACCAGGGCCTGCTTGACACCCGCGTCAAAGCCGGCACGCCGCCAGACATTGCCTTCTGGAATGTAACTCAGCTTGTACAGTACAAGGATATGCTGAAGCCGATGGATACGCTGGGCGCTGACAAGGCTTCCTATATCCCTGGCTCGACAGATCCTGGAACGATCGACGGCAAATGGCTTGGGCTTCCGGTGAAGACCGACCTCAAGACCATCATCTGGTATAGCCCCGTCAACTTCCAGGCTGCTGGCTACCAGGTCCCCACTACGTGGGCCGATCTGGATGCTCTGGTGGAGAAGATGGTAGCTGACGGCAAAGTTCCGTGGTCAATGGGCTTCGAATCCGGCGACGCCACCGGCTGGACAGGCTCGGACTTCATCCAGGACATCCTCCTGGTGCAGCAAGGCCCAGACTACGTCAACAAGATCATCAGCGGAGATGTTCCGTATGACGATGCCGGCGTCAAACAAGCCTACGAGACTTACGCCAAGTGGGCCAAAGACGCGAAGTACACGGTTGGCGGCGCACAGGGCACGCTCTCCACGAACTTCAATGACGCGATCCTGAAGGTCTTCTCGGATCCGCCGGAGGCGATGATGGTAAAGCAGTCCGGCTTTGCCAGTGGAACGATCCTGGGCCAGTATCCCAGCCTGAAATACGGCACCGATTATGACTTCTTCGTGATTCCGGATGCCAAGGGCCTGCAAGGCGGCTCTGACTGGATGATGGCCTTCACCGACACGCCCGCCGTCAAGGCGCTGGTAACGTATCTGTCTTCACCGGAGGGCGGGAAGAATTGGGCCGCTGCCGGCTTTGCCCTGTCACCGAACAAGGGCGCGGCTGGTAACTTCACCGACCCGGCTCTCATGAAGACAGCCGATGCCTTCTACAAGACTGCCGGCCTCACGCCCGACATTGGCGATAGCATCCCCGGTGGATTTGGTACCGCCGAGTGGAAAGCCATCGTTGATGTCGTCAACGGCAAGGATATTGCGACCGAGTTGGCTGCAGTAGCTGCCGCTCAGAAGCAAGCATTAGGCAAGTAAGCTGTAACTTTTCGCTCAATTGGGGATGTCTCTCAGCAGAGACATCCCCAATGTCGTCTCGGAGGAAAGCGAGGTCTTATGGCTGCCCAACCAGTTCCAAAGGTTATGAAACAGGGCAAGCTCGTTCCCTGGCTCTATCTCCTACCATCGCTCATTGTGATGACCTTTTTCATCGTTTATCCGATGGTCAATACCATCGGACTGAGCTTGCTCAACAAGGACGGCACGGCATCTGCCGCCACAACCTGCATCGCCGGCAAGCCGTGTTGGGGAATCTTCGAGAACTATCACTACGCACTGACCTCTGAGCTGGACTTCAGTTCTCCGGGAGCCATCTGGTCGTCGTTCTGGGCATCCTCCTACGGCAACACGCTTAAATGGATCATCTTCATGGTCTCGGGGACAGTAGCCATCGGCCTGGGATTTGCCATGCTTGCCGACCGGGTGAAGTATGAGGCGCTGGCAAAGGCGATCATCTTCATGCCCATGGCGATCTCCTTCGTGGGAGCCGGCGTCATTTGGAAGTTCGTTTACGATTTTGGCACGCAGCAGGTGCAGGTGGGACTGCTGAACTCGATCTTGACGCGCTCGGGCAGAAGCCAATTGCGTTCATCCAACGCCCGGGCTCAACATGGTGGCCTTGATCGTCGTCGGCATCTGGATCTGGACCGGGTTCTGCATGACCATCCTCTCAGCAGCCATCAAGTCGGTGCCCGATGAGATCCTGGAGGCCGCGCGCGTGGATGGCGCCTCGGAGTGGTCGGTGTTCTGGGGCATCATGGTGCCCATCATCATGCCGACCATCGTCGTGGTGATCACGACCATGGTGATCAACACGCTCAAGGTCTTCGATATCGTTTACGTCATGTCTGGCGGACAGTTCGAAACCGACGTGATCGCCGTCCGCATGTACCGGGAGATGTATAAGTTCTTCAACGTCGGCCACGGCACCGCGGTGGCGGTCGTGCTGGTTCTCGTTATCATTCCGTTCATATACCTCAACATCAAGCGCTTCATGGAGCAGGAGGCAATCCGATGAGACGCGACAAGATCAACGCTGTGCTGAATAAGATCCCCACGCAGGTGATCATCATCTTCACCATGCTGCTGTGGATCATTCCGACGTTGGGCCTGCTCGTCACCTCCCTGCGGCCGCTTCAGGACATCAATACCAGCGGCTGGTGGACGATCCTCGCGCCTCCACGGGGGGCCACACTCTACGCTCAGACCTGCAGCGCGTGCCACGGGGCAGATGGCAAGGCCATTCCGCAGGCTGACCTTACGAACCCGGCGGTCGTGGCGCCCGTCTCCCGTTCTCTGCAGCTGGAGGCGGACCTCAAGAAGCAGATCAACGGCCAGCCGCACATGAAGAGCCAGCCGATCCCCAATATTCAACAGATCGCGGATATTGATGCATATCTGAAGCGCATCTCCGGCGGCGGCACGCCCCGCTTCACACTGAACAACTATATCGATGCATTGGTAGGTTACCGCGGCACGAACACCTACACTGCGGATTGCAAAGCCGGCAAGCAGGCAACAGATCTCCACTGCAACGCCAGCGACCTGCTCAACCCACGCGGCATGGGACGCGCCTTCATCAACAGCCTGATCGTGACCATCCCGGCGACCATCCTGCCGATCCTTTTCGCGGCCTTCGCCGGATACGCATTCGCCTGGCTGGATTTCAAAGGCCGCTTTGCCCTGTTTGCCGTGCTGGTCGGCCTGCAGGTCGTACCGCTGCAAATGACCCTCGTGCCGATCTCCCGTCTGTATGCGCAGTTGGGCTTGAACGGCACATTCTTGGGAGTGTGGCTGTTCCATACCGGATTCGGCCTTCCGTACGCGATCTACCTGATGCGCAACTTCCTCGGCTCCCTGCCCCGCGACCTGTTCGAGTCGGCGTACCTGGACGGCGCCTCGCACTGGACCGTTTTCCGCAGGCTGGTAATTCCGCTGGCAATGCCGGCTATTGCATCGCTGGGCATCTTCCAGTTCCTGTGGGTATGGAATGACCTGCTGGTCGCGCTGGTGTTCCTGGGCGGGACCACCCCGGTGATGACCTACCAGATCAGCAACATGGTGACTTCCCTGGGTGCCGGCTGGCAGCTGCTGACAGCTGCAGCCTTCCTATCCATCTTGCTGCCGATGATCGTATTCTTCGCTCTCCAGCGGTACTTTGTGCGCGGCATGCTGGCCGGCGCCGTGAAAGGCTAAATACTACCGGGCTGGTGGCTAGCCTGCGGCTATAGAAAGAACTGACATAGAACTGACATCGGTTCCATTTATGGAGCTGCTTCGCAACCAGATCGATATCACGCGAGTCCCGTTCAGCGATCGGGGCTCGCGTCTATTGGTGTACCAGTCGCCGGGGCAGAGCCGGCTCTACGTGAAGCTGGCGGAACGCATAGCTGACCTGGAGCCCGGCATCGATGCTTACATGCGCCGGCCTCCGTTCATACGGGACCTGTGCTTCATCAATGAGCAGGGCGAGCCTCTGGAGTTTGAGATCATCACCGGCCCGGACGTGCTGCGGTTTCGGACGCGGATAGGAGAATTCGGTCTTGTATTCCAGGAGCCGCGCATATTGGCGTTCGGTCTGCCCCCCAACAAGGTGGCCGGCATCCGGTTCAATGTACTGCCGGAGTTTCGCCTGCAAACGGAGTCTGGTGGCGAGCTAAAGAGTGTCCGCAATTTGGGATATTCAACGAACGGCGAATTGCTCAAGAATCTGATCACCCCGGAGAAAGATGGCTATACGATAGAGTGCCTGGTGCAAAGCGGTGATGATTCGGCTGTATCTTTGCACGTGAGCAGCAAGAATAGCGTCCATCATGAGACTGCGCCATTCTCCCAATCCTGTGCGGCCGCCGAAGCCCGATGGCGGAAATGGTTCAGCAGCGTTCCGCCAGTGGCGGAACCCTTCCGAAGGACGTATGCTTATGCGTGGTGGGTCATGGCGGCCAACCTCGTCAGCCCGCTGGGCAACGTGGCCTATGAGTCCATGATGCCCTCCAAGATCACCTACATCGGGCTTTGGCTGTGGGATAGCGCCCTGCACGCGCTGGCTTTTCGGCATGTCGATCCGGAGCTGGCACGCAACCAGTTCCGCGCCATGTTCGCCTACCAATTTCCGGATGGCAAACTGCCGGACGCGATCCATGATGAGGGCGTCATCTCCGAGATCGACCATCCGATGCAGGCTGAGGTAACCAAGCCGCCGATCCTCTCGTGGGCCGCCCTCAAGATCCACGAGACCGCGCCCGATCTCGAGTTCCTGAAGGAGATCTACGTGCCGCTGGTGCGCCTGAACGCATGGTGGTTCAGCATGAACGATGACGACGGGGACGGGCTGGCGCAATACAACCATCCCTACTCCTCCGGCCTGGATGACAACCCGCTATGGGATTACGGCATGCCGGTGGAGTCTCCGGACCTGAACACCTACCTATGCATTCAGATGGACAGTCTGGCAACCATGGCGCAAGCCCTGGGACTGGAAGGAGAGGCCGCCATGTGGCGGCGGCGCGCACAATCCATCGTGCGGCGCATGATGGAAGACTTCTGGGACGAGGAGGCCGGCTTGTTCCAGGCGCTTCATGACGAACAGCCCATCCCGGTTGTCACCCCGTTCAACCTGTATCCGTTATGGACTGGCCGGCTCTCCGAAGCCGTGCAGGACCGCCTGATCGCACACCTGACAAACCCGGATGAGTTCTGGGGCGAGCATGCGTTGCCAACCGTGGCTCGAAATGATCCGCATTACGACCCCGAGACCATGTGGCGCGGACCGATCTGGGCCAACGTGAACTATTTCTTCATCGATGCCCTCAAGAAGATCGGCAAAACAGCCCTGGCCCGCGAGCTGCGCGATAAGACGCTGAACATGGTCATGAGCCATCCCGGTATTTTCGAGTACTATAGTGGAGACACAGGGGCGCCACCGGAAAAAGCCGCCAGCATCTTCGGCTGGACGGCGGCGATCTTCATAGACCTGGCACTGGAGGCCACGGCTGAACTGGCTGCCGACGCACATCAGCTACGAATAGAATAGCAGTGGTATGGATGATCCTCTCTGGTATAAGAACGCGATCTTTTATCAAGTCTATTTGCGCGCCTTCAAAGACAGCAACGGGGATGGTCGAGGCGATCTCCAGGGCCTGACCGGACAGCTCGATTATCTGAAAGAGCTGGGCGTCGACTGCATCTGGTTGATGCCCATCTACCCCTCCCCGCTGAAGGACGACGGCTACGATATTGCGGATTTCCATGGGATCGCCAGTATGTATGGCAGCATGGAAGATTTCAAGGCGCTCACGCGTGCCGTCCATGAGCGCGGCATGCGGCTCATCATGGATCTGGTGATGAATCACACCTCCGACCAGCATCGGTGGTTTCAGGCCGCGCGCGCAGACCGCAAATCCCCCTATCGCGATTACTACGTCTGGAGCGATGATAACCACCGCTACAGCCAGGCACGGATCATTTTCGTGGATGTAGAATCCTCCAATTGGACCTGGGACGAGCAGGCGGAGCAGTTCTTCTGGCACCGGTTCTATGCCAGCCAGCCCGATCTAAACTATGACAATCCGGCGGTGCAGGAGGAGATACTCAACATCGCGCGCTACTGGCTCGAGCTTGGCATCGATGGGTTCCGGGCAGATGCAGTGCCATACCTTTTCGAGCGTGAAGGCACCAATTGCGAGAATCTGCCCGAGACGCATGCCTATCTGAAAAGCCTGCGCGCCGTTATGGATCGGGAGTTCCCGGGGCGGATCCTATTGTGCGAGGCGAACCAGCACCCCGACGATGTGCGCGAGTATTTTGGCAACGGGGATGAGTTCCAGATGGGATTCAACTTCCCGATCATGCCGCGCCTTTTCATGGTACTCAAGAAAGGCCGATCCGAAGACCTGCGCAACATCCTTCTGCGCACCCCATCCATTCCGCAGGATTGCCAATGGTGCACATTCCTCCGCAATCATGACGAGCTGACGCTGGAAATGGTGACACCGGACGAACGGCAGTGGATGTGGGACCAGTACGCGCCGGATGCACGCATGCGCCTGAACCTGGGCATCCGCCGCCGACTTGCCCCGCTGCTGGACAATGACATGCGCAAGATCAGGCTGATCCATTCCCTGCTGTTCTCCCTTCCCGGCTCGCCGATCATCTATTACGGAGACGAGATCGGTATGGGGGACAACATCTGGCTCCCGGATCGGAACGGAGTGCGGACGCCGATGCAATGGACGTCCGGGGAAAACGCAGGGTTCTCAGAGGGCCCCGCCGGATCGCTCTACGCGCCGGTGATCGATGACGAGGCTTTTGGTCCGGCACGGGTGAACGTGAAGGCCCAGCAGGACGATCCGGGTTCGCTATGGCATGCCATCCGGCAGATGCTGGCTGCCCGGAAACAGAACCGTGCCTTCGGCTGGGGCGAATTTGAATGGTTGGACTGTGGGAACGAGCGGATTGCCGCTTACCGTCGGCGCCTCCGTGAGGAATATGTCATCGCCGTTCACAACCTGAGCGATGCAGCGCAGACCATCCTCATCGACGCGAATAACAGGAAGTCGTTTACCGACATGCTCAGCGGGCAGAGTTATGCATCAGAAGGCCAGGGGCTCCGCCTGAATCTGGGCCCGTTTCAATACCTGTGGCTGAAAAGCGATTAGCTCTTCTCGGCAGGTTGGGCCGAGGGACCGCTGCCTACCGTGTGCAGTAGCGCCATGTTCGGGGGACACATCGCACCGACCGGATAGCCGCAGACCAGGACAACCTGGTCGCCGGGTTGGAAGGATTGCATCAGCGCCGCGTCCACGTGGCGCAGCATATCTTCCAGCGTATCGGCGTAGGGCGCAAGCTGCGGAGTCACTCCCCATAGGAAAGCCAGACGTGGATACGTCTCGTCCTTTGGCGTAAAGGCCAGGATCGGCACGCGCGGGCGGATCTTGGACATAAGCCATGCGCTGCGCCCCTGCGTCGTAAAGCAGGCAACCGCCGTTACGTTCACGTCGTTCGCGAGCACCCGCGCTCCGCGAGCCATGGAGGCTGCATCGCTGGCCTCCAGGCCCTCGATCGCCTCAGATTGCTCGCCCCACTCCCCAAAATGCGTCTCCGCCTCGCAAACAATGCGATCCATCATCTGGACCGACTCGACCGGGTATTTACCTGAGGCTGTTTCGGCGGAGAGCATGACCGCGTCCGTACCATCGAAGACGGCATTAGCCACATCGGAGGCCTCGGCGCGCGTGGGGAGCGGGTTCATGATCATGGACTCCAGCATCTGAGTGGCGGTAATCACCAGCTTCGCGCGCCGGTTGGCAGCCCGGATAATGGATTTTTGCAGCGCTGGCACGCGCTCCGGAGGCAGCTCCACGCCGAGGTCGCCGCGCGCCACCATGACGCCATCCACAAGCTCCAAGATGGCAGGCAGGTCGTCCAGCGCCTCCGGCTTTTCCAACTTGGCGATCAACATGGGAACGCGCTTGTCGCGAGATAAGCGCTCCATCGCGTCGCGCACGCGTTTGACGTCGGCAGCGGACCGAACGAAGGAGATCGCAACGGCATCCACACCCTCGGCTATACCGAACGCAAGATCTGCCTCATCCTTTTCGGTGAAGCCTGCAATGCGGAGTCGGACGCCTGGCAGGTTGATGCCCTTATGAGACGTGAGCAGGCCTCCAACCATGACCCGCGCATGGAGGGCATTATTCTGCACGTCCACAACCTCAAGCGCCAGGCGACCGTCATCGAGCAGCAGACGATCGGCGGCGTGCACCGATTCGAAGAGCTGACGGAAGTCCACCGGGATATGCGGCTCGTCGTCAACAGGCGGCTGGACGTGCGCGGCATACAGGTTGACGACCTGCCCTTCCGTAAGCTGGAGTGGCGCAGGCAGGTCGCCGACACGGATCTTGGGGCCTTGCAGGTCCTGCAGGATGCCCACCGAGATATTGAGCTTCCTGGCGATGGCCCGTATGGCGGCGATGCGGGCAGCATGCTCTTCATGCGTGCCATGAGAGAAATTGAGGCGGGCGACGTTCACGCCTGCTCGAATTAGCTTCTCAAGTGTGGCATCGTCCTGGCTGGCAGGGCCGATGGTCGCGACGATCTTGGCTTTTCGATTCATGGCAACCCTTTCGTCGCAGTTATATCATGAGCGCCTGCGTGGCGCGCCGGCATCCGAGCGCGGCTGGAACAGAGAGGAGCAAGAAGCCCGGCGCAGGCCGGGCTTCTTCATCATGAGCTGATCTGCAGGCCTACATGTAATTGAGGCACTTTGCCTGTTTTTCAAGATCCGCGCGGAAATCGGGATGGGCAATGTTGATCAGCAGTTGGGCACGCTGACGGATCGTCTTCCCGTACAGATGCGCGACGCCGAACTCGGTAACGACATAGTGGACATGGTTGCGGCTGGTGACAACGCCGGCGCCCTGCTTGAGCATGGCGGTGATGCGGCTGAGTGTCGTCCCGTCCCGCAGGGTCGTGGTGCTGGGCAGCGCAATGATCGGGACGCCGCCCTTGGAGCGCGAAGCTCCGTAGATGAAGTCCATCTGTCCACCGACACCGCTGTAGAACTTGGGGCCGATGCTATCCGCGCAGACCTGTCCGGTGAGATCCACTTCGATGGCGGAATTGATGGCTACCATCTTCTCGTTCTGCGCAATGACGAAGGGATCGTTCACGTACTCCTGGCGATGGAACTCACAGACCGGGTTGTCATGCGCCCAGGAATAGAGCGCCTGCGTGCCGAGAATAAAGCCAACCACGATCTTGCCGGGATGCAGAGTCTTGCGCGAGTTGGTAATAACGCCCTTCTCCACCAGGCGCACAACGCCATCGGAGAACATCTCGCTATGGACGCCGAGGTCACGCTTATCGCCGAGGAAGTTCAGGACCGCGTCGGGGATGCCGCCGATGCCCATCTGCATCGTGGCACCATCGGGGATCAGCTCCGCGATATAGCAGGCGATCTTCTGGCTGATGTCATCGTTGCCCTCGCCGCCCATGATCAGTTCAGCCACCGGATAGTTCACCGGGACGATGTAATCCAGCCGGCTGACATGGATGAAGGAATCGCCTAACGTACGAGGCATCTGCTCATTCACTTCCGCGATGATCATCTTGGCGGACTCTGCCGGGGACTTGGTAAGGCCGACTTCCACCCCGAAGGAGCAAAAGCCATGCTCATCGGGCGGTGAAACGTGGACGAGGGCCACGTCAAGCGGAAGCACGCCGTTCTTGAACAGAAGCGGGACCTCCGACAGCAGCACGGGCGTGAAGTCGGCGCGACCTTCCTGGACGGCTTTGCGCACGTTGGCGCTGATGAATACCGTATTGACCCGCAGATGACCTTCCATGGCAGCATTGACGTAATCGGCCGGGCCCACCGAGAGAGCCTGGCAGATCTCGACATTCTCCAGCTCCGGGGCGCGCTTGACGAGGGCGGCGAGCAACTGCTGCGGCACAGAGACGTTGCCCGTCATGAAGAGGCGGTCTCCTGATTTGATACATTCCACCGCTTTTTCCGCGGTTACCACGCGGGATTGGTATTGAGTGTTCCAGTCCATCTTATTTCTCCTTGAGCCCGGTGAGCCGTACAAGGTGCCTGGTCTCACCGTCATAAGTATTCACAGCGGCTTCGATGGACGGATTCTTCAATACGGCATCCAGGCCATGTGTGGCGATATCCTTGATGTAAGGCATCGCGGAGTTTACAAAGGCATGCGTGGCGGTGCGGGCGACAGCGCCCGGCATATTCGGCACGCAGTAGTGCAGGATGCCTTCTTCGATATAGACGGGGTGTTCGTGCGTGGTGGGATGCGAAGTCTCGACGCATCCGCCTTCGTCGATACTGATATCCATGATCACGGAGCGCGGCTTCATCATCTGGACCATCTCACGCGTAACGAGGACGGGGCGCGCTCACCGGGGTTCAGCACGGCGCCGACGAGCACATCAGCATACGCCACGGAACGCTCAATGTTGCGTTTTGTGGACTGCAGCGTGACCGCGCATGGGAATCGATCCCAAAGCTGCTGGAGAGCAGCCAGGCTATGGTCGATGACCGTTACGTGCGCGCCCATCCCCACGAAGGTCTGGGTGGCATAGGTCCCAACCACTCCGGCGCCGATCACAAGCGCCTCGGCGGGAGGCACTCCCGGTACGCCGCCCATCAGGATACCCTTGCCGCCCCAGTTGTTCTGGAGCAAGCGCGATGCGATCTGGGCGGCCATGGCGCCGCCAATCTGGCTGAAAGGCTTCAGCACCGGCAGCGTGCCATCCGAGGCCCGGATCTGCTCATATGCGATGGATGTAACCTTCTTCTCGAGCAGCGCGTCGATCTTATCCTGGTTGGCCGAAGCGAGGTGCAGGAAGCCTGCGAGGATCGCGCCTGGCTGCAGCCAGGCAAGCTCTTCCTCGAGGGGCCGTGCCACCTTGAGGATAAGATCTGCGCGGCCGAAGACCTCTTCGGTGGAATAAACCACCGTCGCTCCCGCCTGCTGATAACTCGCGTCGTCGAAGCCCGCCCCTGCGCCGGCTTCATGCTCGACGAAGACCGCATGCCCGCACTGGGTGAGTATTTCCACCCCGGCCGGCGATAGCCCCACGCGGAACTCAAAGGGGCGCCTTTCTCTTGGTATCCCGATGTTCATAAGCCCTCCGATGGATGGCGTCCCAGGTCTGCGCGCCCTCCGGCGCAAAAATCAGGGAGCCCGATTTATTTCATATTGAACACATCCCGGATAAAGGGAAGCGCCCAATCGATCGTACCCTTGTCAATTACAAGCGGCGGTGCAAAACGCACAACGTTCTCGTGCGTTTCCTTGGCGAGAATGCCCCTATGCTGCAAGGCCTCACAGAAACGGCGCGCACCGCCGGCTTGCGGCTTGAGCTCGACGCCGATCAACAGCCCCCTGCCGCGTACTTCCTTGACGTGCGGGCTGGGGATCTCAGCGAGCTGCTCCATGAAGTAGGTGCCCAATTCGTCGGCGCGCTCGGCGAGGCGCTCCTCGCGGATGACCGACAGGGATGCGCGAGCCACCGCCGCAGCCAGCGGATTGCCGCCAAAGGTGGAACCGTGCTCTCCCGGCGTGAACAGGCCGAGAAGCGGGGCATCGGCGAGGATCGCCGAGACCGGATAGAAGCCGCCCGCAAGCGCCTTGCCAATAATCATGATATCCGGCCGGACATCCTCATAATCACAGGCGAACAACTTGCCGGTGCGGGCGAGGCCCGTCTGAATTTCATCGGCCACAAAGAGCACGTTGTTCTTCTTGCACAGATCTGCGACCTTGCGGAGATAGCCTGCCGGTGGAATGATGACGCCGCCCTCGCCCTGGATGGGCTCCAGGAGAACGGCAGCGGTGTTCTTATTTATGGACTTTTCAATGGCGGCCGCGTTGCCGTAGGGCACGGTGACGAAGCCGGGCGTGAAAGGGCCGAAATCATCGCGGTAAGACGGCTCGGTGGAGAATGACACGAGAGTGGTGGTGCGCCCGTGGAAGTTGCCGGCTGCGGTAATGATCTCGGCCTCGTGGCGCGGCACACCCTTCACCCGATAGGCCCATTTGCGTGCCAGCTTGACCGCCGTCTCGACCGCCTCTGCACCGCTGTTCATCGGCAGCGACATCCCATAGCCGGTCATGTCAGAAAGCTCCTTGTAGAGGAGCGGCAACTGGTCGTTGCGGAACGCGCGCGAGGTAAGCGTGAGCTTCTGAGCCTGTTCCATCAGCGCGCCGAGGATCTTCGGGTGGACATGCCCCTGGTTCAGCGCAGAATAAGCGGACAGGCAATCTAGGTACCGGTTGCCCTCTACATCGTAGACCCAGACCCCCTCGCCGCGAGTAATGACCACGTCCAGAGGATGGTAATTGTGGGCGCCGTACTCTTCCTCGAGCTTGATGTAGTCCTGAGTGTTCATCATCTCACCTGTATTGGAAAACTGAGCGAAACAATAAATCGCAGCCGGGAGATCAGGCCACGGCAAATAAACGGGCCAGGATTGCTTTCTGGGCGTGCAGGCGATTATGCGCCTGCAGGAAGATGACGGAGTGCGGGCCGTCTGCCACTTCATCCGTCAGTTCATGGTTGCGGTGAGCAGGCAGGCAGTGCATGACGATCACGTCCTTATCCGCCTCGCTCACCAGCTTTGCGTTTACCTGGTAGGGCGGGAACACCTTCTCGCGGCGCGCCGTTTCCTCTTCCTGGCCCATGCTGGTCCAGGTATCGGTGTAGATCACGTGCGCGCCCTTGACCGCCTCATGCGGATCGCGCAGGAACTTCAGGCGGCTGCCGGTCTGCGCGGCGATCTCTTTGGCGGTCTCAACCGCGCGCGGGTCGAGCTCGTAATCGGCGGGGTTGGCGATCGTGAAGTTCCAGCCGAGCTTGGCGGACACGTGCATCAGCGATACGGCAACGTTGTTCCCATCGCCGACGAACACCACGTTCAGCCCCTTCTGCTTGCCGAACTTCTCCTGGATGGTGAGCGCGTCGGCCATGCCCTGGCAGGGATGGTTGTAATCGCTCAGGCCGTTCACCACCGGGATCGAGGACCACTTTGCCAGCTCCAGCACGTGCTCATGCGCGAATACTCGGGCCATCAGAGCGTGGACGTAGCCAGACAGCACGCGTGCAACATCGGCTATGGACTCACGCTGACCCAGGCCGATCTCGCTGGGAGAAAGATAAAGGGCATCGCCACCCATGTGGCGCATCGCCATGTCGAAGGAAACCCGGGTGCGAAGGCTCGGCTTCTGGAAGATCATGCCGAGCACCTTGCCCTTGAACAATGGGCGATTCCCCCCATCGAAATACTCTTTTTTCAGACGGACAGCCAGGTCAAGCAGGTCCTGTACTTCGGCAGGCGGCAGGTCTGATATGGCTAGAAAGTCGTCCATTGCTTCTCCTCGAATCAGTATATCGTGAATGGGCATTTCTGCCATGTTCTAAGAATCATGGCTTGCGTGTGACATATGACTGCCAGTTAGCCGTATTTAAGCCGCCATCCGCACTTTCCTCCAATAGCGTAGAAGGCCGTCGGCGGACATGCCCGGGAGGGTTCGCCAGCTCGTAGGCGCGGACGGCATCGGCGCTGAGGCCCTGCTGCTGGCCCTGCTCAGCCATCCAGTCGGTGAACTGGCGGCGGAGAGCCTCCACCGGCGGGTCCTGCGGCATGACGGTTTCCAGCCAGCGCTCGGCAGCGTCCAGACCGCTCTCCACGGCGGTTAGCTGCCATTCGGGGTCGTCGTAGAGGCCGAAGTGGGTGGGGGCGATGCGGGCGAACTTCTCGCGGCGCAAGCGGGCAATGGACTCTCGCCATTTGCCAAAGTGCAGCTCCGGCGGCGGCATGGGGACGCGCAGGTACTGGTAGCCGGGGATGCGCACGCCGCCGACATCGCCAGAGAAACAGACGTCCTCGAAGAGATAGGCGAAGTGGTGCTCGGCGTGGCCGGGGGTGTTGATCGGAAGGAAGCGCAAGTTGCCAATGGCGATCTGCTCGCCGTCGTGCGCGACGTGAAGCTGCGCCTCCGGGACGGGGAGAAAATCGCCCCACAGGGTGGACATCTGATCGCCGTAGATGCGGGCGGCGCTCGCCAGCAGCTTTTCGGGATGAAGCAGGTGTGGAGCGCCGACGGGATGAACGTAGATCTGCGCCCCCTGCTTTGCAAGCCAGCCGGCCGCGCCGGCATGGTCGAGATGGATATGGGTCAGCAGGACGTGCGTGACATCGGAGAGCGAGAGGCCATTGGCTTTGAGTCCCGCTTCGAGGGCCGCCTGCGTGGAGCCGGGGCCGCTCTCAATCAGGATGGCTCCGTCGGGGTAACGGATAAGGTACGCGGCAATGGCTTGCGCCTTGCCCTGGAAGTTCAGGTCGAGTGGGATAATGCTGGTCTTTGCCATGTCGTAGCGTCCTGTACGGTGTTGGTCGAGGAGAAAGCCGATAAGCGCCTCCGCGAGGTCGGCATCGCAGTAGATCATGCAGACCGGCACATTGCGGAGCATGAGTTGCTGCGCCAGGTCGCGGCTGCCGGGCTCGCCGGCGAAGGAATCAGCCATGAGGAGAATAACGACCGGCTTTAGATTACGGCGCGAAAGGTCGTCGGTGACGGTGAGAAGATCAGACGAAGTAGTGGGAGTGAGCAGGATCACGTTGGAGCCCTGCGGCAGCTGCCGCGCCTGCGTGTCGACCATGGCGGAGAATGAGAGCGTGCCCCTTCCCTCGAGGAAGGCGAGCGTCTCGAGTATCTTGCTTTCCTGGCGCTCGCTGCGCTCTGCAGCCAGGATGGTATAGGCGCGGTCCTCGGTCACAAGGCCGATGGCACGCCGTTCGCGAATGTAGTAATGCGCAAGCGAAGCGGCGATGCTGATCTCGTATTCCAGCGTGGAGGGTGCGAGGGTGAGCTTTGGCTTGCGGCTGAAGAGCAGATTGCCCAGCGGCATGGCGGGCGTCTCGTAGGACTTGGCGGACTGCACCTTTTGCTGGGCGTCGAGGAATAGCCAGACCTCAGCTTGCGGGTCCTGCTCGAACTCCTTGACCATGAGCGACCCGCGCCGTGCGGAGGTGGGCCAGTGAATGCGCTTCATCGGATCGCCGGGGACATACTCGCGTACGCCGGCAGCATGAGGCGTGATGTCCATGGTCTTACGGCGGATCACCTGCCCACCAGGCACCATGCCGGGCGGCGCAAGAAATGAGGAAATAGGAAAGGTCATCGGCAGGATCACGAGCGAGCGCTCGGCGGGGAAATGCCGCTCCATGCGGAACAGGCCGAGCGGGTCGGATATCTTCAACGTGGTGGGGCCGATCTGAAAGCCGCCGCGGCGCGTGAGCCACGTGCGAGCGACATAGCTCTGCTTCTCGTGCGGGCGCAGGCGCGTCAGCAAGCGCGAGCCGGCCGCGGTGGGCAGGGTCATCTCGTTGTACAGCTCCACCCATAGCCCCGGCAGGCGGCTGGCATTATAGATCTCGTATTGCTCCTTGAAGATGTCGCCGACGCTGGCGCGGTAGAAATCGGGGCGTCGCGAGAGGCGGATGGAGCGGGCCACGACGCGCACCCAGAGCCAGAATCCGATTAACAGGATCAAACCCGCGACCAGGATATGCGTATAAAATGCCGCGCCGCTGACCATTGATCCAATGAGACCTGTAGCGATCAACAGTGCAACGAGCAGACGACCCGTTCTCATTTTGCTTTCTGTTCCGCCATGGCTGCGCCCTGGAACTCTCCCCCGGGCACCGGCGTGTTGTGCATGATCTCCTGGACGATGCGGTCGGCGCTCAGCTCACGGAGGCGAGCGGCGGGGCTGACGATGATGCGGTGTCCAAGCACAGCGACCGCACATCCTTCACATCATCGGGCAGGACGTAGTTGCGTCCGGAGAGGGCGGCGCGGGCCTGGGCAGCACGCGAAGGGCCAGCGTGCCGCGCGGGCTGGCGCCGAGGTAGATATCTCCGCTCTGGCGGGTGCGGCGCGTGAGGTCGGTGACGTAGCGCTTGACGGCAGGTGAGACGAAGACCGCGCGTATGTCAGCGGAGGCCTCCAGAACCGCCTTCGCGTCCGCGACGGAGGTAAGGGAGTCAATGGGATGACTCAAACGCTGGCTGTCCAATATCTTGATCTCATCGGTGTAATCGGGATAGCCGAGATGCACGCGCAGGAGGAACCGGTCGAGCTGGGCTTCGGGCAGCGGGAACGTGCCCTCATACTCGATGGGGTTCTGCGTGGCCAGTACCATGAACGGAGGCGGAAGAGGATGAGTTACCCCGTCCACCGTGACCTGGTGCTCCTCCATGGCCTCCAGGAGGGCGGCCTGGGTCTTGGGCGTGGCGCGGTTGATCTCGTCTGCCAGGATGATCTGCCCGATGATGGGGCCGGGGCGGAACTCGAACTTGCCCTGCTGCTGGTTGTAGATGGAGATGCCGGTCACGTCGCTGGGCAGCATATCGGGCGTGAACTGGATGCGGCTGAAGGCGCAATCGAGCGAGCGGGCCAGGCTGCGCGCCAGCATGGTCTTCCCGACGCCGGGCACGTCCTCGATCAGAATATGTCCCTGGCACAGGAGGCCGATGACGATCAGCTCGATGGCATCACGCTTGCCGATAATGACTTTCTGGAGATTCCCGATCACACGCTCGCCGAAGGCTTGGATGTCTGCCATGTAGGTTCCTTTGCTTTTGTCAGAAGATGGCTGATTCTACCTTGCTATAGGGACGGGGGGAATGGGGAGCGGTTCACAGTTGACGGTTGACGGTTGACAGTTGGCAGTGAACAGTTAGCAGTGATCAGTGAGCAGTTAGAGAGAATGGAGAATGGTTAATGGGTCATAAAGAAACTGCGAATTCAAATGAGGTCAATTGGGACCTGCGGTAGGCATCGGCGCTACGGCCTTGGCGAACTCCGGTTCCCCTTGGAACCGGAGTGCGCAATGGCAGCTTGTGGCTGCCTTGCGCGACCACCTCTCCATTGAAAAATGCCGATTTTGAGGCCTTTGGGAGGTTCAATGGAGGCCATATATGGACATTGGGACGCGGCGCACGGGTAGGTCTGTCATATATGGGGGTCGAAAACCGGCTTTTTACCACCTTGCTCTCGCAGAAAACAATGAGGTTCAATTCATTTCTTTTCGAGTAGAGCGTGCTCCGCGATGAGCACCCTGGTATGTACAGATGAGAGATGGATAGACGGGGCAACGTCAAAAGTCGAAGGTCCAAAGTCGGATGAGCGGAGGCAAGGGGAGTGGTAAGCATGGTGGTTCCCTTCGATCATTATAGGGAACAGACGTTCTATGGTCAAGGACGAAGTTTGTACGTCCTTGTACGCCCTTGTATTAGTACTACAATGTTTTGTCGAAAAGCAGAGAAATAGAATAGCAATGGAGAAAGGGAAGGGCGCAAAAGCCGGGAGGAACAGCCGCCCTCACAGTCTCCGACCGGGAGCCGTAATGGGGAATCGGCAAGCGGTGATCGGCATAGGGAGCGACTGAACTCTGGAGATGGCAAATTAGCGTATCAGTACTCTGATAGACCGGGGGCAAAAGGAGGGGCAACCGTACCAATGATGCGTTTGCCGGGCGTTCAGCTGAAGCGCATGTTCCGGGGCCGCTGCCTGTCAGGATCGCCGGATCCCTTCGCAAATCACAACTGGCTTCTGATCATTTCATTTCGACTCGGGCATGGGGGCGTCAAGGAAGCGAGTTGATGATCGGGATCAACAATTCGATCCGGCTCGCAAGGCTGACGTGGGAAGTACCAGGCAAGATCGCAAGCTGGGATTTGGGAAGCCCAGCGGGTGTATCACCGAAAACGCCCCCACCCAGCAGCCGAAACATCTCCACGATATGCTCCGGACGAACGAGGTCAGAGTTGCCGATAATCAGCAGAGTTGGGGATTTTATCGCGCGAATGCTGTCAGCCGGAATGTCCTTCATTTGCTGATCCATCCGGGTTTTCTTGGCGAACAACCGGGAGAAGTCCTCCGGACGGGGAGCAATCCGCATATATTCATCGTGAAACTGAGAGCCGTGCATCATTTCGGGCGTCATGTTCCCCAAGCCCTCCATCAATCCGGGATGGATACCGCTCATGGTATAGGTGGCAGCGGCGAATATAAGCTTGCGGATGACTTCCGGATGCCGGATGGCAAGATGCAAGGCAACAGCAGCCCCCATGCTGTAACCAAGGACGTCGGCCTGCTTCATTCCCAGTGCCTGGATCGCGGCCGCGACGTCATCGGCCATGCCTTCCAGGGATAAAGGACGTTCGATGTCTGCGGTATGACCATGAGCCTGCAACTCGAAGGCAATTATCTGGCGGGTCTTCCTCAACTCAGGGATCAACTTTCCGAACGAGGTGCCAATCGCCGAAAACGCACCATGCAGCAATACGAGCGGCTGCCCGGACCCATGGATCTCATAATACATTTCGAGTCCATTGACCGAAACATAGCCTTCTTTCGACTTGGTGTCTGCCATTTTGCGCCTCCATAATTCCCGGTCGTGTGAACTGATAAACGTATTGCTAAGAGTTCGGCGAATCAGGCGAGTCTTACTTTGGAAACGCTGAATTGCCCGATATCCTCATGAGGCTTTGCACCGGCTTTTTCCTGCCGCGGCTGGGGCCAACGGGCCGCCGGAGTAAAATGGGGACAGCCACCCCTTGCATAACCAAGTACGCATATGTCAAAGACTGCGAGACATTCTCAAAAGAATGGGAGAGCCCGGAACTTGAGGCCTGAGCCTTCTCGAAACGCGGAATGGCATCTGAAGCATCGATTGCCTGAGCATCCGACCCTGGATCAGAGGGTCAAATGGCACATGGAACATGCCAGGAATTGCGCTTGCGCGGAGCGGGCTGAGGGGATCACGGAAGAACTCAGGAGAAGATACATGAACACCCATCAGGAGTTCTGGATCTTCTTTGATCGCAACGATCATAAGGCCCTGGGCGTTTGGGCGGCAAAGTGCGCTGAACACGTATTGCCATTGTTCGAGGAAAAATACCCGGAAGACACGCGTCCGCGGGAGGCGATCCGGACACTGAGGGAATGGATAAAGACCGGAAAGTTCAGCATGCCTGTTATACGAGGAGCTTCGCTTCGAGCGCACGCGGCCGCGCGCGAAACCAAGGAAGAGGATCAGGCTGCTCGCTTTGCGGCACGAGCGGCAGGTCAGGCGGTGGCGACGGCACATGCCGCCACGCATGCACTGGGGCCGGCCATCTATGCATTGAAAGCTGTAGCTGCCACGAATCCTATGGATGTCAGAGCGGCCCTAACCAAGGAGCGAACCTGGCAACTTCGACGGATCCCTGAGAACCTTCGGGAATGGGTGGAGGGGCAACTCAAGCAAAAACAGGGGAGGTTTCTCTCGAGCGCAGTAAGTGACAAGGAAGTAGGTGACGTGTCATAGCATCGAGGATGAGACCGGCAGGCATAAGAAGGTTGTTGGCACGTGCCTTGTGTCAATATCCCATCAACTACATAGGTCTATTCATACCAGCCACTCAGATATATCGTCTTACCTGGCTGCAATAATCCAGGTAATCCTTCCCATAATGCTTCTTCAAATATTCTTCCTCACGCAATACCTGACGGTGAAACAGCCAGACGCCGGCAGCCACGTAGACCAACAGTATCCAATTTGGGAAGATCAGGAATTGGCCGATCAGGATAAGGCCAAATGCAACATAAATGGGATTGCGGCTAAATGCAAACACGCCGGTCGTTATGAGTTTGTCAGGATGCTCCATATCGATGCCGACGCGGAAACTTCGGCCAAAAGAAACCAGGCTCCAAAGCAATAGCAATAATCCGGCAAGGCAAAAGATCACCCCGAACCAGGCGGCTAATCCCGAATGGAAGAATACCTGGGTGGTTGGCGAAGGTAAGTTGAAGGCTGAGGCGACAATCAGGTAGAAGTAGAAAAGAGCAAAGGGTGGAATTAAGAAATCGGTTTTATCTATCTTGCCGAAATTAAGGGCTTGTATGCCTTTCCGCTTCAACATCAAGGCTCGAATCAAAACCATTCCAAGCATCAGCACGAGCGTTAGTACGGCGAAATATCCTGGCATGGCGGTCCTCATTGCAGAGATCGGGAGTGGTTACAGCATGGCCCGCTTTTCGCAGTTCCGCCGCGAAATTACGCACGCCTGACCGAAGCCCGAGGGCGGAATGAAACAAGACAACGTGAGCCAAGTTATTTACTGCGCTTATGCAAAATTGCCAGCGCCAAGGCTACGCAGTGCTTGCAGAATATTTGATGATTCTTTGGATTGCCTGCACAATGCCAGGCCAGCTTTCCGTCTTCGGCCCAGATCTTCGTTCTACGGCGCTGACCACCGCCTTCGGCTACACTGCCGTCGAGTCCGCCGACCCAGGCTTCGACGTGCGACGGATCTTTCTTGATGAACTCGACCCCGCCTCTACGGTGGATGGCTCGGCCGTAACGGATGTTGGCCGGCAGGGCATTGTCCTTTATGAAAGCGTTATCAAGCTGGCTCGCAATGCCTTTCTTTGACATATGAGCGATTATACGATAACCGTTTCTGGTACCAATCAAAAGTGGTACGCTTCGCGGTCAGCCATTTTGAAGTGCGAACTGCTGGGGCGACAGGCTTGGCCTCCGAAAACCGGGGCCCGCTCTCCTCAGTCTGTTGGTTATAATGAAGAATGCCCTCGTAGCTCAATGGATAGAGTGACGGACTTCGAATTAGTAGCGGAATCCCTTAATTTACTCGGCCAAACGCTGCTAAATGGCTTCCAGTGTAGCTTTACTGTTGCTTATGCAATCTGCAACTTCCCCGGTTATTCAACTCTGTCTTCCAATCACTTCTCCCGGTCCGAAATCTCGAGCTCCCAATATTGCTGCCTAACCGAAGAAGCAGAAGCTGTTTCCTAGGTTTCAGATCGCTTTCCCGGGCATGCCGTTTCGCCTGCGATGTACAACGCCAGCAAAGTACGCCTACTCCCTTAGCTTGATATGACAAGAAGCCTGGAGAAGATCCGAAAACTAAACAAGCAGGCCTGGGATTTGTCCAAGAAAGACGGTCCGCAGGCGTTGGATCTGGCCCAAAAGGTACAGAGTTCTTTGCCTCATTGCGCCGATGCGCAACTGCTGGACAAATTTGAGTGCCTGAGGACCCAGACTTATTGTCTGGATATGCTCAGCAAACCAGAGGAGGCCTTACCGATCGGCCTCGAAGCCAATGAGCTGGCGGAACAAATCGGGGATAAATATCTGCTCGGCACGATTCAAAGTGTATTGGGGAGGATTTACTGGCACATTGACGAATACCCCACCGCGTTAACCTACTATCTCTAACGCCCTGAAATTGGTCCAAACCGAGCCACACCCCGATCTGGAAATCTCACTCGTTAATGGCCTTGGGATGGTTCACTATAGCCTAAAAAACTATGATAAATCGCTGAGATATTTCAAGACCTGCCTAGAGAAGTCGGGCAAAGACAATCCCACGGGTGCTGCCGATGCAAACAACAATATTGCCTATGTACTGCATCTGCTTGGGCGCAACAGGGAGGCCGTCGAATACGCGGAGGCGGCTCTTGCCATATTTTCAGAGATCGGTTCGTATGTTGGGAAACTGCATACTCTGCATTCGTTGGGAGCCATCCATTCAGCACTCGGCAATTACGAACATGCTATGGATGTCCTGCAACAAGGCTTGGAATTGGCAGGCGCAAGAACAATAGCCAACTTCTCATCATCACCTATGTAATCGAGATGAGTCGCGTCCGGATGCGCTCGGGTAACCTGGCCGCAGCCGAAAAGGAATTGCTCGAAGCCTTGGAGATTGCTGAAAAGATCAACTCCCTGACCAATACCTCGCTCGCCCACGAGCGGTTGATCGAGATCTACAAGGAAAGGCAGGACTATAAATCCGCTCTGGAGCATTTCGAAATCTTCTACACACTGCACGAGAAGCTCTTTAACGATAAGTCGGACCGTCGGATGAAAACACTGGAAGTTCTGAACCAAGTTGAAAACGCCCACAAGCAGACAGAACTCTACCGTGAGATGGCGGCAACCGATTCTCTGACGGGTCTTTAAATAGGCGACAGTTCAGGGAGATAGCAGCAAATGCCCTTCAACAAGCGAAAAGCGAAAAGGGCTCATTGGCGATCATCATGCTGGATATCGACCACTTCAAGGATGTGAATGACCGGCATGGTCATAAAGCTGGGGACGAAGTCCTCAAGGCCATTGCGGCGACGATCCAGAAATCATTAAGGCAGGGAGATCTTGCTGGGCGCTATGGCGGGGAAGAGTTTGTGGTTTTGGTAACTCGTGCGCCTGCTGAGCAGCATCGCAAGATTGCGGAGAGGATTCGTCAGGCCGTTGCTCGACACGCTATTCAGATTGGCGGCACAACTGTCTCGGCGACTCTCAGCCTTGGCGTGGTATCGACGGATCCGGGTCAAGCGCCCCCGCTTGACGAGCTGATCGAGTTTGCCGACCGGGCCCTGTACAAGGCAAAGGAGCAAGGGCGAAATCGGGTGATCGTCTGGAAACAAAATGAATAGATCATACGAACATTGACCCGCACATTAAACGCTTTGGCAAAAAACAGGATTGCCTATCTGACCGAGTTGACAGACTTCGAATTTGGTGGTTGCGCGTTCGAGCCGCGCCGGGGTACGATACGCCGCGCGCGGCCGTAGAGAGGAAAAATGCTGAGATGCTCGTCCAGGTCACATAATGCCGGCTTAGGCGGTACGTAAGGACTTGCAAAAATCAGAGAATCGTTCCGGTTCTTCGAAATTGCGTAAATGAGCGGAATGCTCGAACCAGATTATTCTTTTTTGAGGCGCCTCCAGTTTTTCGGCGTACTCTACGACTAATTCGAAAGGCACGTTATAGTCCCGACGTCCGCAGCAAAAATAAACAGGGACTTTCAATTCCGGAACATCCCGTGCGATTTTCACCTTATTTTGACCATCTTCAGGGTCCGTGAGAGAAAATATAGCTCCCGCAACGAATCGAACGACGTCCAGGGGCCGCAAATCCCGGATGGAAGATTTGATAAAATAAAAGGGTATGAAATATCAAACGGCAACTTCCAAAGACGGTACAAAGATTGCATACGACAAAGTAGGTGACGGCCCCGTAGTCATATTGGTGCTTGGAGCTCTCAATTCAAGGAAGTCCGGCGCCAAGCTGGCTAAGCTACTTGCATCTGACTTCACCGTTATAAGCTATGACCGCCGCGGACGCGGTAATAGCACAGATACCGCGCCCTATGCGGCTGAGCGTGAAGTTGAAGATGTAGCGGCGCTAATTGATGAGGTTGGGGGACCGGTATGTCTCTATGGTCATTCTTCCGGTGCGGCCATCGTACTCGAAGCAGCGATCAAGCTGCGCAAAAAGGTCAGGAAGATAGCCATCTACGAAGCGCCGTATGTATTAGACAGCGCTGCGATTAAAGCTGCCAATGCGTATGACAGACAGCTCAAGAAATTGCTCGCTTCCGGACGCAACGGTGATGCTGTAGCTTTGTTCGTGCGAAACGTAGGCGTGTCCGACAAGCAGATTCAGGCCATGAAGAACATGCCTATGTGGCGAGGATTGGAAGCCATGGCCCCAACCTTAGCATATGAAAGCGCCGTTCTAGGCAAAGGCCATTCTGTGCCTACTGCTCGCCTTGAAGGCATTACTACGCGAACACTCGTCATGCACGGTGGCGCGGGAGCTCCGTCTATGCGCGATGCGGCTCAGGCGATCAGCAAATCCATCCCTAAGGCGCAGTTCCGCACCCTGGCCGGTCAGACACACGGCGTGAGCCCCAAAGTCCTTGCGCCAGTACTAACCGAATTCTTTTCCGGCTAGATGGTTTGTTAACATCCCATTATCAGTACCAATCAAAAGTAGACGCGCTTCGCAGCCAGGCATTTGAGTGGCGAACTGATGCGGAGACAAAGCTGGATCCCGAAAACCGGGTCGCTCTTTAGTCGACCTGTTGGTTATAATTGCAGAATGCCCTCGTAGCTCAATGGATAGAGTGACGGACTTCGAATCCGCAGGTTGAGAGTTCGAATCTCTCCGAGGGCGCTACAGATCCTGAGAGCGGCCTTTCCTTCCAGTATGCTTGCAGAAGGTGATGCCGTTTCTTCTCCCAGCCGATACGCCGCAAGCATAATATTCCTGATCTTCACCCACTGGCTGCAGTCTTATGACTGAACCGATCCATCGGAGGCAATTATGACTGACCACAAAACGGGCCGACCACCCAGGACCGCCACTGCCCGGACAACCCACATCACCGTCAAGACGAGCCCGGATCTCAAGAGGCAGTTCATCCGGCGGCTCAATCGGCTGGGGATCACCCAGGAAGACTGGATCGAGCAGAAGATCAGGGAGTTTCTGAATACCCCCGAAGAGAGTTCGTAAGCTATCGGCACAAGCCTCTTGACGTTTCCAAGCCGTGCAGCGATACTCAAAAGCTACGACGGCCTTCGCCATGCAGTCCCACGAAAATATGCAAATACTCCAGATGGTGCTGACCCGCCTCGAGCGGGTTTCCGTCGATTCTTACTGGGCGCACCGTGCCAGCGGCGTGCGCGGCTCCCTGCTGCGCGCCCTGGAAAGGCTGGAGGCCGGGCAGCCGGTGAGCTCAGCCGGGCTTGAGAGCGTCGTAGACCAGGGATTCCGCATACTGGAGCAGGCCGCGCGGGAACGGGTGCGCTAGGGCCGGTGGGTAAGATGCGTCTCATTTTCGGTATCTAGTCAGGGGAAGGAAGAGTGCTTTGGCGAGGAAACGAAACCCCGATCTCTATAATTTGAAGCCATCATCCATCATGGTCTACGGAGCTATCTGGTGCCCGGACTGCAAACGAGCCAAGCAATTCTTCGGTGAGCAGCGCATCCAGTATTCCAATGTAGATATCGATGACGATGCCAAAAGCATTGCGTTCGTCGAGAAGATCAATGAAGGCAAGAGGACCATCCCGACCATCATTTTTCCGGATGGACAGATCCTGGTGGAACCGTCGAACGCGCAACTGGCGCAGAAGCTGGGCCTCAAGACGGAAGCGCAACGCTCCTACTACGATACGATCGTGATAGGCGGCGGAGTGGCAGGACTGACAGGCGCGTTATATCTGGCACGCGAAGGCCTGGATGTGCTGGTGATCGAGAAGGCGGGATTGGGCGGGCAAGCCGGCATCACGCAGACACTCGATAACTTCCCCGGCTTCGACAAGGGCATCCGCGGCGGAGACTTTGCGGAGCGGCTGGGCCGGCAGGCAAAAAAGTTCGGCGTGGAGATCCTGCAAGCACAGGACGTGCAGGAGATCGACCGGGACGGTCAGTATCTGATCGCCGAGATCGGCTCGGAGATCCATTACCATAGCAAGGCATTGCTGCTCGCGACCGGCGCGCATTACCGGCGGCTGGACGTCCCCGGCGAAGCGGAGCTGATCGGCATCAACGTCCATTTTTGCGCCACGTGCGATGGCGCATTCTACAAGGGCAAGAAGGTGCTGGTGGTCGGCGGCGGCAATAGCGGATTCGAAGAAGGCCTGTTCCTGACCAAGTTCGCATCGCAGGTGGATATCCTGGTCAACTCACCGCAGCCGAAGGCAAGCCGGATCTTGCAGGACAAGGTAGCGGAAATGAAGAACATGCGCGTGATCCTTAATCACGCGGTCCGGGAACTGAAGGGCGGCAACAAACTGCAAGGCGTGATCCTCGAGGATCTCAGCACACACGAAAAGAAGGAAGTTAAGTACGACGGGGTCTTTG
>CAWDUZ010000006.1:0-8194 GCA_963805515.1 uncultured Chloroflexia bacterium | reverse complement strand
CCGCCTGGAGTCACTGGGCAAACTGGTCAAGGCAATAACGTACCTGGTACGGTTTTGCTTTTATTGAGTAGCCAGAATCCTCACTTCTTACAAAAGTGAAATCCTGTGTGGAGTTGCTGGCAAGGGTTGTGAATTCGGGGCCAGTTGCGGTCAACGTAACCTTGCCCGCGATAGTTGGAAGATATTTGTCATCCTGCCGCTGTTCATCGTATTTCATGGGTGTGATCGAGAGCAGGATGGAAGACCCGCCATCCCACCACGTGTCGGTGAATACCTCAGCGCTCATCCAATCCACGCCCAGTATTGCGGCGATGTCCGGGAATGGCTTCTTGCTCCTGAAATCGTACCCGCTCACAAGGCCACCACAAGCTCCGGGTCCTGGTCCAAGGAATGTGTAAAAGGCAGTGCGTGAGTCATTCCACCGCTTCACCCCGCCGCGGATGATTGTTTCTGTTGAAGGTGGCGGCCAACTTATCACCCAGGTATCAACGGCTTTATTGATATCGACCCTGATGATGACCAGGTCGTCGGCCGCGCTCCACTGCAACCCGTAGACCAACCTCTTTGTGTCCGGGTCGATAAAGTGGGCCACTCTTGCCTCTTCCGAATTCAGCTCGAGAACCTTGACGACCTCGCCGCAAAGATCAGGCTTAGGTCCGCTCTGACAGGTCATCGTTGAATATGCCAGGTAGCGGCCGTCGGGAGAGGGTTCCACGAAGCTGCACCATCCGATCATATCGATGTTGCGCATGCTGTATTGGCTATAGTCCACGCCCGGTTCAGGTGTGAGACACTCCGCGGGGAAGAACATGCGAGCAGCCTTCGGCGTGGAAGTGAGTTGCGGGGGCAACGCTTCAGTGACCTCGACAATCCTGGTCACTTCTACGATCTGGGTGGCAGAATTCTGGCTGCCGCAACTAGCCAACAAGAGAGACAAAGTAGTCAAGAATATTAGGCTTTTCACCGTTAGTGCTCCTATGTCGAAATGCCATCAAGCGTATTGAGGCTCAAATCCAATTGGGCCACAATTCCGCCCTAGCACGAAGGCAATTTGTGGGCCCAATAGGATTCGAACATACGACCAAGCGATTGCGAGTTCCACCCTACATCCTTAGTATATGACTTATCCCCTGATTCCAACAGTCTTGGAGACTGGTCAGCTTCTTCCACGCTGCCCTCATGCTGCTCTCGCATGTTATCCAACGCCAGCGCTGATTCTTCGCCAGCGTTAAAATGCCACCGGCCAGCCTGAGGGGGCAGGCTGGCCGATGACAAAGAGATTATACCGGATTAGTACAAGGGATTCATGGTACCTGCGCCGTGCAGCGTTTCAATCTCATTACACACTCGTAGGGCACGGGAAGGCCGCGCAGCGTCCCGTAGCAAAGTCGGAGCGCAGCGGAGACATCGTCCCCGCATTTGGGGATCCCACCGGAGGCGGGACGGAAATCCCGCACAGCCGCGGCGGAGGGTGGACGGGGGTTAGGTTCTCCTGAACCGGCTCATCTCTTCAAGCGGGTCGATGCCGCGGATCATGAACGGCTTGAAATGGATCGTCCATTCCAACGCATCCACTTCGGTAATCAGCGCATCGGCCAGCACGATGTCATCGTGGACCAGCTCGCCGTTCTCGTCGCGCGTCCCCTCCGGCACTCCCCAGCGCATCGTCTTGCGCGGGCCGGTCAGCACCTCGGCCTGGCACGCGGCATATTGCCGGTCACCTGGATCGCTGAGGGTCGCGCATCCACCACCCGTGACTTGATCTCGGCGTATGCCGCTTGCTAAGCGAATCGCTCGAGGCGAGCTCGCCCGAGCAATCCCTAAACCTCCCGGTCTCGATCAGGCTGATGAAGCGGTAGCCGATCTCGCTCTTCTTTTCGGCGCTGAACTTCACCGGGATCACCTTCGTCGGCGCGGCCTTCTCCAGCATGGCCCACAGCCCTTCGCCTACACCGGTTGCGTCGATCACGATGTGCTGCGGCCTCCACTGGTCCATCAGCGCCTTCAGTTTGCCGAAGACCACCAGGTGGTTGAGCCCGGTCCATTGCATACGCTGAACCACGCGATAGGTGGGGGCCTGCAGGGTTGCCAGAGTCGACAGGTCAACATCCACAATCGACAGCGTCGTAGAATCGCGGCCTGCGTTGGAAAGCTCCGGCAGATCGTGCAGCGCCGAACTCATGAAGGCTTCCGACACGCGCCCGCGCTTCATCCTGCCCCGCCACGTCGATACAGAATACGTACGTGTGACCTTCGATCCTTGACGTTTGACCTTTTTGGTCGCTTCCCATCAGCGCCCGCCGAGCGGCGTTGAACATCCCGGTCTCGGCGTCGATCTCCTCGTTGAAGTATTGCGTCTTGACCAGCGGGTGCTGCCGCCCGTGCGCCGCGCACGATGGCATCCACATGCGCGCCGTACCACGGTGCAGCCCGGCGAACCGTGTCGGCATTCACTGTGAACACGCGCTTGCGCCCGTCGTCCTTCTCTGCCTGCAGCGCGGCGCGCATCTCCTGTGCCAGAAGGGTTCTGGAGGTCCAGGCGGTGCCTGCCAGGATGCGCGTCGCATTCATGCTGGCTGCCATCGGCTCGAACTTTTGATGATAGACCTGCGGCGAGATGTCCTGCGCTTCATTGACGATCAGCAGCAGCGAGGCGGTCGCGCCTGTGACGTTCGCACTCGGCTCGCCGGAGAGGAAGCTGATGCGCGCCTGCCCGAGGAGGCGCATGAAGCCGCCCTGCGCACGCCATGCACCGTGTGTCAGGTTGTTGGCTTGCAGTGCGGCATCGAAGCGCTGCAGGGCTGTTACGGTCTGCGGCTTATAGGTGGGGTTGACTGCCACGATGCCGACCGGCAGAAGAGAGTACAGGTCAGCCAGGTAGATCATCAGGTCCGACAGGAATTCATCCTTGCCGGATTGGCGCGGGAACATCAGTACGATCGTATCGCCGAGATGGTTCTCAATCAACTCCAGCACTCGCTTTAGTGGTTCGGCTTGATAGGTGCGTAGCTTTATACCTAAAGTCTCCCAGATATACTTCACTGGATCCGCCAGCACGTCAGCAACGTGAAGATGGAGGTCTCTCCCGGCGGGAGAGCGGCGCGCGGCATCCCGACGACGCCTGCCATCCCGTTGAAGCTCCTTATGCGCCTGATAGTAGTCCCGGTCATGCTCGGTAACATGCTCGCGATGCGCCTGTTTCCAGGCGAAAGCTCGCGCCGACACCTGCTCGCGATGGGCGACGTAATGGGCCCTGCCCCGGGCGCGAATGGCCTCGTGATGTGACCAATAATAGCGGTGGTCCGCGGCGGCTTTCGCCTTACGCTGGTCCGGATCTAGTGCGCGACGAGTTTTAGTCATGTCCGTCCGCCTTGCCGGGCGAAGAGGGCTCCAGCGGCTTTGTTTTGCGTGCGGCCTTCGACGAGCCGGCCTGTTTTCGCTTGGGCGCAGGCGGCTCTCTGTCATCCGGCGCTGCCGAAGGTTGAGGCGGCTTGAAGTAATCAAAGACATGCCGGCGCTCGCGGCCGATCATCTTGCCGCGTTCGATCTCCTCGCGGTATTCGGTCAGGTCGCCTTTGAGCATGTTGTGCACACGCACGTACGAGAGCAGCTTCTCCATAGTCTGGTTGAGCAGCTTCAGGGTGTTGCGTGTGTCCTCGGTGAGGCCCTGGCTGCTGCCCGCCGCGAGGCCGTTGTTCTCCAGGATCTCGCCCATCCGGGCAATGAGGGCGCGCTGGTAGCCGATCTCCCCTTCGATATTGAGGACCGGCACGGCGCCGATCATTTCTATTTCCTCCCTGGTGAGACGCCGCGCGTACAGTCCGTGCTTGAGCGCATTTTTGTAACCACTTTTCGGCATAGATAGGGTGCCCTTTCATCACGGGAGGTCGCCGTTAACCGGGATGTCCTATTTCGACATCCTATGGTTGCGAGTCCTTGCATTGATTGTATAGAACATATGTTCCATAGTCAAGCCGCGAGTTTGTACGCCCTTGTACGCCCTTGTATTAGTACTACAATGTTTTGTCGAAAAGACGTTTTTCCGCAGATATAATTGCCGCCTTTGGGGACCATCCCGCCTTTGGGGACCTCGCTTGGCGGGGGAAAAAGGGGAGGCGGGAATCGGGATTCGTCATCCCCGCATGGTGGTGCGTTCACGAAGCAGGGCGGGTTCTATTCCCTGAAGTCTGTATCCAAATTCATACGAGTCCCCACTGCCCTGAGACCGGTTCTAAAGGTCGTTCCTCAAATAATCCTTCGTGCCTCGCGTCCGAGGCTCTAAGGCTTCAAGACTGCAAACAAATATGGATGGTCCGACGCCGGATTGACCACGTAGTCCGAGTCGAGCACCGCGGTCCCGGGCGACACGAATAACTGGTCGATGCGCCCATCCGAACCCAGGCCCGGAATATCCCTGCCGCCGGGCCAGCGCAGCAGCCATGCATCTGCCAGCGTTGTCCTCGCCAGCGCGTACTGCGGCGTGGACGGGTTGAAATTGAAGTCGCCCATGAGAACGACGTTTTTCAGGCCCTCGGTGCGCTTCAAAACCGCCTGCAACTGCACGAGCTCGCCGTTGTTTCCGAGATGCGTCACGAACACATTATAGGTCCTGCCGTCTGCCACGATCTGCGCTTGGATGGCGGCCGTCTGTTCTCCAATGGAGTACATGAAGAACGTATGAGGATTCTGAATCGGATATTTCGAGAGCAGCGCTATGCCGAAAGTGCCGGTTGTGGTCGTCGGACCATAGTAAGAGTACATGCCCAGGTTATCGGCGAAGAAACGCACCGCGTCCACATTCCCGTTTGCTACACGCGCCGTATCGAACTCCTGCAAGCCCAGCAGGTCAGGCGCGACCTGCCGGATAACCGCCAACTGCCGGGGCAGGTTTGCATTCCCAACCTTGTCGAAGCCCTGCTGGATGTTGTAGGTCATGATCCGGAGCTGATCGCTTGAAGGAGTCGAATAGGTCGGCTTGCCGATCCGACCCGCAGCGCCAATAGCCAGGATTGACAGGGCACCGACCATGGCCGTTATCAACCGGCCAGATATGGCTGCGGGTGCAGGGTGTTGTTCCGGCTCTTGATCATTCGGCCAGCGAAGCAACAATACCGGCAGGCCAAGTCCCAACCCTGCCAGAAGGTAGACCAACCAGAAGCGGTCGCGGAATAGCGGGCCGACAATTGGCGCGTAGTCGTAGATCGTGGTGAACACGTGAAAGAACACCATCACGAGGATGAAGATGGCTGCAACCGCAAACCCGCCTCCCAACTGCCGGACCGACGGGCCGTCTTCCGAGAGCTGCCGGGTGATAGAGCGTGAAATCAATGAAGATCACGGGGGAAAGAATCAGCATCAGGAAGAACGGCAGTACCGCCCAGGGAGAGACCATCGGCGCATCGATGGGGTAGGCGTTTGCATTTGCCGGGAATGCAATCTGATGCGGCAGGATGGTCAGGACCAACATGGCGATGAATAGGGCATTCCAGCCTTTGACGACGCGGGCCGACCAAAATGGCGAGTGATCGCTGGCCCATTGCCGCGTACTCATCAGATATGCAAAGCTCGTGAATGTCACTCCGAGAACCGCGATGGTTGCCGCATAGGAATATCCTGTCCAGCGGGCGATCACCGTAGGGCTCATGAAACCGAAATACAGCATCAGAGTAACCGATGCCAGCCCGATACAGAGACCTACGATGTGGCCAGTGGATGCCCGAGACTCTCCGAGAGTTCTCTGCGTCAGTGAGATTTCACTGCTTTCTGGGCCAGACGCAAATGCGTGTGATCTCCATATCAGCCAGCCGGCCAGCAGCGCGAGCGCCCAAGCCAGGAACTGATAGACGCCGGACTCGGACAGGTCGAGGCTGGAATTGGCAGCACGCAGGAAGATCGAAAGCGAGACTGCCAGGAGCAAGGACGTGCCGAGCCAGGGCGACTTAGGAAGTCCGTATCGGCGACTTGAGGCCAGAAACGTTGGGAAGAGCAGCATAAAGGCGCCGACACTTATCCCACAGGCTACCAGCTTTCCGCCCGGGTCCAGCAGCGGCTCGGCGAGCCGGCCAAGGATCGCCACGGCCGCCAAAGCGATCATCCACATCCGGGATGGCGGCTTGCGAAGTGCAATGAGCACGACCGGCGTGAATAAGAGCAGGACGGCCGCAAGCTGGATCGTGAAGGCCGTAACCAGCAGCCCGAACGCGTATATGGATTGAATGAAGTCCGAGAGAACCTGCAGGAAGAATAAGAATAGGATGGCAAAGAGCAATGTATCCGGCGTCTTGCTTTCCCTCATATCAGCCTCCCGATAGAATTTTCGCACATTCTTGATGAACGCCCGCCCGGCGCCGTTTCCGGTTAATCCGCAGCCTATCCCGCCTCGCACTCACAAAGCATGACCTGGCCGAGGTTGAGCACATATCGCCCACCACTGAGACCGTCACCTTCAATAACTCGTGGCAGTCTTCGGACTTCGTTTGAGCCGATATTTTATGCTTCCGCGGTTCGAGTATTGTACCACGCTGAACCCTTGGGGTTGCCCGGATGTTAGTACGAGGTCGGTCCAGGACATGGGCCAGTAGGGTGCAACTCCTTGAAACCTATCAGTCCAATAGCTTCCGTGACCGCGGGAAGAACCGAAGGTTACAAACGATACTTGTAATAGATGCGGGAGAGGCGGATAATGGCGGTGATACATTCTGCAGCCAGCTAAAAGGGAGAAAGCTATGAAAACCGGCCCCAAATCTCAACGGAATAATCTTGTGACGTCGCTTGCGCTTGCCTTGATGGCGGCGCTGTTGGCCGTCAGCGGCGCGCTGGCCGCCAACGGAACTCTGGACCCGACCTTTGGGACCAATGGGCTGGTCTTTGCCGGAATCGGCGGCAGCGCCACGGCGGTCCATCGCATTGCCCTGTCCACCGATCAGAGCAAGATCTATGCCCTGGGGACCACGGCGGTGGGCGGCGTGCAAAAGCCTGTGATCGCGCGCTACACCAGCGGGGGCAGCGTGGATAGTAGCTACGGCACCGGCGGGCAGGTGATCATTGGCACCAGCAATTTCGCGGCCTGCGGCTTTGCCGTCCAGTCAGATGGGAAAGTGGTCGTGGGAGGATCAACCGGTCGGAACAATTACACGGTCCTGCGCTATATGCCCAACAGCGGAACCCTGGATAGTACATTCGGCACGAACGGGGTCGCGACGGATTCTTATGGAAAGCGATTTTGTGGTTTCGTGCAACACAATGGCCGTCCAGCCGGATCACAAGATCGTCCTGTTTGGTTCTGAGATCACGTCACAAAGCAATCACACCGATTTCTTCGTCGACCGCTTCAACGCGGATGGCACACTGGATGACACCTTTTCTGAACGCATCATAGATCATTCCTATTTCCTGACCAGCCAATTCAACTACGGCCAGGCCGTTGCATTCCAGTCGGACGGGAAGATCGTTCTGGCGGGGGGAATGCAGGACTACGAAGGAGATGGACAGATCTCCCTTGCTCGTAAAAACATCGACGGTTCGATGGACAAATCCTTTGGCACGAATGGGAACGGAACCGTCATCGCTGCTGTCTCCAACTTTTTTGGTCACAAGAGCTCGCTTGTTATCCAGGCGGACGGCAAGCTGGTGGTGGCAGGAACGACGAGCGACCCCTATGGTGCGCCTGCTGATCTGGCGGTTGCGCGCTTCAATACGAACGGGAGCCTGGATACTTCTTTTGGAGGCACCGGCATCGTCATCACCGACCTGGGCAACAATGAAGTGACCGGCGACGTCGTCCTTCAAAAGGACGGCAAGATCGTCGTGGTGGGTACAAGCACTACCGGCACGACCTCCCGTTTCCTGCTGGCGCGCTACAACACAAACGGCTTGCTAGACACCGCCTTCGGCACCAACGGGAAAGTGATCAGTGACTTCGGCACCGGTGCTGAAGCCGCTGAGGATGCCCTGCTGCAAGCCGATGGAAAGCTCCTGGTCGGCGGCACCAGCAATCCCAGCAACATGGTGCTGGCCCGTTACGACGTGGGAACCATCGGCGCCACCCCCGTCACGAAGACCTTCTCTTCGGCAGGCGCGTATGACGGCTGGATATTGGAATTGAGCGAACTGAGCAACACCGGCGGCACGCTCAATGCGCCGGCCACCACCTTCAACGCCGGCGACGAAACCCGCGACAGGCAATATCGGAGTA
>CAWDUZ010000005.1:0-504993 GCA_963805515.1 uncultured Chloroflexia bacterium | reverse complement strand
CCGGATGACATAACCCCCGTCCACCGTCCACCTCGCGTTGAAGCGGGGTCTACGCTTCACTGACACCGTCCGCGCGCTACAACTGCGCTATGGGACGCTTCGCGGCCTTCCCAAAACGGGAAAAAGGCGCCCCTCGCGTCACAATGTTCAGGCTGCTGCTTCGGACAATAGCCCGCACGCCTGCCCGTGTGGTTAACAATCAAAACAGGCTAGAGATGAGCAAGAAATGGATGCGCTCGCGGATTGGCAAAGGCAAATTGCTGCGAAAAAGTAGTGCCTAATCGGTGGGCTCAACGCTTCTTCCCACAAGATGTTTCCAGCGGCGAGATTTCTACTGCAAAGCGTATGGTTTTTCGTCCATAACATGATAATTCTTGGCCTGCCGGAGGCGGTTCGGCTACGGGCGTGACACGCTCGTCCATCTGCTCCCCGTGTGTGTTTCGCTACCCCAGTCGATATCGTTTAAGGTCTTTAGTTAGCTCAGATAGCCTGATTCCGGTCTGTCAAAGGATTTCAAAGATCGCTGCATCCCTGGGGTTGCCGGCGCAAGCCCTCCTTAGTCGTTCACATTCGCTCTGTGTTAGCACCTAAGGGGTTGTTGTTTCCGCGAATGGCACAATGATCTTTGCCACAATGTTCGCGTCAATTTAATCGTGCTGAAAAAGGAACGACAGGAACGAGCGAGTCCAACGACTTTTCGTTTTCTTGTTAGGCTTGCAAATCCCCTCTGTTCCAAGTGGGCTACATATCTTTGAATAAGTGGAAGTCCCAACTGCCTTACATTATTTATTCCAGAGCTCTCCACGAATCGCACAAAGTCCTCAAGATCGTTTGTATACTTTTCTCTGGTTCTTACTGCAAAATTCCTGTAAGGCATATACACGGTTTTGTAGTCACCCAGGCCTTTTGGATCGTAATATTCCCCATAATTCATGCTAGCATTTCGGGTTTAGTTCGTCAAACACCCGGTGGTGGTCGGACGGATAAGCAAGAGCTAATATGCTGCAGCAATTACAATGACAGAAAGAATACGCTGGCTGAAGTCAAAAGATTACACCGAACCAATAATAAAGGCGGTTTGTTGCACAGGCAGGTGATCGTTTCGACCCTGGGGTTGGCGAGAAAGGCGGTGATCAAGAACAAACCCCGAAAAGGTCCCACGATCGTGATGTAGTCTGCCTGCAGGATCGGCCTAGTTACCTCTTGAGCGAAAGCTCGCCTTAGCTCACTCTGCTTCTTGTTAACGGTCAAATGGATAAAGTCCAGCTAATTAGGATACAAAATTTCTCAATTTGAGATGTCTAACTTTTAGACCCTTCTAAATCGTCTAGCCAAACATCCATTCCTCGTGGATAGCGCTTTCCAAGTATTTCCGGGCCAATGTTTACGATATCTTTGCCTGATTTTTTTCCTTCCTGCAGCCCTTCTAGCGACCTAATTATCCAGCTTGCTGGTGATTTTTAGGATCAAGAATGGCATATCCGATACTTGCAGTAACATGTAATTCGGGCGAGATACTATTCCACCTGAAGTGTCTTATGCTTTGAAGCATCTTTCCGCATTCCAAGGTAACTTTTCTCGGGTCAGTGTATATTAGAATATAAAATGTATCATCGCCACATCTCCCAAATCTCCCTACATTTTTCCGCCTCTTTATTAATTCGAGCTACTGATAAGACCAAGTCTCCAACCGCCTCCCAAAATGTTTATTTATGACAGTCAGATCGTCAATATCTAACATCGCTATACCGTGATTTAACCGCATGTCCCTGATAATTGAGAAATAATATTTGGAAGTTCCTCCTCAATGTATAGCGTCCCTGATTTTTATCCAAGATGTTGGGGTCGATTGGTTGAAGGTCACTAAAGCCAAGTTGCTTGATACCGGGAAGCGGATTTAATTCAGAGGCTGGTAATGGCCGAGATTCTCCAAGCATTTTAACCAGACTGGCAAGTTGGTCTGAAAGCTTCCCTAGCTCAATGTCATTTTTGCGTAAATATTCAGTGCCTACCACCTGACTATTTACAAGCTTGGTCAATGTGTCAGTAAAGTTACCGGCCGCAAGTAGGTGATTTTCTGTGAGTAAGCGGTCGATTTGGGTTTGCTTACGGCAGCTTCTATTCTATGCTGTATTTATCGTCTTAAAGTTGTTCGCCTTTGCTGACACGGTCGATCATGCTGCTGACTAGATTTATGCCAATACCGTTGAACAAAAATTGGAGTTCTGGGGGTATCCATGCGCCAGCGATTGTTGAAGTGCCCCTTAAAGCTGTTGCGTATGTGAGAATTTGGGCTCCATACTTTCCTGTGGATCTTAATCGACTTATTATCTTGTCCAAGGCAGTTAACGTATTCTGCGGTAATCTTGACGTTCGCTCCCCGCTCCGTCCAAAACTTGATGGCTTCATTGAGCTGACTTACATCATCAAATGAAGTAAGAGATATTTCGATTGAGTATTTATCATTTTGTTGTTGTGCCATAAGTTTTCTGCTTCTACCACCTAGCAACTGCGTTACTGGGTGAGGATTTTTGTCGTTTCAGGCTTCCGGTTTTGAGTGTTCTGCTCCGGAACGTTTTCTATGGCCGCCCCGTCGCTCATTGCACGCTGTTAGGCGCCGAACCTAACTCGTGGTAATTATTATACTCGGCGATGATTTTCGCCCATACACCTTGTGCTCCCCATTTTGCCGTGACATTGCAGGTCGAGGCGATTAAAGTCCCAGGGACCGAATCTGATAGTTCGTCAAACTACAGTTTTCCGCCCATGCCCTCAGCCTTTGCCGCGGACTCATAAGTACGGGGCGGATTTTCGTGGTTTGACGAACATACCTTGGAAATGGAGATGCCGAGTTTGCGCGACAACCTGTAATAACGGTAAGTTAGTATCCTTCCCTTTCTTCTCTGATCAGTTCCAGCTTTATCTCCTGCTCGATTGAATCGACATACTCATCAATCCAGTGAATTACTCTTGCCTCCGTTTCACCTTCTTTGAATTCAAGAAGTACTCTCTTCTTGTTCTTTAGGTGTAAGCTTCCCGGCCCGGACCACCCTTCAGTCGAGAAGTTTGCCATTAGGTTGCTTCTCACATCTTTCCGGTTTCCATAGCGAATCAGAATTTCTCGGGCGATGCAGGGCCTCTCCGAGTTCTTAAACAGTTTCTTCGGGGCAAAGCTGGCTAGATACCACGCTCGCTTCTCAATATTTTCGTCGACCCATTTGAACAATTCGTCTAACGGAAATAACGACAACGAACCGGCTGTTTCCCGCCCGAAGCTGATATCGCCATTCAGCCATTCCTTGATATGGAAAGCACGCGAATCAATTGGAGGACCGAGATATTTTGTAATCTTCCGCCAAATTTCTCTAGGGTATTTCTGCGCAATCAACCCGAGAATGTCCTGCGTGCTAGAGCGGAAGCCGTCAAGAACAGTTCCTTCCTTGCCAAAGTGATCCAGAATGAAGTCGGCGAATTCTGATGCCCTGACTGGATAGCTTTCAACAAAGAGTTTGGCCGTTTCTGTCCAATAGAACTCGTCCATAGTCTGAGCCTGCATGTTCTTTACTTCTTTGAACATCGCCGGGTTAGTCAACGCCTGACGGGTCAAATCTTCAGGCAAGGGAGCTTTCTTGGTTCCACCAACGTAGTAGAAATGAAATAGTCCCAGGGCTATTGAGCCGGTATCTCCGTCCTCTGTGTCAAGTAAGAAGCGAATCCAGCCTTGAAAGATATCTTCCGAGAGATTGTTTAGGACGCTTCCGTATTCAAATAGCCGGAATTGGTTTGGACTAATCAGTCCGAGCTGTGCCAATCGGAGTATGCGGGCAGCGGCATTATCGTTGAATCCGGAGCGCCAAGTCAGTTCTGGTATCCATCCAGCCGTCAGGTTATCCTTCGTGAATTCTTCAAGTTTCCGATCCCAAAGCTCATCATCTCTGTTATGGAGTGAGCCAAAGTAGCCACCAAGGAAAACCTAGAGTCCCGTGATTTTCTGCCCGAAGTTGAGCATCTATGAGGATCGGCATTAGAGAGTTGTCTAGGTCTACATTTCCTAATTCCAAACCAAATTGATAACCATTCTGCGCCCGTGAGGTTACAAGCCAATCAAGTTCGGGTATCAACAGGCCCTTCTCTTTCTACTGCTCGCTCGGCAAGCTTGGCAACCTGCCCGCTAGCAATATCCACACTTTTTCCTTCAGCATCCAACCTGTCAGAGATTAGGTTCAACTCCACATATCGATGCATCAGCGAAGAAAAGTCATCTCCGCTCAGTTCATCTCGCAATGTTTCCCAGTGTTTGATCGTTTCAGGGAGCATGCGTTTCGCTGTCGTAGTGGAGTATGTCGAGGACAACCACGAGGGCTTGAGCCTTCTCAATCAGTTTTTTCTCAACGAGTTGCCGCAAGGTGTCAACTATCATTTCCACAAGGTGGGGATTATTCCCCAAACCGCGAGAATGTTCGAGGAGGCTTTAACTACCTTCTGTTGTTCGTCTCCCTCCAGGTCGTACACCCTGGTTGAAAGCAGATTCCAAACTCTTCGATAGGAATTGTAAAGCTCCTTGTAAGTCTTGGGCCGCCAGAATTCGGGCGATCTCCGAAAACCCTGTTTCTCGCTTCCCACCATTCGCGAGAGAATCCTGTTTGCAGGGCCTGACCACAAGCCCGCAATCCTAAATCCCGCTGTTCTGTAGAACTACTATTGAGAGCCTCTTGCAGGACCACAAACCTTTCTTCAGGGGTAGCCTCTGTTGATGCCACTTCTCCCTGTGCGGGCGAGAACAGCTCAGCAAATACCCCGCTCGCGGTTATTGACCACGTCTCATTTTCCGCCTCACCCAACGCAAGCAGTAGCCTTGCAGCACCCACAAAGAGTTGACGCCAAATGCCGATCCTTTCGAGTGCCCAAACAACCTGCCTTCTACCGGTCTTGAAGGCTAACAGATCATCCTTTGACCAGGTCCCGACCGTTCGCTGTAAGCACACTAAGGCCGATTTCAGGATTGGCTTCGGTAAGCCTGATAAAAAAATTTGCGCCGAGCTCACTCCTTAGAAGCTCCCCATCAGCATAGATGCCATCTTGATCTAGTATTGCCTCCGCGAACTTCCGACCGTGCGAGGTGGTGTAAACGTATGGAATATGGTCAAAAAAGCGCTCTATAAGATCGAAACGAAATGCTTCCGGAATGTCGGCAATGAACTTGTCGAAATTATCCTTCGTGAAGCCGTATGTCTCCCACCAATCATAGAGGAGATGAACTCGCAGCATGAAAGGAGTTACTGAGCGATAGAAGTCTCCTTGAATAATTCCCCTTCGCCGTTGATATGCGACAACCTGCCTGAAATCATCCCACTCTACTTTTAGGTAGGTGGCTAGCCACTTGGACTCCGCCTCTAGCTGATCCTCAAACCCTATCTTCTGAAACAGCGATATGCCTGTTAGGACTTTTCTACAGATCTTAGGATCTACGGCACCGGTTTCAGTGCCACCAATCAGGCGATACATCAAAACATCGTCGCTAATTCTGATGAACTCATCGGAGGACCCACCGTTGGTTATATAGCTCATAGCTAGCAGGCTCGCAATCCTTGGATATCCGTCAGCAAACTCCGTCAGGCGGCCGACGACATTCTCCGGTAAGCCCTTCGGCTTCTGTCGATCAGTTTTTCGATTTCCGGAGCCCCAAGCCCTTTGAGCTGAAAAAATCGAGCGGGAGGGGAAACCTGCGCAAAATCGTACGAGAGAGTAATCACTGCAAGTCGCTTTCCTTGAGAGGAAAAGGCGCGAACAAAATCGTCGTGGTAGCCGCTGTCACATTCGTCAATCACCAAGATGCCGGACCTGGATGTATCCGTCTGAAGAGTAGTATACAGAGGCGATCCGCGAAAAGTGGGCCGCATTCGGCAAGTACATGACCCTATTTTTGAGGTCGTCATCGGCCAACGCTTCGAACACAAGCCGGCTCTTTCCGATTCCAGACAGGCCAACAAGCCTAAACACGGAACATGTATTGTCCGGATTTCTGAGTACCTCTCTAGTTTCACTAATCCAGTGGTTTCGCTTTTCGTCCGGCACAAAAGTCGCAGGGTATTTTATATCGCTTCGCCCACCCCAAGACTCTGTACGGGAAACATTGGCTCATATCCTGTCTGATGGCGGCAACCAAATTTGGAAAGTGTCCCGAGAACCCGATGAGTTGAGTAATTGTATAAACACGGATAGGATTGCCATACCCAAAGCGTGAAAGTTCGCTTCGAATAGCCTCTTCTCGGCGTCTTTTCGTTGGTTCGGTGATATCGGCAAATAGAACGAGGACATAGTTCCCGCCAGCGTCCAAAATCCTTTGAACTTCTGGTTTAAGTGGGCTCTTAATGCTTTTCTGCTCGTGCAATTCTTTCTTACAATCGGATGGCCCAAGGTCAGATGACTTGATTTGAAAGCCGGTTGTGCCCTTAGGGATTACATCGTCAGAGGAAGGATTTGCGTTCTCAATATATGCGTCTATACCGCCATCGCCCACATTTATGCAGCCGGGCACCTCAATCAGATGCGACCCTATTCCAACCTTGGCAGCCTCTGCCCACAACAATTGACGGAAAAATGTTACAGCCCGGTCTTCGCCAACATCTTTCAAATCGCCTACATCTAGCATAAAAGGCATGATATCTGTCATAGTGTTTGCCTACTCGCAACGAGCTTGTCATGTTGCTGCGATAATTATACGCGTGAAAGTCCACGAGGGCTGTCATCTCTGCTCGCCGGGGGCCCAACGCCCGGTCGTGCCGCTACAAAGGCAAGAATTGGCATTGAAAGCGGCCTTTCAGAGTGACAAAGTTGAAAATCTCCCGAAGAAATACCGAACTATAAGCAAGGAAGGAGTGCTGATCACCAATTGAGAGTCAGAACGGCTGAGGATCACTCAGCCGTTCGGTAACGCAGCGGTATGATTTGTGGCTATATCGATTTTCGATACACCCGGTGATTCTTGTACTCCACACCGTTGAGATTCTTCAGGTCGGCGCGCATCTGGCGGGTCGTCTCCGCCACCTGGGTCATCTCGACATGCTCAAACTGGTGGAAGCTGAAAACGGTCTTCGCCATCTCATTGTAGAGCAGCGCGTTCCCGCCCGTGCCCTGGAACTCCGGCAGGATGCCCATGCCGTTGCCCGAGACCGTCTTGGTGCGCTTCATTTCAAGAAGCAGATCGATCAGCCCAAACGGGAATAGATGGCCTTTAGCACGCTGAAGAGCAGCGGAGACGTCCGGGAAGGCAAAGAGGAAACCCACGATGTCATCGCCGTGCAGCACAATCTTGATGAGACGATGGTCGGCGACCAGGAAAACATTGTCAACGGCGTACTGAACGTCGCCGGGGGTAAATGGATAGTACTCCCAGTTGTGAATGAAGGTGCGGTTGTAGGCCTCGCCGATACGCGGAGCCCATTTGAGCAGCTCGCTCTTGCTCTTGAAGTGCTTGACCTTGAGGTTGGCGTGTGCGGCGGCGCGGTTGGCAATGCGCTCCACGCGCTCCGGAACGCGGAACGACTCGGCCGGCAGATAGCAGGAGACAAAATCCACTTCTTTTTCAAACCCCAGCGCCTCGAGCAGGGTCGGATAGTAGGCGAAGTTGTAGTTCATCATCGTCATCATCTGGCGATGCTCAAAACCTTCTATTTGGATGCCGTAGCCGTCGAAAGGCGAAAGGCCCTTCGGGCCGATCATGGTATCCAATCCGCGGGCACGTGACCAGTCAAACGCGGCATCGAACAGGGCTTTGGCAATCTCCAGATCGTTGATGGCGTCAAAAGCATAGAACTGGGCCTTGCGGGTCTGATGATATTCATTAAAGGCTTGTTTTCTGCGGCACAGATGCGCCCGACCACCTTGCCATCGTCGACCGCTAGGAAAAAGTCCGCTTCGGAGTGCTCAAAGAACGGGTGCTTTTTGCGGTTCAGGGGCAGGTAAGCATCCCCATACAGAGGCGGAACCCATTCCGGACAATCCTTGTACAGATCGTAGTAAAACTGAACAAAGCGCTTGACCTGCGGTTTATTGTTCGTATCCACTTTCTCAATTGTGAGCATGCTGGGCTCCTGGAAAAGGATGGGTGCTTGTTTCATATATAACACAGTCGAAAGCGATTTGTTTGCCATGATTCCTGCGGAGTTGGCACATATCGCGCCCGGTGCGGGGCTGTTGCTGCCATATTGGAAATCAAAGCAAAAACGAGCTGTACTGCACAGGTTGCCGACATGCGACTCACCGGGTCCGGAGGATCGATATGCCGATCTGCACACTGGAGTCAAACCCCTGTTACAGCCGGCGATGTGAAGGGCGATGCAGCATCTCTTCCGCGCCTTAGTAAATCATAAGAAATCCAATACTAATTGTGCCATTCATAACACGCTCTTTGACCTCTCGTTATTTCGGGTATATCCGAGGACGGAATGAACCACGAACAAAATATGAGTTGAGGATTGTTGATTATCAGCCGGAGGGCCGTTAATGGGAGCGACGCATGTTGATGCGTCGCTCCTAACTTAATTACAGGGTACTGCGTAATTATCTGAACCTGAATATTGCTTTCTGCCCTGCTACCGATTATGACCTGTTTAGATATTCATGCAACAAGCAGTAAAAGGATCACCGATAACCGCGGGGGTATCGCAGGAGTTGTCAACCGACATATCGTATAATGGATTCAAACTTGGGAGGCGGAGGCCGGTATGCCAAGGCAAGCCAGTCAAAAACAGGAACACGGCGGCGACGCGCTTCTGAAAGCTGAATTCGAATACATCAGCCGCACGGCATTCCAGGCCAATGAAGATCGGGCGAGAGTCTCCTCGTTCTTTCTGGTCGCAGTCGGATCTCTGGTAGCAGCGCTCTTCAGCACCCAGTTGCTGGACCGCAACATCGATCCGGTGCTGTTAGCCTGGGCTTTCAGCGGCCTCTTCCTCGTCTTGACGGTGCTCGGCACCCTGACAACGCTTCAACTTTCCCGCCTGCGGGCCGCCTGGTATGATTCGATGCTGGCAATGAACCAGCTCAAAGACTACTGGATGCAGTCGTCCACGGACAAGAGTCTCAGGCAGGCCTTCAAATGGGATACGGGAACACTGCCGCGGAAATACAAAGTAAACAGCGTATCTTATTATCAGACGCTGGAGGTTGCCCTGCTGAGCGGCATAACATTTGGAGCCAGCGTCTTCTTTCTTCAACAGGCCATCGGATATAACTGTCCGCCCTGCAATTGGGGCATCTCGCTCTCATTCGGGGCGCTGGCTTTTTTGCTGCAACTATTTCTCTACAAACGAAACCTGGGAAACTGATCATGCCTCGCAACTACAGTCTCACGAAGAATCCGCCAACCGCGCACCAACGCAAACCGGAATACGCTCGCGACGATATATGGATCAAGGAGCTGCTGAAAAAGGGACAGGTAGCCCACATTGCCACCGTATGGGATGAGCAGCCGTTCGTAACGCCGACCAATTACTACTTCGATGAGGCGAAACACCGCCTGATTTTCCATTCCAATCTCGCCGGGCGCATCCGCGCGAACATCGAGCGGCATCCTCGGGCCTGTATCGAAGTGAGCGAGGTTGGGCGCTACCTGCCGTCGAATGTGGCGCTTGAGTTCTCGCTTCAATTCAAGAGCGTGATGGTTTTCGGCGCGGTACATATTGTCGACGAGCCCGAAGAGAAGCGGGAGGTCCTGCATCAGCTCATCGCCAAGTATTTTGCTCCCATGGAGTTGGGGCGCGATTACAGGCCCACGACCGATGCAGAATTGAAAAGGACGTCGGTATATGAACTGAAGATCGAATCATGGAGCGGCAAGGAGAACTGGAAGGACGCTGCCGACCAATCGGATGAGTGGCCTGCGCTGGACGAAAAATGGCTTGCGTAGGCTGAGCTTTGGGCAGAAAGCCGCCGGCCATGCGGCTGATCGCATCGAGAAAAAGGAGTCAAAATGCCAGAAGAGAAGTTCCGCACAGAAGAGTTTCGCGTAAACGGGGAAGAGCTCCTGGGCAAGATCAAGGCGATGATGCACGAAGGGAACATCCGCAGGATCATCATCAAGAACAAGGACGGCGCTGTCGTCATGGAAATCCCGCTGACCCTCGGGGTGGTTGGTGCCCTGCTTGCCCCGTCCCTTGCTGCGATCGGAGCCATAGCAGCATTGGTGACAGAGGCCACGGTGGTCGTTGAAAAATCGGACGGGAAATGAAGCTTTCGGATGTATGACAGGCCGCATCGCCGACTCAATCCGCTGACCGGCGACTGGGTGTTGGTATCCCCCCACCGGGCCGGCCGGCCCTGGCTTGGCCAGGTGGAAAAGACGCCGGCGGAGAACCTCCCTGCCTATGATCCGCAGTGCTACTTGTGTCCGGGGAATATGCGCGCGGGCGGCATCAGAAATCCGGACTACAAAAGTACCTTCGTTTTTGATAACGACTTCGCTTCGCTGCTGCCTGAGGCGGTTGCGGACCATGACCGATCCGATGGTAAGCTGCTGATTTCGGAGCCCGAGCAAGGGAAATGTCGGGTGGTCTGCTTTTCGCCGCGGCACGACCTGACCCTGCCCGAGTTGCCGCTATCGGAAATAGAAGCGGTGATCGAGGCCTGGACGCAGCAGACAGCAGACCTCGGTGCAATGGACTTCATCCGCAGCGTGCAGGTGTTCGAGAACAAGGGCGCGCTGATGGGATGTTCCAACCCTCATCCCCACAGCCAGATCTGGGCCCAATCACAACTGCCCAATGAGACCAGCAAGGAGCTTGCGGCTCAGAAGGAATATTCGGCGACGCACTCAAGACCGCTGCTTCTCGACATCCTGATCGAAGAGAAGCGTCGCGACGAGCGGATGATATTCGAAAACGAATCCTTCAGCGCGCTGGTGCCGTTTTGGGCGGTGTGGCCGTTCGAGGTAATGGTCATCGCCAAACGTCCCATGGCATATCTGATGGATCTTACTCCCCCGGAAGTACACGCGTTGGCGGATGTTATCAAGCAGGTCACAACTCGCTATGATAACTTGTTTGAGATCTCCTTCCCTTACTCGATGGGCTTCCATCAGGCACCGTTCGATGGAAAAGCCCATCCGGAGTGGGTCTTGCATGCGCATTTCTATCCGCCGTTGCTGCGCTCTGCGACCGTGAGGAAGTTCATGGTGGGATATGAAATGCTGGCGATGCCCCAGCGGGACATCAGCCCTGAGAGCGCGGCCGAACGGTTGCGTGCAGTGCCCGACACACACTACAAGCTGGCCGCGGGGCGATGATGCGGCTCTTAGCTTCCTCCACCATCTGTTCCGTTTCGAAGAGGCCTCCGTATTTAGCAATGCAATGAAAAATACAGGACCGCACCAATTGACACAAGCCCCTCCGCTGATAAGCGCAGGGGCTTGTGCGAATCGAGCTCAAAGAGAGAAGTCTGGCTTACTGGGTCGGTTGCGTGCCCAGTGTAACCTTTACCGGGACTTCCTGACCATTGCGGAGGACATTCAGCGTAACGGTTTGGCCGGGCTGCGTATTTCCGGCCAGGTAAGAGATCAGGTCTTCAAACCGGGTCACGGGCTTTCCATCAACACCGGTGATGATGTCGCCGGCGGCGGTGGGATTTCCATTTGCATCAACCGGAGCCGCCTGAAGACCCGCTTTTTCGGCTGGCCCGCCCGGGACAAGCGAAGCGACCAGAATCCCCTGCTGCCCGGGCTTAAGATTCAGGGCGCTGACAACGTCGGGCGTTATGCTCGTGCCGGAGATGCCCAGGTAAGAGTGCACCGCCTTACCGTTTGCGATCAGCTCGGGCGCAACCTTAACCACAATGGCTGCGGGGATCGCAAAGCCGACGCCCGAATTGGAACCGCTTTGCGATTCGATCTGAGAAGGCACTCCGATCAGATTGCCGTTCATATCAACCAGCACGCCGCCAGAGTTTCCGGGATTGATGGCCGCATCTGTTTGGATGACATCCGGTATGGAGAAGCTCGGGCCGCTGGTTGAGCCGTTCTGACCGCTTACAACGCCAGCGGGTATGGAGCGGGATATGGCGCTTACGATGCCAGTGGTCATGGTATTTGCCAGGCCGAACGGATTTCCAATGGCGACCACCATCTCTCCCACCTGAACCTTCGATGAATCAGCAACATTGATCGGCCTCAGTAACGAGGCAGGCGCATTGACAACCTGGATCACAGCGAGATCAGTGTTCGGGTCGGTACCAACCAGCTTGGCATCGTAGGAAGAGCCATCTGAAAAGGTCACAGTGATCCGCGCGGCGCCGTTGACTACATGGTTGTTCGTCACAATATGGCCGGAGCTATCCAGGACAAAACCCGACCCCAAGGCAGTGGGCACGATCTGCCCCTGGCCGTTTTGCTGACCATTCCCCGGGTTTCCAAAGCCGGGGCCGCCTGAACCGTTGGGATTGGAGGCTTGGGTGCCGATCTCGATGGTCACCACGGATGGACTCACTTTTTGGTAAACCGCCTCATATGTATTCTGCAGGGGAGCCACATCAGCAGGCGGCTGCACATTTTCCGTGACCGGGATCGGCTGGATCGGCCCACCAGACACTGGGGCCTGCTGCACCTGGGCAGGGGAAGTGGGAAAAACCGAGGGAGCCTGCACGGTCAGCGGGATACTTATACCGCCGCAAGCGATGACCACCAGGCTTAGAATGACGACGATCACGGGCGAAAATCGAATGGTTTTCATAGTTTTCTCCAATAATCCGGCATCGGGGCCGGGAACTTAGTATGGCTTCTGCGCTCATTGGATTAACCAAGCACGACCCGAAATCTGCAACACTCAAATCCCCGTTCTTCTGCCAGGGCAAATCTCACTTAGAATGTGTCCTGTCGTGCCGTAGAGCAGAATCAGAGGTGATTCGGAATGAAATCCTATCGTAAAGAGCTTTGGCTCAATATCCCCACCCGCCGCGGGTTCATTAACATCACGGGGGAAGTGCAGCAGTGTCTGAAGGAAAGCGGCATTCAGGAAGGCCTGGCACTGATAAATCCGATGCACATTACGGCATCCGTCTTCATCAACGACGATGAGAGCGGACTGCATCAAGACTACGAAAAGTTTCTGGAGGCGATCGCGCCGCATGAGCCGGTGAAGCAGTATCGCCATAACGACACCGGCGAGGACAATGCCGATGCGCATATCAAACGGCAGGTCATGGGCCGGGAAGTCGTTGTGGCGGTCACCGAGGGCCGACTGGATTTCGGCACATGGGAGCAGATCTTCTATGGAGAGTTCGACGGGCGAAGAAGGAAGCGGGTGCTGGTGAAGATCATCGGGGAATAAAAAAAGTCTCCTGGCTGAGGAGGCCAGGAGACTTGTAAATACCTATCCGAAATCTTCTACATGGCGCCGTTCACCACCTGGGAGCCTGCTTGCGCCACGATCTCATCGAGTTGCGCTACGACGTCCGGAGATAATGGTTCCGGCTTGTGCTTTGCCAGGATAGCAAGCGCTTTTTCTTGCGCCTTTTGACGCAGCGTCTTCCCTCCGGCTTTTTCCCACCCGTCGTAGTTGCGCCGTTCGAAAAGCTCCGGCTACCAGTCTTCACGGAAATGCTTCCGCGTATGCTGGCTCCCGATGAAGTCTCCACCCCATCATCCCCACTTTTCCAGTGCACCAGGCCTGACTCGCGATCCAGGCTATTACTTCCAAAGCATCCTGCTGTTCCTGGGGCAAATACTCATCCATCAAAAGCCCATCAGAATCCCCGCTCCCGCGGATATCAACGCGAATGCATGCGTAGCCATGGCCTGCAAGGTATTCGTGCATCACGCGGTCCCGGATTGCCGTGCCATCCGTCTTGCGGTATGGCAGATATTCCAGGATCGCCGGGACAGGGTTCTGCCCGGCGTCTTCAGGCATCCAGATGCGCGCAGCCAGCCGGGTGCCATCGGCCAGGGTTATCCACGTATTTTCGATGATTCTTACCGGATGGGGAAAGAGGTGACAGTCGCGTATTTGGGCAACGTCTTCAACAAGGACCTCCCGAAACAAATATCGACGACTTGGGTCAGTTAAGGATAAGTTTTAGACGCATGGACTGCACCGGAAAACCAGTTCTAGCGATAAGGCTTCCAAATTGCTATCCCCCTGGGCCGAGAGCTGTACCGACGCGGGTAACTATGACGATAATCGCCCTGCGTCGCTACTACTCATTTGTAGCAAATCCCGACGCTGCAACGAAGTCACAATTTGCATCTTAATGGTATGACAAATAGCATTTTGAGCAGGACAGTTACCCGCAGATAAGCTGGATTTGCGGCCAAACGCGGCAGCAGCGCAGACTGGGAAAAATCATTCTCAAGGGGAGGCCCCGGCCGCCCGATATGGCAAAGCTCGCACGGCAGAACGGCATATGCGGCAATCCGTTAATTCAGGTGCACCGCACAACGATTAGGCTGACGCACAACATGGTGTGCATTCATGAGACTGGAGCACGGTGAGATAAAGAATGGATGAGATGGATACAGCAAATCCGATCAAAGGTTTCTTTCAGACAACCAAACGGCGGCTTCAAATTCTGGATACTACGGCGGTCACCTTCACCAGGAGCCGGGCGACGCAATCTGCAGCCAGCCTCGCTTATTACACGTTCTTCTCCATCTTCCCCCTGATGCTCCTATTTATTCTGGGTGGCAGCTATTTTCTCGACCGCCAGAGCGTTTACTTGCGCGTCACGCAGGCAGTGCAAAACGTCCTTCCGATCTCACAGCAGTTCATTGCCACGAACCTACAGCAGGTGCTGCAACAGCGCGCCGCCGTTGGGATCTTCGTACTCGTAAGTCTGCTATGGTCCGCCTCAAATGTTTTCAACAACCTGGCGTACGATATCAATATGGCCTGGCCTGAGGCCCGTGCCCGCAACTTCCTGCAAACACGCCTGATCGGCCTGGATATGATCGCCGGCCTGACCGGGCTGCTGATCGTGTCCATCGTCCTGGAAAGCGTCTCCAATTGGCTGGGCGCAAACGCAGGCACCCTATCATTCAACGGTTGGAACGTCTGGGCTGTCTTATCCAACCTGGCATCCTGGATAGCAGTATTCCTGCTATTCATGGCAATGTATCGCTGGGTACCCACCGTTCACGTGCCCTGGGTTGCCAGCTTCTGGGGCGCATTGGCTGCGTCCATTGGCTGGAAGGCAGCTTCCACCGGCTTCGCCTGGTATCTGGGCAGTGGATTCGCTCGCTACCAGTTGGTTTATGGATCGCTGGGAGCTATCGTGGCGTTTCTTTTCCTCATCTATATTATTGCTTTGATCACATTGTTCGGCGCGCACCTGACGGCTGCCGTCGACCACTTCGGACAGGAAAGGCAGAATAAACACCGGCCCAATCTGATGGCTCGCGGTTCGCCCGAAACACAACGAAGGTTAGCGTCGAGCGATACGGCCAACCAGAGTTCGGGTGACGACAGCGGTGCGGACCTTGTAGCGAACTCGAAGCAAGACTCCCGGCCACAGAACTGAGAAAAAATCCGGAAGGAGCCTGTCCTGGGCGCGTATCGCGCCTTCTTGCGCCGAGTGGGGCCGGCAATTTTGACTGCGCACTACTCCCATTGCAAAGTATCCCGTTTTGACGGTCCCTACCTAAGCCGCGCCACGAACTTGGCGGCGTATTTAGCCAGATCGGGGGAATTGGTCTCCTAACCAGGCTTTGCAACCGCATCGCCCTTCCTGCGTAGACGATTGCATGAAGAGAAAACCTCTCAAGGAAGGTCAAAATGAACTCAAGGATCTATAAACTGCTAAGTGCGGTGATTTTGTTCACTCTGCTCAGCCTAAGCGCAGCCACCCCGGCTTATGCCTATGATGGCCGCGGCGGCGATAAAGTCATTGTTAAGGCTGGCGAGGTCGTCAACGACGATCTGTATGTCGGAGCCAACGAATTTGTTCTGGATGGAACAGTTAATGGCGATACGGTGGCTTTCGGCCAAATGGTCACGATCAATGGCACCATCAAAGGCGACCTGATCACCGCGGCGCAGACCGTCGTCGTCAATGGAACCGTGGGCGGTAATATCCGGATGGCAGGTTCGGTGCTGTTTGTTGGGGAAAAGGCCAGCGTTGGCGGTGATATCGTCGCAGCAGGGTACAGTCTGGAACTGCGCAAGGGCAGCACGGTCAAACGTGACCTCGTTGTTGCGAGCGGTCAAACGCTATTGGCAGCGAATATCGGACGCAATGTGCAGGCTTACACCGGCGCACTGGAGATCGATGGCAATGTCGGCGGCAATGTCAAAGCCAGCGTCGGAGAAGCCGGCCAAAATCGATCTGGTCCCCCGCCGTCTATGTTCATGCCCCAGTCCAGCGTTACGATGCCAATAGTCAAGCAGGGGCTCAGCCTCGATCCATCCGCGAAGATCGCGGGGAACCTGGAGTATACGCAAAACAATGACCTGCTGATCCCGGCCAGTGTCGTAGCAGGCAAGGTGACCCGCGTGGCGCAACCGGAGCAAAAGAATGAAACCCCTGTTGAAAAGACCATAGGGCAGAAGGTCGGGGATTGGGCTCTCCGCGCGGGCCGGTCGATGGTCACCCTGATCCTTATCGGCTTGCTTCTGCTCTGGCTATTCCCATTCTTCACTACTTCAGTAAGCAATGTGCTGCAGAACAAGCCGTGGCCGAGCCTCGGGTGGGGCGTGGTGGCGTACGCAGGATTCTTCTTTGTGCTGCTTCTGTTGGTTTTTGTGACGATCCTCGGAGCGGTGGCATTCGGGCTACTGACCTTGGGCGGACTGAGCGGCTCGATTGCCGTGCTGGGCCTGTTGGCGCTCTTCGGGTTGATCGTGGGGTTTGTGTTGGCAACCTCTTTCGTGGCGAAGGTGGTTTTCGGTGCGGCCCTGGGCAAATGGATCCTGAAGCGCGCAAATCCGTCCCTGGCTGAGCACCGGTATTGGCCGATGGTGATCGGGGTTGTGATTACCGTAGCAATCATCGCGCTGCTCACGTTCCCGCTGATCCCCGGCTTCTTTGGCGGGCTGCTGAACCTCGGCATCGTTCTGGCTGGCCTGGGCGCGTTGTGGCTGGTCAGACGCGAGGCGCTCCAGAAAAAGCCCGCGGCGGTGAGTGTCTAGCCCCGTTTGTTCCAAGCCCCAACGATTGAGGCCTGGAACAAAGAGAATATGAAATAAACAACCTAATTAATTTTGGTACTCAGGCAAAAGAATAGACCTTCTGGTAAAGTTTGGTGTGACGCACACAAACCAACCAGGAGGTCTATTCATGTTTAACGGTAAACGAAAGGACGAGAAACGGCAAGAAGCCCAGGTGCTCAGCGAGCAGTGCTGGCTATTTCTGCGGGACTTTTTGCGGGAGTTGAACGAGAGGCTGGATCGGCGCTTGGTCCAGACCTTCCTGGACTTGGTGCAGGTGATCCTGATGCACCGACACCGCAACCACGGGTTATTGTTGAGTGAATTGGGCGATCATCTGCTAGGAGGCGAGCGCGGGCCAGCCGGCGTAAACGAATTGCCAAGCTGCTGCATTCCCAGCAGTGGAGCAGCCGGAGCTTGACGGAATATCTATGGAAACAAGCCGATCAGCAGGTTCACAAGAAGCTGCAGGCTCGCGAACGGGTTTATGTGATCTGGGATGAGAGCGTGATCGAAAAGGCAGAGAGTTTGAAAGCGGAAGGCTTGTGTGCCGTGCGTTCCAGCAAAGCGGCACGTCTGAAGCGGATCAAGCCCGGCTATTTCAACCCACCCGGCGGTCGGCGATATTTGTCCCGCATGACCGCCTCTGTTGTGGCTGGGCCAGCCCAGGTTCCGTGCCTGGCGCATCTGAGGTGGTGGACCACCCGAGGCGAGCAAGCCAGCGACAAACGTTCGGAAGAACGGCAGGTCTTAATCGAACCGCCCGAATGTGGGGCCGCCAAGTGCTGCATATCTGGGATCGCGGCTTTGCCGGATCTCCCTGGACCCAACTGGCCCTCCAAAAACATATCCGTTTTGTTCTGCGTTGGAGAAAAGACTATCAGCTGCGCGGGCCCGGGGGCTTTTGCAGAAAGCCTGGCAAATCCCGCGCGGCAAACGCTCCTGGGACTATCGACGAATCTGGGATGCCCGGCGGAAGTGTTATCGCAAAACAGGCGTGATCGCCCTGCCCGTTTCCCTGCCGGATCACCTCGCCGCTTATGGTTGGTGGTCTCTCGCCCCGGGAAGGGACGCACTCCCTGGTATCTGCTGACGACCGAGAACATTCCCTCCGCCCAGCAGGCTTGGGACATAATCTTCGCCTATGCGCGCCGTTGGCAGGTGGAAATGTCGATCCGCTTCACGAAATCCGAACTGGCCTTCGAGTGCCCACGTTTACATGCGTGGGAAGCCCGCTTGAAATTCCTGCTGATTGCCTCGCTCGCTTTTGCCTTCCTGCTCTCCCTGCTGACTTTCCCCCTGGCTCTCCCCCGCCTTTTGGATCTGACTTGCCATCGAACCGGACAGTGGAGCCGACAAATCTCGGCTCCACTGTATCGCTTGCGTCTGGCCCTTTCTCGTCTCTGGCTGGCTTATCGCCCCGCCTCTTTGCCTTCCTTAGATTTGGGGTAAGTCATATTTTTGGAGCATGCTCATGTTGCAGCCTTGCCAATCTCTATGGAATAGGGGTTGATAAAAGCAAAAGCTAGCCGGAGCAATCCAACATGAACTTTACCTGTTGGGTGATTTTGGCGCTGCGTCCAAGGACCGCGCCTGCCTTGCTGAGCCCCACAAATTGGTAATCGAACCAGGCGTTGCGCGTCCGCAGGCTTGGGTCCACGAGTGAGGACGCGAAATCCATCGTGAAGTTGCCGTTCTGATCCGACGTCATCTTCCCAATATCTATCCAGCCGCTAACAGACGTACCGGCCTGGTTTTCCATGCGGTAGAACAGGTCCACCTCAGCCACATTGGGATCGGTTGCGGTTAGGCCAAATGTGATCGTATCCGGCTGGCAGCTGATTGCAAACTGGTCGCTCGAGCGAGTAAGGTCGGTGAAGATACCTCCTCCGGCATTATCAGGCAGGGTCGCCGTTGGACTTGTCACGTCTGATGCGCCTGCGGTGCCGGTCTCGGTGGTAGGCTGCGCCGTGAGCGTCGGGATGGGTGTGAGGGTCGCGGTGGGTATGGGCATCTGAGTTGGCGGCAGCGTGACCAGCACTGTCACGATCACCGTTTGAACTTCGATCCGCGCCGTGGTCGTTGGTGCGGCCGTTGGGCTGACCGGGATAAGCGCACCACAGCCGGTCAGAATGAACGCGAGCGTAATGAGCAGCAGTTGTTTCATTGCGTACCTCCTTGGAGCGTTGGGCCTCATGGCATCCGACATTATCGCACAGGATTCCGTAACGGGAAAAGGATGCCGGGCACAGGGAGCCAGCCCTCTTGGAAGGCACATACCCCGAAATTCGACACTTCTTATCAGGTATAATCCTCAACATGCTAACACCTCAAGAAATTGAGGCCCGCCTGGAGAGGATCCTCCTGGAAGTACAGAAACCGGGCCGTTATGTGGGGGGAGAACTCAACATTGTCGTCAAAGATTGGGACAGCGCTAAGACCCGGGTTGCCCTGATATTCCCGGATATCTATGATATCGGCGTCTCCAACGTCGGCTTGAAGATCCTGTATGACGAGATCAATCGGCGGCCCGATGCGCTGGCAGAGCGCGCCTACTCCCCCTGGACTGACATGGAAGCCCGGATGCGTGCAAACGCGATTCCGCTTTACTCATTGGAAACCAAGCGGCCATTGGCCAGTTTCGACATCATTGGCTTTTCGCTGCCTTACGAGACCCTCTACACCAATGCGCTAAACATTCTGGATCTGGCGGGCATCCCCATCCGGTCAGCAGACAGGAACGGATCGCATCCGATCGTCATCGCGGGCGGGCACGCCGCTACCAACCCCGAGCCCATGCATGCTTTCATGGACGCGTTCGTGATCGGCGAGGGCGAGGAAGCCATCCACGATGTCATTGATGCCATACAGCGGGTGAAGACGCCTCCATTTACCGGAGCGGACGGAACGCCGGAACCTGGCTTCGACCGCGAGCAGGCCCTCCGGGAACTGTCCCGCATCCCCGGCGTATACGTTCCAAAATACTACCAGGTTCATTATTTGGACGATGGCACGCTCTCCCATGTCGAGGCGACGGCGCAGGGCGTTGCCAATCCGGTGGTCAAACGGATCGTGGCGCACCTGCCGCCTCCCCCAACGACTTTCATTGTGCCGAATATCGAGATCGTGCACAACCGTGTATCGGTCGAGATCATGCGCGGGTGCACGCGCGGCTGCCGGTTCTGCCAGGCCGGGATGATCACCCGTCCAGTCCGTGAGCGCAGCGTCGACGAGATCGTGGACGCGGCGGAGGCTGCCATCAATGCCACCGGCTTCGAGGAGCTGGCGCTCCTTTCGCTGTCCTCTTCAGATTTTAGCTACGTGGTCGAGCTGGTCAACAAGGTCAGCGAGCGGTTCAAAGGACGCAAGCTGACCGTTTCGCTGCCATCGTTGCGAATTGAGTTGGTTTCCATCGACCTTATGGATAAGCTGCGGGAGCACTACTCGGGCGGATTCACCCTGGCACCCGAAGCGGCAACCGAACGGATGCGTCGCATCATCAACAAGTTCATTCCCGATGATGAGCTGATCAATACTACACGGGAGATCTACCGCCGGGGTTGGACTACGATCAAGCTCTATTTCATGATCGGCCACCCCTCCGAGACGCTCGAGGACGTGCAAGCCATTGCAGACTTGTGCAAACGCGTCATCGAGGAAGGACGCAAGGTTGCCGGCTACAAGGTGAAGCTGCACGCGGGCGTGAGCACTTTTGTTCCCAAGCCTCAAACGCCTTTCCAGTGGGTGGCAGTCGATAGCCGCGATCAAATCGCTGCAAAACAGACGCTGCTCAAGCGTGAGCTGCGAGACCGGAACATCAAGCTGAGCTGGACCGAGCCCGAGGATACGCTGCTGGAATCCTGGCTCTCCCGCGGCGACCGTCGCATGGCAGAAGTCATCTATAGCGCCTGGAAGAACGGCGCCCGATTCGATGCCTGGAATGACCACGCCAAAGCCGAAACGTGGGCCAACGCCTTTGCCGAGCACGGCCTGGATCCGGATTTCTACACGCATCGCCAGCGCCGGACCGATGAGGTGTTCCCCTGGGATCATATCAGCGCGGCAGTGCGCAAAAACTTCCTCTTTCAGGATTTCAGGCAATCCCTGGAGGGCCAGATCCGCGTCGACTGCAGGCTGAACTGCTTTGCGTGCGGCATCCTGCCAGCCTTCTCCAATTTGAGGCGCGAGAATCCGGGCGAAGAATGGAAGTGCCCGGATGTTAAATCACCAAGGCGCGATAAGCAGCCGACCGCTCGCGGGATTGAATTGCCAATTGTAGGTGACTAGCTGCGTACTATTTTAGCTCCGGCGGTCAGCACTCCCTGACAAAGCGCCCTCGACGCAAGTGAGAAAACGGCACGCCGTATTAGTAGCGGGAAACAAGAAGACCCTCGACATCATGCGAGCACGGATTACTTTCTCAAAATCTGGACCATTGCGCTATATCGGACATCTGGATCTGCAGACGCTCTGGGAACGCGCAGCACGCCGGGCCGGACTTCCGCTGGCGTATAGCAATGGCTTTCATCCGCAGGCCAAGATCTATTTCGCGGCCGCGTTGCCGCTCGGCTTCTCATCTCGGGCGGAAGTCATGGACATGCGGCTGAAGACCGATATAGCGCTGGCAGACTTGCCGGGACGTCTAAAAGCCGCACTTCCGGCGGGGATCACTATCCTGGACGTAGAGAGCGTTGATGAGGCCGAGCCTGCGCTTCAAACTCAGGTCCGATCCGCGGAATATGAGATCGGCTTGACGGAGCCGCTTGATCGCTCTGAATTGCAGGCGCGGATTGACCGGCTGCTGCATGCAGCCAGTATGCCGCGCGAGCGCCGAGGCAAGGCCTATGATCTTCGCCCCCTCATCGAAGAGCTAAGTCTCATGCAAGCCGGCGACTCCCATTCAGACCCCCAGATCTTCATGCGCTTGTCAGCCCGCGAGCTCGGCCACTGGGCGACCGGAGGAAGTGCTAAGTGAGCTGGGCATCGCAGCCAACACGGCCCACATTGAGCGAAGTCGCTTGATTTTTGAACGATAATCGGTACAATGATTAGGCGGGGATAGTCTCAGCCCGTGCGGCGGGAGTTCATCCGAAAGTTACCGTATCGCCCGATCCACCTTTAGGAGAAGAGTCATGGCACTTGTTGTTTCAATGTTCTTCGCCTTTGTCCCAACTTTCTTCATGGCGCTTGTTATCTACTGGCTTGACCGGTACGAGAAAGAGCCGCTGGCATTATTAGGAGCAGCTTTCTTTTGGGGCGCAGTCGTCGCAGCCGGCGGCGCGTTCATTATTAACACCGTGTTCGGTCTCGGCATCTATGCGATCACAGGCTCAGGCGACATTGCAGATCAGGCTACGGCCTCTTTGATCGCGCCTTTTGTCGAAGAAGGTCTGAAAGGCCTGGCGGTGCTGATCGTGTTCCTCTTCTTCCGAAAGGAATTCAATTCCATCCTGGACGGCATCATTTACGCCGGCATCACCGCGCTCGGGTTCGCGGCAACAGAAAACGTGCTCTACATCTACGGGCATGGCTATCTCAACGGCGGAGGCTGGAGCGGTCTCTGGCAACTGGTCTTCATCCGTGACCTGGTGGTCGCCTGGCAGCATCCGTTCTTTACCGCTTTCACCGGCATTGGGCTGGCAGTCGCCCGCCTCAATAAGAATACCCTGGTCAAGGTCATCGCGGTCCCCCTCGGCTACGCCTTCGCCGTATTCGCGCATGCCTTCCACAACAGCTTCAGCAGCCTGGTCGGCGGCCTGGAGGGGTTCGCCCTCGGCAGCCTCATCGATTGGTTCGGGTGGTTTGTGATGGCCGTCTTCATTCTGTTCATGATCAGCCGTGAACGGCGCCTTCTTGAAATTCAGTTAAGGGAGGAGGTGACTTCGGGCATGATGACGAAAGCGCAGTATCAGAAGGCCCTCTCGCCGTTCACCATGAGCACCGCATTCTTCTCAGGCGGCAGGACTGCTTCGCGCTTCTATCAGGTCTGCGGAGAACTTGCACATAAGAAAGACCAGTTATTGAAGCTGGGCGACGAACGAGGCAACGCTGCCTTGGTCCAATCTTTGCGGAGCGAACTGGCGACATTGGCGCCGCGCGTGAGAGCATGAACCTGCAAAGGTTCAGCAAAGGAGCGACAGGAAAAAGAGAGCATAGCGTGTCTTAGCCAGGTATTTCTACGGCAGAAAAAAAGGGGGTGATATTGCCGGCAACGATGCTTACATTGCATCCTTAGAGTTGATGGCATTTGTCAATTTCGCACTGCGATCCGCTCTCTATGCGACTTCTGCATTTCCCGGTCTCACCGGCACTTTAACATGCCATCCTAATGGCGATTGTGCCGAGACTCCGGCATTAGGGATGTACGAATACCATGCAGGCGTAGCCGACCCCACAAAGATCTGGCCTTAGGAACGTCTTTGCTTGCTGGACAATTCCTAATAGGAGAACGAGGCATCCCGGCGAATCCATCGAATTGCCAGGCTATCCATGCCCCCTCTCGATCCACTGGTTACCATGTTGTTAGCTGCAGGGCAGCGGTTACCTTTGTGGTAAAATTTTTTCCGCTGCCCCTGTAGCTCAGTGGATAGAGCGTCGGCCTCCGGAGCCGAAAGCGAGAGTTCGAGCCTCCCCAGGGGCGCCTCGATATACACACAGCTTGGGCTTTATGGCTCAGGTGAGTTTTTCCCGCTCTAAATAGATGACAAATTCATCGACTGACCCGGCTGTAGAAAAGGCTAGCATCATCCGGACCTGGACGACCGTTGAAGAGCGGGAGTGTCTCGCGCGACTGGCTCGCGAGGTGCCGACTGGCGGGACGATCCTGGAAATCGGCTGCCTGTATGGCGGCACAACGGCCGTGCTGGCTCTGGCGAATCCGGACGCCAGGATCTATTCCATTGACGATTTTGGCTGGCAGCCGGAAGGCGAAAGTCCATCCAATGAATTAGTCTTGCGCGAGAACTTGGCAAGGCTCGGGATTGCGAATCACCATCTCATTATTGGAGACAGCCGCGAGCTTTGGAAAACATGGATAGGCCCGATTGATCTTCTCTGGATTGACGGCCTGCACGTTCGCGAATATGTGGAATCCGACCTGAAGTATTTCGGCGTCCTTGCGCAAGTTGTCGCACTGCACGATTACGGCGAATGGTGGCCAGACGTTCAAGCCGTCGTGAATGAGTACGTGCGCATGGGTCTCTGGAGGCTGTCCGAAGTCGCCAACATGGTCGCGGTCCTGCGCAAGGTTGGACCCCACCCGTTCCGAGAAGATGAAGACCGCGTGTTCGGCCTTCCAAGCGATCCTTTCTAGCCCCTGTCGCAAATTAAGAACCCCTCGATCAGAGGGGTTCTACCTTATGCCATCAAAGATCCATTCGAGCTAAATAACTGTATATGTGATCGTGAACCAATAGGACCGGTTCGACACATCGATTGTGATGCCCTGGAACGTTGCCCGATTGTTCGTGAAACCCAGAGCCTGCCTGCCCACTCGTGGACTGCTCCGCGCGGTCCACTTTTCGCGTTCCCGAGCCCCTGTTGAATCCGGCTTCAGCGCTGGATTACAATTAACACGTGCGCAAAATAATCTGCTTGTTCATGGGGATGGCAATGCTTGCAGCTGGCTGTGCTCTGCAGATCGCCGGCCCGGGCGGGGCCACAGCAACGCCGTTCATCATCACTTCAACGCTTCCGCCCACCGTCATCCCGTCAGCAACGCTGACGCCGATCCCGCCGACGCCCTCTCCCACGAGCGTGCCGGTCGAAGGTACGACCACCACGCAAGTCAATGTGCGCGCCGACCCGTCTTCAACCGGGGCGCAGTTGGGAATGCTCGCGCCCTTCGTTAAAGTCAAGATCACCGGCATCGACGCAGGTGGGGATTGGTTCCAGGTCCAATACGCACAGGGGCCGGGGGGCTATGGTTGGATCGCGTCGCAATACATTAGCGTACAAACCGGCAAGGACAAGATCCCCGTCATAGGCGGCAGCACGAGCCCGGAACCTTCTCCAAACGCCAGCGAAACGCCCATTGCCGGCGGCACGATCATCCAACAGGTGAATGTGCGCAAGGGCCCCGGCGCTCAGTTCGATTCCCTCGGCACTGTGAATGCAAAGGATTCGGTTGCGCTGCTTGGCAAAGACGCTGACGGCTCCTGGCTCCAGATCAAGTATCCAGCCGCGCCAAATGGTAAAGGCTGGGTGATCGCCACGTACGTGCAGGCCGCGGATCTTGGTCGTCTGCCGATCATCGCGGAGATTGGCGCCGTTTTAGGAACCAGCACCGCAGCCAGCACTCAGACCGTGCTGGCGCCAACTCCCGCGGTGGCCTTGCAAGACAATGATTCCGCCCAGGCGCCGGCGACAAATGTTACTTTTTCTTCCAGCGGCACACGTTCATTCATATACTCCAGCGATCTCTCAGCGCCCTCGGGCGACACCCAGGACTGGGTCCAATTCACGCCATATGGCCCAAGCCTGCTGATCAGCCTTAACTGCGCCGTGAATTGGAACGGGAAGATAACACTGCATATTACGGAAAACGGCTCTGTCCCTCTGAATTGGTCGGGGATTTCATGCGGGGAAACGAAGGCGCTCGATATATCCCCGCAGCAGGTTTGCCTGGCGCAGATTTCAATAGTCCCCGACGGTGACGCTTCCACATATGTTCGCTACTCGCTCCGGGTGGAGAGCACAGGGTAAGGTAAGCCAGCGCGCCCAATCGGTGCACAGAACAACTGTAAGATTTAAATCAGTGGCCTGATATGCGTATCACGGCGTGGCTAAAACCCGTACATTGACATAAGCGCACCTGCTTTGTGTCATATTTGTGTGGAATTGTACAAAACACAGTTTTATGGTAGATTTGTGAATACACACACACACGGAAAGGTCAGGCCCAAAAACATGAACGCAGACAAGATTCCAGACATCATCATAGGCCGCCTCCCCATCTATTTGCGTGCTCTACAGCGCATGTCAGAAAAGGGGATGAAGACTACATCCTCCCAGGAACTGGGAGAGCATGTGGGGATTTCCGCGGCGCAGATCCGTAAGGATATTTCTCAGTTTGGCGAGTTCGGCAAGCAGGGTACGGGCTATTCGATCCCGTTCCTGATGGACAAGCTGCGCGAGATCCTCAAGGTAAACCGCATGTGGGATGTAGTGTTGGTCGGCGCGGGAGATATTGGGCATGCTCTGGCCCGCTATTCGGGATTTGCAAACCGTGGCTTCCACATTTGCATGATCTTCGACGTGGATGACACCAAGGTTGGCCAGAAGGTCGGCGATTTCACGATCGAAGATGCGTCCAGGCTGGTCGAATGCGTGAAGGCGTCCAGGATCAGGATCGCCATGGTGACTGTGCCTGCCTCCGCGGCGCAGGACGTGACCGATAAGCTGGTTCAGGCAGGCGTCAAGGCGATCCTAAACTATGCGCCGACGAGCGTGAACGTACCGGCCAGTGTCCACGTGCAGTATATCGACCCCGCTACGCATCTGCAGAGGATGACGTATTACCTCGACTAGGTTATGAAGGGCAGTGCGTAGAAAATACTACGTGAAATCGAGAGCGGCGCCCGCTATGGGCGCCGCTCTTTTTTGATCCCTGACTGGCATACTTCACAAAAAACGGCCGGAGAAGATCCCCGACCGTGTCTCTCGTCTGTTCGCGCACCGCCCAGGAGATTCCCTAGACCTGTGGAAGATTGCGCTTGAGAATATTCATCATGCCCAGGCCGCGGATTGCACCTTCCACAGCGCAGGTCATCGGATTGTCCACAAGATAGGCAGGAATGCCCAGAGTCTTCGTAAGGAGCTTATCCACGCCGCGCAGCAAGGCGCCTCCGCCGCACAAGGCGACCCCGCGGTCAATAACGTCTGCCACGAGCTCTGGCGGCGTCTTCTCCAGCACGCGGCGGCATGTTTCGGTGACCTCGCGCAGAGGCTCCTGCAATGCCTCCACAATTTCACCCGTGCCGATCGTGACGGGACGCGGCAGGCCCGTGACCTGGTCCTGCCCCTGCACTTCCATGCTGTTCTCAGTATCCTGGGGGACGGCGGCGCCGATCTTGATCTTGAGCTGTTCAGCCGTCGAAGGCCCGATGATCACTCCATATTTGCGGCGCACGTAATTGACGATCGCCTCGTCCAGGTCCATGCCGCCTTTGCGCAGCGTCTCAGCAGTCACGATCCCGTACATCGCCAGGATCGAGGCTTCCGTGCACCCGCCGCCAAGAGAGATCACCATGTTGCCGGATGGCGACCCGATTGGCAGGTCTATCCCGAGGGCGGCAGCCAGGGATTGTTGGATGAGGCTGGCTTCTCGCGAGCCGGCTTCCATTACGGCTTCGTAGACCGCGCGGCGCTCCACGCTGGTGACCCCGTATGGCACCGAGATCATCACGCGCGGACGGAACACCCGCAGCGATCCGCTAACGCGTTGCAGCAAATAGGAAAGTAGCGTCTCGGTGATCTCATAGTCCGCGATTACGCCATGATGCAGAGGACGCGCAACTTCGATATTGTCCGGCACGCGGCCGTACATATCGCGCGCCTCGTGACCCACCGCCACCATCTTTTGTTCTTCCACTGCGATGGCAACAATCGTCGGTTCCTGCATCAGCACTTGTGTGCTGTCTGCCAGGCGGGTGAACATTGTTCCCAGGTCGATGCCGAGGTCTTTGGAAAATACAGCCACAGGGTTTTATTGTCCCGAGAAGCGATTGGTGTTCTTGCGATACCGGCGTACGACGTCGAGGCGCAAGTTGGAGCGACGCAGGGCAGCTTCCACATTCAGCAACGCATCCTGCTCTTTTGGAACCCCCTTCGCCAGTATCTCTTCGGCGCGTTTGCGGGCAAACTGGGCGCGGACCACGTCGATCTCTTCGACGTTCTCCGCCGCGTCTGCCAATACAGTCACAAGATCAGGCTGCACTTCTGCCACGCCCCCGGCAACGGCAAATATCTGCTCTTGTCCCGGCCCGCCGCACTTTAACAACGCCATACTTCAACGTCGTGAGGACCGGCGCGTGGTGCGGCAAAACGCCCATCTCTCCACCCGCGCCGGGCAGGACGACCATATCCACATCCCCTTGAAAGACAGTACGGTCTTGCGACACGATCTCACAGCGGATTGGCATGTTGGTGGCTCACATTGCGCAAGGCTGCGCTTATGAAGTTTTCTCCAGCTTTTCCGCCTTTTCACGAACATCATCCATGGTGCCTGCCATCATGAAGGCCTGCTCAGGCAAGTCATCGCAATGGCCGTCCAGGATTTCGCGGAAACCGCCGACCGTGTCCTGGATGGAAACATAGCGGCCGTCAATGCCCGTAAAGCGCTCAGCGACAAAGAAAGGTTGCGAGAAGAATCGCTCGATCTTGCGTGCGCGCGCCACAATCAGTTTATCATCTTCGCTTAATTCGTCAATACCAAGAATGGAAATAATGTCCTGAAGGTCCTTATAACGCTGGAGGACGCGCTGGACTTCGCGAGCGGTGTTGTAATGCTCGAGGCCTACGATATTGGGATCAAGAATGCGCGATGTTGATGTAAGAGGATCGACCGCCGGGTAGATGCCTTTTTCCACGATCGAACGTTCCAGGGCAATGGTCGCATCGAGGTGGGTAAAGGTCACCACAGGGGCCGGGTCTGAGTAATCGTCGGCTGGGACATACACGGCCTGCATGGAGGTGATGGAGCCGGTACGCGTCGTGGTGATGCGTTCCTGCAACTCACCCATCTCCGTAGCCAGCGTCGGCTGATATCCCACGGCGGACGGCATGCGTCCCAGCAGGGCCGAGACCTCTGAGCCAGACATCGAGAAGCGGAAGATATTGTCAATGAAGAGCAGCACGTCGCGGCCCTGGTCGCGGAAGTATTCCGCCATGGAGAGCGCCGATAACGCCACGCGCAGGCGCACGCCCGGCGGTTCGTTCATCTGTCCGTACACCATCACGGTATCCTTCATGACGCCTGATTCGAGCATCTCCCGATACAGCTGGGTACCTTCTCGGGTCCGCTCACCGACGCCGGCAAAGACTGAATTGCCTTCGTGCTCGGCCGCCACGGAACGGATCAGTTCCATGATGATTACGGTCTTGCCCGTGCCGGCACCACCGAAGATGCCGGTCTTGCCGCCCTTGGTAAAAGGCGCGATGAGATCAATGACTTTAATGCCAGTTTCGAAGACGTCCACGCGCGGGGACTGCTGCGCAAAGGTCGGCGCGGGGCGATGGATGGGATAGCGAGTAGTCGCTTGAACTTCGCCCTTGTTATCCACAGGGCGACCGAGCACGTTGAAGATACGACCAAGCGTCCCAGGTCCGACTGGAACGAGGATTGGCGCCCCAGTGGCCTGGGCAGAAAGGCCGCGCTGCAGGCCGTCGGTGGCGTCCATTGCAAGGGTGCGCACCCAATGATCCCCGAGAAGCTTCTGCACTTCCAGGATCAAGGGCTCTTTATCGACACGCGGCACTTCAATAGCCTCATAGAGCTCAGGTACCTGCCCCTCGGGGAATTCGACGTCCACCACACCACCCAATACTTGCACGACACGGCCAGTTGCGTTTGCCACTAGTTAATTCCTCCAATTCTGGCTGTTCAGCAACTTAACGGCTGAGTACCAGTTGATCAATAGTTTTGAGGGAGCTTGCAGAATGCGGGAATACATACCCATCACGCCTGGCCAAGCGCTTCGGCGCCGCCGACAATGTCCAGAATATCGTTGGTGATGGTCTGTTGGCGCATTTTGTTGTACTGCAACTCATAGGCCCCGGCCAATTCCCTGGCGTTGTCGGTCGCATTATGCATCGCAACCATGCGAGCAGCATGCTCGCTGGCCTGAGATTCAAGAATGGCCTGGTAAACCTGCAGCCCCGTGAAGCGCGGGATGATCTGGTCCAGAAGCTCATGCATATCGGGCTCGTATTCATAAGCTGCGGCCGGGCCGCTGTGCTTTTCCAATTCCATCACGTGCTGATCGCCCGCGATCTGCAGAGGCAGCAGCTTCTTCACTGTGGTGATCTGCCGGGCGACATTGATGAAGTCCGTGTAGACGAGAAAGACCTCATCGGCCTCCCCTTTTTTGAATTCGTCTATTGCCAGCCTTCCGATGGCGGATACGTCGGCAAAGCTCGGGGCAGCAGGCAGATTGCTAAAATCGGCAATCAAGGCCTTTTGGCGGCGGATCAGCAGATCGCTACCCTTCCGCCCCACCGCGATATATCTGACGGGCAGGCGGTAGTGATCGAATTGCTGACCTATGAAGCGGACCACATTCGTATTGTAGGCGCCAGCCAGACCGCGGTCGCTCGTGATGACGATAGCAAGCGCCGATTTCGGATTTGGGCGTTCGGTGAGCAAAGGATGCAGGCTTTGGCGTCCCGGCTGGGACGCGACATGGGTCAGCACCTGCCAGGCCTTGGTGGCATAGGCGCGGGTGGCCGTGACTGCCTGCACCGACTTGCGCACCTTGGCGGCGCTAACGGCCTCCAGGGCGCGCGTCACTTGTGAGATGTTCTTTACGCTCTTGATGCGCAGCCGCATCTCTCGTGCAGAGGCCATCGGTTAAGCCTTCCAGGTTGTGCGGAACGTGTCGAGAGCTTTCCTCATCCGCTCACGGTTGCTGTCCGTGATCACTCTCTTCTCGCCGATCTCCTTTGCAATTTCCGGTTGTGACGTCTCCATATATTTGAGCATATCGGCCTGCCAGGCGGCCATATTCTCAATGGGAACAAGGTCTGCATATCCGTTAGTGCCGGCGAAGATGGCGATGACTTGATCCGTCAACGACATGGGCGAGTATTGAGGCTGCTTCAAAATTTCCTGCATGCGCTGACCGCGCCCCAGCTGTTGCTGAGTAGTCTTATCCAGATCGGACGACATCAGCGCGAAGGCGGCTAGTTCTCGGTACGCAGCCATATCCAGCCGCAAACGGCCGGCGACCTGCTTCATGGCCTTCGTCTGGGCGTCGCCGCCCACCCGCGAGACCGAGATGCCTACGTTCACCGCTGGGCGAATGCCCGCATTGAACAGATTGGACTCAAGATAGATTTGGCCGTCCGTGATCGAGATCACGTTGGTCGGGATATACGCCGACACATCGCCCAGGAGTGTCTCAATGATCGGCAGCGCGGTAAGCGATCCGCCGGTGCCATTAACCTTGACCAGCTTGAAGTCCCCGGGATTGTTCATGGCCTTGAGGGCCTGCGCGGCATCATCCTTGGAGAGCGGCCCGGCGTAGACCTTGCCATCCACACCATCCTTGGCGGAGGCCATAGTCTCGCCGAAATCCGCCTTGGTGATCACATATTGGTTCGCAACGCGCGCGGCGCGTTCGAGCAGGCGGGAGTGAAGATAAAACACATCGCCCGGATAGGCCTCGCGCCCGGGGGGCGCCGCAGTAGAAGCGATACCTGGCGGTAAGCCCAGGCGTGTTTGGATAGGTCATCGTAAATAATGAGCGCATCGCGTCCGGTCTCCAGGAATTCCTCCCCCATCGCACAGCCGGCATAAGGCGCAATGTATTGCATGGCTGCCGATTCGTCGGCGGCTGCCACGACCAGGATCGTGTGCTCCATGGCGCCGTGGCGTTCCAGGATCCCGACCGTGCGGGCGACCGCTGCTTTCTTCTGGCCGATGGCCACATAAATGCAGACGAGGTCTTTCCCTTTTTGATTGATGATCGTGTCAATGGCGATGGCCGTTTTGCCGGTTTGGCGGTCACCGATAATGAGCTCACGCTGGCCGCGGCCAACCGGGATCATGGCATCGATGGACTTGATGCCGGTCTGAACCGGTGTGTCCACATCCTGTCTCTGCACGACGCCGGGCGCGATCCGGTCAATCGGGCGAAAACCTGTGGCCGCGATCGGGCCCTTCCCGTCGATCGGCTCACCCAGCGCGTTCACAACGCGCCCGATCAGCGCGTCACCCACAGGCACTGAAGCGATGCGGCCTGTTCCCCGAACGATCATACCCTCGGTAATGCCGCTGTAATCGCCCATGACGATCACGCCCACGCTGTCTTCTTCGAGGTTGAAGGCGGTGCCGATCACCCCATTGGAGAACTGCACAAGTTCCTGGGCGCGGACATTTGCCAGCCCATGGACACGCGCAATGCCATCACCGGCTTCAACCACCGTCCCGATATCGCTGATCGATATCTCTGGTTGAAAACCTTCAATTTGCCTCTGCAAATCATCGGTGATCTGCTTAATTAGATCGGTCATTTCGCCTCCGCAGATAACTTTCAGGAATCGTCCCCGTCTAACGCCTGCACCCGTCCCTTACGTACAATAGCCCGGATAACGGTTTATCCGGGCGGGTTGTGTAATTGGTTACAATCAACCCAATGATACCTGAAACCATCAGGCTTGTCCAGTTATGGGTGCTCCGGACTGCCTATCGGCGATGGCTTTCCCCGGGACACGCGCCCAAACACCGCAGTTAAGTTTGAATGGCCAACGGAAGATGCCCGTTGGCCATTCATCTGACGCAAATCCGATGAGCGCGGCAGCTTTGGACTGTCGGCACCACCATTCAACTGCGACTACGGATCGCCGCCGCCCGAATCTCCACCACCCCCATCCCCTTCTCCCTTGTCACCGCCGGAATCACCGGATGGCTTGTCTGAGCCATCCCCGCCTTGCTTCTTGTTTACGGAGTTGCTGTCGGTTTCTACGCTGGTAACCATGAAGCGTCCGTCGCTTCCATAGTAACCTTCAAGTTTCACAATGGAGCCTGGCTTTATGTTGCCGTTGATCTTAGCCGTGTCCATATAAACAGCCTGTCCATTAATGCGCCAAACGTTTCCTTGCATCGCTTCTACAACGCCGCGGAATTGATAGGATGTTGCTTCCGCCCTGGGACCGGGGTGCCTGGGTTGGTGAGGACTGCGCCGTGGCAGGTGCAACAATACCAGATGCGCCGCCGGAATCTTCTGTCGACCCACCCCCCTCTCCATCATTTTGCTCCGACGGTTCGAGTGGAGGCAGAGCGGAACCCGGCTGGAGTACCCGGATTTGCTGTGCTTCTACCAGACCATCGGCGCGGGTGATACCTGTTACAGTCACCGGAGCTCCATCGACAATGGGCACGGCTGGCAAAGTGGTCGAGGCGCTCACCATCACGGGTATGCCGGAAATAAGCCATTTGCCGTCTGATTGCCTGGATAGCAGGCCAGAGAAAGAGATTGGCGCAGCAAGCCGGCGACCGAGCAGCGCAGATGTCTCGTTCAGCCGCTCCTGCTCAAAATCGCTTTCCAACAGGTCACGCTGCTCGGGGCTGAACACAAACATCAGTTGCACCGATTCCCAGGTGCGCTTGACCGGGTATAGTTGCTGGCCCGGAAGCGTGCTGGATGAGGCGCTCACCAGCCCGGTACTTGTCAGTACCAGCGCGCCGACCAGGCCGACTGTGATCGCTAGCCGCGGAAAGATCGGTATCATCGGGCGCCGGCGCAACGGGGTTCTCGCCTCCGACATCTCGGCAGCTTGTTGTAGCAGGCGCGACCGGCCGCGGCGGCGAACATCTGCAGGAACGTGAAGCCGGCGCGAGTTGCGTGCCATCAGCGAAGCCTGCAGCAAAGGACGGAGTTGATCTGCCAGTTGCGGATGGCGCCTCAAGGCGGTCTCCGCCGTCTGGCCGGTCTCCAGGGCGTTCAGGCAATCTTCCAGGGCATCATATAAGTCAGTCATCTGACACCTCCCCCAGGCAGCGTTGCAAGGCGGCAAGCGCACGGAACTGGAGGGCTTTCACGGCATTCACATTTTTCTGTAGCACCGAAGCGGTTTCTTCCAGGGAATATCCTTGCCCAAAGCGTAGCGCGAGCACATGTTGCTGTTCAGCGGTCAGCCCTCCGTACGCGATCTGAAAACGGCGGTTCTCCTCCCGCCGATCAAACTCATCGGTCGGCGCAGGGGCCCGGTCCACGATATCTTCAGGGAGAGCCTGTGTAGGACGCCGGTAGGCCCGGCGCATATGATCGGTGAGGATGTGGGCAGCGGTTGAAATCAGCCAGGCCCGCAGATTAGACTGCGGACCGCGCCGGTTTTGCACCGCCTCCAGCAATCGGACGAATACGTCACTCGCGATATCTTCCGCGGCGTGTTCGTCGTTCAGCCGATAGCGGACATACCGGTAGACTTCCGGGAAGTATTTGTCGTAGATCGCGCCGATGACCTGCGGATCAGAGGCCCGCAGACCATCCAGTGCCAATTCTTCGAGGTTCTGCATGCGGTTGGCGGCCCCCCGGCTGTCGTCCTTAAGTCGTGATGCCGTAGTCAATGTGAGTATATCATCCTCCCTTCGAGCAAAGATCCTCGCCGCTGAGCAGCGGATTCGAGACATCGCAGCTCAGCGCGGAGCATAGAAATGGGAGCTTGTCCGGCATTTGCCGGACGTTATTAAGCTAGTCGGTTTTAGGGGCAAAAAGTTATGGCAGTCTGCAAAAGAGACTGCCAGGACGCAAAATCAGCCTATTAAGGTGCGGCGAACGAGTACACACGCCGAAATTCCTGCAGGTAACGTGCTGCGATCTGCGGGCTATAGATCACGATCACATTTTCGTCATTGGTTTTCTCGGCGCTGGCCGTGAAATTGTACGATCCCATGACAACCGTTTGTGCATCGATGATCAGGACCTTGTGATGCATTAGGCCGGGCTCCTGGTCGAGCCGCAAATCGATGCCTGCCATCCGAAATGTGTCGTATTCCGTCCCCATGTTTGTCTTGACCTGATCGGCGTCCATCACGCCAGCCACCTTCACGCCGGCCCTGGCACGCTCCTGGATCACCTTGCTCATTGGGTCAGAGGTGAACGAGAAGGCCAGGAAATAGATGCTCGAACTGGCGTTATGAAGAAGATCGAGCAGGGCGGCTTGCACATGGTCGTCAGGCGAGAAGTAGATGTCAAGCGGCGTGCCGTCCAGAATGACGCGCGGGTTGGGGGTGGCTGTTCCGCGGTCGCTGCCGAACTTATCGTCAAGGAACATTTCGTTGAACTCAGCCTCGTAGTCTGCAGCCACCTTCGCCGAACGGATTCGCATGAGGTTGTTGCGGTCGGCATAGGCGCCGGCCTTGGTCAGGTTCATGGAACCCGTCCAGACTTCCGCTTCGTCAATGACGACGAACTTGTTGTGCATCAGGCCCTCATGCCGGTCGCCGAGCATTGGGATCCCTGCGTCCTTCAGCGCCTGCGGCTCCGTGGCATCCATGTTGTCGCTCTCCATCACAATGCGCACATCGATGCCGCGTCGATGAGCATGGATGAGTGCCTGGCGTATGCTATACAGGGTAAGGCTATACAACGCCGCATCCACAGACAGATTGGCGGCGTCAATCGCCTCGACAAGCGGACCATCGGGCCCGCCGCTCAGCTGTTTTGCAGCCGGGTTGGCAGGGTCGGTGAAATACAGGTCGAACCAGCTGCCGCTGAAGGCATATCCCACTGGCATCGCCGCCCCGCCTGGCAAATCATCATCTGCCGATGACGCATCGCCCGCCGGCGCGGCTGGCGTGCTCATTGGGCGGATGATAGATCTGGGATGGACAGCAAGCGCTTCACAACTCTGAAGCAAGAGGCTCAAAGAGATAAGAACGAAGGCTGGTGGCTTCAATGAATGCATCGGGATGCCCTCCGATTGCATTGTAGCATCCGGCCCCCTCGCAACCGCAGACTGACGTAAATGTAAGGAGTAGCAAGTCCGACAGGCGCACGGCGATGCATCGATGCTTGCGGATGATATAATCCCCGCGCCCTCCATGAACGACATCGAAACTCCGAGTTCTGCCAATCGCCAGATCGCCCGCGCCGCCGGTACGATCATGGTGGCCTTCGCCTTGAGCAACCTGGTTGGACTCGTACGGCAGATCCTGATCAATCGGTCGTTCGGCACCGGCAGTTCGATCGATGCCTTCTACGCCGCCTCTACCTACCCTGATCTCATCTTCAGCCTGGTAGCCGGAGGAGCGCTTTCTTCCGCCTTCATCCCCACATTCACGGGCTTTTTGGTTAAGAAGGATCGGACAGGTGCATGGAAGCTGGCCTCCTCCATCGTGAATCTTGTGCTCCTGGTGCTGATCGGGCTCAGTGTGCTCTCCGCCATCTTTGCGCCGCAGATCATACGGTACGTGCTTGCGCCTGAATTCGCCGCGAGCGAACAGGCTCTGGCCGCCTCACTATTGAGGGTCCTGCTGATCGCGCCGGCTATCTTCGGCGTCAGCGGTCTCATGATGGGAATCCTGAACGCACACCAGAGGTTCCTGCTGCCTGCGCTGGCCCCCAGCATGTACTGGCTGGGCATGATTTTCGGCCTGCTCTTCTTCGTACCATCCATGGGGATCTTCGGGCTGGCTTGGGGAGCGGTGTTGGGCGCGGTTTTACATCTGGCCGTTCAAATCCCCGACGTCATCAAGTTACCCGCGCGATCCTATCTGCCCAGCCTGGGACTCGATAATCCATCGGTGCGCGAAGTCGGAAGGCTGATTGCGCCGCGCTTGCTCGGTGTGGCAGTGGTGCAGATCAATTTCGTGGTAAACGTGATCATCGCCAGCGGGCTCCCGATTGGCTCGCTGGCGGCGATCCGGAACGCCTGGACCGTCATGACCATGCCGCAAGTTGTGATCGCACAGGCAATTGCCATCGCGGCCCTGCCGACATTCTCTGCGCAGGCGGCGCGCGGAGGGACCGCGGAAATGCGGTCTTCGCTCACGGCAACCTTGCGCGGCGTGCTGTTACTCTCGCTGCCCGCCTCTCTTGGCCTGATCCTCCTGCGCCGCCCTCTCATCGTGCTTCTATTCCAGCGTGGTGCTTTCTCCGCCCACTCTACTGATCTGGTAGCCTGGGCCTTGCTCTGGTATGCCGCGGGGTTGATCGGCCATAATATGGTCGAGATACTGTCGCGCGCATTCTACGCGCTGCACGATACGCGTACGCCGGTGTTCGTCGGCGCGGCAGCCATGAGTCTGAACGTCATATTTAGCTTTGCCTTCGCAGCATTGTTTACGGGATTGGGATGGATGCCGCACGGCGGACTGGCGCTTGCCAATTCCTTTGCCACCGCCCTTGAAATGACCGCTTTGTTCCTCCTCATGCGGCGACGCCTGGAGGGCGTAAACGGGGTGCACATGCTGCACGGCCTCATGCAGGCTGCCGTGGCTACGGTCGCCATGTGTGTGGCAGTGCTGCTTTGGTCGCGGGCCCCCGGGCCCGCCTGGCTCATCGGGTTGGGCGGAGTGGCCCTGGGCGGGCTGGTCTACATCCTGGTGATCTGGGCTTTGAGAGTACCGGAGCTTACGATGTTGATCGATGGTGTCAGCCGGCGGCTAAAGCGCGCCGTCTAGTTTGCATCTACTCCGTCTACTTCCACCGCAACCAAACAAGGGTTGTCACCAGCAGTCCCCACACGATTCCGGCCAGGACCTCCAGTGGCGTATGCCCTAGCACCTCGCGTAGCTCGTTCTCATCCCACATATGCCCCTTCAGCAGCTCGTCGAAAAGAGTATTGATCCGCTCGGCATGCATGCCGGCCTGCCGGCGCACACCGGCCGCGTCGTACGTAACGATCATGGCAATGACCGCACCCAGCGCGAACATCGGGTTGGCATAACCGTAGAACAGACCGATGGCATTCGTTGCGCCGACGATCAGCGCCGAATGCGAGCTGGGCATCCCGCCCACCGTCAGTAGCAGACTCCAGTGCCATTGGCGTGTACGAAAGTAGTCGACCGGAACCTTAATGATCTGTGCGGTGCCCCACGCGATCAACGCGGCGATCAGCACACGGTTGTGGAGCAATCCAGACAGCACCATTTATGCCTCTTCGAGATCATCCAGGTCCGAGCCGGATAACTGCCTGACCTTCAGCTCGGCCTTGTCAAGCAATTCGCCACAGCGCTTCACCAGCGCCTGTCCCCGCTCATACAGCGAGGTCGCTTCATCCAGCGAACGCTGCTCCCCTTCCAGTGCGGCTATGATCGTCTGCAATTCCGCGAAGGCGGCCTCGTAGGTCATTTGATCCACAGGTTTTTGAGATGCTGATTTTGGCATAAGACCCTCGTTCGACTTACGATTTCGAGTTTACTGCTTACCCGGCCCGATCATGCGGAACGGATACGTGCTATTCGGCCCTCGGAAGAGCATAAGGTCTCCGAAGGTAGCCGCCGTGATCATCATTTTGGTTTGGGGACTTCCGCTTCGAACTCCCCGTCTGACACTCGGATGAGGAGGCCGTCGCGCGCCTGGCTCACTTTATGCACCACCGCGCCATCCTTCCGCCGCCTGACCACTGCATAACCCCGCGCGAGCACCTGCGTAGGACTCAGGGACTCCAGCCGTTTCTGCAAACCGTCCAGGGCGCTCGCCTCAAGCGCCAGGTAGTGCGCCGCAGCCGCATCGGCTCGCCGCGCCAGGTCATCGAGTCGCTGCCGGTCTGATTGGATACGCCGCTCAGGCGAGTAGAACCGAAGGTCGTTGGAGGCATCCGACGAGAATATCCCTTCGTTCGCCGAGCGCGGTTAGCATCGAACGCGAGAGTTGCAGATCAAAGCGCCTGCAGATTATCCTTGAGGAATGAAGCCGTCAGCTGGGTTGCCAGCTCCGCCGCCGCTGTCGGCGTCGGAGCACGCAGGTCTGCCGCGAAATCCGCCAGCGTGAAATCGGTCTCATGCCCCACGCCGCAGATGATCGGCACTCGGGACGCCGCCACGGCCCTCACAACCCGTTCATCGTTGAAGGCCCACAAGTCCTCGATGCTGCCCCCGCCGCGTGCCAGCAGGATCACATCCGGCGGCTCCTTCAGTCCATTCAGTGCCGCAATGGCGCGGACCAGCCCCATCGGCGCCTCGTCTCCCTGTACGGGGCTGGCCGCCAGGATGACTTCCAGCATGGGCAGCCGCCGGCTCAGCGTATCGAGCATGTCGTGCAGCGCCGCGCCCGTCGCCGAAGTCACAATGCCGATCTCGGCTGCAGAATTCCGGGATCGGCCGCTTGCGTTCGACGTCGAAAAGCCCTTCGGCCTCCAGGATTGCCTTTAGACGCAGGAATTCCTGGTAGAGCGCGCCCTCCCCCACGGGCCGGATCGTGTCGACATACAATTGATACTGACCGCTGATCTCGTATACGCCCACTCTTCCATGTACTGCTACCGCCATACCATCTTGAAGCGCAACGTTCAAGCGCGCCGCCCCTGCCCGCCACAGGACGCTGCGCAACGAGGCCTGCGCGTCCTTTAATGTGAAATAGACGTGGCCCGAAGCCGGCCGCGACAAATTGGATATCTCGCCTTGCACCCACACATCCTGGAGCGCAATATCTGATTCAAGCAGATCCCGGATATAGTGGGTCAGGTTGGAGACGGTCCATTCCACCGAAGCAAACAGGGAAGGTTGCACGGGAAGGGAGGATACTCAATTGGGGATGGAATGTCAACAAGGAAGGGAAAGGTGAATAGTAGACATTATCGGAAATATTGCGCATCAAGCGTTTATTCACTATATTTCCCCATCTTCTGCAAAACATTGTAGTACTAATACAAGGGCACACAAGGGCGTACAAACTTTCTGGTTGACTCTAGAACGTATGTTCTATATAATGATTGCATGAGATCACCACGCCCCACCTCACCTTCGCTATCCACCATTCACTATTCCCTATTCTCCATGCCCTGTTCACTTTCATTCTCCAATGTACTATTCGAACCTCATTCGAATTCGCAAATCCTCATAGCCGGCGCCCGCCCGTACGCAGAAGCATCAGCGAATGGTAAAATCCCTGCATCGCACCGATATTCTCTGCCAAATAATGCCTCATCCCATGAAACATATGTGGTCCCCCTGGCGTATGGAATACATCGAAAATCACGGAAAAGCGGATGGTTGCGTATTTTGCAAGGCGGTAGCCGCCGCCGACAGCGCAGATAACCTGATCGTGTATCGAGGCGAGCTGGCGTTCGTGATCTTGAACCGCTATCCATACACCAGCGGCCACGTCATGGTCGTACCGTTCGAGCATAAGCCAAACCTCGAACAACTCGATGCTGCCACGCGTTGTGAGATGATGGAGTTGACGTCGCGGGCCACCACGGTGCTGCGGAATATCTACAACACCCAGTCCTTCAACGTCGGCTTGAACATCGGCGAGGCAGCCGGTGCGGGTGTCAAGGAACACGTGCATATCCATGTGGTGCCGCGCTGGAACGGCGACACAAACTTTATGTCGAGCCTGGCCGAGACGCGTGTGCTTCCGGAGCTCCTGGAAGACACGTGGATGCGCATCAAGGTAGGTTTTCAGAGCTGAAGAACTTTGTGAGAGGCAGGGGGAATTGGGCAAGCTGCCTATTACATCATTGGAATTTGGAGGTTCATTGAGGAATCAACGCCGGTTCACGCGTCGTGGGATATTTTTCAACACCGTAGTTGTGCCTGTAATACTGGCACTCTCCCTGAACGGCTGCGGCCCTTCAGCACAAAACCGACCGGAGCCGGCAGCCAGTCGGGCAACGGAATCTGTGTCCGCTTCTTCACCGACATTCCCGGCTCTCGCCTCCTCCCCCACCCCACAGCCGACCGCGTCGCCGGTTTCATTTGGCCCCGGTCCTGAAGATTTCCCATCCGGCATCAACCCGCTGACCGGACAAGCCGTCAGCAACCCGGACCTCCTGAAAATACCGGCGCTCCTGATTTCTATTTCCCATTTCCCGGCCACCGCGCGGCCGCAAGCCGGCCTGTCGTTCGCGCCTTATGTTTACGAGTATTCGATCACGGAGGGCCAAACGCGCTTCCTGGCGGCTTTCTACGGCCAAGTACCCGGCGCCGGAGATCCCGCTCAAAGGAAATTGCGATATCCGCCAGGGCCTCTTCCAGCAGACCGGTACTTTGCTTGGGAACCGTGTGTGGCTGGATCTGAATCAGAATGGTCAGCAGGATCAGGACGAGCCCGGCATCCCGGGCATCTGCGTAAATCTGTACGACCCTAAAGGGGAACTGGCGCAGAAGACCACAACCGATTCCAACGGCTACTTCGGCTTCAATGTAATGAAGCCGGAGAAGTCTTATTCTCTGGAATTCGTCAAACCTGACTTCCTGGATTTCACGAAGCCTAATATCGGCGATGAGAACCATGACAGCGATGCCGACATGGCAAGCGGCCGAACGCAGATCGTAACTGTGACCCACGACGATCTATTGCAGGATGCTGGCCTCATCCCCAACAGTCGCTACGTCGCGCCGACGCCCGATGCGAAAACTGATCCCAAGCCGGAGGTCGGGCCGGTGCGCTCGGGCCGTCTGCTTTATGCCCACATTGGGAACTACTTCCAGGATAGCTGCCTCATCTACGCTTCGGCTTCCAAGGAAGAACTGCCGCTCATCCCGCATTGTTCCTTCGTCACGCATGAGACGGCTGGCGGCGGCGCAATGCTCTCACTCGACCGCATGAAAGCTATTGCGGAAGACAATCAGCGCAAGACGGCCGGCCACCCATTCGATTACACGAGCAACCTCTTTTCGGATCAGACGCCCTCCGGCGGCGGACTCGGCTCGCAAATAAATGTCTTCTTCGCCAGCCTCAACCAGTCAGCCTGGAGCTACGACCCGCTCTACCAGGCCTATCTGCGTTACGTGGATATGGCAGATAAGAACGCGCCCGGTGTACTGCATGCAGATGTCGACCGCCTCACCGGCCGCCAGATCCATTTTGAGAACGTGATCGTCGTCATGGCCGATACCGACGTCATCTCGCCGACAAATCTCAACATCCGCCTGGATGTCGGCAATACCGGCTCCGCCTATCTCTTCCGTGATGGGCGGGTTTTCCCGATCAAGTGGAGCACGAGGGCCGGAGCTTATGAACAGAAGACCGGCCTCCGCCGCCCGATCCAATTCCTTAATAACGACGGCTCGCCGGCCGCGCTGAAGCCCGGGCATACATGGATCATTATCGTTACGCCGTTCAGCCAGGTGCAGGAAGGACAGCCCGGCATCTATCTGGTGAGGTACGCGGCTCCGGAAGGCGAAGCAAGGTAGTCGGCCCTTGCTTTCCAGGTTTTGTCCTTCGGTAACCTTTGTCGCACGTTAGGGCGCTGAGATCATGCGATTTGCTCCTACCGTTTGGCTCTTATCGCTTTTGATTCTGGCCGGCTGCCAACCCGGTCGCCTCAACGCCACTTCGGTCGCCGTGCCAGAAATCCTTACGGCCACGCCCAGGGTAAAACAAAAGTCAAACTTTGGGCCGTCCGTGAATCCGCTGACAGGCGAACGTGTTGCCGATCCTTCACTACTCAAAACGCCGGCTCTTCTTATCTCCATATCGCATTTTCCCGCAACAGGGCGTCCCCAGGCCGGACTTTCGTTCGCGCCGTTCGTCTATGAGTTCTATATCACCGAGGGCGCCACGCGTTTCCTTGCCGTGTTCTATGGCGAATTCCCAGCCCCGGAAAATCCGGTGCACGGAGGCTGCGAAACTCGCAGCGGCCCGTTCATCCAGACGGGGATTATCCTGGGCAGCCGCGTGTGGCTGGATGCAAATGGCAACGGCCTCCAAGATCCCAGTGAGGGCGGCATTGCGGGCATGTGTATCAACCTGTATGATTCGTCCGGAAAGCTGATCCAACGGGCGTCAACTGATTCCAATGGTTACTATGGCTTTAACGTGCAGCCGGGAACTTATATCGTTGAGTTCATTAGGCCGGATGGATTTGACTTCACAAAACGCGGCACTGGGACCGGTCGCCCGGATAGCAGCGTAGACCCCGCTTCGGGCCGCGCGCAGGTCGACATATCATCCGACGATCTTTCCATCAACGCCGGCCTGGTTCGGTCGGCCGCGGCCGCGCCGGATCCATCTGCAACGCTTCCTCTGGCGCAGGTCGGACCGGTCCGCTCAGGCCGGCTTATCTACAGCTACATCGCCGACTATTTCCAGAACAGCTGCCTCATCTACGCTTTCGCATCCGAGGAGGTGCTGGCACGCCTGCCGCAATGCCATATGGTTTTTCACCAGTTGGCAGCCGGCGGCTACATGATGGACCTCAGCGAGATGCGCTCTGTGGCGCAGGAAAACCTGCAGACGAAGGGCTCCGACTTCAACTACAGCGGCAACTCGTATTCGACCAATGCTCCAAACGGCGGAATCCCTGCATCCCTGCTGAAGGTTTACTTCGCTTATCAGAACCAATCCGGCTGGGTCTATGATCCTCTTTACCGGGGATACCTGAGATACGTGGATACCTCCGAGTACGATCAGGCCGGCGTGCTCCATCCGGACGTTGATCGCCTGACGGGCCGCCAACTGCACGTTGAGAATCTGATCGTGCTGTATGCCAGGCATGAGGTAATATCCCCCACCAACCTGGACATCCATCTGGACCCGGAAAAGAGCGGCAAGGGCGTATTATTTCGGAACGGTCAGATGTTTAAGCTTGTATGGAGCACCAAGTCCGCGGGCAACGGGCATGGGAAGCATCCGATCCGTTTTCTGCAGGCCGGACGGGAAGCCAATGCCGCTTGCGCCTGGGCACACCTGGGTGATCGTCGTGACACCGGACTCCAGGTTGGAGCAGACCACGGCGGGCAAGTGGCTTCTGAGCTTCGCGCAGCCAGAGGGAGCGAAGTAAGCATCTCGAGTGACTTCTTTTGATTATTCTGATGTAGACTGTTGAAGATAACTGACCTGTCGCACCCGCCAAGGAGAGAGCACATGAGCAAAGAGACCGAAGCCGTTATCTTGAGCGCGGTACGGACGCCGATTGGAAAATTTCAGGGAGCCCTAAGCAGCGTGCCGGCTACAAAGCTGGGTTCCATCGCGGTCAAGGCCGCCGTCGAGCGGGCTGGGGTCGATCCTGCTGAAATCGAAGAGGTCCTGATGGGCAACGTCGTCCAGGCCGGTGAGGGCCAGGCGCCCGCTCGACAGGCTGGAATTGGAGGCGGTATCCCTCCAACCGTTGGCGCGACCACCGTGAATAAAGTGTGCGGATCGGGCCTGAAGGCCGCCATGCTGGCCTCGCAAGCAGTACGAGCCGGCGATGCGGATCTGTTTGTGGCGGGCGGCTTTGAATCCATGAGCCGCGCGCCCTACTTGATCGCCGGGCGGATGGGCGAGTTGAAGTATGGCAACCAGCAGCTGACCGACGCCCTGCTCAATGACGGCCTCTGGGACCCGTTCCTTCATTGGGGCATGGGCAACGCAGCCGAGTTCATCGGCGAGGAGTACGAGGTCACGCGCGAAGCGATGGATCGGTTTGCGCTGGCAAGTCATCAAAAGGCCGTGGCAGCACAAGAAGCTGGCAAGTTCAATGCCGAGCTCGTGCCGGTTGAAGTCCCCGGGCGAAAAGGAGACGTCACACTCGTTGACCGCGACGAAGGACCTCGAAAGGATACGTCACTTGAGACGTTGGCAAAACTTAAACCATCCTTCAAACCGGATGGGAGAGTGACAGCGGGCAATGCCTCCAGCATGAACGATGGTGCGGCCGCGGTGGTCATCGCCTCCCGCGCCTACGCGGAGCAGCACGCTCTCAAGCCGCTTGCGCGCGTGGTCGGCTACGCGCAGGTAGCTGTGGATCCGAAATACCTGTTCGCCGCCCCCGCGCGCGATCCCGAAGCTCCTGCAGAAGGTCGGCTGGAAACTGACAGACGCCGACCTCATCGAGCTTAATGAGGCCTTCGCCGCGCAGGTATTGGCAGATGGGTACGCGCTTACCGATCAAGGCTGGGATTGGAATAGGGTCAATGTCAACGGTGGTGCGATCTCACTCGGTCATCCATTGGGTGCCAGCGGCGCACGAGTTTTGACCACATTGATCTACGCGCTGAAAGACCGCGGCCTGAAAAGAGGCGTGGCATCGCTCTGTCTGGGCGGAGGCGAGGCCGTCGCAATGGCGATCGAGGCCGAATAACCCATCTTCATGCGATTTACTTTCCAACGCCCCTTTCGAATAACCGATTTCTAATTATCTGATTGTCCAATCTCTGCACTTGATAGAGGAATTTGTGAACATAGAAGAACGCAACACGAAGATCGAAGAGTACGGTCGCGGTTATCAGTTGTTGACGGCGGCGCTCGCTGACATTCCGCGTGACGCCTGGGCGTTCAAGCCTTCACCGGAGGAGTGGTCGGTGCATGAGATCATCGTCCACATGGGCGATAGCGAATCGATGGCCGCACTGCGCCTGCGCAAACTGATCGTTGAGCCGGGCAGCAGGCTGATGGGATATGAGGAAGCCAGATGGGCGGGCGCGTTGCACTACAAGGATCAGGACGCCGAAGACGCTCTGGATATCATCCGGCTGGCTCGCCAAACCACCTACCGCCTTTTGAAGAGCCTGCCCGACGACGCCTTTGCACACTCGGTCATACATCCCGAGCACAGCGAACCCTACACATTTGACAGTTGGCTGAATATTTACTCGCACCACATCCCGGATCATATCGAGCAGATGAAGAAGGCTGTACAAGGATGGCGCGGCTAAGTGAATGGCGCAGCATGTGAATTGCAAATGAGCAGGCTGGGAACTTTTTAGCTGGCTCCATTTTCGGGCCGCTAAGCTCTCGTTCATAGTACGGTAGGAGATGCCATGGACATCAAGCATATCTTCGTCGTCGGCGCGGGAACCATGGGAAACGGCATCGCACAGGTGGCCGCCACCTCAGGCTACGAGGTTACCTGTATGGACGTCGTGCCAGCCGCGCTCGAAAACGGCAAAGCCGCCATCGGCAAATCGACAGCCAAGCTGGTGGAAAAGGGCAGTCTTACAGCCGCGCAAAAGGCAAGCGCAGACGCCATTAATTTTGTGGGGAACTTCGATACGGCCGGGAACGCCGATCTAATCATTGAAGCGGCCACAGAAAACCCCGAGCTCAAGTTCAAGATCTTCAAGGACATGGACGCCGCCGCTCGAAGCGGCGTGATCCTGGCATCGAACACTTCTTCCATTTCCATCACAAAGATTGCCGCCTGCACTCAACGGCCTGACAAGGTCATTGGCATGCACTTCATGAATCCGGTGCCACTGATGAAGCTGGTGGAGGTCGTTCGTGGGCTGGGCACGTCTGCCGAGACCGCGCAAACGGTCCTGGAGGTATGCAGGAAGATGGACAAGCAGCCGGTGGAAGCAAACGACTCGCCGGGGTTCATCTCGAACCGCATCCTCTGCCCGATGATCAATGAGGCCATCTTTGCCTTGCAGGAGAACGTGGGCACACCCGAGGCCATCGATACCGTGATGAAGCTTGGCATGAACCATCCGATGGGACCGCTCACGCTGGCAGACCTGATCGGCCTGGATGTGGTATTGTTTGTCATGGAGATCCTGCAACGGGATCTGGGCGAGGATAAGTATCGCCCTGCCCCGCTGCTCCGCAAGATGGTGGACGCAGGGTACCTCGGCAGGAAAAGCGGGCGAGGTTTCTATCATTATTAGCCGCGGAGGGTCATAAAATTGCATGTCTAACGCCACGAGCTATGACTACGTCATTGTGGGGTCCGGGTTCGGAGGCTCCGTTTCCGCCCTTCGCCTCAGCGAGAAGGGCTATTCGGTCCTGGTGCTGGAAAAAGGAAAGCGCTTCGAAGACGATGATTTTGCGAAGACCAACTGGCAGTTCTGGAAATACTTATGGCTGCCGGCGCTTCGCGCTCATGGCATCCTGCAAGTAAGCATTCTCAGAGGCGTGATGGTCCTGCACGGGGTGGGGTTGGGTGGTGGAAGCCTCGGCTACGCCAATGTTCTGGAGGTTCCCACCGAACAAACCTTCACGACAACCCGCATGGAATCAGCCGCTGCCGTGGGGCGATATCCTGAAGCCGCACTATGAGACCGCGCGGCGCATGCTTGGCGCCGCGCGCAACCCGAAGCTCTGGAAGGCCGACGAGCTATTCCTTCAGCTGGCGCAGGAATGCGGAACGGAGTCAACGTTCCGAGCCACTGACGTAGGCGCCTATTTCGGGGAAGAGGGAGTGCAGGTCGCGGATCCATATTTTGGAGGCACAGGCCCGGCGCGGGCAGGCTGCCGCCACTGCGGCGGGTGCATGGTGGGCTGCCGCTATAACGCAAAGAACACCCTCCCCAAGAATTACCTATATTTCGCAGAAAAGAACGGCGCAGAGCTCGTCTCTGAGGCAGAAGTTACCGATGTGCGGCCTCTCCCCTCCAATGGCGAGGCGCGTTATGAGGTGAGCTTTCGCCGTTCGACAGGTCTTTTGCCTGCCAGCGAGCAGAAAGTCCGCGCAAAGAATGTGATCTTCTCGGCGGGCGTGATGGGGACAATCAAGCTGCTCCTGGAACTGCGTGACGTTAAGAAGTCCCTCCCTGAGTTGTCACCGCGCCTCGGGGATGTCGTGCGCACGAACTCCGAAGCGCTGCTCGGCTCGGTCGCGCGCAAGTCGGACATCAACTACTCGCAAGGTGTGGCGATCTCATCCATCTACAACTATGACGAGATCACGCGCGTCGAACCGGTACGTTATCCGGATGGCTCGTCGTTGATGCGCTATCTCGCCGCGCCGCTGATCGATACAGATGTCAGCGTGCCACGGCGTATCCTACGATTTATGGGGTGGGCGATCAGGCATCCCCTCGACTTTGCAAAAGCATTGATATTGCCAGGTTGGGCGCACAATGTGACCATCATCCTCGTGATGCAGCATGCCGATAACCGCATGCGCTTCCGCATCGGGCGCAGCGGCTATACCCTGTTCCGCCGCGGCATGGTAACGGAGCCAGAGCCGGGTTATGAGATCCACGCGCAGGTCAAGGGCTCGCACGAGCTGACCCGCGAGTTCGCCAGTCGTACGGATGGCGTCGCCCTCGGTTCACTGGGCGAGAACTTGCTCGGGCTGCCCACGACCGCTCATATCCTCGGCGGCGCGCCGATCGGGAAGGACGCTGCGCAGGGAGTTGTCAACGAAAAATTCGAGGTGCATAACTATCCGGGCCTGCACATCATTGACGGATCCATCATGCCCGCCAACCCGGGCGTGAATCCGAGTCTCACCATCACTGCGCTGGCCGAGTATGCGATGAGTCACCTCAAAGGAAAAACTCAATGAAAATGCTGATCGGATTTGGGAACATCGCCGAAAGTTGTAAGCACTAGCGCAATCTAAGCCGATCGCCCCACCGCCCACACCGGACGGGAAACGATCGGCGTATCGAGTGGGAAGGAAACTTGGGATGGGCAGCTTACCGCGAGATTACGCACTCCAATTGGATCAGGCGGATACCCTGGCCTCTTTTCGAGACCAATTCGTGATCTCGGATTCCAACCTCATATACCTGGACGGCAACTCGCTTGGGCGCCTGTCCAAAGCAGTCATCACGCGTATGCGGACCGCCGTAGAGACCGAATGGGGTACGAGCTTGATCCGCGCCTGGAACGAGGGTTGGTGGGAGGCGCCGGCGCGCATTGGCGAGCTCATCGCCCCTCTCCTGGGAGCCGCCTCCGGCCAGGTGATCGTTGCTGATCAGACTTCGGTGAATCTATTCAAGTTGGCAGTGGCAGCCTTGAAATTGCGTTCTCACCGGCGGCGAATCGTCACCGATACTTTCAATTTTCCATCCGATCTATACATTCTACAAGGCGTCACTGAATTGCTTGGAGAGCAGCATCGGATTACCCGGATTGGAACGCAGGATGACGGAATCACGCCTGACCTGGAAGCACTTGAATCTGCGATCGACGAGGATACCGCGCTTGTCACACTCTCGCATGTAACCTTTAAGAGCGGCTATCTGTACGATATGCAGCACATCACGGAGCTTGCTCACCGCAAAGGCGCGCTGGTGTTATGGGATCTGAGCCATTCCGCCGGCGCGTTGCCCATCGAGCTGGACCGCTGCAACGTGGATTTCGCGGTCGGCTGCACCTACAAATATCTCAACGGTGGACCTGGCGCGCCGGCCTTCCTATACGTCAATAGGGCATTGCAGCAACAGGCTGTCTCACCTATCTGGGGCTGGCATGGGCAGACCCAACCGTTCGCCTTCGATCTCGATTACCAGCCGGGCCCGGGTGTGGAGAGATTCCTGGCCGGCACGGCTCCGATGCTTTCCATGATCGCCCTGGAGGCCGGCCTGGCACCGCTGCTCGAGGCTGGTACCACGCGCTTGCGCGAGAAATCCGTGGCGCTCACTGAATATGCCATCGAACTGAGCGATTCGCTCCTGGCTCCATTGGGCTTCAGCCTTGGCTCCCCGCGCGATGCAGACAGGCGAGGCTCGCACGTCAGCCTTCGCCATGCAGAGGGCTATCGCATTAATCGGGCGATGATCGAGGACATGCAGGTCATCCCCGATTTCCGCGAACCCGATAACATCCGTCTCGGCTTCGCCCCCTTGTATACGTCGTACCTGGATGTGTGGGAGGCCTTCGACCGCATACGGCGCGTGGTCCACGAAAGGCTCTATGAGAAGTATGCGAGCCGCCGGCTGCTCGTTACGTAACCTCCCCTGTAGCGCACTTTAATCGCAAAGAATCCCCATGCAACTACATCGCTGCGCATGGGGATCTTTCTATTGGTTGATGGACGCGCCGCGCAGGCGGCTCACCACCTGCTTGCCTGGCAGGCCACATCTCCCCTTATGGCTCACTTATCCGCCTGACTTCCGCTTCTGCACGTAGGCTCTAACGGCTTCACGCATGAAGCCGGCAAGCTCTGGGCTGATTTTGTCGAAGTTGCCCCGAAAACGCGGATCGTCATTGTAGAGATCAGCAAGACCCAGCAGTTGGTCATTGTCCGGGTTCCAGAAGTACTGAATATGCCTGTGCCAGTGCTCAATGGCGGATTGGGCTTCTGCAGAGTTGGGCCCTTTACTCATGGCCGCGAGCAATTCCGAATATACAGCATTGCCCTCTGCGCCGATACTCTTCTTCTCCGCCGGCGTGTAGCTCTTCCATTTCTTTGCAGAGGCCTTCACTGTAGCGGAGTCATACATCTGCGCCGCCTCCTCGGTATATTTTTCCGCTTCCTCCGGCGTGAAGCCCCGGAAGTACTCTTTGTCGCTCATGGTTGATAGTCCTTTCAGATGGAGAATGGTGGTGTCCACGGTCGCGATCAGACGGCTCAAGCGGCTAACCTCCTGGTTCAACGCTTGCTTATGGCCCTGCAGAGCCTCCAGCACGTCAAAATCAGGGCGTCCCATGATCTTTTTGATCTCATCCAGCGGGATATCCAACTCGCGGTAGAACAAGATCTGCTGCAGGCGCAGCAATGACTCTTGCTCATAGTAGCGGTAGCCGTTATCACCGATACGCGACGGCTTTAGAAGTCCGATCGCATCATAATGATGAAGCGTCCGCGGCGTAACGCCCGCCAGTTTGGAAAGCTGTTTGACAGTGAACATGGCAGCACTATAAACCCTGACGTTGCGTCAATGTCAAGGGATTCGACCGATCAAAAAAGCCCTCCGGCATCGGAGGGCTTCAGTTCAACTGGACACTTGTCAGGGTACCACGGTGATACTCCCGTAGCTTCCGGCGACGCCGGTGGAGTGATACGGAAACACACCTGCGGTGCTAAAAGTATGGCTGAACGTGGCGCCCGTTGCGAGCGGGCCGCTATCGAATAGGCCGGGCACATCCGATGTGACGCTTTGCGGCGTGCTGTCATTGTTGGTCCATGTTAGGGAAGTGCCCACTTTGACCGTGACATTCTTGGGCCGGAACTTGCCATTGTTGATGCTGATACCGGTGAGATTGGTGGCGGCGGTGCTCGTCGCTTTGACGGCACTGGCTCCGGGCGTGCCGCTCGCTTTCTTTCCAAGCAGGCTACTCAACCCGAGATGCATGGAGCAGGAAGAAAGCAATAAGGCCAGCGCAATGAAGATGGAAATTGATGTCAGACGTTTCATATTGTTATCTGCCTCCAGACAACCGGCAATCGTATCGTGAGAACATTAATTTGTCATGTGAATTCTGACAGCGTCTGCGAGGGAATCAAGCCTGCCAACTAAAGCGATGAACAGCCCACGACCGAAGTGTGGTTAAATCCAACCGTGGATATTCTTCATGTCGATAGCGCCATGATTGTGCTCAACAAGCCCGCCGGGCTGCCTGTGCTTCCAGATGGCTGGCAGCAGGATGCCCCCTACCTGGTGAGGCAACTGGAGGAGCAATTCGGAAGCGCTTCAGGGGATTTGAGACAAAGCATCTGGATCGTCCACCGGCTGGATAAGTCCACCAGCGGCGTAATGGTATTTGCGCGGACTGCCGAGGCGCACCGTGATCTCAGCATGCAGTTTGAAAGGCATCAAGCGGAGAAGGTCTATCATGCGATCATGCTCGGCCTGCCCGGATGGGAGGAGAAGATCGCAAAGCATCCCTTGCGGCTGAACGTGGGACACAAGCACCGCACCGCCGTAGATCCGAAAGGCGGAAAACCGTCCGAGACGCGATTCAAGGTTATCGAGCGTTATGACGCCCACGTCCTGGTGCAGGCTCAGATCATGACGGGGCGCACCCATCAGATCCGTGCCCATGCTTATGCACTCGGGCATCCGCTGCTGGGCGATACGCTATACAGCGCCCCCGAAACCGATCTCATCGCACGGCCAGCCCTGCACGCGTATACGCTTAGCCATCCTTCATCCCACAGATCATCAGCGTATTACTTATATGGCAGCCTATCCCGAAGATTTCTCGAAGGCACTTGAGCACCTAAGCATTTAAGCGCATGAGCGTTCGAACGTGATCCCATTCGAACGCTCAAGGATATTGCAAAGGTAGTACGTGCGGATTAAGAGATCTTGCGTGCTTCCATGTAGAAGCGCTTCTCGCGGGCTTCTCCCATTGAAAATGTCTTACGGGGTAGCGCCGCGTCGAGGATCACGGTCTTGAATAGCGCTGATTTGCTCATGGCGGGGAGGTAAAAGGCTGCATTGCCCGACTGCGCGCCGAGCCGCCGCACAACATCCCCGCCGTGGACATAATCGATCTTGTCCGCGCCGCCCTCTTTGATGAACGGATCGAGGAACGCCTGGATAGTGCCGACCGGCAGGTTCGAAGACGGCTGTGAGATCTCTATGACGCCATACTCCGGCTGCGCTCCACCTTTTACAAAGCCAATGGAGTGGCTCGCCCCCTGCGACGAATCCACGCGCCGCACCATTTCATCGGCACTCGCTACCTTGGAATAGGCAAACTTATTTCCGAAGAACGACTGAAGGGAAGCGAACAGGTCTTTTTTCAGGCCGAACAGCACACGATGGATCGGCTCGAACTCCAGGCCATCATCATGCACGTTCTCGATCTCCACCAGCGCATAGCGGGCAGGATGATCCATGCCGACCGTCGGTTTGAGCTTCTCCCAGACAGCTTTGGCAGTAGCCAGCGAGTGATTGCCGTCGCCCATCGCGAACAGAAGCACGGGCTTATCGGCGCCGATATCGTACTTGGCCGCGAAGGCCTTCGGGTCCGCCAATTTGCGAAGAGCGGCCATGAGCTTCTCCTGCAGCCCCTCATCCACGGCGTACCCTGTCAGATGCCCGCTATCCAGCATCAGGTCGAAATCGTAAAGCTTGTGCAGGTCCGCTTTGGCAGCGTCCGCCGCCTCGATCACTGTGCGGTCTGGGTCGTCGATCAGAACCAAAATATGAGGCAGTTCCAACGCGGCACCCTCGCGTATCATCATGCGGGGTGGAAGGCGCTCGACGATCGTGCCTTCGGTGGCGCGGATCAGGCTACTTGAGCCTTTGCTGTAGTCGTAGCATTCGAGGTCCAGGGCGAGAACAAGCCCACGCCGTGTCCGGCCCCCGACCGAGCGCTCCACATAGACGATTCCGTTGCGAGGCTCAAGAATGCCCTTATCCAAGTATTGCCGCATCGTGGATTGGATATTCTGAATGCGCTGCTGCTTGCCTTCCTCTTCCAAATGCACTTCGGGGAAAGTCAGGTTCAGAGTGGAGGGTGCATCGCCAACAAGCTTCTCCACTTCGCGCCAATACTCAGGCTCCGACGTAAACTGGTCGCAGGCAACGACCGCCCATTTCTTCAAGTCGGTGCCCGCCTTAGGCAGATACACTTCCGGGATCAAGACCCCAATATCATCGTATTTTTTCACTGTGCCGTCTTCCCTGATGCCTGATTATGCGGGCTGCATCTTCTTTGCGAATGCGATCAGCTTGTCAGCGACTTCGGCGCCCACACGGCCCTGGGCTTCCCGGGTTGCCGCGCCGATATGCGGGGAGCCGATGACGTTCGGGAGCTTCACCAGCTTCCAATCAGTGGGCGGCTCTTCGGCATACACGTCCAATGCCGCGCCGGCGACCTTCTTGGCAACCGAGGCGTCATATAGAGCGGCCTCATTGATGATGCCGCCGCGCGCGCAGTTCACGATCCGGACGCCATTCTTCATCTTCGCGAATTGATCGGCCCCGATCATGCCGGCTGATTCCTTGGTCTTGGGCAGGTGCAGGCTGATGTAGTCAGCGCTGACCAGCAATTCGTCCAAGGTAACGAGTTTCACTCCATCCGCTTCCTTGACATACGGATCATAGGCGACCACGGTCATGCCGAGAGCATTGGCCCGCCGCGCAACTTCCTTGCCGATATTGCCGATGCCGACCAGGCCGAGGGTCTTTCCGCCGATCTCGTCGCCTTCGAAGAGCTTCTTCTCCCACTTCTCGGCTTTCATGGAGCTGGTAGCCTGATAGGAGGAGCGTGCCAGAGCGAACATATAGCCGATGGCCAACTCCGCCACCGAAGCGGAACTCGCCATGGGTGTATTCATGACCGTAATCCCCTTGGACCGGGCGTACTCGGCATCGATGGTGTCCAGACCTACGCCGCCGCGTACGATCACCTTCAGGCTCGGACAGACGTCGATCAAGGCCTGGCGCACCTTGGTTCGAGAGCGCACAACCATGCCTTCATAGGCGGGCAGGACGTTCGGGAGCTCCTCGGGGGTGATATCGTCGCGCACGTCTACTTGCAGGCCGGCGGCGCGCATGCGCTCCACGGCTTCCTTCTCGGTCTTATCGCAAACCAGGATTTTCATGTTGATCCTCCAGATCATGTCTTGGAACGGGTAACAGGAACCTGCCCGTTCAAGAGGCTGGTCCCCGCTTGGAAAGACTGAATATCTACTCCAGTCATTCTAACCACCGCAAAATGTCGCGTCAACGACATTAATCAGGCAGGATTGGTGCCAATTGTTCTTGATGAATTATCTCACAAACAGCTATAATAGTCTGATAGATAAGACCTGCGGAGCGGCCAGTTCCGCTTGACCGATTCATTCCCATTCGTGATCAGGAGGCATATCCATGTCCAATACCCCAAAGCGTGTGTACGACTTTAACCCGGGCCCGGCTGCCCTGCCCTTGGATGTTCTCAAGCAGGCGCAGGAAGAAATGCTGGATTTCCGCGGGACCGGCATGTCGGTCATGGAGATCAGCCACCGCTCCAAGGAATTCGAGAGCGTTATGCAGGCCGCCGATGCCGATCTGCGCGCGCTGCTCGGCATCCCCGCCAACTACAAGGTCATGTTCCTGCAGGGCGGCGCTTCCCTGCAATTCGCGATGCTGCCCATGAACCTGCGTGCCGCCGGCGCCTCCGCTGATTACATTGTTACTGGCACCTGGAGCAAGACGGCCTTCAAGGAGGCCAGCAAGCTCGGCACAACCCATGCGGCCGCCAACCTGGAGGCAGATGGCTTCAAGGATGTCCCCAGCAAGCTGGACCTGGACCCGAAGGCTGCCTACCTGCACTTCACTTCCAACGAGACCATCCACGGCGTGGAATTCACGACCGAGCCTGAGCCGCCATCTGGCGTGCCCCTGGTCTGCGATGCATCCTCCGATTTCCTGAGCCATCCTATCGACGTATCCAAATACGCCCTGATCTATGCCGGCGCGCAGAAGAACGCGGGCCCTGCGGGTGTGGTGATCGTGATCGCGCGCGACGATATGCTTGAGCGCACGCCCGCCAACCTGCCGGTCATGCTCGATTACAAGGCCCTGGCTGCGAGCAACTCCCTTCACAATACACCTCCCTGCTACGCCATCTATATCTGCGGGCTGGTCTTCAAGTGGGCCAGGCAGATGGGCGGCCTGGAGGAGATCGCCAAGCGCAATAAGACCAAGTCCGAGATGGTCTACAAGACCATCGACACGAGCGGCGGTTTCTATCGCGGCCATGCCATGCCGGCTGCGCGTTCCATGATGAACATCCCGTTCCGCCTGCCCGCCGTCGAACTGGAAGAGACCTTCGCTTCCGAGTCCAAGAAGGCTGATCTGATCGGTCTCAAGGGCCATCGTTCGGTCGGCGGCATGCGCGCCTCTCTATACAATGCGCTGGGCGTGGATGCCTCCGAAGCCCTCACCAGCTTCATGCGTGAGTTCCAGCAGAAGCACGGCTAGAGCACGCTTGCAGTTCTGTGAAGAAGCGGAGCCTGCAGGGCAAATTGCCCTGCAGGCTCTTTCTTTTGGGCAGTGCTACCGGCATTTTGCAACCTAAATGCTCTGATCGGCGGGCCGCGGTGCGTTTGCCATTGGTTATAATGGGCGCATGGATTTCTTCTTTCCGGAAGACGATTTGCAGCGCATGACCCCGGAGGAAACCCATATCACCTCCCTGACCGCCGAGCCCTATCCGGATGGCGAACGCATCCGGGTTAACATCGAGATGACGCCGTTCCAAACTCGGCCGTACATCGAAGTGACATTGACGGATGTGCAGGGCAGCGAGGTCGCCACGGCGAGCATCGTCGAACCGATGGGCTGGAAACTTGAATTCACCATGCACCTGCGCGGCGCAAAGGGCAGCCCGTTCAAGATCGAGGCCCGGCTCTTTTATCCAGATGGCCCACAGGACAAGCCGGTGGCACAAACTTTCGACGTGAGCTCATCGACATAGCAATGTCCATTCCAAGGCCGTCTGCGGGGGACGCTTACGCTGCTCGGAATTGCCGCGATCTTCTCGGCGGCGCTGCCTGGCTGTGAGCAATTCACCAGCCCGTCTCCACTCCCTGCGACACCCTCACCGACATCTCAACCCATCCAAACTGAAGAGCCAACCCTGCCGGCCTCCGAACAAAAGGACCAACTAATCCTTTCGCTGGAGGAGAACGGGTACGCGCACCTCTTCCTGTTTAGCCCCTGCGACGTCCAGCTTTACGCGGCTTACGTCCGGGCAGTGGAGCGACATCACGCCGTCTTTGAGTCCAGACGGAAAGACCGTAGCATTTGCGTCGGACCGCGGCGGGCATTGGGACCTCTATACACTTGACCTGCATTCAGGACAGCTTGGGCAACTGACTAATACACCCGAGTACGATGCGTCGCCGACCTGGTCGCCAGACCTGGCGTGGATCGCCTACGAGACCTATAAGAAGGGCAACCTCGATATTGCAATCCTCTCGCTTACGTCGCCGGCGCAGGCACCCATTCTCCTGACCGATGATCCCGCTGCGGAGAACTCGCCGGCGTGGGCGCCCAACGGCCGGCAGATCGCGTTTGTCTCCGATAGCAGCGGGAGCGACGACATCTGGCTCGCCGACCTTAACAAACCCGACCAGCGCTTTACGGACGTGAGCAACAGCCCACAGTCCGCGGAGAGCCACCCAACGTGGAGTCCGGATGGCAGCCGCCTGGCATGGGCTTCGTGGACACAGAGCAGCGAGTACGACGGCATCTACGTGTTGGACACGAGCCAGCCTGAGCGACCCGCCGCATGGATCGGAAGCGGCGATTGGCCTGCCTGGAATGCAGCCGGAGATGAGATCGTAACCTCCGTGGACGCGGCAAACCAGGAACTGATCACAGCCTATACACTGCGCGGGCAACCTTTGCTGCTCCCCGCGCCGATGCCGGGGCACCTGCGCGGGCTGTCGTGGCCGAAGCTGACGCTCCCAGACCCGCTCCCGGATAGCATAAGGGCCGCGGCCGCTGAAACTCCTCCTGCGCTCTCGCTGCCCAGTGTTACACCGCTTGCGGACGTTCCGTCGAAACGGTGGTATGTCGTGCCCCTGCAAAACGTCCAGGCGCCGTACCCGCAGCTACATGTCCTCGCCGATCAATCATTCGAGGCCCTGCGCAAGCGCGTGATCGCCGATGCCGGTTGGGACGCGCTGGCGAGCCTTGAGAATGCTTACATCCCTCTGACGACGGCCCTCGACCCGGGGCTCGAACAGGACTGGCTATATACCGGGCGCGCCTTCTCGATCAACTCGCTGATGGTCAATGCCGGGTGGATGGCGGTGGCCCGGGAGGATGTGAATGCACAGACCTATTGGCGCGTTTATCTGCGCGTCCAGAATCAGGATGGCTCGCAGGGCGCGCCTATCCAGAGCCCGCCGTGGGACCTCAACGCACGATACGCCCTCGATCCGAAAAAGTATGAAGCCGGGGGTGATTACGCGGCGGTGCCGCCCGGATACTGGATCGACTTTACGGCGCTGGCGGCGGCCTATGGCTGGGAGCGCCTGCCCGCCCTGCCAAACTGGCGCAACTACTTCGCAGGCGCGCGCTTTACGGAGTTCGCGATGACCGGCGGGCTGGACTGGTATTCTGCGATGCTCCAACTGTATCCGGGCGAGGCGCTCCTGACAGCCACACCGGTGCTGCCGCCGACCGCAACGGCCTCCCGGACGCCGGTACCATCGCTGACGCCGGGGCCGAGTCCCACAGCCAGCAACACGCCTCTCCCAACATCCACCCGCACGGCGACCAGCACGCCATTGCCTACCTCAACGCCGCTGCCGACATCCACGCCGCCGACGATCATTCCCACGTTCCCAACGCCGACGCCGTAGACCACATGGCTCAAGGATCCGCCTCATCAAATGGGATGAAGCCATCAGCCGCGCATAGGGCTGCCCGGCGAATTTGCCTGCTAAGCGCTACTCTGCTCTTCGTGCTCAGCGGGTGCAGCAGCGCGTTCGTCAATATCACGCCCACCCCGCTGCTCGCCGGACCCACGAGCGCCGACGTAGAATTGCAGGATGTGCCGCCAACGCCCACGCTGGAGCCGTTCCGCTTTGACCTGCCCCTCCGGCCTGCGGAGCCGGTGTCAGGTTGGAGGCCGCCTCTCGTGGCGGTCCCGTGGGCCATCTCGCCGTACGATCATTTCTACTTTGCGCGTCCGATTGCCGCGGACCAGGTCAATTGGCCGCTCGCCAACTATCGTTATGGGGGCGTGTTCTTTGCCAATATAGTTCACACGGGCGTGGATATCGATGCGCCCTTCGGCACGCCGATCCATGCCGCCGGACCGGGCACGGTGGTGTGGGCAGACTGGGGACTCTTTCGCGAGGCGCCCGGCGACAAGTCTGATCCGTATGGGCAGGCTGTCGTGGTGCGTATGGATTTCGGCTACAAGGATCAGCCGCTCTATACGGTCTACGCGCACATGAGCAAGATCATTGCCATCGTGGGGCAGCATGTCGAAACCGGCGATGTGCTCGGGCAGGTGGGCGCAACGGGCGCAACCACCGGCCCGCATGTGCACTTCGAGGTGCGCTGGGGCGAGAACTCCTTCCATCACACGTATAACCCAGAGCTATGGATGGCTCCCCCTCAAGGCTGGGGCGTGCTGGTGGCGCGCTTCACAGATGCGAAGGACAAAACGCTGCAACAGGTCGAAGTATCCGTTGAGAACACGGCGACCCATGAAACACGACTCGCCAAGACCTATGGACCGGGGCCAGTGAACGCAGATCCGTATTATGCTGAGAACCTGGTGTTGGGCGATCTGCCGGCGGGGCTATACAAGATCACTTTTCGATATGATGGCAAGGAGCAGCAGGACTGGATGTATATTTACGCCGGGCAGGTTACGTACTTCACGTTCCGCGGCGCGCTGGGCTTCAAGGTCGGTCCGCCGCCGGCGCCGGGCTTGAAATCGCTGCCGACAAGCGCACCTTAGGCCGCAGTGGCTTGTAAAGGATAGGGGAACATTATTCGGTTGTTAAGGTTCGGGAAGAAGCTGTCAGGCTTCAGCTGTCAGCCCCGCTGGAGCGGGATCCGCCGCTAAAGCGCGATCCCCGAGTTCGGGACAATGTCTCCGTCCCGCCTTCGGCGGGACCTACGCTGGGGTGCGCTCCGGCTTCGCTACGACTCGCTCCGACTTTCAGCCAGGGCTAATTATTGTCGCAGCGAAGATCTTTTTATATGGGCTGAAGATGAGAATCAGGGTCTTAAAAAGAGGTTCGAATAGTGGGTGCTTGCCGTAAATTACGGGTAAGGACCGCGCGAAAACAGGGAGGTTCGAATAGAGGGTCGAATGGTACAAAAACGGCATAGGGGAAGAGATCGGGCCGAATATCTGAGGAGTGCAAAGTTGAAAACTAGAGCAAAGCGCATGAGGGCACATGGCTCTATGATACAGAACGAATGTTCACGAGTCAAGCACACAGTTTGTGCGCCCTTGTACGCCGTTGTATTAGTACTACAATGCTCTGTCGAGAGCATTCAGCGGGGGAAATCACAGGGATTTCCAGCCTAACTTTCCGCGTTGCCTTCCCTCGCCTCTCGTCCGCTCTCTTTGTTCTCCTTTCCCTTCTCCTATCTCTTTTTTCCTTTGTTTTGTTCTTCCTGCTCTTTCAGCTGTCAGCGCCCCGCTCTCAGCCCCTTGTTCCTCTTCTTCTCTCTTCTCCCCTCTTCCCGTTGGTCAGAGATCAGGTCATAGAGAGTGCGTGGGCTTTCTCTTCTTCCCTCTTCTTCCTTCTTTTTTCTCTTCTTGTCTTCTTTTTTGTAGCTGTCTTTCTCAGGGCTTTCTCCTTTTTACTCTCCGTTCTCCGTTTCCCTTTTCTTTCTCCTTCCTTCTTTTTGTCTCTTTGTTCTTTCGTGTTTCCTTCTCTTCGCTTCGTTCTCTTGTGTTGTCCTTTTTTTTCCCCTTCCTGTCTTCTTCTTCGTCGGCCCACTGGGTCTGTCTGGCCACGATTGAAGATCTAGTCAGATGGATCTTACTGATCTTATTGTCCCATGTTCGGTCCCTCCGACTGGTTCTCGCTCTTAAGGCTCACGTGCGTTGTCAATGTTTCTGAGAATAGGCTATCCATACTCGTGGGCTTCCTTCTTTTAGCTATCGTATATCTGTTGATACAACGATATTTTCCACCAATTGATCAGTGTCTCTTTTAAGTTTACATATATCATAGCCGTACCGGAGTGCAGTACGAATGTACAGAAATTTTCTTGAATTCAGATCTATACCTTCGCAGTAGTGAACCCAGCTCGCTGATCTTCTAGCTTTGTCTAAAGTCGTTCTTCTCTTAAGATCACCCGAGAAGCCAGTACCTGTAATGCATCGGCTCTTTTAAGATAGTTCTTATCTTTCCCTCGCTGCCCACGTTCCAATTTAACGACCAGCTCATCTCACTTGGGGAGGTGAATCAGGCCATCTCGCGGTTCCTTTTCTCTTCATAACTCACTTATTTATTCTTCTAACTTTTTCCTATTTTATCTTCTTTCTCTTTATCTTTTTTCTTATTCTCTTTCTTCCATCCTTATCTATACTTTTATCTAACATAATAACAATCTTTTTTTTTCATCATCTCCTTCCTTGCTCCTCGCTTTCGGATGGAATTCATCTCTGGCCATATCCTAAGTATTTTGTCCCTCGCGGATTTTCACATTATAGAACAGCAGCCAGAGATTGCCGGCGTTGCTATATTGGCCGGTGTAGGTGTAAATTCATCAGCGTTACGCCAAAGATAGAACCATTGCTGCAAACTCTCTACGTCACTTACCCCGTCTTTTCTGGAGCCAACGGTACAGCGCCTCGCGAAACTTACCCGCCACGGAAAATTGCCACAACGATCCGGCGACTACAATCAATCCGACTATTATGCCGAGCGTAATCAAGCCGATCAATTCGGTTGGTGTCCACCGATGTGTTGTGTCTAGTGCCCCGAATCCCAACATAATCCCGACAAGTATGAGACAGATCGATAAACCGGAGAGGGCGGAGCTAATCAGGTACTTCGAGCAAGTCGCTTCCCGATCGCAAAATAGCTCACGCGTTGAACCGAATGTTCGAGCCATTATCAAACTACCACATCCAAGAACTAATAGGGCGATGAAGATTTTGAGATACATGGCTGATGCCCTCCGGCTGGGAACGGCAAGTACCTCTGCTGGCTTGCTAAGGCTCCAGTATGATCCGTGATTGCGACCACCGAGCCCAGATGGTCAGTGAGCAGATACTTCAATGCCCGTGCCATCGTTCATGGCCACAATCATGCCAGCAATGCCATATTCGGGAGGAATACCTTCCTGAGAAACCAAAGGTATAGATCGTATTTGCGGCGGCATAGCCAGCCGGACCTTCAGTCATGGACTCGACGAGGGTCGCTAAACCTCTCCGAGCAGAAGCTAATCATCCGAACTTCTGGTCGGCTTGTCTACCCACTTTTCCAGGTGGGGAAGTCTCCAATAAAGTATCGCCCAAAAGACGGCGACGATAATCAAAACTACGCCAATGCAGCCCAGACTGCCGAGAATCGATTCTATCGATTGATGATAAGTTAGAACTGCAGTGAGCCATCCGCTGGCGACAGAAAGGAGGAAGAAGATTAGTGTCAGGATTAGTGTCTTGCGCGTTATGCGGCCTCTCCTATTGAACAGGAAGGACGACACCAATAAGAGCAACACAAATATGATCGTAAGAATTTTAAGAATGTTTACAAGGAGCACCTGCATGATTTATCTCCGATTGCCATATACCGGAGCATTCCAGATCGAAAAGGCCTCGCTTCTCATCCAAGCAAACGGATAAATGAGGCCCAGGGCATGTTCATTCGGAATTGTGTGGTTGCTGGAACACTGCCAGAACGCATCGAATTATCATACACCAGGCCGGGACGTCTAAATTCGAGCTTCTCCACCCCAAATCTCCCCTTGACGGTGAGAACATGTGTGCTATACTAGTAAATCGTCGACTGACTCAGAGCCTGATGTTGCGCCTCTGACCTTGTCCAGGTCCTGATCCTCACCCATACCCGTAACCAAAATTCACCCCCTATACTATCTATTTGGAGAGGTAACTATGTCCCCCCGTAAATCTTCCGCAAAAACCAACGATTCTGCGATGATGCCCGCCCAGCCGGATGGCGCCAAGAAGGCCGTGCTCGACAAGGCCGTTGGCGAGATCCTGAAACGCTATGGCGAGGGCTCCATCATGAAGCTCGGCGAAGCAACCGCCATGCTCACCACCGATTCCATCTCCACCGGCTCGCTCTCACTCGACATTGCGCTGGGCGTCGGCGGTGTGCCGCGTGGGCGCATCACCGAGATCTATGGCCCGGAGTCATCGGGCAAGACGACCATCTGCCAGCACATCGTCGCCGAGTCTCAGCGACGGGGCGGCATTGCTGCCTACATCGACATGGAACATGCCCTCGACCCAGGCTATGCGGCCAAGTGCGGAGTGGATATTGACAACCTGCTCGTCTCGCAGCCGGATACCGGTGAACAGGCGCTGGAGATCACCGAGACGCTCGTCCGCTCCGGCGGCATCGACGTGGTCGTGATCGACTCGGTCGCGGCGCTGGTCCCGCGCGCGGAGATCGAAGGCGACATGGGCGACCCCACAATGGGTGTCCATGCCCGGTTGATGTCGCAGGCTCTGCGCAAGCTATCCGGCGCGATCAACCAGACCAAGACCACGGTGGTCTTCACCAACCAGTTGCGCCAGAAGATCGGCGTGATGTTCGGAAACCCCGAGACTACCACAGGCGGGCAGGCGCTCAAGTTCTACGCCTCCATCCGCCTGGATGTACGGCGCATTCAAGCCATCAAGGTCGGCGCGGAGATCATCGGCAACCGGACGCGCGTGAAGGTCGTGAAGAACAAGGTGGCTCCGCCGTTCCGCACCGCCGAGTTCGACATCATGTACAACGAAGGCATATCCAAGTCAGGTGATGTGCTCGATCTCGCCACGCAGTTCGAGATCGTACAGAAGCGCGGCGCATTCTTCTCCTATGGCGACGCCCGGCTTGGGCAGGGACGTGAGAACGCAAAGGAATACATCCGCCAGAACCCCGAGCTGATGAGCGAGATCGAAGCCGTTATCCGCCAGAAGGCGCTCAGCGGCGAAGTAGCTCTGCCGCTCGATATGGGCGTCGAGAGCGACGAGCCGGCGGCCGCTCCTGTGGCAGTCGAAGAATAAACCTATGCGGGCAGACGCAACGTCTGCCCGTTTCTTTTTTGGGGACATGAGAACCTTCCGCTCTCTCCGCAATCCAAGTTCGGGTCCGGCGACCCGAACTTTGCTGTTTGCCTTGCTCATCACGCAGGCCGCATGCACGTCCCCGGGCCACACCCACGCTGTTCGTCGCGCCGACCATCCGCAGAGATATCACTGACAGCCGCTGCGCCGACCGCTACCAGCGCTTCCCCTCCCACCTCGACCGCCATGCCCACTCCGACGCCATCCCCTGTGCCTGCGGTCTCGCCCACCCCCTGCACCAACGGTCTGAGCTTCGTCCAGGATGTGACGATCCCGGATGGCACATCTGTAACGCCGGGTACGACGATCGATAAGCAATGGCTGGTAACCAACAGCGGTACCTGTAACTGGGACGCGTCGTATCGCCTGAAGCTGATCTCCGGCGATGCAATGGGCGTGGCCAGCGAGCAGGAACTATATCCCGCGCGGGCCGGTACGCAAGCGACCTTGCGCATCGTCTTTACCGCGCCGCAAAACATCGGCACCTATCAGAGCGCGTGGCAGGCCTTCGGGCCGGATGGCACGGCATTCGGTCAGGCAATCACCATTCAAGTCAGCGTATCACCGTAGCCCGAAGAATCAGTGCGGGCCAAAACATCACTGGAGCCTGATGACACATGTCAAAGCTCGATGAATACCTCCAAAAGCTGAGAGAACTGGATGATTGGACGCCATATCTCCTGAAGAACTCGGGGCTGCCAGGCCCGCGCGGCAACCTGGAACTGGCTCAAGCCGCGGCCGAGCTTGCCAGCATCTCGCAAGTGGAAACGTTTCTCGCTACGCCGGTTGAAAAGGCGCCGGAGAATTCGGCGCGTGTATTCCTGGTGTTTTGCGGCGTCACAGCACTGGGAAAAATGGCTGCTCGCGGGCAAGACGGCGTCTTTGCCCGGCTGCGGCCGTATGCGTCGGATAGCCGCTGGCGCGTGCGCGAGGCTGTGGCAATCGGCCTCCAGTACGTGGGTGACGCAGACATGAGGGCGCTGCTCAAAGAGATGGAGGCGTGGAGCGCCGGGAACTGGCTTGAAAAGCGCGCAGTGGCGGCTGCGCTTGCCGAGCCGCGGCTGCTCAGGGACCCGGCGGCAGCCGCCGAAGCACTGCGGCTCTTCGACCGCATCACTGGGGATATTGCGTCTGCCACCAAAGCGCCCAGCGAATCGTTCAGGGTGCTGCGCCAAAGCATGGGCTATTGCTGGAGCGTGGCGGTTGCGGCGCTGCCCGATGAGGGCAAGGCGCTGATGGCTAAGTGGCTGGTTGCTCCAAACCCCGACGTGCGCTGGATCATGAACGAAAACCTGAAGAAGAACCGCCTCGTCAAGATGGATGCGAAGTGGGTGGCTTCCTCGAAGGCAAAGCTCGCGAAGAAGCAGTAAGCGTTCGCGACATACAACCATGCAACGCATCATGCAGCCGGACACAAGCCTGTTGAGGCGCTGCGTGATGATTGTAATTTCCTCTTTGTGACATTCTGCACTTCATTGTGCTCTGAAAAACCTTTACATTTGCAGTAATTGTTTACTGCACAGTAAAGGTTTAGAGTCGTTTAGTGGGAAAGGCTGAAAAACGTCATGCTAAGGATCAATCGTCAAACCGATTACGCTGTTCGTGTGCTGCTGGCTCTTTCCAAGCAGCCGGAGGGCACGCGGCTATCGACCGCCGCGATCCGGCGTGAGATGCTGATCCCGCCTGCTTTCATGATGCGGATCGTGGCGCAACTTGCAAAGGCCGGACTACTGAACACCTTCCCGGGGCGCGATGGGGGCGTCATGCTGCCCCGCCCTTCTGCACAAATCTCGATAAAAGATGTGGTGGAGGCATTCGAGGGGCCGATCCTGCTTTCACAGTGTATGCAGGCCAAAGGCGAGGACGACTGCCCATTCCGGGCCGACTGCCCGGTGCGTTCGAGCTGGGGGCGAGTGCAAGTCGCAATGCTGCGCGAGATGGCAAATACCAGTTTCGAGGATCTTGCGCAGGAGGCATTGGCTGTTCCCATGCTCATTGAGAGCATGGCGTCGTAGTTTCATCACAAATCCCTGAGGGAGAAAGAAGTATGGACCCAATCACCCTATCGCGATGGCAGTTCGGCCTGACGACCGTCTACCATTTTTTCTTTGTACCGCTAACGCTCGGACTGGGATGGTTCGTCGCGTTCATGCAGACGCGCTACTACCAGACCAAAGACGAGACCTACCACGAGATGGCGAAGTTCTGGGGAAAGTTGTTCCTGGTCAACTTTGCCATCGGTGTGGTGACCGGCATCGTTCAGGAATTCCAGTTCGGCATGAACTGGTCGGAGTATTCGCGGTTCGTCGGAGACATCTTCGGCGCGCCGCTCGCCATTGAAGCGCTGCTGGCCTTCTTCCTGGAATCGACATTCCTTGGGATCTGGGTCTTTGGCGAGGGCCGTGTCCCGGAAAAGGTGCACCTGGCATCCATATGGCTGGTGGCGATCGGCTCCAACCTATCGGCACTGTGGATCCTGCTGGCTAACGGCTGGATGCAACACCCCGTGGGATATATTCTCGATCAGGTGACGGGCCGGCCAATGCTGAATGACTTCTTCGCGCTGGCTGCCAATCCCAAGGGCTGGATCTTCTTCTGGCATACGATCTCGGCGGGGCTCGCCACCGCAAGTTTCCTCATCATTGGCATTAGCGCGTATCACATCGTCCGCAAGCACAACCTGGACGTGTTCAAACGCTCGTTCCAGATAGGGGCCCTGGTGGGCCTGGTTGCGGGTGTGCTGGTCTTTCTGGGCGGACATACGCAAGGGCAGTATATCTATGAGACGCAGCCCATGAAGATGGCATCCATCGAAGCGCTGTGGTTCTCCGAGAAGCCAGCTTCATTCTCCATCCTGACGATAGGCGACCTGAGCGGCAAGAAAGAGGTCTGGTCTTTGCGGCTGCCGGGGGTAACCAGCTTCCTGGCCTGCAACAACTTCAAATGTGAAGTACGCGGCGTGAACGATCTCCAGGTACTTTACACGCAAAGATACGGCCCCGGCGACTACGTCCCGCTGATGGTCGTCACCTACTGGGGATTCCGGTTCATGATGACCGCCGGATTGCTAATGATATTGGTGGCTGCCTGGTTCCTTTGGGCGATGCGGGGCAATATCGAGCAGGCCAAATGGATGAAATGGGTTCCGTGGGTGATCGTGCTGCCATACGTTGCCAATATGAGCGGCTGGATCCTGACCGAAATGGGCCGCCAACCATGGATCGTGCAGGGATTGCTGCAGGTAAAGGACGCGGTCTCGCCCGAACCTCACCACGGTAGACTTGCTCATCAGCCTGATCGGCTTTGCGCTGCTGTATGGATCACTGGCTGTGGCAGATGTGTATTTGATGAAGAAGTTCGCGGTCGCCGGGATCGAGACCCCGCCATCGGAACCATTGCTGGCTGCGCCGGCAATCATCGGGGCTCAGGACTGACGAGGAGGATGAGATGTCTCACGAAACCCTGCAAATAATCTGGTTTATCCTGATCGCCGTCCTGTGGATCGGGTTCTTCTTTCTCGAAGGCTTTGACTTTGGCGTCGGCATGCTGATGCCGTTCCTGGGCAAGAAGGACGAGGAGCGCCGCGCGCTGATCAACACGATCGGCACGGTGTGGGACGGCAACGAGGTCTGGCTGCTGACCGCGGGAGGCGCGACCTTTGCCGCATTCCCCCAATGGTACGCGACGATGTTCAGCGGATTCTACCTGGCGCTATTCCTGCTGCTGGTGGCGCTGATCATACGCGGTATCTCGTTCGAGTATCGGTCCAAAGACCCGAACCCGAAATGGCGGCGCACATTCGATTGGATGATCGCAGTAGGGTCCTTCCTGGCGCCACTACTGCTGGGCACAGCGTTTGCCAACCTGGTGCGGGGCGTGCCGATCGATCAGAAAATGATGTACACGGGCAACCTGTTCACGCTGCTCAATCCGTATGGGCTGATCGGCGGGCTGACGATGGTTGCGGTGTTCCTGCTGCACGGTGCCAACTTCCTGACCCTGCGGTTGGAAGGATGAACTGCGCGAGCGCGCCCACAACGCCGCCCGGAAGCTCTATTTCGTTGCAGCCGGCATGGTGGTACTGCTCGCCATTACCACCTATATCTATACGGACATCTCCACCAAGATCGGCATCAACCCGGGCATTATGCCGATCGCCTCGCGTGGTGGTGCTGTTGGTCAGCATCTATTTCATCAACCGGCGCAATGAGGGCTGGGCTTTCATCTTCTCGGGGCTGCACATCGTCCTGACACAGGTGGCGTTCTTCACGCTCATGTTCCCGCGGGTGATGGTCTCGAGCACGAATCCGGGCTGGAGCCTGACGATATACAATGCATCGTCGTCACAATACACGCTGACGGTGATGAGCATCGTGGCCCTGATCTTCGTGCCGATCGTGCTGGCCTATCAAGGCTGGACCTACTACATGTTCCGCAAGCGCGTCACGACGCGGGCGGAGTCGCTGGTCTATTAGACATCCCTGCCCTCTTATCGCCCCGCAGGTTTCTGTAACGATCCAGCTGAGCAAGAAGAACCTGCGGGGCGCTTCAGTACGCCCCCACTGATCGCCCCAAAATGCACCGACGCCTGCTACTCCTGACACGCGATACGCGACTAGCACTGATCGCCACGATCATCACCGGCCTTCTGGTCGGATTGCTTACCATCGGGCAATCGTATGCGATCAGCAGCACCATCAGCGGCGTCTTTCTCGAAAAGCAGACCTTGTCGCAGGTATGGCCGTGGATGCAATTGTTGTTAGTCGTCGTGGGAGGCCGGGGGCTCCTGGTATGGATCAACGAAGTAGCGGCGAACCGCGCCGCCGTACAGATCAAGACAAATCTTCGGGAACGACTGTTCGCCCACATCCTGACGCTGGGGCCGGCCTACACACGGGGAGAACGCACCGGCGACCTTACCGCAGCGGCGGTCGAGGGCATCGAGGCATTGGATGCCTATTTCAGCCAATACCTTCCGCAATTGGTCGTCAGCGCGCTGGTTCCGCTCAGCATTCTTGCCGTCGTCTTCCCGCTCGATCCGCTTTCCGCGGTCGGTATTGCTGTTGACCGCACCGCTGATCCCTTTCTTCATGTACATGATCGGGCGCGGCGCGGAGGCGGCAACCCGCCGGCAATATGAGACGCTGAGCCGGCTCTCGGCACACTTTCTGGACAGCCTGCAAGGACTGACCACGCTCAAGCTATTCGGCCAATCCAAGGCCCAGGCGCGCAACGTCGCGGCGGTAAGCGATCAGCACCGGGATGCCACGTTAAAGGCGCTGCAAGTCACCTTCCTTTCGGCCTTTGCGTTGGAATTACTGGCGACGCTGGGCACGGCGATCATCGCCGTGGAAGTGGGTTTGCGCCTGCTCTACGGCCACATGCAATTTCGGGAAGCTCTCTTCCTCTTGATCCTCGCGCCGGAGTTCTATCTGCCGCTGCGAATGCTGGGGCTTCGATTCCACGCCGGCATGGCGGGCACAAGCGCCGCGCGGCGCATCTTCCAAATCCTGGACACAAAGCCGGCAGTGGCAGAACAAGCCACTGGGAACAATGCAGTTGCAACTCTCTCAACGGAGATCGAGCCCCTATTTAGCGGCCTCGAACTATCTGATGTCTGCTATACGTACCCGGACGAAACGCAGGCTGCTCTCGAGCATATTTCGCTCAATATCCGGGCGGGGCAGCACATTGCAATCGTGGGCAGCACTGGCGCCGGGAAGAGCACGCTGGCGGGGTTGCTGCTGAGGTTTATGGAGCCGGGCAGCGGAGAGATAACGCTTAACGGCGAGTCACTGAGCCGGACGGCCGCGGGCCAATGGCGCGCGTGGGTCGCCTGGGTGCCTCAGAACCCACATCTGTTCCATGACACCATCGCAGCCAACATCCGGCTTGGAAGGCCGGATGCAACAGATGAAGAGGTATCGGCTTCCGCACGAGCTGCACACCTGGACGGTTTCATAGAGTCTCTCCCCGACACGTACCAGACCGTGATCGGCGAGGCGGGAGCGCGCGTGTCCAGCGGACAGGCACAGCGCATCGCGCTGGCACGCGCCTTTCTCAAGAATGCACCCATTCTTCTGCTCGATGAGCCCACGTCTAGCCTCGATCCGGAGACGGAGGCACAGCTGGAGGAGTCCACGCACCGGCTGATGGAAGGCAGAACGGTCATCACCATCGCACACCGCCTGAATACGGTTGTGCACGCCGACCACATCCTGGTACTGGAAGCGGGCCGCATTGTGGAACGAGGGACGCATGCTGCGCTTCTTCGGACTAACGGCGTCTACGCGGCGATGGTCAGGATACAAGGCGTCGAAGCGTTGCCTGCGCCGGAAGGTGTCCGAGGCCAAGGCCGCAGCGGAAAGTCTTCATGGAAATGATCATCAAGATCGCCGCTCGTCTGCGGCTGAACGATCCGCGGTGGCGACTGGCGCACCTGAGCGGGGCAGTCTACATGCACGCGAGCAATCGACAAAAAGCAAGCGGGGCGTATTGCTGCGGCTGCTGTCATTTCTGAGCGGTTCATGGGGCTGGGTGGCCTTATCCGTCCTGCTCGGCAGCCTGACGATCGGCGCCAGCGTGGCGCTGATGGGCAGCTCAGCCTGGCTGATCTCGATGGCTGCGCTCCACCCTTCCATTGCAGTACTCGAGGTCGCCATTGTAGGCGTGAGGTTCTTTGGCATAGCGCGGGCCATCTTTCGCTATCTTGAGCGGCTCGTATCACATAATGTCACCTTGCGGCTCCTGGGACGCCTGCGCACGTGGTTCTATGAAAAGCTAGAGCCCCTGGCACCGGCCCGGCTCATGCAATACCGGGCGGGTGACTTGCTCGCGCGGGTTATCAGCGACATAAACACGCTGGAGAACTTTTACATACGGGTCGTCGCGCCGCCGGCGACGGCGCTCGTGATCTGCATTGGGACATCGCTATTTATTGGCGCAAGCGATAGCCGGCTGGCCGCGCTACTGATCGTTTGCTTCCTGCTCATCGGGGCAGGGCTGCCATTCATTGCTCAGGCCGCAAGCAGCCGTGACGGAATCGAAACGGTACAGCGGCGTGCTGAACTGCAGGTGCAGATCGTGGACGGCATACAAGGGCTTGCCGATATCCTGGCGTTCGGCAATGGCCCGCGGCGCGTTGCTGCGATCCGCTCTACGGGGCGGCAGTACGGCGAAACGCAAAAGCGCATGGCAAGCATCAGCGGACTCCACGCGGGGCTCTTCACCTTTCTCACAGGCTTTGCGCCATGGCTGGTGCTACTGATCGCGATCCCGCAGGTGGCGTCGGGGCGCATCTCGGGCATCCTGCTGGCGACACTCGTGCTCGTCACATCATCTTCATTCGAAGCGGTCGCGCCTCTGCCATTGGCCGGTCAAATGTGGAGCAGCACGCGCGCGGCCGCAGGGCGACTATTCGAGGTGGTGGACGCCCGACCTGTCGTCGAGGAAAACGTGAAGGAAGCTTCCGCGAGCCGACGGAGAATATCACCCACGCCCGGCGTGGAGTTCTCTGATTTATCGTTCCGCTATCCCGGGCAAAAAGCATATGCGCTCAGGCATATCTCCTTCCAGCTGGAACACGGCCAAAAGATCGCGATCGTGGGGCCGAGCGGCGCCGGCAAGTCCACGCTTGCCAGTCTCCTGCTGAGGTTCTGGGATTTTGAATCGGGAGAGATCTGCCTGGATGGCTCCTCTCTCAGGTCTTATGCAGGCGGATGAGGTACGGGGACAGATCGCGGTGGTATCGCCCAACGCCTATTTCTTCAATACGTCGATCTATGAGAACCTGCGCATGGCTCGCCGCAAAGTGAGCATGCAGGAGGTGGAAGCGGCTGCCCGCGCGGCACAGATCCACGAGCTTATCGTCAAACTACCAAAGGGCTACGATACGCTGATCGGTGAACAGGGGCTGCGCCTGAGCGGCGGCGAACGCCAGCGGCTCGCCATCGCACGGGCTGTGCTAAAGAATGCTCCGATCCTGCTTCTGGACGAACCGACCGCAAACCTGGATGCAATCACGGAAAAAAGCATACTCACAAACTTATTCCAGATGATGGAAGGAAAGGCGTCTTTGCTGATCACTCACCGGCTCATCGGGCTCGAGAACGTCGATGAAATCCTGGTTATGGAGCACGGCCGCATTGTGGAGCGCGGCTCACAAGCCTGCCTGCTCAAGACAGGCGGCCTCTACCGGCGGCTATGGGATATTCAGAACCGCTTCCTACTGCGTCCGTAAGTACTTTGCGGTCCCGTGACGAGGGCGGCACCTTTCATGAACGGTTTGGAAAGGCACCTTGCCAACACAGAACGAAAGTGCTATAATGCGGTCAATCTCCCCAGTTTTTGACATTTGACCATCAAGCACGCGGCCGTCGGGCCGTCCAACCCTGCAAGAACATCTTGAAAGAATTCCCCCTTTTCCTAAACGCGATGTGAATTCTGCCTGCACCCTCGGGGGCGCCGGCTCTGTACTCATTCCAATCTCAAAAGGTATCAAACCACATGAAAATCCTGGAGCTCGAAAATGAACCTCTGGGCAAACTGCGCTCGGTTGCCAAGAATCTCAATGTAGCTAATTTCAACCGCCTAAAGAAAGAGGCGCTAATCCTCCAAATCAGGCAGACAGAGGCGCAGAAGGAGGGCGTTGAACTGCGCGGCGGCATCCTGGAGATCATGAGCGAAGGCATTGGCTTCCTGCGGCCGGCCAACTATCGCATCACGGATCAGGATGTGTATGTTTCGCAGGCACAACTGCGCCGGCACGATCTCCGCTCGGGAGACCTGGTGATCGGCCATGTGCGCCCTCCACGCGAATCGGAGCGGCACTATGGTCTGCTGAAGGTGGAAACGGTCAATGGCATCGATCCTGAAGAGGCCATGCACCGGCCGATCTTCGAGAATTTGACGCCGATCTTTCCAGACAAGCGCTTTGACCTTGAGACCGATCATGATACGCTGGCACCCCGCCTCATCAACCTGATCACACCCATTGGCCGGGGACAACGGGGACTGATCGTTTCTCCTCCGAAGGCGGGAAAGACTACCATCCTCAAGCAGATCGCAAACTCCATCTCAACCAAATATCCCGATGTGCATCTGATGGTGGCCCTGATCGGCGAGCGGCCTGAAGAGGTGACCGACATGGATCGCTCCGTGGACGCCGAGGTGGTGGCTTCCACATTCGACGAACCTGTGACTTCGCATGTACGCACGGCTGAAATAGCCTTAGACAGGGCTAAGAGGATGGTCGAGATCGGCCGGCACGTGGTAATCTTGATGGACTCGATCACCCGGCTGGCCCGTGCCTATAACCTCGTGGTCAACCCGTCCGGGCGGACGCTCTCCGGCGGTATGGACCCTTCGGCCCTTTACCCGCCCAAGCGATTTTTTGGTGCAGCCCGCAATATCGAAGAAGGCGGCTCGCTGACGATCATCGCCACATGCCTGGTCGACACCGGGTCGCGGTTGGACGACGTTGTATATGAGGAGTTCAAGGGCACCGGCAACATGGAACTGCTGCTCTCGCGGAAACTGCAGGAGCGACGCATCTTCCCGGCTGTCGACATCGAGCGTTCATCCACCCGCCGTGAAGACCTCTTGCTGGGTCCGGATATCCTGCAGCGCGTATGGTTGATGCGCCGCATGTATGGTCAGATGATCTCCGCTCCTCCGGGAGGCGCAGGCATGGATCAGACTGTTGCGACGGAAGCCATAATCACCCGGCTCGATCGCGCCAAGAATAATCAAGCGTTTTTGGAGACCCTGACTGAGGAAGCGTAGCCGGGAGCAAGACGACGGCGCGAGGCCATCTATGGATTTCAGCAATCTGATCGAGTTCGTGAAGGACCATCGCTTCAGCTTCATCTCATGGGCAACCACAGGCGTAGTTGTGGCTGCCCTGCTCGGGTCCACCGTCTGGTGGAACTCAGCGCGGCTCCGCATCGCCGGCGACACAACCACAGCCGACCGCCGCGCCGGACCAGCATCCGTCCGTGGGGCTACCCAACTCGATCAATAACCCGGGCGATGCCCTGGGGATCGGCCGGGCGCTGCAACTGAAGACCAGCCTGAGCGCGCGAACAAATCTTAAGCCTGTTACCTACAAGGTTACGCGCGGAGACAGCCTGTCGAGCATTGCAGAGCAATTTAAGATCAAAAAGGAAAGCATCGTCTTCAGTAATGAAGCGAACCTGAACGATAATCCCACGCTTCTGACTCCCGGCATGGTGCTGACCATTCCGCCGGTGGACGGTATTCTCTACAAGTGGAAGGACGGCGACACGCTCCAAAAGGTGTCGGACGACTATAAGGCAGACCTCAACGGAGATAAGAAGGTCGATGAGGCCGACGCGACCTTGCTTGCGGATGCGATCGTGAGCTATCCGGGCAACAACATTGACCTCACAGATCCGGTGATAAAACCCGGGCAGGAGGTCATGATCCCCGGTGGACAGCGCGAACTGATCGCGTGGCTCGATTTCGTCCCGACCGTAAACCGGAGCGGCAGCAGCACGGCTACATCGGAGCTTGGCGGGAGCGGCTGTAACGGCGGCCCGATCGGCGTGCCCGGGATCTGGCCCACCAATGGTCCGCATACATTGTCCGGAAACGACTACAGTGGCAGCCACCTCGGCATCGATATCACCGCCACGCTTGGCACTGCGGTACTCGCCTCGGGAGATGGCGTAGTGGTCTTCGCAGGCTTCAGCCAATATGGCTACGGGAACGTCATCCAAATCGATCACGGGAACGGCTTTGCCACCGTTTACGGCCACCTTAGCCAGATCAATGTGGGCCAATGCCAAGCCGTCTACGGCGGGCAGGTAATCGGTATGGCCGGCAGCACGGGCAATTCCACCGGCGTCCATCTTCACTTCGAGGTCCGCGAAGGCGGCGTCAACGTCAATCCCTGGAGCATCGTGCAGTAACAATGAACAAAGACGAGATCTCGGCCGCTCTCGCGGATCTTCCGCTGGGCGGCCTTCGTTTTTTTGACAGCATCGGATCGACGAACGATGAGGCCCTCGCCTGGATCAGCGAGGACGCGCAAGACCTTTCGATCGTGGTAGCGGATGAACAGACCGCAGGTCGAGGCCGATCCGGACAGAAATGGCTAACCCCGCCCGGATCTGCGTTGGCTTTCAGCTTAATCCTGCGCCCCTCCACGCTGGAGCGTACAGTACCGGGCCGCATTACGGGCCTGGGTGCCCTTGCCCTCGCCCAGTGCTGTGCAGACCTGGGAATCAGCACGGCCCGCATCAAATGGCCGAACGATCTCCTGTTGAATGGCCGCAAGGCCGCAGGCATCCTGGTGGAATCGGCGTGGGCCGGCAACGTGCTCGACGCCTCGGTGCTGGGGATCGGTCTGAACGTAACGGCGGCGGCCGTTCCGCCAGCCAGCCAGGTGACCTTTCCGGCAACCAGCCTCGAAACGGAGCTGGGCCGACCGCCGGAAAGGGTGGGAACTCTTGAGGGATATCATTGCCGCCCTGCTTGCCTGGCGCTCCCAGATCGCCAGCCGCGACTTTATCCAAGCCTGGGAAAACGCCCTGGCTTTTCGTGGAGAGAACGTGCTGGTCGGCAGGGACGGAGAACGACTGCTGAGCGGCAGACTGCTTGGTCTGGAAACGGACGGCAGCTTGCGCCTCATGTCCGATGAAATGCCCACGGTCGTGCATTTTGGGGAGATTCACCTGCGCCCCACAGATGATAGAATAGGGTGAAAGCGCGAGGTCAGCATGTTCGACAATCTACGTGATCAGGCAAATTCAACGCCGTTCTACGAAGACGAGACGCAATTTCGGGAAGCCGAGGGCATTAGCGCCCCGCCTCCTGCCAAGCCAACCGACGGGCGCTTCATGGGCATGACGCCGCCTCAACGCTTCATTGTGGCAGTCATGTTCCTGATTTCGATCTGTGTGCTGGGGACTATGCTTCTCCTGCTAACGGGCAGGATCAGCCTGATCTAAAAACCCTGGGCGAGGCCGTAAAGGCCTCGCCCATTTTGTTTATTTCGGCAGTTCGACCGGCGGTTCATCCCCATTCTCGCTGATCGTTGCACCGGCCTTCTTCAGGTCTTCGGTGGCAATGCGCGCCACGGAGGCGACGTAGTCGTTTTCCTGCGGCTTGATCAGATGCACACCGCGCGTGGAGCGCCCGGACTGCTTGATATCCTTGACCTTGAGGCGCAAGGCCACGCCGTTGGCGGTGATGATCGTAAGGTCATCGTCCTTCTGAACCACGCGGGCCGCGGCAATTTTGCCGATCTCCTGCAACGCCTTCTGATCGATGGTGGCGATGCCAGATGTGGCACGGCCCTTGGCCGTATATTCCTTCAACGGGGTCTGCTTGCCAAAGCCGCCGGTGGTCACCACCAGCAGCGAGCCGTCGACGTCCACAACGTCCATGCTGGTTACGTTATCTCCGTCTGCCAGGCGGATGCCCTGCACGCCGGCGGCCTGGCGACCCATGGAGCGCACCTTCTCTTCGGAATAGCGCAGCGCCTGGCCCTTCGCCGTGACGAAGATCACCTCATTCTTACCGGATGTGGGCCGCGCCCAGGCGAGAGTATCGCCCTGGTCCAGCGCCATGGCGATCAGGCCTGATGGACGGACAGCCGCGAACTCCTCCATGTTGACACGCTTCACCTTGCCACGCGTGGTCGCCATGATGCAGAATCCATGTGCCGCAAAATCTGATACAGCGATGGCAGCCGTGATACGCTCGTCTGCGCCGAGTGAGAGCACGTTCACGAGCGGGATGCCCTTGGCGCTGCGATCGGCATCGGGGATCTGGTAGACCTTCTCGGAATAGACCTTGCCACGATCGGAGAAGAACAGCATCGAGTTCGAGGCTGCGGGCGGGGATGAGCATCATGACCTCATCCTCTTCCTTGGTGGTATGGCCCATGACACCGCGGCCCCCCCGGCTCTGCGACCGGAAGGCCGATGCGGCAACGCGCTTCACATACCCGCGCTCGGTGAGACTGATCAATACGGCTTCGTCCTGAACGAGGTCTTCCTCGCGGAAGTCCTCCGATGCGTCTGCCGCAATGCGGGTACGGCGATCATCGCCGTATTTCTCAGCGAGTTCCTTCACGTCGGTCTGGATCAGTGCCAGGATCTTCTTGGGATGTGCAAGCAGGTCCTCGAGAGAAGCGATGAGATCCGCAACTTGCTTATGCTCGTCCTCGATCTTCTGGCGTTCAAGGGCAGCAAGCCGGCGGAGCTGCATATCCAGGATGGCCTGCGATTGAAGCTCGCTGAGCTTAAAGCGGGTCATCAAATTCGCCTTCGCCTCATCGGCATCCTGCGATTCACGGATGGTCCGGATGACCGCGTCGAGGTTCGCGAGGGCGATCAGGTATCCGTCGAGGATATGCTGGCGAGCGCGCGCCTTTGCCAGCTCAAACTTGGAACGCCGGACAATGACTGTTTGGCGATGTTCAATGAATATCTGCAGCGCCTTCTTGAGGGGCAGCGTGCGGGGTTCCCCATCGACAAGCGCCAGCATCTGGACGCCGAAAGTGGACTGCAAAGCCGTGTACTTGTAAAGCTGGTTCAGGACCTTCTTCGGTTGGGCGCCCCGCTTGAGCTCGATTACGATGCTCATGCCGCGCTGGTCTAATTCATCGCGCAGGTCGCCGATCTGATCGATCTTGTCTTCGCGCACCAGCTCCGCGATCCGTTCGATCAGCGTGGCTTTATTTACCTGATATGGGATCTCGGTGATGATGATCTCGTGCTTGCCACTCTTGCCAGCCTCTTCGATGTGGGCCACGCCCCGAACGACAAGGCGGCCGCGTCCGGTGCCATAGGCAGACTCGATGCCCTCCCGGCCCACGATGATGCCGCCGGTCGGAAAATCCGGCCCGGGAACGCGCTTCATCAGTTCTTCCACCGAGATCTCTTCGATCGTGTCGTAGTTGTCGATCAGATAAACTATGGCGTCGGACAGCTCGCGCAAATTGTGCGGAGGGATATTGGTTGCCATGCCCACCGCAATTCCGGCGGACCCGTTCATGAGCAGGTTCGGAAGGCGGGCCGGCAGGACGAGCGGCTCTTCCAGCGAGTCGTCGAAGTTCGGCCCAAAATCCACAGTATCTTTATCGATATCGGCCAGCAGCTCTTCGGCCAGCCGGTGCAGCCGCGCCTCGGTGTAGCGCATGGCAGCCGGGGCATCACCATCCACGGAGCCGAAGTTGCCCTGTCCATCGACCAGCAGGTAACGCATGGAAAAGTCCTGAGCCATGCGCGCCATGGTTTCATAAACGGCGGCGTCACCGTGCGGATGGTACTTGCCCAGCACTTCGCCCACGATACGGGCCGATTTCTTGTAGGAGGAGTTGGCCCGGATGCCCATATCCTGCATGGCATACAGGATGCGGCGGTGCACCGGCTTGAGGCCGTCGCGCGCATCGGGCAGGGCGCGGGCCACGATTACGCTCATCGCGTAGTCCAGATAGGCGGTGCGCATCTGGGAGTCGATATCTACTTGTTGAATGCTACCGATGTCCATGGGCAATCCTGAAATTGGCATAAAAAGACACGAAGACCCTTGATTTTAGACTTCGTGTCGGGTTAAATGAAGAATATGCTTTGAATAAGCTAATTATACCATGCCATGGATGCCGGCTTGTCCCCTCTTGCCGGCTGCCTGGAGACCCAAGCAGCCTCGGATTAATACAAACAACCTGCCTCAGGGGGCAGGTTGTTGCGTGTGCCGAAGGTGGGATTTGAACCCACATGAGGGAACCCTCACTACGCCCTGAACGTAGCGCGTCTGCCAATTCCGCCACTCCGGCTCGAGAACTGATTTTATCGCAAAGAATTGACTTGTCAACCTTGCGCGTGCGGTTTCGGTCTGTTGTTGCGCTCGTGAAGGCGGGAACGAGGCGCTTGAGGGCAGCATTGATCCTATCAAGCCCGCTCGTGGGATCTCCTTCCGTATCGTGATTGGCGCTTACATCTTGGACAGTGAGAGCTTTGCAATGTAACGGCGTTTCTTCCGCCTCTCGCGGGTGTTGTACAAGTCGCAAATTGAGGCGGTTTCCGCGTCTCAGCGCCGCATCACCGCGCTGACCAAGTCCGCACATTGCACGGAGCTTACGACCACATTACAGTACCGTTGGGGGATACAACTTAGAGGACCCAACGGCGTTATATAGTAAGAGAGAAAGGAGCTGCACATGTTGATATTTGTAGGTGGCATTTGTTTGTTGCTGCTCCTCGCCTTAGCAGGCGCGGATCTGTTCGTTGCGGACATCAGCCCTGACGAACTGAGCAACATGGGTGTCGAAAGAAAAGCATGACCGATCACACCCATCGCAGCTAGCCCGACGCATTTCCCAATGCGCCGGGCTTTTTTTGTCCCCGAGGGCGGTACGATATAATCAAGACATGGATTTTTCTCTCTCCTCAGAACACAAAATGATCCAGAAGACGGTGCGCGACTTTGCACAAAAGGAAGTCGGCCCGCTCATCAAGGAGCACGACCGCAAGCAGGAGCCCATTCCCTGGGTGCTCAGCCGGATGGGTGAACTGGGGCTGCTGGGGCTGCCCTTCCCCATCCGTTATGGCGGGCAGGGCATGGATTACCTGGCGCTCGGCCTGGCTTGCGAAGAGTTGGAAGCGGTCGACACGCATTTGAGGGTGGTGATGTCGGTGCACGTGGGGTTGTGCGCCATGACGATCTTCCAGTGGGGTACAGAGGCGCAGAAGCAGCAGTTCATGGTCCCGCTGGCAAAAGGTGAAAAGATCGGGTGTGGGGCATTCACCGAGCCCGGCATGGGCTCAGACCTGGCAGCCATCCGCACGGCAGCCAGAGCGAATCATGGCGCAGAGGGCGCCGAACAGGACTACATACTGAACGGCGAGAAGATGTGGATCTCGCTGGCATCCAAAGCCGATTATGCACTGGTGACGGTCAAGACGAGCCCGGACGCCCGCCGCCCTTCTGACGGCCTCTCCTGCTTCATAGTTGATCTTAGCAGCCCGGGTGTCACGCGCGGCGACCTGCATGGAAAGCTGGGCGTGCGAGCCGGAGCCACCGGCTGGATCAACTTTCAGGACGTGAGGGTGCCTGCCGCCAACCTCATCGGTCAGGAAGGCGAAGGCTTCAAGATCACCATGTCGGCATTCGATCATGGACGCTATACGGTTGCGTCCGGCGCCACCGGCATTATCCGTGCCTGCCTGGAAGCAAGCGTCCGATACGCGCAGGCGCGCCAGGCTTTTGGGAGGCCCATCGCAGAGCACCAGTTGATCCAGGAAAAGATCGCCCGGATGTCACAGGATCATGAGATCGCCCGCCTGCTTTATCTTCAGTCCGGGTGGATGCAAAATGAGGGCAGGCGCTGTACCCTGCAAACGTCGTATGCCAAGAAATTCGCGACGGAGGCCTCCTTTAGCGCGGCAAATGAGGCCATCCAGATCCACGGCGCCTATGGATACAGCGACGAGTTCGATGTAGAGCGCTACCTGCGAAATTCCCGAGGCGCCATTATCTACGAGGGCAGCTCGGAGATCCAAACATTGATCCAGGCGGGATATGCCCTGGGCCAGCGGGTCGATAAGCCGCTGCGCTGCGAGCTGCCCGCATACGACACAGTCGCGTGGCAAGGCTAGGAGCAAGCATGTTCGAGAATATGGAAGCCAGACACACCAAGATCCAGAAAGTCATCGCACTGAAGACCGGCAACGTCATCCTGGAGGATCACGTCAGATACCCTCTCAACGAATTGAATCTCTACCTGGTCTCGGAAGAGGGCGAAAAGGTCTGGGACGCAGAACGGCCCGCGCCGGACGCGCACTATATCCGGGTCAAACTGGACGAGGACGGTCTGCATCTCTCGGCCTACACCACAGGCCGTCATGCCTGTGACATCGATCTAAAGACCGGCAAACTCACCAGCCAGCTCGCATTCAAGTAGACGGGCCATAAGATAAACACTGCACTGAGCCGCGCGGCCTCATGTCGGAATTCTTAAGACGAAATCCGCGCCAAAGCATGTCATCCGTCAAATCCGTACACAAAAGATTGAGCTTATAATCCGCGCCGATTGCCGATCCTACATCGCGGCCGGGAAAACGACGACCAATCATACTTTCATCATCTAAAAACAACTATTTCTCGGAGGTAAATCTTGAAAATCGTTGCATGCATCAAGCAAGTACCTGACTCCGAAGCCAAAGTCACTGCTTCGGGCGGGCAGATCTCATGGGGAGATGCACCACTGGTCATCAACCCGTTCGACGAATATGCCGTGGAAGGCGCGCTGCTCCGGAAGGAAGCCAATGGCGGGACCGTAACTGCACTGTGCATTGGTCCCGAGTCCGGCAAGGAAGCGCTTAAGCACGCGCTCGCCATGGGCGCGGACGACGCAATCCTAATTTCCGACCCGGCTCTCAACACACTGGACACGCAAGGAGCCGCATGCATTCTGGCAGCCGCGATTAAGAAGATCGGCGGCGTGGATATGGTGATGTTTGGCCGGCAGACACTGGATGACGGCTCCGGACTCACCGCCGCTCAGACCGCCCGCGTGCTCGGCTGGCCCATGCTCGGATTAGTGGGGCATATCGACATCGACGGCGCCAATATCCAGGTATCGCGCGTCATTGAAGAGGGCCGCCAGACTGTCAAAACGAAGCTGCCCGCCGTGCTGAGCATCGTGCAAAGCATTGGCGAGCCGCGCTATCCGTCTTTCATGGGCATTCGCAAAGCATCCAAGGCGCAGATCCCGGTCTGGTCGCTTGCAGATGTCGGCGCGAGCGCGCCATCACCGATGGTCAGCCGCAAGGAGTTGATCACGCCCCCCAGCCATGAAATTGTTTGCGAGATCATCACCGGCGACAGCCCGCAGGCCATCGCAGAGACATTAGCCGACAAGATCCTGGCGGAGAAGGTGCTATGAAAACCTTTGTTTACATTGACCACTTCAAAGGAGAGGTTCAGCCCGCTTCGTGGGAAGCGCTTGGCGTAGCAAAAACCCTTGGTACCGCCTCAGCTGTAATCATCGGCTCCGATCTGGAACCGGTCGCCAAGCAGGCGTTTGAATATGGCGCAGACGAGGTATTGCTGGCGGAGGATGCCGCGCTCCAGGATTACCGCGTAGAAGCATATGCATCCACGCTGTCCGCGCTGGTCACAGCCTCGGCTCCTGACCTGGTGTTGCTGCCTACCACGGCCCGCACGCGCGAGCTGGCAGCCATGATCGCAGTAGATTTGAAAGCAGGCGTGTTGGTCGACTTGACGGGCCTGGAACTCGAAGGTGATCAGCTGGTCGCCACGCGTCCGATCTATGAAGGCAAGCTGATGGAAAAGGTGACCTGCTCGACGAAGCCGGTCATCGCCACATTGCGGGCCCGCGCTTTCCCCCGACCGAACCGCAATGAGGCCGGAAGCGGCACAGCCCAAAAGGTGGACGTAAAGACGGATGCGCTTACCAGCGTCGAGGGGTACGAAGTTGCCGAGCAAACGATCAACGTCTCGGACGCAGGGGTCGTGGTGTCCGGCGGACGCGGCGTCTCAAACAATCCGGCGCTTACGCCGCCAGCCGGCATGGATGAAAAACAAGCCGAGATCTGGCGCGCTCAGCAGGGCTTCCAGTTGGTCGGCGAACTGGCGGGCGTTCTGGGCGGAGCCGTGGGGGCGAGCCGCGCAGCTGTGGACGGCGGATACATCCCCTACTCCCACCAGGTGGGACAGACCGGCAAGGTGGTAGCCCCCGATCTTTACATAGCCTGTGGCATCTCGGGGGCCATCCAGCACATCGTTGGCATCCGCTCTGCAAAGTTGGTAGTAGCCATTAATAAAGACCCGGATGCTCCCATCTTCAAGGTTGCCCGCTACGGAGTGGTGGGAGATCTTTTCCAGGTGGTACCCGCCCTCAGCGATGCCCTCAGGAAGAGGCTGGGTAAGTAGCCGCTTTACTCCTTGCAACAGGACCTCCCCCGGTTTCCAAGCCCCGGGGGAGGTTTGTTATTTTTCGTCCAGCTTATAGCCTTTGACAGCCCAGGCTCTTGCAACGAGAGGGATACTGCCGTCGATAGCAAAAGACATTGAGCTACGGATCTTTTCGCGCAGCCGTATGAGCCCAGCTTCATCCAACGACATAGCGTAACCTGGCGCCGGACCCTGTCCACCCAGGAATGGAGCCCAATAATCGTCAAAATCCTTGAAGTGCGTTTCAATATCAATTGGGCGTGCTTCGACTCTCGACAAACCCACCTTCTGAAACAAATCGATTAACGCGCCGGGTTCGCAGATGGGGAAGCGCTGTCCTTCATCCAACTTTCGAGCAGCAGGATCCAACGCGGCCGCGGCATCCCAAAAATGCCGCATGAACTCCATTTTCCCGGCATAATCCCAGACGTACGCGGCGACCGTTCCGCCCGGTCGCGCTGCCCGCCTCATCTCGGCAGCCATACTGGCAGGCTGAGGCATGAAATTCAGGGCCAGGCCGGACACCACCGCATCGTAAGCATCCGATCCAACAGGCAAGGATTGCGCGTCGCCAACCTCGAATAAAACACGCGGATCTTTGAGTTGTCCGCGCGCAAAGTCGATATAAGCCTGCGAACGATCGACTCCCCTTATGTCCGCCGGGTCAGTCAACTCAAGAATAGTCTGGCTCAATGCTCCTGTCCCACAACCAATGTCCAGCCAACTGCCCTTCGCCGGAACAGAAAGCCAATTGAGAAACACGCGGGCAACCAATCGACTCCACCGGCCTACGAAGGGCTCATAGGCATTGCCACTGGCCCACTCATCTCTCCCTGATTTTGCAGCATTCACAATTACACCTCCACGACCTCCGGGCCTGTATAAGCTTATGGCCCTGGGGATTGGGAAATCATGCAGTTAAAAAAGAACAGGACTGCCTTGCAGCAGTCCCATCCGCGTGATAAAACGAATAAATATCTCTTAAGGAACTATCACTACGTTGGCTGCCTGTAAGCCCTTGGGGCCCTCCTCAACGGAGAACTCCACCTTTTGCTCGGGCTCGAGCTTGCGATAGCCTTCCATCTGCAGCGCCGTGAAGTGGACGAAAACGTCCTCTCCGCTCTCGCGCCCGATGAAGCCGTAGCCCTTGGTGGCATTGAACCACTTGACGGTGCCAATATAACGATCGGACATCTTACACTTCTCCTGCTAAAAGAATTTATCCCGGCAGCCTGGTGTCGCTTTCACATCAGATGAGCACGGGACGTAGGCGCAAGATTATCATGGGCGTGCAGCGGTGTCAAGCCTCTTTTTAATCTGCTTGCGAAATTTGGCATAAGTGGAGATCAGGTGAAACCAGGGCGGCGACCAGTGCGTTTTTGCGACGCCTGCACGGATGACCCGGCGCAGTCCGTCTGCATCGGCGAACTCCTCGAGCAATAGCACGGAACGTCCCAGCTCAAGCGGAGCATGAGCGTCCGAGCCGACCGTGCCCGCCAGGAGATGCCGGCGTGCAAAGGCAAGCGCAAGCCGATTGAACGAAGGCCGCATGCAACGGGAGTTGTAGACCTCGATGGCATCCACGCTGGCTATGATCTCCAGCAGGTCCGCTTCATCCCAGCCGCCGGCGCGGTAGGCATCGAACGGATGGGAGACGCTGATGAATGCGCCCTGGCCGCGCAAACGCCGGATGGTCTCGTCGGGGGTCAGCCGGGGCGGTATTTCCTCCTTCACGAAGGCCGCCAGGATCTCACCTTTAGTGGTCATGATCTCCTCCCCCAAAATCACCCGTTCCGGGTCGAGCGCCTGGGCCGCGCGCGCCCCGGCAAGCTTGTTATGGTCGGTGACGACCACACGGTCAATGTGCTTTCGGCGGCAGGTATCGACAAGCTGCTGGGGTGTGGAGATGGCATCCCCCGAAACCGTTGTATGGCAGTGAAACTCAACGCGTAGCATGGAACGATTCTACTGCAAAGGCAGTTGCCCGATTGTCCCTTTTCTTATACAATCATACTGATGAACCAGATCCCTTTTAGAAACAGGCCGGCTTTCCGCAGCGCTGTGCTGGCGGTGGTGCTCGCCGGCATTTACATCTACAACGTGGTGAAGCGTGGGGGCATCTGGCTCAACATACCGGGGATGCTTTTTGATCTCCTGGTGCTGGCGGTCCTGTATCAGGCGTGCGTGTTCTTTTATGCACAATTTATCCTGCCTACGCGCACGCTGGACGACCGCTGGAAGATCTTCAGCCGGCTGAAACTGCATGCGGCGAATGGGCACGGGCCGGCCATATTTGTGAAGAACGGCCGCAAGGTGGAACGGGCCGGCGAAAGCGAAAAACGGGGTCCGGGCCTGCTGTGGGTGGATACAGCGAGCGCCGTGGTGACCCGCACCTTTTCCACATTCAAGCAGGTGCTGGGGCCGGGCGTGCATTTCATTGAGGCCAACGAGAAGATCGCCAGCATTATCAGCCTGCACACCCAGACGCAGACCATCGGCCCCATCGGCCTGGATGCCCCGTATGAAGCGCTGAAAGATAATCCCACGGAAGCGGAGAGAAAGCAGCACCAGGAGATGCTGGCACGCTGCATGGCTGTGCGGGCGATGACCCGGGATGGGATCGAGGTCATCCCCACCATCAGCATCAGTTTCAAGATCGATGCAAAGCCTGCCGGCCCGGGTGAGCACGGGTCTCGTTTTGGCTTCAATGCGGATGCCGTGGAGCGGGCGGCCCGCAGCGAAGGCATAAATCCCAACTCCATCACCGAAGATAAACGGCGCGTGGCATGGAACCAGCTGCCCGGGCTGATGGCCGCCGAATTGTGGCGCGAATACCTGAGCAAGTTCACGTTGAACGAATTGTTCGATGCGAGTCTGAAGCCCGTACCGGAGATCCACCAGCCTGAAGTGCCTGCGCCGGCCATGCCGATGCCGCCGAAGCCGATGGTCATCACGCGCGGCTTCGCCACACGCCTGCTCCTGAACTTCAACAACCGTTTGGAGAAGCGGCTGGACGTGCTCATGCCGCCGGTAGAGCCTGCTCCACAAGAGGAGCTGCCTCCGGCTGAACCTGCCGCCGCGCCAGTCTCCGAGTCACAGCGCCGGACGGCCTTGCAGATCATCAACCAGATGATCAAGGCGCGCCTATCGCAGGAAATCGTTGTCAAGCTGGACGAGTGCGGGCGCCTCACCGATAACCAACAGCTAAGCGAGGAATACAAGAAGCTGGATGAGCGCGGTATTGCCGTTCTGGGCGCCAGCGTCAGCAGCATTTATCTCGATCCCGGGGTGGAGTTCGTCGCTCCTGGCGCGCTGGCGGACGAGCTGGCTATCCAACGCCATGGCGGACCGCAACCGCATCGAACGGTTGAACCTGGCCTATATCGAACAGGGCCGGCAGAAGGCGCTGCTGGACCACACGCTCTCCTTGAGCGAGTCTTTGCTCAAGGAGAATACTGCCAACGTGCCCGCGGCTGTGAAGGCGCTCCTGCAAGGCACAGAGAGCGAGATCCGAGGGAATGATCGACTGCTCGGCCGCGTCAGCACCGAGTTGGAAACGATCCAAGGGCTCGAAAAATGGGTGGAGGAGAAAGAGCCGTGAACACGACGGGCCGTAAAGCGTACCAGCCGCCATCAGGCTGGGATGTCGAAGTCGAGCGGTTCAAAATCCTGGCGGATCGATGGCTGGATTACCGGCTGAACAATTTCTTCGACCTGACGATCCGGGGGCCGGGCTTCCGCCGTTATTGGACGATGGCGCTGGCTGCCGGATTTGTGGCTGGCGGATTCATCGTGCACGCCCTGCTATATTATTTGCCGGTGCTGGCGCCGGCGCGCGCCCTCGCCGCCTCGGACCTGGTGATCTTCTTCGTGCTCACAATAGCGCGGCTGGTTATTATCCTGCTCATCCCCGCCTTTATTGCCGTTACGATGGCCGGCAATTATGTGGCGGATATCTTCGAGCTGAAAGATCCTGCAGTCGCCTGGGATTTCATCGGTGAACTCTCGCTGGGCGGAGCGCGGCAGCTCATTCATATCCGCGATGGAAAGATCTCCGAGGAAAGCCTTAACTCGCCGGTGCTGCTGATCGGAGGGCCCGGATTGGTCCTGGTGGAGTTCGACTCGGCAGCCGTGTTCGAACGGCCGGATGGCACGGCGCATGTCATTGGACTTGCGAACGCCAAGCCCGACGGAGGCAGGAGCAACATCATCCTGGACGGTTTTGAGCGGCTGCGTGAACCCGTGATCAACCTGCGGGATCAATATATCGGAAGCCAATCGGGCGAGCCGATGACAATCGTCAGCCGCAGCCGCGATGGCATCCCCATCGAGCGCGACGGACGTGCGCGGCGTGTTCAGCATCCGCCGGCAGAAGCCTTTCGATCCCGAAATAGCAAGCTTGCAGGCGCCGTATGGATTCGATCCGAAGGATATCGAGAACCTGATCTATAAGCAAGCTGTGCAGGTGCTGACCGAGGGTCCTTATCCCTCAGGTCAGCCTCCGCAATGGACCGCCACCATGCAGGGCCTCATTCGAGGGTCGTTTGCTGAATTCATGAGCCAGCATAACCTGGGCGAATATCTTGCCGGTATCGGCACCGTGGAATCTGACCTCTCCGAATTTCGTGAAGACACCATCGTGTCCACGACGCTCCGCTATTCCAACGAATTGCCAAACTCAACGGCGCAGAACGCGGCCAAGCCCAGGTTCCACCCCAGGACGGAATTAATCAGCCGGTTCACGAAACCCACCGAGGGATTCTCCGCAGAGGGCCAGGGATAGGGGCCTGGAGCTGCACTGGATCAACGTCGGGACCTGGAAGATGCCCAACGAGCTTACCACCACCACCGTGAAAGATCAGCACGAGGAAGCGTGGCGGTTAAATCGCGAGAATGCAGAGCGTTCCGCGCCTGAATCCATGGAGAACATATCGGATGAGGCTTATTACGGCGAGAAGATCCGCCTCATCCAGAACGTGCCGCTGGCTGCGCAGGAAAAGAATCTCGCCCGCTATACCGAGAAGGGGGTGCTGCTGGAATGCCTGCTTCAGGATTATTGGAATCAATTGGGCGATGCCCTGGCAGTCTATTACCAGAGCGGAATCGCTTCTGCTGAGCTGGAGACCACAGAGAAAGCAGTCTTGCGGATCGAACGGCTGCTCAAGATCCCCTTCGGACACGTCATCGGCGGTGGGACGATGAGCAAGGTGAGGCGCAAAGAGGAGCCCTCGATGAACGACGATGCGCCGCCCGCGCCATCGTCACGCTTCGAAGAAGAGCAATACCGCCTCTTGTTAAGCAAGCTAGACGGCAGCTACAAAGTGGCTGAGGGCATGATCGCAAACGAGGCAAGGCGGCATCCTGAACTCGACCGGGCGCAACTCATCCGGCGCATCGTAGTGCGCTTCGAGCGCCACGGTCGATAGGCATCTGGATGGACTCATCAGAATACATCGTCATTTCGTCTGAAATCAATCGAGCCATCAAGGCCAAGGCCCCGATTGTCGCCCTCGAATCCACGGTCATTACACACGGTTTGCCTTACCCGCAAAACGTCCAGCTCGCGCGCGATATGGAAGCCGCGGTGAAACGGGCAGGCGCCACGCCGGCTACGATAGCCGTAATCGACGGAAAGATCCGAGTCGGCCTGACGAGCGAGGAAGTGGGGCGGCTGGCACAATCCAAGAATACTCTGAAGGTCAGCCGCCGCGACTTCGCAACGGCGATCCTCAAGAAAGGGAACGGAGGAACAACGGTGGCGGCGACCATGGTCGCTGCTACCCAGGCAGGCCTGCGTGTATTTGCAACGGGCGGCATCGGCGGCGTACACAGGGAAAGCTCGTTTGATATTTCCGCTGACCTGCGCGCGCTGTCCAATATCGCCATGATCGTGGTGTGCGCCGGGGCTAAGGCGATCCTCGACCTGCCGGCCACGCTGGAATACCTGGAAACCAGCGGCGTTCCGGTCGTAGGCTACAAAACTTCAGAGTTTCCGGCCTTCTATTCTCGCAGCAGCGGCCTGGAAACCAGCGTGCAGCTTGACACGCCGCGTGCCATCGCCGAGTTTGCACAGATACACTGGTCGCTGCGGCTCCAGTCAGCCGTGTTGGTCACGAATCCGATCCCGGAGGTCGATGCGATCCCCCGATCGGAGATCGAGCCGATCATCAACAAGGCTTCGCAGGAAGCCAGCATCAAGAAGATCCATGGCTCGGCGCTGACGCCTTTCCTGTTACAGCGGGTCAGCGACCTGAGCGCCAAAAGAACCTTGAGGGCAAATCTGTCGTTGCTCCTGAATAACGCGCAGTTGGCGGCCCAAATTGCTGTCGCGCTCGCATCGATCAAGAGTCAAGGGAGTTGAGCCATGCAGAATGAATTCACGATCTCAACCGTCCTGCCCGCGCCGCCCGAAACGGTATTCAGGGCGTGGCTCTCGTCTGAGGGCCACGCAGCCATGACCGGCAGTCCTGCCCGCATTGAGCCACGTGTGGGCGGCGCTTTCACCGCCTGGGACGGTTACATTTCCGGCCGGACGGCGGCTCTCAAGCCCTACACGCGCATCGTGCAGGACTGGCGCACAACCGAATTCCCGGATGGCAGCCCAGACTCGCGGCTTGAGCTGGTTCTCGAACCCGTTGAAGGCGGCACGAAACTGACGCTGACGCATAGCAATATCCCCGAGGGCCAGGCCGATAGCTACAAGGACGGCTGGGACGAATCCTACTTCACGCCGATGAAGGAATACTTTTCCAAAGGATAAAACAGCAGATCGCAGCAGCCCTTATTTAAGACAGAATGCGTGCCGCGCATTGCGCGGCACGCATTCTGTCTTCTGCCTGTCTATCCCCGGTGTTAGAACAGCCACAGGTCGGCTGTTAGGGTTCCAGCTTATCCATCAGTTCTTCTATCAAGGTATTCGGCACCTGGACGGCGACCACCTCCCCGCGTACGGTGATCTCGCCCTGCGCAACGATCCACTCTTCGATGACGACCTTACGACCCTTGATCTCCTTCACTTTACCACGAATCTCCAGAGTCACGCCTAGCGGTGTGGGCTTGAGATAGTCGACGCGAAGTGAGGCAGTCAGGTAACGCAGCGCCGGCTCAGAATCCATGGCGCGATGCTCGGCGCGATAGCCGGCTGCCGCCGCGGTGCCGGTGCCATGACAATCGATCAGTGAAGCCAGCATGCCGCCATACACGTAACCCGGAATGGAGATCTGGTCGGCGGCCGGCCGAAAATGGCAGACCGATTTATCGCCATCCCAATAGCTCTTGATCTGGTGACCGAGGGCGTTGAGACGGCCACAACCATAACAGTGTGCGTAATTATCGGGGTAGTAGTCCTGGAAGGCTTTGGCGCTCATGGCGTTCCGACCGGGACCGGAGGACTTGCCGGCAATGGAGTCAATGATGGCGTAAGGGTCAACGTCGGCGAGGGCGTGAAGGTCGGAGTACGTGTGATGGTCGGCGTGAAGCTTGGGATGGCCGTAGGAGGGTTGCCCTGCACCAGGAATCGCCCCACCACTTTCCACTCCTCACCCACAAAGATCTGGGTTTCGTACGTGCCCGGCTGCCAGCCGCCGACAGGGTTCGCGCATTCCGCCGCATCGAAGCCGCCGGTGCCGCCTGCAAATGGATGTGTTTCGAGGCATACCTGATGCCCGTCCCGGAGCCACACTGCAGTCCACTGTGCCCCCGGCACCATTTGGTCATAAGAGTACGTTGCGAAGACCTCGCCGATGGGGTTTTCGAACACGGTCTGCGGATCGATCGGTTGCAGGGTGCTGGTATCAACCTGGGTAGAAAAGGTCAAAGGCGAAAAGATGGCGGCCGGGTTCGGCGTTATAGAACTCTGAAAGAGCGCCAGCACAGCCAGCGGCAGTGAAGGCGTCAGCGTGATGGTGGCGGTGTCCGTCACCAGGGCCGTGTCTGTGATCGTGGGGCTGAGTGTAATGGTAGGTGACAGCGTGATCGACGGAACAGGCGAGATTGAGGGAGTTAAGGAGGCGGTGGGCGAAGGCGGAAAATATTGGAACGCGATCGGCAATCCGTACACAGGCAGAACTACGGCGAAGGCGATAAGGATGGCAGCCAGCCCCAACAAACGCCAGCCCCCGGCCTCCCGTTGGCGACGAAGGCGGTAAAAGGTCATCTTGCGCGCGGTCTGTATGGAGCGCAGTCCGCTCCGGGCGCTGATCAGGGCGAAGACCCCCGCGATGAGCACCAGGGCGATCACGCCCGACTTGATATCCATACGCGGCATTATACTGCCTCCCAAAAATCCCCTGGCGATCCCGTGTCATTTTATCGGCAAGGCATAATGAGGGCGCGGTGTCAAAGGGATGCACAGGCATCTGAGCTTTTTCATGCGAGGGGGTAAAATGGGAGCCGTGACCGAACCCATATTCTTGAAGCCAGGGGGATCCCTTATCACAGATAAGACCAAGCCATACACACTATGGTGGACAGTTCAAATCTCCTCGCGTGAAGAACCCGGAAACCGGGAATGCCCATGAACAGTGAGATGCTGGGTATGCTGATCTCCAGTGACTTATATGGAGAAAAAAGGCAGACAGACAGCCCTTGCCAAAATTGTGAAAATATCCATAATTGAACGGAGTTCGATGCAAAGGAGCAGAAATGGCAGTCAAATCTAAAGCAAAGGTATCAAAATCTCCAAGCAGGCGGAATGCCAAGGCCAAGGTCGCCGCGAAGAGGCCGGCCGCGCGGAAGACCGCCGCAAAGAAGTCGGCGGTGAAGAAGGCCCTCAACAGTTTCGTTCCCACCAAGCTCAAGCTTCGTCGCCCCGTCCCTTCCGATATCGCCATCGCCCAGGAAGCGAAGCTTAAGCCCATTCTGCAGGTGGCGCGCGAGCTTGGCATTCGCGAAGATGAGCTGGAATTGTACGGCCCGTACAAGGCCAAGGTAAAGCTCGATGTGCTCGAACGCCTGAAGAACAGGCCAAATGGCAAATACGTAGACGTGACTGCCATCACTCCCACGCCCCTGGGTGAGGGCAAGACGACCACCACGGTCGGTCTATGCCAGGCGCTAGGCGCTCACCTGGGCAAAAAGGTGATCACCGCCATCCGACAGCCTTCCCAAGGCCCCACGTTCGGTATCAAGGGCGGAGCGGCGGGCGGCGGTTATGCGCAAGTAATCCCCATGGAGGATTTCAACCTCCACCTCACCGGTGACATCCACGCGATCACGGCGGCTCACAATCTATGCGCCGCAGCCCTGGATGCACGCATCCTGCATGAAAAGATGCAGGACGATACCAAGCTCTTCGATGCCCTGTGCCCACCCGACAAGAAGGGCGAGCGCAGGTTCTCCCCCAGCATGCTGAAGCGCCTCAAGAAGCTGGGCATCAACAAGACCAATCCCAACGATCTCACGCCGGAAGAGCGCAGCTGCTTTGCGCGCCTCGATATCGATCCGTCGACCGTCACCTGGCGGCGCGTGATCGACGTCAACGACCGCATGCTGCGTGAGGTGGAGGTTGGCCTCGGACCGGACGAGAAGGGCTTTGAGCACCGGTCGGGCTACGACATCACGGTTGCCAGTGAGATCATGGCGATCCTGGCGTTGACCACCGGGCTGGCAGATATGCGCGACCGCCTGGGTGCGATGGTCGTGGCAACGAACCGGCAAGGCGCGGCCGTCACAGCCGAGGACCTGGGCGTCGCCGGCGCTTTGACAGTCCTGATGAAGGACGCCATCAAGCCGAACCTGATGCAGACCCTGGAAGGCACGCCGGCCTTCGTCCATGCCGGCCCCTTTGCCAACATCGCGCACGGCAATAGCTCGATCCTGGCCGACAAGATCGCCCTGAAGCTGGCCGATTATGTGAGTCACCGAGTCAGGCTTTGGCGCCGACATCGGCATGGAGAAGTTCTTCGACATCAAGTGCCGTTATAGCGGGCTTGATCCCGCAGGTGGTTGTGCTCGTCGCGACCGTGCGCGCACTGAAGATGCACGGCGGCGGCCCCAAGGTTGTGGCAGGCAAGCCGCTGGCATCAGAGTACACGGAAGAGAACCTGGACTTGCTCCGCAAGGGCATGCCCAACCTCGAGCGCCATATTCAGAACGCGTTGAAGTATGGCGTGAACGTGGTCGTGGCGGTCAACTCCTTTGCAGCCGACACGCCCGCCGAGGTGGAGCTCATCCGAAAAGCGGCGCTTGAATTTGGCGCCATGGATGCGGTCGTTGCCACGCACTGGGCCGATGGCGGCGCAGGCGCCGTGAAGCTGGCGGAGGCTGTCATCAAGGCCGCGCAGAAGCCGAACGACTTCAAGTTCCTCTATCCGCTGGAGTTATCCATCAAGGAAAAGATCGAGACGATCGCGAGAGAGATCTATCGGGCGGATGGCGTGGATTACAGCCCCGAGGCCGAGGAGCAGATCGCTCGATACAACCGTCTCGGCTTTGACAAGCTGCCCATCTGCATGGCGAAGACGCACCTCTCCTTCACGACAGACGTGAGTCGTCAAAGGCGCGCCCACGGGCTTCCGCATCCTGGTGCGTGAGATCCGCGCCTCAGTTGGCGCAGGCTTCCTCTATCCGCTGCTTGGCAAGATGAGCACCATGCCGGGCCTGCCCACGCGGCCGGTCTTCTACGACGTGGACCTGGACCTCGCGACCGGAAAAGTCGTCGGGTTGTTCTAGCACGGCTGCGACTACAGATACGAAAACATCAGCCCTCGCCTTCCGGCGAGGGCTGATGTTCTATTGTGCTTGTGCCCGGAGTCAAGGGTTCGGCACCGGGCATTCCCCAAGCCACACACTGACGGTTGTAGAGCCGGCAGCCGCGCCAGACAGCGGAGCACAGCACTTTTCAGCGGCATCGAACCCGTAGCCATTCTGGCACTGGCCCTTACCGGTCGAGAGCGTACTGCCACCACAGGATGGGTTCGTCAGCGTGAGCTCAAAGGAGTTGAGCTGCTTTCCGTGGCAGGTGACCACCTTCTTGCCGTTTACTACCACGCCGGTATCATTGCAGATGAACGCGCCGGAGCTGTCCACCACCTGAAAGGTGGTATCCGGCGGGACAAGCACGTTGGTATAGGGAACCTTCTTCACGCAGTCCAGCGGTATCTGCACCGCATCCAGGGCCTCGCAGCTATTGGATGCCTGGCAGACCGGGGCCTGTGAAACCACGTTGCTAGGGATCACCGGCTGAACGCTGGCAACTGCAACGGTTGCCTTGACCGCAGGCTTGCCCCCGAGTTGCGGAAGGCTGGGTGTGATGGCCGGTAGATGTATGGGCATGGAGCACGCCGCGCCCAACACCATCCCGAGCAGGACGATCGTCGCAACCTTGAACAGCGTCTTGTTCATTTGCTTCTCCTCCGAACGACCAGCCCTTGGCTGGTTAAATCTTATAACAAACCCGGTAGGCGTACCTGGAACTTTCAGTTTTGCAAGCCCCGGCCTTATTGTTTTGGGCCTTCCGGTGCGCCATGCCTCAAAGCAAGCAACAGTACCTTTCTATGACTGCTTATTTTCCCGAATTGACCAGGTAGATCTCCCCCGTCTTGTCCTTATACAAGAGCTTCAGGTCGGCGATGGTAAGCAGCTCGTCCGGTGCGACGATGTGATGGTACTGATTGGGCGTGAACCAGATGATGTAACCGCGCTCCCGCGGCCAGCCGGGATAGTTCCGGGGGAGGGCGACCAACCGCTCGGCCCGCGAGAGCGTTGCATCTTCATAGGGGAGGATACGTACCGGGTGGCGAAAGATGAACCACACGATGTTGACGTAATTGCTGTAGATCGGAGCCGATGGATCCTTCTCCAGGATCGCATGCGCGGCCTTGACCACGCCCAACTCACGGAAGCCGGCGGAGTTGGCGATGTTGTAATTGGTCGGCTCGCCCCTGACGAGCGCCTCCCGCAGATACGCTTGCAAGCTGTAAACAGGGTAGGACAGCCAGAGCATCAGCAAGACCGGTAGTGCATAGCGTACAAAAGGACTGCCGGTCCGTAAATGAACCAGGACCAGCTTATCAAGCGTGACGAAACCCAGCGCCACGACTGCGGGAAGGATCACCACGTAGTAGCGGTCGGAGGTCAGGTCGAGATGGTCGGCGGTTACCACAGTGAAAGCCAGCAGGAAGAAGTAAACAGCGGAAAAGAGCAGCGCGGGCCAGAGATATGCATCGGCCAGTGACCGGAGCCAGCCTGCCCAATCGGTGCGCCTGTTGACAATGACCAACAGCACGAAGATGGCCAGCACCACGATCCACGGATGCAGGAGCAGCGGGTCCGTGAGCGCAAGCCGGGGGATGAACCACCACAGGATCTTCGTCAGCGAGAGGCTGATGTTCTCCAACGGCAGCATGGCCCCGAGATCGCGCGGGCCGAAGAGCGTCCCGCTGACGGGCAGGTTGTGACCGAGCGCCCAGGCCGCGATCGGCGCGGCGGATAGGAGGGCAGGCAGCGCGGCGCGCAGGATGCCACGCCAGCGCTCCTTATAGAATACAGCCAGAGCCGCAACTCCGAAGAGCGCCACGCCCAGATAACGCTGAAGGGTTGCCAGGCCCGCCAGCACGAACATCAGCGAGAGGGCACGCCGCGAGGCGCCTTCCAGGTAGCGCGCGGCGGCAAAGAAGAACAGCAGCATGAAGGTCGCGAAGAGCGGCTCCGAGGCCACGTTGGCATAGATGCGCAGGGTCGAACGTGAGAGCAGGATGATCAGCGCGCGCGGCGGCTGCATAGAACGGCTTATCGTTAAAGATGCGATAGAACAACCAGCCTGAGAGCCAGATATTCAGGGCATAAAGTGCTACGTTGAGATACCACGCCGATTGGAAGGTGTTCCATCTGGTAATCAGACTGAGGCCAGCCAACACCAGAGGATACAGCGGAGGCCAGAGAATGAACGGCGCGCCCAGCATATCGACGAAGCCCTTGCCCGCCAGCAGGCTGTCGGCAGTGGAGAGATTGCGAGCCGCGTCGGACGACACCCCTGCCCCATACTTCGAAGTCGTCAGTAAGATGAGGACGAGGCCGACCGCAGACAGGATCAGCAGGTAGATCCGGAATTTCGCGTCGCGTGAAAGGCTGTTAAACACGGAGGAACATTATAATGGATGGCATGGACCAGCCAAATTTCCTTTCGATCGATGATGCGCTTCAAAAGATGCGGGACGGCGAGCTGACAGCCGAGGCACTCGTGGAGGCCTGCTCACGACAGATCGAGCGGCTCAACCCGGAGCTCAACGCGTTCATCACCGTGCTGCGCCCGCCGTTGCGCGGGGCTGCGGGGACGAGCGGGAAGCTGGCGGGCATCCCGATCGCGGTGAAGGACCTGTTCGAGACCGAAGGCATCACCACCACCGCCGGCTCATTGTTCTTCAAGGACTACGTGCCCGAGGCGGACGCGGTGGCGGTCCAGAAGGTGCGGGAGGCCGGCGGGGTCATCATGGGCAAGACCAACACGCATGAGATCGCGCTGGGAGTCACGACGGTGAACCCGCACTTCGGGGCCACGCACAATCCCTGGGATACTGCCAGGATACCCGGCGGGTCGTCAGGCGGGTCGGCGGTGGCGGTGGCAACGGGAATGTCAGTGGCGGCGCTGGGTACCGACACCGGCGGCTCGATCCGCATCCCGGCGTCGCTGTGCGGGATTGTGGGGCTCAAGCCCACTTATGGGCGGGTCAGCGTGCGGGGCGTCTTTCCGCTCTCATGGAACCTGGACCATATCGGGCCGCTGACCCGCAGCGTGAGGGATGCGGCCTTGATGCTGGAAGTGCTGGCCGGGTATGACCCGGACGATCCGTTCTGCGAGGACCAGCCTGTGGATGACTACCTGGCCCACATAGAGGAAGGCGTCAGCGGATGGCACGTGGCGCTCGGAACGGGCTCGTACGTAGAGGAAGCCGATGCGGAGGTAGTGCGGGCCGTGCAAACCGCCGCAAAGGCATTTGAGGGGCTTGGGGCGAGGGTCGAGCAGGTGGACGTATCGTTCCTGAGGGAGGCGGCGGTGACCAACAGCCTGATGACGCCCGCCGACGCCGCTGCTTACCACCGAGACCGGCTGGCGGAACACCCGGAGAGGTTCGGGATCGACATCCGGCAGCGACTGGAGGCCGGACGTGCGTTCTCATCCTCGGACTATGCGCTGGCGCGGCGGACCCAGACCGAGATGAAGCACCGGATGAGGAAGTTCTTCCAGCAATATGACGCGCTACTGCTGCCGTCTACGCCGATCACCGCGCCGCTGATCGAGGGCACCGATGCGCTGGAACAGGCGAGGCGGCTGACGCGCTTCACGGCGCCGTTCAACTTGACTGGCTTGCCTGCCATCTCGGTGCCATGCGGGTTCAGCAGCGTGGGCCTGCCGATAGGACTGCAGATCGTCTGCGGGGCCTGGAGGGAGGCCTCTGTGCTGAGGGCGGCGCGGGCCTACGAGCAAGGCACAAGCTGGGCGATGAAGCGACCGCCTTTGGCGGGGGCATGAGGTGGATGGAACGGCTGACCCCAGAGGGGTGCTGCGCGAAGCCGTTACTACATCCCTTAGACTAGAAGAAGATTGGCGCCCGAGATGTTATCGGGCGCCAATGATTTAAGGATTGGCCTTCTTCATCGAGCAGCGCTGGTCCTTCTCGCTCCACGAGCAGGCGTAGAAGTTGCGGAGGCAGACGGGCTCCTGGGTGATCTTGCTGCAAATATCGACAGGCTGGCTGCACTTGGCAACGTTCAAGGAGACGCTGACACAGCCGGGGCCGCTGAGGCGCACCTGGGTGGGCACGCAGGTCTTTTGCGCGGTGTCGAACTTGGAGCCGACCGGGCAGCCCGGATACGCGCCGCCGGCTGAAGCCTGGCAGCACTGATATTTGGAATCATAGTTGTAGCCCGCGGCGCAGCCCTGGAAGGCCTGAGAGGCGAGCGAGGAGTTGTCGATGCCATAGGGCGCATCGGGGGAGGCGGAGGGAGAGACGCAGGCGCCGTATTGGCCGTCGAAGTAGGTGCCGGCGGGGCATTGTCCGCTTTGATTGAGGCCGAGGGCGCAGACCTTCTGCCCGCCGCGGTCGAGCAGGTTGTAGCCAACAGGACAGCCGGCAATGCCGGGCTGCGCGCTTACCGGGGAATAGGTGCAGGCGCCGGTGGAGCTATCGAGGGTGTAGCCGGGATCACACGAGACCGAGGCGCCGGTTTGTGTAGGAGCGCCGCTGCAAGCTGCATTGCAGACCGTCACCGCGCCGCTGGATTTATTGGGGCCGGAGCAGGTGAGGATGCGCTGACCGTTGACAACGGAATCGGTACAGTTGTAGCCCTGCGTGTTGACCTGGAAGGTGGCGTCCTGGCTGATCTGCACAGTGGTGAAGCCGGACTTGCCCGCGCAGTAGTTGCCGCGCACGCTGGCCTCGGGCACCTGGCAGGTGCCGGTGGCGGCAGTGGAACCAGTTGGGATGTAGGAGCTGGTCTGGCAGTAGGGCGCGATGGCTTTGGGCTGCTGGTTGACGACGCAGCGGAAGCCGAGGTCGCGGCTGTGGTAAGCGGGGGCAGCCGGATGCCGTATGCCGGACATCAGCTGCGCGGCATCGGTCTCGAAGCTGGAGCCGCGCACCACGTGCATGTCGCCGGAAGCGGGACCGGTGGGGTTCTGAGCGGGCATGTTGTCGTAGGCGTGATCGTCGTAGAAGTCATTGACCCACTGGAACACATTGCCAGCCATGTCGAAGAGGCCATAGGGACTGCGCCCGGCGGGATAGTCGCTTACGGCGCTGGTATGGCCGAGACAGCCGACGTAGTTGAGCAGATCGCAAGCGACATTGTCGTTACCCCAGGGATAGACGCCGGCATTGGAACCGCGCGCGGCCTTCTCCCACTGCGCCTCGGTGGGAAGCGAGCCCTGGTCCCATTTGCAATAGTTAGCAGCCATATCCCACGTGACGCCCACAACTGGATAATCGCCGAACTCGGGGTTGCTATAGACCGGGGTGCCGAGCTCCTGCGAGGGCGCGGCACAGTTGCCGGTGGCAACACACTGGGCGTACATCTTGTTGGTGATATCGGTGGTGGTGATCCAGTAGGGATCGAGGCTGATGGTCTTTTGCGGCGCGTTGCCGACGCCCATGCCCATGATGAAATCGCCGGCGGGGACATAGGCCAAGAGGCTGCCGTCGGTCCACGCCATAGTGGTGCCAGCCTGAGGACCGGCAAGCGCTACGGGGATAAGCGTAGGAGCCTCGGTGAGAGCCGGAGCGGCGGTGAGGCTGGGCGGGACTGCCGTTGGCTGAGATGCGGTAGGAGTGGGATTTGATGCCGGGGCGCAGGAAGCCAGGATCATGGCGCCCGTCAGGAATAGCCAGGTGAGACGGTTCATTCGTTGTTCTCCTGTCGGGCGAGGATTATACACCGGGGCGGGAAGGATGAATTCTGAAGGATGAAGCATGAAGTGGGGAAGGGAAAAAGAGAATAGAGAATAGTTCATAGGGAATAGGAAGAACGGGTGATGATTTCCGATTGGGTGGCAGCGGCAAGTCGTCTCGCAGGCATGCGCAATAGCGGCTTGATGCCGCCTTGCGCGAGTCGGTCCTCGACCGGGGCGACATCGGCGAGTCGTCTCGCCGATGTGCGCAATGAGTCTCGCGCATGGATGCGACCCGGTCTGCGAGTCGTCTCGCAGACATGCGCAATAGCGGCATGACGCCGCCTTGCGCGACCTTGCGCGATTGCGCGAGCGAATTCGAATGAGGTTCGAATAGTACTTGCGGATAGCCTTGTGAGCGTAGGGTGCTGCTAGTAGAGAGACAGAAGCGTAGCCCGAGGGTGATATGTGTCTGGCGGCTATGCGATATGGCGGGGATAAGAATATTAGAGAGCGAAAAAACCGCGAGTCTGCACGCTTCGCATGGAGAGCGGCGAGCCGGGAGAGTTGAGCATGGGATGGAGGTGTGCGAAGGGGTGCGGACTACCCCATCCGAAAAGGCAGGCTGGAAGATGGCCGGAACCGACGCGTCGTTATTGAATAGCGAGGCGGGAACGGAATCTGGGCGGCGTCCGGGGGAAAGCTTTGAACGTTCGGAGCGCGGAGGCGTGGCTGCTGGGAAATGGAGTTGCTGCGGGGAAACGTGGAGCTGCATGGAACTATGATAAAGAACATACGTGCTAGAGTCAATGACGGAGTTTGTACGCCGGCGTACGCCCTTGTATTAGTACTACAATGTTTTGTTGTAGTCGCCGATTTGTGAGCCCCGGAAACCGCTCAGCGGGAAAAAAGTGGAAGGATGGAAGGAAGCATACGATGGTTCAAGTGGTCGATGTTTCTCACCTGCCAGTGTCCCAGCATGGGCGCGTTCCCTGCCACCTGATGTGGCAGATGCACCAGCGAGGCTATCCAAGTCATAAAGCCATTCAGTGTTTACTCAGGTAACGTAGTATCTTGGTTTGGTCGAGGGGAGATCGAAGAGATATTGAAACATCACCCATAAAGCATATTGACATCGCTGCGGGAACGCCCCCTCCCGGCCTGCACGAGAATGAGGTGCAATAGATTTGCCTACAGGCTCCAACCGGTTAGCGCCGGGGCTTTTCGAAGTTTGACCTTTTGAACTTACACCCTGAGCCGAAGCCGTTTTGGGGGATGGTATCATAAGGCTCTCCATCTTACAGGATATCCATGCCAATGAACTCTGACTCAGGCCGCGCTCCGGGCGCCCGGCGCGATCCGTATGCTGCCTTAAGGTACAAGGATTTTCGTTTGCTGCTGACGGGGCGTGTGATCACGTCCTTTAGCAGTGAAATGCTGTCCTTTGCGATCGGCTGGGAGTTATGGCTGCGTACGCGCAGCGCGCTGGCTCTGGGCATGGTCGGTTTGGCGCAGGTGGTCCCCGTACTTTTACTTTCGCTGCTGGCAGGCCATGTGGCAGATCAATACAACCGGAAACGGATCGTATTGATCACGGAGGCGGTGCTGGGGTTATGCGCCCTGGGACTGGCCGCGATCTCCTTCTTTCAAGGATCGGTCTACCTGGTCTATTTGTGTCTCGTGGGGATCGGCACGGCGCGCGCCTTTAACGATCCTGCCTCCTCCACGCTCCTGCCGGAGACAATCCCGCCGGCCTTATTTTCAAGCGCGGCTACATGGAATAGCAGCTCCTGGCAGTTTGCCTCCATCGTGGGCCCGGCCGCGGCGGGGATATGGGTTGCATTCTCGAACAGTGTCACCGGTATCTATGTGTTCGCGGCGGCTGGCGCGGTGGTTTTCTCGATTTTGTTGACGATGATCCAGGGACGGCACTTGCCCCTGGCGCAGAAATCCGACACGCTGGAATCATTGGCCGAAGGGTTAAGATTTATCCGGGACACGAAAGTCATCCTGGCGGCTATTACGCTGGATATGTTCGCGGTGTTGTTTGGCGGCGCGGTTGCGTTACTGCCCATCTACGCAACGGATATTCTGAAGGTCGGCGCGACCGGGCTGGGAATCCTGCGCGCGGCGCCATCCATCGGGGCATTGGTGATGGCTTTTACGATGGCCCACTTGCCCGCCATGAAACATGCAGGCCGGACCTTGCTGCTGGCCGTAACCGGCTTTGGCCTGGCTACAATTGTCTTTGGCTTATCGACTACTTTCTGGATCTCGGTTGCGATGCTAGCCGTGTTGGGCGGGCTGGACAATGTAAGCGTGGTGATCCGCGGCACACTGCTCCTGACGTTTACCCCGGACGAGATGCGCGGCCGCATCTCGTCGGTGAATAGTATCTTCATTGGAATGTCGAACGAACTGGGCGGCTTTGAATCCGGGGTAGCCGCGGCCCTGCTGGGCCCGATCCTGGCGGTAGTTGCGGGGGGAATCGGGACGCTGATCGTGGTGCTGGCAGTATCCAGGTTTTGGCCGGAGATGCGCCGATTGAAGAGTTTGGATGTGCCGGCTTTGGAAGGTTCAAGCGATTGAAGGGGAGGGTTAATGGATCATGGTTAATGGGTCGTGGGGCAGGGGATAAGGGAGGCCTGCGGTCAGGGCGGCGACGGCCCGCTGCGGCTCGCTGCGTGGCGGGCAGTCGACGGGAATGGAAAAGTGATGCCATGCAATTATTATTGGGAACAGGTGTTTTAGGGTCAAGCCGGAAGTTTGTGCATCCTTGTACGGCCTTGTATTAGACGACGATATTCTGAGGACAAGGGCTGTCTGAACCATGATTTTTATGATGAAATGAGGACTATGATTGAAGGGCGGCGAATTATGGTTTTCAAGTAATCAGTCTAATCATGGTTCCAGATGAGGCGCCGGGGGCTCTTGAAACCATAATTAGTTGGATTGAATGACGAGTATGATGGACAGTCGGTGGCGATTAAGGTTTTCTCAGATGATCGGAAGCGACGATGAACACAAGGGACAATAGGGTAATCAACAAGCAATACCTGCACTCGGAATTGACGGGCAAGATCATAGGCTGCGCCATGGAAGTGCACAAGACGCTGGGGAATGGATTTCAGGAAGTCATTTATCAGCGCGCACTGGAAATAGAGATGTCAAATCAAGGCCTGGCATTCAGCCGCGAGCATGAGATGGAGATCGTCTACAAGGGGGTCAAGATCGGAAACCGCCGTGTGGATTTCTTTGTCGAGCAGAAGGTGATGGTGGAGATCAAGGCCGTCATTCAGTTGGACGATGTTCATTTGGCGCAGACCATCAACTACCTAGAAGCGTATGGGCTGGAGGTTGGCTTGCTGATCAACTTCGGTGCTCGCAGTCTAGAATTCAAGCGGGTGATGCGGGCCGTTAGAGAACACAGAGAAGGGCGGGCATCAAATCATGGTCCATCATAGAATTATTCCAATCATGGTTCCAGAGAGAGATTGACGCCAGCTGGTTCGCCTACCTCCTTCGTGGGCATCTGCGAAAATCTTTTATACAAGTAAATGAGCGGGCGAGCGCAGTGTACTTGATATGGGAAAGGTTTTGGCATTTGGCTGTGCCGAGGAGCGACTTCGGCTACATCACAAGGCTAGTGACACAGCCATAGCGTGCGTTCTTATTGCGAAGGCATAGGTCAATGGCAGCACTTGCTCATCGAGCAGCGCCTCTTCTTCTCGGGGGAATGATTTCCGTTCTCTATGTAGGGATAGGCCTTGTCATTTCCAGGAGCAAGGTAGGCAATGCTATTCTATGGTGCATTCCGCTCTCAATTCTGCTTTCAACAAGCTATGTTTACGGTATACAGTCCAGCCGTAGCATTACGTACGGGGGGATTGTAGGAGACAATTCTTTCGAGATTGCCTCTTTGAACAACGCGATCCACGGCAACTATTTTGGGGACAGTTACGAGAGAACGATCCCTTCCGATTATCCGTTGCTATATTTTTCGGTCCTGGGAACCGCTTCGAGGATTATAGGGCTAAATGCTATAAGCGCGTGGAGGTTCGCTCCGGTCATATTGTTCTTGCTTCTCCCTTTTGTAATCTATGAAATAGGCCACTCATTGAAAGACCCTGAGACAGGAATTTGGTGTTGTGTCTCCTTCTTCGGTCTAGGGGCTATGAAGACGGAACTGTTCGTCGAACCCGTACGCAATTGGGGAACATTCACCATGGCAATACAGAAGCCGTATGAACTCTTAGGCGAATTAATCTTGCTATACTGCCTTATTAGACTGTCGTGCTGGATAGCTTTAGAGAAGCTCAGCGCGATGTCAATTGTGGGGTGTATTGTGATGGGCACATTTCTTCTGCTGGACTATTATCCCTTCTTCTTCCTGTTGCTCGCAATCGTGGGAGTATACGGTCTGCTAGAGAGAGGACACGGCGATACGCAGTCGGATCAAGGCGTTCGGCGTCGCAATTGGATCAGGCGTCATCTTCTCGGCACCGTTTTGGTTTCCATACGCTTACGCATATTTCATCGGACCACATGATCCCAACTATCGGGTCTCCTATATTGCGCTATCGCACTTTGATCCCACACTATACACAGTTGGGTTGGGCTATTTTGGCTCGCTGTTCTGGCTAGGATTTTACGTGCGGAAGGAGCTTCGCCACAGAAAGATCGATGAAGTTGCTGCTTATCACAATTCTGGCTTGTTACGTATTGGTGCTTGCATCATTCATAGCCTATCCGATTGCCCACATCTCGCTGCTTCCAGCAAAATGGTCCCAATTCTTGCTTGTTGCATTTGGCATTCTCGCTGGCAAAGGAATCCGCGACTTGAGCGAAAAGGTGCAGAGACGGTTCGTAAACCAATTTTACGTGTACGCCTTGCTTCTCCTGATCACCCCTTCACCTTTGCTATGGAATGTATTTACCGACCAAAATCTTCAGGTCGCCAGTGCCGACGCGCAACTTATTGCACAGACGAACTCGATGATTACATCAAGTGAAGCTGCTCTTGAAAACAAAACGTTGACTGTTCTAGCCAATGCCCCTGTAGCGTTCGCAATCCCCACACTATGTCAATGGCAGCTCTACCTTGCCCCCAATATTCATTATTCCAATCCTTTGGCGCCTTTTGGGGACCATGCCGGTCGAGTACGCGGCCTGACAAATGTTTCGTCACCAGACGATATGGAACAGTCGATTCGATCTATGGGAGTAGACGTGCTGATTATGAACAAAGATGGAGATTTTTTCATTTTGTGGGTCCCCCGCGATACAAGTCGAGATTCAATTCTTACTGCCAATATCTGGCCGTTCACACATGACGCGATCCGCGTTCAGTCAGCTCGGTTCGAGTCTGGTTATTTTGAGAAAGTCTACGAGGATGATGCGTTCGTAGTAATTGTTGACCTCTTGTCTTCTAGATCTCTAAGCCGCACGGTGCATGAACCGTCGCCTGCCCAATACTCAAAGCCTAAGCCGTTGGGAATAGAAGTGAGCAGGTAGTTGCGGACAGGCGGCCGGACGCTCAAATCATGACCCGCCCAACTACAAGGGGGCATTTACAGCCAAATGGATACCATACAAATATGACACATAGTAAGAATAATACCGACGTTTTGTTGGCCCCACTCTTCGGCACGAGTTCAAGGTGACCGCTGAGCGCTGACAGCTAATGCGTGGGACAGTTGAGGCCCACAGTGACACACGCACAGGTGATGGAGCAGAAGAGCAGGTTGCGCTGGTTGCAGATATCGGCGCTGAGGTTGTAGGTGTTGTTGGCGCAGACGGGGGATTGATGCTCTTCTGCTGGACGGGGACCGTCGGGGCGCTGCCAAGTTCAGAGAGCCCGTAAATGGAAAGGCCAGAGAAGATGGAACTATAATTTATCTGCTCGGATCGAGAACTATGATTAGATGACCGGCAAATCATGTGTCATCCTGAAATCAGTATGATCATGGTTTTCCTTTTCTTCTGACAGCGATTCCTTCGAGGAGTGTATACACCAAGGCTCCCCAGGCAAGGCCGACGGCATAGCCTGCCAGAACATCGGACAGGTAATGGCCGCTCTCGAACACGCGGGTGAAGCCGATGAACAGCATGGTCAGTACGGCGGCAAGCACGACCACCCATTTCCAAAACAGCGATGGCATCTTCGGCACGAGCAGGTAGGCCAGGAGGCCGAGGGCCAACGTAGCGAACATCGTGTGCCCGCTGGGAAATGAGGGGATACTGTGCACCTCCATGCCGACCTGTGCGGCGGGCCTTGGGCGGTTGAAATACTGGATCAGCCACGTCCAGACCACTGAGCCGCCGGCCCAACCGATCAGAACCATGCCGATCTCGGGCCAGTAGCGCTTATGCAGGAAGTAGACGACCAGGACCGCGCCGAGGAGCTGCAGGACCTCCTTGCCCAGAAAGAAACCGAAGGTCATCGTCTCGATGATCGGGGAAGGAGCCTTTAGCGCCATGCCATGCAGTTGGACGTCCAACTGCATATCCCATTGGACGATAGGGCCATTGGTGCGCAGCTCATAGCCCAGGAAGCCAAGTACCAGGCCGCCCAGAACCAGCAGGATGAGCCCGACCGCAGGATGCTCTGCCAGCCAGCCGGGAGCACGAAGGTCGTAAGGCAGGTCCAGCCTTTGCGTGCGGGTACCCCGAGTGTCATCCATCCGAGAGACTAAGTTGCCGGCTCTGCCGGAGTTCGCAATTGATCTGGAATAACGTGTATTGTCTTGTTTGGCCACAGCGATCTTTTCCTTCCGAGGACCGATAATTTCGGACTCTGTAGCCTTAACGATGGGGGCATTAACTCTATTCTCGCTTAGCTCAAGACTTTTTGTACACGGAAGGCACGGATCTCACGGATTCTCACGGAAAACATCTTGTGAAAAGCGCTCGCACATAGCGCTCGCAAAGATCGCTCGCAGATAGCGCTCGGGGAAAAATCATGAACTTATGCGGAGAGAGCCCATAACAGAACGCTGGAAGCTAATGCGTCGGGACACTTGAGGCCCACGGCGAGGCAGGCGCAAGTCAGGGAGCAGAAGTGCAGGTTGCGCTGGGTGCAGATGTCGGCGCTGAGCTGGCAGGTGTTGTTGGCGCAGACGGGGGGATTGATGCTCTTCTCCTGCGCGGGGACGATCTGGGCGCTGCGCAGAGGGCAGGCAGAAGTACTGGCCCGCGCCGGCATCGGTGAACACGTCCCCCACCGGGCAGACGGGCCGGTCCACGAGCTGACCGGTGGAGACGCTGCAGCAGTGATGGATGGGGTCGAAGAAATCGCCGGTGGCACATTCGATGCTGGTGGTGCGCTGCCCATCCCATTGGCAGGCGCCGGTGACCGCGTCGAGGGTGTAATGCAGAGGGCAGGCTGCATCCTTGGGCGGAGCATAGCTGCAGCTGGTGGTCATAACGGCAGTGGAGCCGTTCTTGCAGGCATAGGTCAACGGATAGGAGCCGGGCGTGCCGGAACGCAGGGTGCATCCGACGATGCCGCCGAAGGAGGCGTTCGGGTCCTGCGGATGGTCGTCGTTGAAGGTCACGATGGCGCCGCCGCCATAGCGACAGGCCGAGACCTGCACGTCGATGGAGATCTGCGGACAGTCCACGGCGAGCGAAGAGAGCTCCGCCTCGCCGACGACCGGAGCAAGCGCGCAAGCCGGGGCGAAGAAGGTCGGGTCGGAGACAACGCAGCGGAAGCCGAGATCGCGTTCGTGTGCGCGGGGCGAGGCGAAGTCACGAGCGTAGGCAACGGTCTGCGTGGGATTGCTGCGGTAGCTGGATGAGCGCAGGACGCGCGCTCGGCCGTCAGCCGGGCCGGGCGGATCGCCGGGAGGGCTGGACTTGTAGTAGAGGGCGTCGTACCAGTCGGCGACCCATTCGCGGACGTTGCCTTCCATGCCGAGTGCGCCGTAGTAGCTCTTGCCCTTTGGATACTCGGTCACGTCGGTGGTGTGCTTGACGCAGTTATTGAAGTTCAACAGGGTGCAACTGGGATCGGCGGCGCCCCACGGATAGAGGCTGTTATCGGGGCCGCGGGCGGCCTTTTCCCACTGGGCCTCGGTCGGGAGATTGCCGTTCATGTAGTTGCAATAGGACTGGCGCCTGGTCGTAAGTGACGCCGACGACGGGCCGGTTGCGGCTTTCGAACACGGAATAGTCGAGGTTGTCGGCAAGGTCGGGCGCGGTGCAGCGCTCCTGTGCCACGCACAATGCGTACTGCGCGTTGGTCACGTCGGTGGCGTAGATCCAGTAGTCGCTGAGCGTGACAGTATGCTCGGGGTTGTCGGCATGACCGTGTCCCATGACGAAGGCGCTGCTCGGGAACAGCCACGAGCGTGGCACCATCGGTGTAGAGCATGGTCGAGCCGACCTGCATGGGAGCGGCAAGGCTAATGGGTGCGACGGTGGGAGTGGGGGCTGGAGCGGTGAGTGTAACGACTGCTGGGGCGGGAGGCCGTCCGCAGCCAGAGAGGAAGGCAGTGAGGAGCAGCAAGCGGAAGAGTTTCACGGGAAAAATTATATACCATGAGGGGAAGGACAAAGATAGCACGCGGATGAACGCGGGATAGGAGGGATTGAGGCGGATCTTTTTGGGGAGTGAAGGCAAAGAGCGCCGTGAGTCGGGATAATAAAAAAGCCCTCGCCAGGGGGCGAGGGCTGAAGGACGGGTTCGGTGGGCGCTAGCCGGGGTTGCAGGCGCAGGCACAGGCGCTTGGGATCAGGGAACCGCCATAGCGGCAGGACTTCCTGCAGGAGGCGTCTGTGAGGCGTGCATGCGCCGATGCTGCCGCCGGTGCACGTGGCGGGATCCTGCACGTGGACAAACTCGGTCTGGCTGGGCTTGTTGAGCGCCTGGTTGTTTGGCACGCACACAGGGTTGCCGAGGACAGACCCAAGGGTGGTCCCCAGAGGGCAGATCGGATAATCGGCGGCGCTGCCGGGCTGCGCGCTGCAGCACTGATGAGCCGCGTCGAAGTTTTGGCCGGGCAGGCATTGTCCGCCGAGCGAGCCGGTGCCGTCCCAGTCGCACATGCCGGTGACGGTGTTGAGGATGTAATGGGCCGCGCAGGTGGCGGGAGTGGTGACCACGTAGTTGCAGACCGTTGTGATGCTGACCGTGGTGTCGGAGGTGCAGTCGTAGACCTGCGGGAATACATTCGGGGCGACGATGACCGGCGTGCAGGCACCCAACTCCGGTCACCACGGCGTTCAGGTCCGGTGAATGATTATCACCGACCACAACGGTGACCTTGCCCTGCTGACAGACGGCGGTCAGGCCGATGCCGACTTTAGGACAATCCGTCGTGAGTGTGCCGCCGGTGGACCCGCCCGGAGGCGGGACGCCCACGAGGCCGATGGACTGGCAGGCGGAGGCGAAGTAGGTGGGGTCTTCGACGACGCAGCGGAAGCCCAGGTCGCGGCGATGGTCGTTGGGAAAATCATAGCGACGGGTCGAAGCGGGTATCTCGTCTGACTTGCTCTTGTAGCTGGAGGAGCGCACGGATCGCTGCTGACCGGCATCCGGTCCGAGGGGATCCTGCGCGGCGCCGTTCTTGTAGTAGAGGGCGTTGTACCAATCCCCCACCCACTCGAAGACGTTGCCTTCCATATCGAGGGCATGATAATAACTTTGGCCCTTCTGATAGGTGGTGACATCGGTGATCTTTTTGACGCAGTTGTTATAGTTGAGCAGGTCGCAAACCGGAGCGTTGCTGCCCCACGGATAGAGGTTGCCCTGAGGGCCGCGCGCGGTCTTCTCCCACTCCGCCTCGGTCGGCAGGCGCCCGTGGACGAAGGAGCAATAATCCGAGCCCTGCGAATAGTTCAGGCCGACGACCGGATCGTTGGCATGTGTGGCGTCTTTGAAGGTGAAGTCATCGATGGGGTCGGGCGCCTTGCACTTGCCGGCCTGCAAGCAGAGGGCAGTACTGCTGATTGGTGACCTTGGCCTGATAGATCCAGAAGTCACTGAGGGTGACAGTGTGCTCGGGGTTATCCGAGCCGCCGTGGCCCATGGTGAAGGGTCCGCCGGGAACAGCGACGAGGATGCTGCCATCCACGTAGGGCCACATCGAGCCGACCTCCATAGGCGGGCCGGCGAGCGCCACGGGCTGCAACGTGAGCAGGCGGCGCGGAGGTCTCGGTGGGAGCGGGGATCAGTGTGTTCGGAGGCGGCGATGGGGGCAGCGTAGCGGGGACTTGCGGTGCGCAGGCGGCAAGCACCGCCAGCAACGCCACGCAGGCAAATAGAGCGGATCGCAGGTGTCGCATGCATTCTCCTCAAACCTGGCTTGCTTGTGACAGTTATTATATGCGGGTTTGAGAATGCGATATCCCCCAAAGGGCGGAGCAGCGTCGAAAGTCAAACGTCGAAGGTCAAACGTCGCGGGTGTAGAGGGCGGCTTCCCAAACGAGTAAGTGCCTGACGGAGAGCCGCCGCATGCCAACATTCTTGAGGAGCGCGTCCATTTCCTCGACAGGATGCAGGAACACGCGAAACGGGTCGCGGCGCAGGCGCTGGATGAAGTTCATGGACTTGAGGCCGAGGCGCATGTACCAGGTCTCGCGCGGATAGGTGAGGGCAAGCAGGCGCCGGCTGCGGCTGGCGGCGGCGGTCAGCAGGCTATGGAAGTCGGGGTAGCAGCAGACGACGCGGTCCAGGGTGACGATGTCTGCGGGCGGGATCTCGGAGGCAACCTCGGTGAAGTCGGCGTGGAGAAAGTTGACCCGGTCCGCATGGCCGCGGCGGGCGGCCTCCTCTTCGGCGGCTCTGAGGTACGCGGCGGAGGCGTCCACATGCGTGGCTTTGCGGGCAGTGCCATCGAGCAGTTCATGATGGATGATGCCGATGCCGCCGCCGATATCGAGAAGCGTGGCATCCTTGAGGCCAAAGGATCGGACGGCCTTCAGGATCTCACGAGTCTGGGCGGCGGGGCCGCGTCGATGGTACGACTTGAGGCCCTGCCTGGCGTCGTCTTCGCCAAAGGTGTTGTCGGTGATCTGGCAGCAGTTGCAGGGCATGGGAGGCTCCGATTATTATCAATGTCCCGGCGGCTCATTGCTTTGTCAGAACGATATTACTCGCCTTGTAAGTCGCCACGACATTGCCCGCCGTATCCTTGCTTGTCACGGTGATATCGACAACCAGTGTATTTCCGGGCGGAGGAGGCGGAGGAGTTGTTACAAGCTGCATCCGCACCGCGGGCAAATTGTTGGCATCAGGATAGTCGGTTGCCATGTAATGCCCGTTGACCAACTTGCACCAGCGCTTGTTCTGGTTGGTCGGATCTGCGCTGTCGGGGATATTATTCTGCACCGCGTCAACCACAGCGCCGTTGGGGTGCGTCGCTTGCGCCGTTCCGGCTGTACTAGGCTGCAGTCGTTCTGTCGCACCGTTCGCCCACACTACTTTATATTGCATTGTGCCTCCAACCGTTGCTGTGCGAACTCCGAATATGGTCGCCACCGCACGCTCTTTGATGGCGGTCGTATTGTCACTGTGCGGCTCACTGACCAATGCCCCATGAGCCGCCGCGGTGGATGAGCCACCGCCGTCCAGGTTACCCGCGTCCGTGTAGCCGAGCGACCTTACATAATCCGCGGCGCGCTTCAGTGTCGCGCCGTATGATGTGCCTTCAATCCCGTTAATGACGATGGCCGCAAAATCGGTGGCATTCCAGGCGATGATCGTCCGGGCCGCAACATTTACATCATCCAATCCGGTCCTGACGACTCCCGCCCTTCAGCAACACGTGATTGCAGCTCACCGCGGTATACACAGCTCGCCGGCTTCTGCCAGGAGAATTTGTTCTCCGGAGAGATGTAGATAATGTCCGGCTCGAACTGGGTATCGCCCGATATAACCTGCCCGCGGTTGACCGGCGTAGCCGCGGACTGTCACAAGGTCAGGAACGGTTGGGCTATACACAAAGGAATTACAGTTCACCGCCCAATCCAGGTTGTTCTGCGATGAGAACACGGTCGGCCGGATCGCCGTGCGCTGCGGAGGTCCGTCCGGGCCCACGAGGATGTTCACGGCGCTGGACTGCGGGAATGTCTTCTTCGTCACGTTCAGCTCGGGCAGGGGCGTACCGCCAAGATTGTATTCAGCCTGATACTGCTGCTTTGTGCCCCAGTAGTAGCTGAGATCCACCGCGCCAGACTGCGTCCCATATTTCGGACCGCTGCCGCTTTCTGTGAATTGCAGCCACTTCAAGTCCGTCCACGGCTTTGGGATGCGGACGATGGAGAAGTCATTCGTGTACCATGCCAGCCACAGGCCATACTGCGCGAAGTAGTTCAGGCTTGCGGCCTGCGTGATCGGATTGGGGGAATGGTCGAGCCAGTAAAAATACCCGGTGTAGATATAGATCTTCCTGCCGGGGATGCGCACTTTGAGGGCTTCCAGGAAGTCATAAAGAGACTGCCAACCGCTGTAGTTCCCTGTCCAGGACGCCTCCCAGTCTACAACCAGCGGAAGTTCCCCCGGATCGCTCCCAAGCAGCGAGACATATTTATCGACTTGCTCGGATGGACGGTAGCGCGGGTCGAAGAAGTGATAACTACCGCGCGGCACCCGCCCGCGCGCATTGTTCCATGTGTTGCGGAATTGGTCATCTTCCCAATTCCCCTGCGACGCCTTTGGAATAATGCCCATGGCGTCGGAGGCCGCGAACACATTTACATTGATCAGCCCTTCATAGGTGGATGTATCGACCAGCAGAACATCCCGCAGGATGCTGATGCCCCGCACGGCGGGCAGGGTCGCCTCGGCATTCAGGCGCGCCGCCACACGGTGACAGAACCGATTGAAGTTGAAGGACGGCGGTTTGTAGGCGTAAGCTTTCAAGATGTCACCAGATGGGCCCCATGTGATTACCCTGGGCCTACCAATACTCCAGGCGGGCAGTGCGGCGCTTTAGAGGATCCAATGTCGTCAGCGAGGTCAGCTCATGCCCTTGCTGTGTAGAAGTCATCTCAAAAATACCTTGTAGGCCAAACGGGAGATTGCTTCCTTACAGGATGCTCGCGATCGTCGGCAAAAAACGCCTCCTCGCAACGCCGAGGTCTATTCTTGACGATAGCTTGTAGAAATGTCTGCATTGCGCGCTAGACATTTTATCAGATCGGTTCACCCGATGATATCTGAAGTTCGCGGGCGGCCTGGCGATAGTAGTCCAGCGAGGCGGGGTTGATGAGGGCGTCCTGGTTGGCAACGGGACGTCCGTTGAGGATGTTCGTCACCGCGCTCTCGACCTTCTTCATGTTCAGAGTATAGGGAATGTCCGGGGTCTCGAGGATGACGGAAGGCACATGCCGCGGCGAGGCGTTCTCGCGCAGGGTGCGGCGGATCTTGTCCTTCAGCTGGTCGGTGAGGGCGGAGCCGGGAGCGAGCTTGACGAACAGCACAACGCGCTGGTCGTCCTGCCAACTCTGGCCGACGGCGAGGCTATCTGCGATCTCATCCAGCTTCTCCAACTGGGTATAGATCTCGGCGGTGCCGATGCGCACGCCGGACGGCTTGAGGACCGCGTCGGAACGGCCATAGAAGGTCACGCCGCCGGTGTCGCCGTGGATCAGCACGTAATCGCCGTGCCGCCAGACATAAGGATAGACGCCGAAGTAGGCGTCGCGATAGCGCATGCCTTCCGGATCGTTCCAGAAGTAGATGGGCATGGACGGCGCGGGCGCTTCGCAGACCAGTTCGCCCTGCTGATCGAGAACGGGCGAGCCATTCTCATTGTAGGCGCTGATCTTCATACCAAGCGCCGGGCTTTGCAGCTCGCCGGCGTAAACTGGCAGGATGGGACTGCCGGCGGCAAAGCAGCCGTTGATGTCGGTGCCGCCGGAGATGGAATTGAAGTGCAGGTCAGGTTTGATCTCGCGATAGACGTACTCGAAGCCCTCCGCGGAGAGGGGCGAGCCGGTCTGTGATATCTCGCGCAGCGAACCCAGGCCGGCCTCGAGGCGCGGCGAAACGCCTTCCTTCTTGAGGAAGAGCAGATAACTGGCGCTGCATCCAAAGATCGTGACCTGCTCCTCGTCGATCAGTTTCCACATGGCGTTGGGGCCGGGATAATTGGGGTTGCCATCGTAGAGGACAACCGCTGCACCGACCGCGAGGGAACTGAGCAGCCAGTTCCACATCATCCAACTGCAGGAAGTGATGTAGAAGATGCGGTCCGAGCGCTTGAGATCGGTATGCAGCAACAACTCCTTGAGATGGTTGAGCAGCACGCCGCCCGCGCCCTGTACCATGCACTTGGGCTTGCCGGTGGTGCCGGAGGAGAACATGATGAACAGCGGGTGGTCGAACGGCAACTGCTCGAAGTGGATCTCAAGGCCGGCATCCGGAGACAGGAAATCCTCCCAATGCACAGCCTGCCGGACCTCGCTCAGGTCAGGCTGCTCGCGAGTGTAGGAGACGACCACCACCCGGCTCAACGAAGAAATGCCGCGCGCCACCTCCGCGGCGTGAGGCAGCGTGTCGAAGGTTTTGCCTTTGTAGTAGTAACCGTCGGCGGTGAACATGACCTTCGGCTCAACCTGTCCGAGGCGCTCCAACGCGGCAGCCGGGCCGATATCTGTGGCGCAGGATGACCACACCGCGCCGAGGCTGGCGGTGGCGAGCATGGCGATGGCGGTCTCGGGCAGATTGGGCATATAGCCGACGACGCGATCCCCGACGCCGACGCCGGAAGCGCGCAGCGACTTAGCCAGGCGGGCGACGGCATCGTAGAGCTGGGCATACGTCATGTAGGCAGTGGTTTGCATCTCGCCGCGAAAGATGATGGCGAGCCGGTCGTCGCGATAGCGCAGGAGGTTCTCGGCGAAGTTCAGGCGGGCGCCCGGAAACCATTTCGCGCCGGGGAAACGATTCACATTTTCGAGGACGACGTCGTAGGAGCGGGAATATCGGACCTCGCCGAATTCCCACATGACCGCCCAGAAATCTGAAAGCTCCTCCACGGACCAGCGATAGAGGTCCGCGTAGGAGGAGATGTGGAGGCCGTGCGTGCGGTTCAGCTCAGCGATGAAGCGAGAAATATTCGAGGCAGACCGGCGCTCTTGTGAGGGGGTCCAGAGTGGCTGTCGCATAAGGTTGTGCTCCCGTATATAGAAACGGTAAAAAGGAAATTTCCATTATTCTGCGCCGGAATTGGGCTCCGGCGGTGGCAATCATACTTTGAAATGGGGATTTGGCCACGGACGATTGCATAAGCAAACTTCGAAATCGCATCAATGAACCGGGGGAAACGTCACTCGGCTTATGGGGATCTGCTGCCGGTGTGGCGGACCGGCGTGATCGTCTTCAGCTGCCCGTGCCTGAAAATGCGGCGCATCCTGCGTGCCGGCTGCACGCTCTGTTAACCTGCATCATCATCCGTTTTCAAATCCTTGCTCATTTTTCGACTCAGAGTTTGATAGCCCAGTCTTTCATAAAAGGAGATCGCAGCCTCATTGAATTCATAAACATTCAACTCAATGGTTGATGCGCCTTTCGTGAGCGCCCAGTCTTGTATCTTGTTCATCAGTATCCTCCCTGTCCCTTGATTCTTGTAGCTTGAGCTTACAACGATGCCATCGACGATCACATAATGCCGGGGAACCAGTATCGGCAAGGCAGGCGTATCCCTGACGATCGCATGAACAAATCCAATGAGTTTCCCGCCTGTTTCTGCAACAAACAAGCCAACGTTCTCATCAGAAATCAGCCCGAAATAGTAATCTCGCTCGCGAACGGGACCGCCTGGCTTTTGGAATATGCGAGGTAGATTGTCGCGATGCCAGGCATCTATTTCATCAAATAGTTCGCACAAGGGATCGTAATCATCGACGGCTGCTTTGCGAACGCTGACTTTCATTTGATCTTCCTTTTCGCTTCAAAAATTACGCCGGTTGCAGGTGCGGGCTAACTCGCGTGTTAGCGGATCATATACTGCCTTATGGGCGAACCGCATAACACCTTCGACTTTTTAGGCGTATGCTGCAAAAGATTATAAACAGAAACCATGTGAAGGACCGCGAATGAAGAAGCACCCCGGAGATGTGGGAATGCTCCGAGGGTGCGAGGATATTGGCGGGAGAGATGGGCCGGATGGATTAGTTCTTATCCACCAGTTCGCGCCGAGATTGGGCGAGCAACTGGCGGAACAGGTCCGCCTGGAGGCGGGCGTCGGCGAGGGCATCATGCGGGAGCTGTTGTCCCTTGAGAAAGCGAGGGGAGAGATAGAGCATGGAAGTCTCCTCCCAGGGGCAGCCGATCAGACCCATGTAAAATGCCTTGATGTCGATGGCGCTGTGGCCGAACGGATTCTCTCCCAGGTACTCGAGGAAGTAGTGATTGATAAACGCCCAGTCGTAGGGGGCATTGAAAGCCACCATGAGGGGCCGCTGACCGGGAGGCGCGGCGCGCCGGATCCAATCTGAGAGCTGCTGCATGGCGACGACCGGCGGCACGCCCTCCCTGGATAGATTCTCGATGGAAAGCTGGCTGGCGTGCAGGGACGATTCCAGCACCCCCGGCTTGGTGGGTTTCAACTCGATATAGAATCCATCGGCAGGATCATTGACGAGGCAGGCGCCGATGGAGAGCAGGGAGTAGCGTTCGGGGAACGGGCCGGCGGTTTCAACGTCGACCGAAATGAATGTTTCAGTTGGTGCGGTCATTTATGCTCACTTGCAGGGGATTTGTACTTGTGATTTTATTGTAACACCCGAGGACGGGGAGACCGTTCCCCCATTTGGGTGAGCGAGAGGGAAGCATGGATGGTCCGGCCTAAAAAGGCCGGACCATCCTAATCCGAAGATCCATGGAGTACCCAGCTGGCATTCTATGGACCTTACCTCGGCCGGCCTAAGGAGCAAAGCCGCGAGTCGGACATTGCATGGTAAACCGCTACCCTACCTGGGAAGCGGAAGCCAGCACAACGTGTGAGCACGCAGCAGAGGACTGAAGAAACACTCTCTTAGCGGCAAGTGGCTGCACGCGATCCGACAGGATCATTGCCCGGCTTGCAGGCAACTTATAAGATCCTTGACGGCTCCTTGCGGCTGCAGTGCGGCTGATGACCAGGACCGGCACGGTAGCAACCTTGAATGCTTCGCGGCGTGTTTCCCGCCTTCCAACGGCGTGGGAGAAAACCAATCGATCCGGCGGTGGAGCCCACAGAATCGGACATGGCCTGGGCAGAGACAGCCAGGCGCGCCAGGCTGGTTATGGGCTGTCCTTGCATGGCTGCTTGGTCGAAGATCTGCTGGATGTCTTCGTTCTGTGCAAAAGTCCAGACCTGCACGGGCAAATCGCTGCCGCCGACATCCTTCCAGTTCGAGATCTGGCCCGAGAACAGGCCGCGCACTTGTTGCAAGGTGAGCGGACCTGTGCCGGCCTGTGGATGGGTAATGACGAGGATATCCTCCGTGCCGACTTGAAAAGCCGGCGCCGTCAGATAGGGAGGCTCGCCTAGCCGGATGGTGAACTCGGCTGAGGCGGGATCAGAGAGAGATATCACGATAGACGAGGGAGCGCATGCATAAATCTCGCTTACGCGCGGATAGGCGGCGGACGTGACATAGGCGTCCACAAGCTGCGGAGTGGCGGGAGGCGTCGCAGGCGCGCAGGAGGCCAGCGCAAATGAGAAGAGGAGAAGCACACAGAGAAGCTTCATGAGGGAATAGCGGTCAGCTATCAGTGGCCGGCTGTCAGCCGCTCAAGGACAACCGGCAGCTCATAAATCGATGACCACGCTATGCCTACAATACCTGAACGATGACCAGGATGACGGCGACAATGGCGCAATAGGCGGCGAAGACATAGAGCGAATGCCGGTTCAGGTAGTTCAGCAGCCAGCGAATGGCAAACCATCCCACGATGGCGGCTGTAACAAAACCAACGGCGAGCAGCGGCAGGAATGAGCCGAGGTCCGGCATCTTGAGGACGCCCAGGGACTCGTAGGCGCCGGCGGCGAGCATTACGGGCGCGGAGATCAGGAAGGCGAAGCGCGCGGCCGCGGGGCGGTCAAAGCCGCGCAGCATGCCGCCGGAGATCGTCGAACCGGAGCGGGAGGCGCCGGGAAAGACAGCCAGGACCTGAAAGAGGCCAACGATCAGCGCATCCAGCCAGGTCATGCCGTCCAGGTGACGCGTCCGCTTGCCGAAGTATTCCGCAAGCGTCAGCAGGATGGCCGCGGAGAAGAGCCGGATGGAGGCCTCCAGCAGAGGGGTCTTGAACAGTGCGGCGATCAGGTCCTTTAGCAGGAAGCCGGCGAGGAGAGCGGGTATGCTGGCGATGATGATGTACCAGGCAAGCCGGTTCTCCGGCGTGGAGAACGGACGGGCAAAGAAGGCTTTGATCAGATCGAGCCAGTCCCGCCAGAAGTAGACCAGCAGCGCGAGAAGGGTTCCCAACTGGATCAAAACGTTGAAGGCGAAGGCGGCGGCATCGGACGGCAGTCCGAGGAGAACCTGCGCGATAAGCAGGTGCGCGGTACTGGACACCGGAATGAATTCGGTGAGGCCTTGAATAATGCCGAGCAGGAAGGAGTGGAGGAGGGTCATGGGAGTCCTTTGATGGAATGGAGGATGATTTGGGGATCATGGTTAATGGATCATAGATCATAAATGCGGCTAAAGATCATCGTCTGGGGCATCCAAAGCATAAAGCTCGGGAGTCTCACGGACAGCGCTATCGGCCGGCGGCACATCGACGCCGTGTTTGGATCGTTTGAGATAGGCAATATAGCTGTTCAACTGCCTGGCGAGATAATCCGCGGCCAGAGTCATTCGCAGATATACCTCGGCGGACAAATATCCCAGTTCACGTGCAAGAGCGAGGTGACTCTGGACTTCAGTCAGGGAGCCTCTGGCAATATAGCAGAAACGGACGTTATCCAGGAAATGATAACGCCCATGACCTTCGGCGATATTTGCGGGAATACTTTGCGCAGATCGCCGTTAGCTGCTGAACCAAATTCCATTTCTCGTCGGCAGGCAAAGACGGTACAACATCGCGATAAATCGCTACCGCAAAATCCTTTGCGATTGACCCATACTTCCAACTTCTCCAGATTCTATGACCGTCATTGATCGGGAGTCCATGATCAATTATCCATTAACCATTGTCGTTCTATCCGCATTCCCATGCCACTGGTCCAACCATTGGGGGACGCGGGACTCGAACGTCCCGTCGAGGATCGAGGCGCGGATCTCGGCGACCAGGCGGATGAGGGCGCGCAGATTGTGAATGGAAAGCAGAGTGCCGGCGAGCAGCTCCCTGGCGACGATCAGATGGCGCAGGTAGGCGCGAGTGAAGGTCCGGCAGGTATAGCAGTCACAGGCGGCGTCGATGGGGGCCGTATCGCGGGCGAAGGCGGCATTCATCAGGTTGAGACGGCCCTGGGGAGAGAAGGCCGCATGGTGACGAGCGAGGCGGGTCGGCAGGACGCAGTCGAAGATGTCTACGCCGCGGGAGATGCCTTCGATGAGGTCTTCGGGTGTGCCGACGCCCATGAGGTAGCGCGGCTTGTCGACCGGCAGGTACGGCTCGATCACATCGAGCGATGAATACATCTGGGCCTTGGTCTCGCCCACCGAGAGACCACCGATGGCAATCCCGGGCGTATCGAGAGAGCTTATAAAGCGGGTGGACTCCACGCGCAGTTGCGGATCGACGCCGCCCTGGATGATGCCGAATAGCGCCTGATCGGAGCGGGTCTTGGCTCGCAGGGAGCGTTCGGCCCAGAGATGTGTGCGGTGCATAGCAAGCTGTGTATAAGCATGATCGTTGGGATCGGAGCACTCGTCGAAGGCCATGATGATATCTGCGCCGAGATTCTCCTGGATGGCAATGGAACTTTCGGGGGTGAGGCGGTGAGTCGAGCCGTCAATGTGGCTCTTGAAGGTTACGCCCTCATCGTCGATCTTGCGCGTTTTGGCGAGAGAAAAGACCTGGAAGCCGCCCGAATCCGTCAGCATGGGGTGCGGCCATTGCATGAAATGATGCAGGCCGCCCAAGTTGCGGACGATTTCATCGCCGGGGCGCAGGTAGAGATGATAGGTATTGCTGAGGACTAAGGAGGCGCCGACGGCTTCGACCTGGGCAGGGGTGAGGGTCTTGACAGTAGCCTGCGTGCCGACCGGCGCAAATACCGGAGTCAGAAGGTCGCCATGAGGCGTGGTGAATACGCCCGCGCGGGCGCGGGCATTTTGGGCTTTGATCTGGAATTCGAACACGAAGGGATTATAAGCGATTGGAGAATTGGGTATTAGATGAATTAGGATGACATCAGATGAATAGGCAATTGGGAAGATAAGCGACCTGCGGTCATGTGGGATGAGAGCCTATCGCAGATGGAAGAAGAGCCAAATGAGCAAGAGGACAATAGGCAGGGGGATCAGAATGCGCTTCAGCCAGCGCGCGATCCGTCTGCTTTCCTGACGCTCAAGCTCGCGGATGGCGTCTTCGTTGTGTGTGACTTTGGGAAGGAAGTCGAAGTGCATATTTGTCTCGGCTCAGTGATGATTCAAGATTATAAGCTACATCGTTGAGGCCGGGTCCCCGTTACGGGCGAAGAGGCGGCAGGGGTTAACGAGCGAAGTGTGAACAGTGCCAAAACGAAAACCGCAGGCGTTGTACCTGCGGTTTTGCTCTTCTTATGCTTCCAGCATTTCGCCTTGCGGGCTGGACGAGAATACCAATCCTTCCTTGCCGCGATCCACGCGGAGGGTATCGCCTTCGTGGACCTCTCCGGCAAGGATCTTGAGGGCCAGAGGATCCTGTACTTCACGCTGGATGACACGCTTGAGCGGGCGAGCGCCGAAGTCGGCGTCGTAGCCGACCTCCGCCAGGTACTCGCGGGCGGCCTCGCTCACCTCCAGATGGTAGCCCTTGTCAGACAGCAACTTGCTAACATGGCGCAACTGGATGCCGACGATGCCGGCAAGCTGTTCCTTCCGCAACGGATGGAAGATGACGATCTCATCGATACGGTTCAGGAACTCCGGGCGGAAATGGGCCTGCAGGACGTGCGTGATCTCGTCGCGCGTCACCTTGTGACCACCCTCCCACAACTGGTTGCCCAGGTTGGAGGTCATGATGACAACCGTGTTGCGGAAGTCAACCGTGCGGCCCTGACCGTCGGTGAGGCGGCCATCGTCGAGCAACTGCAGCAGCACGTTGAAGACCTCACTGTGCGCCTTCTCGATCTCATCGAAGAGCACCACGCTATACGGGCGGCGCCGGACAGCTTCGGTGAGCTGCCCGCCCTCTTCATAGCCCACATAGCCGGGAGGCGCGCCAATCAGACGCGAGACCGTATGTTTCTCCTGGTATTCGCTCATGTCAATGCGGATCATGGCGTGTTCATCGTCGAAGAGAAATTCCGCCAGGGAGCGCGCAAGCTCCGTCTTCCCAACGCCGGTGGGCCCGAGGAATATAAAGGAGCCAATTGGACGGTTCGGGTCCTGCAAGCCGGCGCGGGCACGCCGGACGGCATTCGAAACGACATTGAGTGCCTCGTCCTGCCCAACGACTCGATCATGCAGGCGCTCTTCCATGTGCAGCAGCTTCTGGGTCTCGCCTTCGAGCAGGCGGGAGACCGGGATGCCGGTCCAGCGGGCCACGATGGCCGCGATCTCTTCCGCGTCCACTTCCTCTTTGAGGAGCGCACCACTTGCCTGCATGGCTTTCAGCTTGCTTTCCGCAGCCTGGATCTTCTGCTCCAGATCGCGCAGCTCGCCGTAGCGCAGACGAGCGGCCTTCTCCAGGTTGGATTCCCGTTCGGCGCTCTCGATATCAAGGCGCATCTGCTCCAGTTTCTCTTTCAGGCCGCGCAATTCCGTGATGGCCTGCTTTTCGGTCTGCCAGCGAGCCGTGATGCCTTTTGACTGTTCGCGCAAGTCGCCAAGCTCCTTCTCGATGCTCGCAAGCCGGTCCTTGGAAGCCTTATCCTTTTCCTTCTTGAGCGCCTCGCGCTCAATGTCGAGCTGCATGATCTGACGATCAACCTCATCCAGAGCCTGGGGCTTGGAATCGATCTCGGTGCGAAGGCGCGCGGCAGCCTCGTCGATCAGGTCGATGGCCTTATCGGGCAGGTGACGATCCACGATGTAGCGCTGGGAAAGCGTGGCCGCGGCGATGACGGCTGCATCGGTGATGCGCACACCGTGATGGATCTCATAGCGGCCCTTCAAGCCGCGCAGGATCGAGATGGTGTCTTCCACGCTGGGCTCTTCCACCAAAACCGGCTGGAAACGACGCTCCAGTGCGGGATCTTTCTCGATGTACTTGCGATATTCATCGATGGTGGTCGCGCCAATGAGGTGCAGCTCGCCGCGCGCCAGCATAGGCTTCAGCATGTTGCCGGCGTCCATAGCGCCCTCGGCCGCGCCCGCGCCGACGACGGTGTGCATCTCATCGAGGAAAAGCAGCACCTCGCCTTGCGACTCGGTGATCTCCTTCAGCACAGCCTTCAGACGCTCTTCGAATTCGCCGCGGTATTTGGCACCGGCTACCAGGGCGCTCATGTCGAGCTGGATGAGGCGCTTCTTCTTCAGGCCCTCGGGGACATCGCCGTTGACGATTCGTTGAGCAAGGCCTTCTACAATGGCGGTCTTGCCAACGCCCGGCTCGCCGATGAGGGCAGGGTTGTTCTTGGTGCGGCGCGATAAGGATCTGGACCGTGCGGCGGATCTCCTCGTCGCGGCCAATGACGGGATCCAGCTTGCCCTGGCGGGCCTGGGCCGTCAGGTCACGCCCATAACGCTCCAAAGCCTGATAGGTTGATTTGGGGTTCTGGGATGTAACGCGCTGCGAACCGCGCACGGATTTCAGCGCATTGAGGATGGCATCCTTTGTCAGACCGAACGATGCCAGTCGCTTGCCTTCGGGAGACTCCGTGAGGCCGAGCAAAATATGCTCGGTCGAAACGTAATCATCCTGCATACCCCTGGCATACCGCTCAGCGGCTTTAAGCGTGTCCGAGGTGGACGGGGCCAGGCCGGTTTCAACGTTACCGCCTTGCACGGTCGGATGCTTGCCTAACTCTTGCGTCAACTCGTTCCGCAACGCCTGCGGGCTACCCGCAACCCTGCTGACAATAGCTGGAACCACGCCCTCTTCTTCCGAGAGCAGCGCGAGGAGCAGATGAGCAGGCTCGATGGCCTGATGATGATAATCCTGAGCGATCTGCTGGGCTTGCAGAACCGCTTCCTGTGATTTTTGTGTGTACTTATCGAGATTCATATGGCCTCCACATGCGATGCATAAAACAGCATTTAGCCATATTCATTCTAGTAACCTTGCATCAGACGATTATTAGCGCGAGCTATGAAGAAGGTTAGAGAGAGATGTGTCCGGCCGACAAGCGGAGTTCCCCCTCCTCAAAATCAGTTGGCCGTGCAGGCGAGTCTATGGATTCCCGGCGTGAACGGTTCCGGCTATGGGCGTGATCACAAATGTTTCGGTGGGCGCGGGGCTTCCGGTTGCGGTCTCTGTCGATAAGCGGTGTGGAAGAAGCGGTAGGTGTTGCTGTGAAGCTTGGAATGGGAGTAAGAGTACGAGTGGGCGAGGAGGTCATCGTGGGCTTGAGCGTCGAGGTTGAGACGGGCGTCCGTGTGGGCGTGGCGGTCGGCGAGGGTGTAGGCGTGCCAAAGAGAGTCCCATCAAGCTGCGCGCGATAGGCCACGTAGCCCAATGCGGCGATGAGGAGTAGAACCATCAGAACATCAACGACTTTTTTCATTTATTGGCTTACCAAAGCCTGCGATTCCAACTGGAACGGCGGGCCATGCCTTTCAAAGTCAGCGGTCTGGGCAATTGTTGAGCAGCTAGATCGGCGGTATTGCAACGGCGCAACAGGCTCATTATAGCCAATCGTACACGATGCACAGCCCATCTTTCGTCCTACCCCTTCCCGCCACCTCCCTCCGAGTTTATACTTATCGCCTCTCCCATGACAAATTCAAAACGCTGGATCATCAAAGAACCGATCACGCCCGAGGACGACGCGAACCTGACTGCGTTCCCGCCTATACTGCGGCAGCTTCTTGTAAATAGGGGTTACCGCACGGATGCCGAAGCGCGCACCTTTCTCAAGGCTGAAGCGATTTTTTCAGACCCATTCCAACTGACCGGCATGCGCGCGGCCATAGAGCGCATCTGCTTCGCACTCGAACATAAGGAGCCAATCGCCATCTATGGCGATTACGATGTGGACGGTGTTACGGCGACTGCCCTGCTGGTACAGACGCTGCGGGCGTTCGGCGGCAATGCAGAAGGCTACATCCCGCATCGGTTCGATGAGGGCTACGGCCTGAACAACGACGCTCTGGATCACCTGCAGTCGGACGGGGTCAAGCTGGTCATTACGGTGGACTGCGGCATCCGGTCCATGGACGAAGCCGTGCACGCGCAGCAGATCGGGCTGGACCTGATCATCAGCGATCACCACCACCCGGCTGCCGGAGAGCTTCCCCTGCGCTGGCGGTCATCAATCCAAAACAGGAAGGTGATGTCTACCCCGATAAGAGCCTGGCGGGCGTAGGCATTGCCTACAAGATGGCGGAGGCGCTTTTCGGCTGCCAGCCGCCGATAAACAGCTTGCAGCCTGGTGGACCTGCTGGACCTGGTGGCGCTTGGAACAGTGGCGGACCTGGCCCCACTGACAGGCGAGAACCGGATTTTGGTGCGGAAAGGGCTGAAGCAGATCCGCGAGACGAAGCGGCAGGGACTCTATTCACTGGCAAATGTGGCGGACCTGACGATAAGCAAAACAACTGCCAGCCACATCGGGTTCATCCTGGGGCCTCGGCTCAACGCAGCCGGGCGGCTGGAATCGGCTCGGGCTGCCTTAGATCTGCTTACAACCGACGACTTCATGGTCGCCGGGCAACTGGCGCAGAAACTGGACGTTCAAAACCGCAAGCGCCAGGATATCACGCGGCAGATACAGGAACAGGCAGAGGTGCTGGCGCTCGCAGAGGAACCGAACCCGTACTTGTTGATCGCAGTACACCATGAGTTCAACGCGGGCGTGGTGGGTCTGGCGGCCTCACGTTTGACCGAGAAGTATTACCGCCCGGCGATCGTGGCGGCCAAGGGCGAGACGGAAACGCGCGCCTCCTGCCGGTCGATCCCGGAATTCCACATTACCGATGCGCTTGACCAATGCGCCGACCTGCTGGTGAGGCATGGCGGGCATGCGGCGGCCGCGGGATTCACCGTTCGAAATGAAAACCTGCCGGCGTTGATCTTGCGGATGAAGGAGATCGCGCAAGACGAGCTCTGCAAGTATCCCGACCTGCGCCGAGGCCTGACCGCCGACAAGGAAGTCCGGCTATCGGAGCTGACCTTTGAACTGCTCAAGCACCTGACGTACTTCGAGCCGACGGGCTATGGAAATTCTGAGGCGGTCTTCGTATCGAGGGATGTGAAGGTGAAAAGCTCCCGGTCTGTGGGGGCAGAGGGCAAGCACTTGAAGATCACGCTGGAAGATGAACACGGCGCGCCGATGGACGGCATCGGCTTCCGAATGGGAGATATGCAAAGCAGCCTGCCGCCGCGTGTGGATGTGCTGTATACGTTCGAGCAGAATGAATACAATGGGCGGACGTCGCTGCAGCTCAATCTACGAGATCTGAAGGCGGCGGGGGCGCCGGATTAGGAGTGCGGTCTCTTATCTCTCTTCTGAGGTGCGCTGCGAGTCGCGCTGCGGTTGCAGCGGGTGAGGTAGATGCACATGGTTCTCCCAGCCTACTCGGCTGGGAGAACCAAGAATTCCAAAAAGTGACAAGGGTCCGGGAAGAACACCCGGACCCTTGTCACTTTTTGGAGGGCAGGCGCAATAAGGTAATGGCCCTCAAAAGGTTCCGGTGCCGCTCGATATTTGGGACTGGCGCAATAAAGTAAGTGGGCTCGCATGAGGCCTGGGACCGGCTCTATTTCTGCGGACTGGCGCAATAAAGTAAGCGGGCTCGCATAAGGCGCCCGGGCAAACTCTATTTTTTGAGGGCCGACACAATGAAGTACGGGAGCTCTCACAAGGCCTTCTGGACCACACATTTCTCTGAGGGCTGGAACCATAAAGTTAGCGGGCTCGCATGGGGCCCCGGACCAGCTCTATTTTTTGAGGGCTGGCACAATGAAGTAAACGGGCTCGTGCAAGGCCTTCTGCACCAGCTCTATTTCTTGAAAGCTGGCGGAATAAAGTAAGGGGGCCATCAAGAGAATCCAACCACGCCGGAAAACGCTTTTAGACCGTGCACGCTGCACTGCAGCGGTCTCACCCATTCAGTGCAGGGCATGTTGGGCCGTTGCTTATCGAGAGCCTACTTAAAGGCGAATAGGGCGCCCTGCGTAATGGGAGTCATGTAGGCGCATTGTTGCAAAGTTAGGTACGTTCCATTGACTTGCTTCGTACTTGCCCTATATTGTCTGGCGTGTTCTTCTGACCAGAAGAAGTTTGAATTTCGTCAGTAAGAACCGATGATGGTCTTTTCTGCGAAATTAGCCCAATCAACATCCGGCATAAACACCAATGGATTTGCGCCGGATTCGCGGACGGCAGCCCGCATATTGCTATCGATTGTCAAGTGCATTTCCTGGTCGCAATGTTTGCACTTTGTTTCCACCTCGATTGATACATATTCTTTTCGTAATCGCCCTTGCACGAAGGACACCGCCATCGCGTCTTCTGCTCAGGCACCATACAGGCGTTCTCCACTGGCGAAATGCAATTTGTGCGGTGTGGGCTCTACGGTTACCGGGTAAGCCCACGCAACTGCACCTTGTTCATTGCGTACCAGGAAGAATAGTTTTCTCTCCAGTTCTTCCAGAATGGATTTCACCTGTTCAAGCGCCATATTCAGTTTTTCGGAAATGAATTCCGGCTCAATGGGCTTCCCGGTGTATGCCATCTCTTTGACAACGAAATAGCGAACTTGATGATGGGCATCTTTCATGAAGCTCAATCTCGCGGGGCTATCTTGCGGAATTTGCGCCAGGTTTTGTTTCCATGCCTCCCATGGAAATTCGAGCATATTTTTGTCCCGCCCAAGAAGGATCTTCTCTTCCATAATTGGCCCTCTCTTTTTGACAGGTTATAAGCGGCTGAAGATTAAGAGTATAGCATGAGCTCATATGGAATTAGACATAGTGATTCCCCGCGATGCCATGCCACTAATGGCAGGAAGTTCTTTTTTTATGGGCCCCATCGGGCTGATAATCACAGTAACCATTGTTTGTGAGGCGGCGCAGATCGGTGCCATCCGTGCGCATGATGTAGATCTCGCAGCCGTTGATGTCGTTGAAGTGATCGTAATAGGCCGTGAAGGCGATCCATTGCCCGTCAGGCGAGAAAGAGGGTCCCTGGCTGTTGCCGCCCTTCGGGGAGACCTGGTGAGCGTCCGATCCATCGGCCTTCATCACATAGATCTCACGCGCCCAGGCATCGCCGGAGTAGGTCGCGATCAGGTTTTGCGGCGACCAATCACTGCGGCCGCGCAAGCTGGGCAAGGTGCTGATCTTGTGGATGCCGGAGCCATTGGCGTTTCCAATGTAGAGCTGATCGGAGCCGTCCTGGTTGGATGCGAACAGGACCTGTTTCCCGTCGGGCGACCAGGTGGGATCCCAGGCGGTGATGTTCTTGAAGAGGCGATGCGCATTGCTGCCATCCCGATCCATGACCCAAACCTGATCCTGGTCGGAGGCCGGCGTCCAACGCATGTAGACAATGGATTTGCCATCAGGCGATATTTCGGGAGCCGTGAGGGTGCCGGAGCGGTCTGTGAGCCGCGTAGGCGCTCCGCCTGAAGTCTTCAGCTCATAGATCTCATACACATTGTCTTCGCGATATTGGGAGTAGACAACGCTTTTTCCATCCGGCGCCAGGGAGGGATAGAAATGCCGAAAGCCGTCTTCGGTGGTGAGGCGGTGGTAGTTCGTGCCATCGGGGTTGACCATGCAGATCTGTTCGGAGGATTGGTATTTGTAGATCTGGCAGGTGAAAACGATGTGTCCGCCCGGGCTCCCGGCGGCGGAGGCGCTGGGCACCGAGGTAGCAGGAAACAGCGTCTCGATGACCGGGGGAAACGTGAGCGGCCCGGAAGGCGTGGCAGAGGGCGCCGATGGGGAGCCAGTGGCAACCAGCGCGCGAAACGTCCCGACAACATCGGGTGTGGGCGTACGGCGGGCAGCCATCATGCGGGCCAGGCCGGGCACAAGCAGGATGAAAAGCAACAAAAAACCGCAGGCCAACAACAGGACTGCGGTCAATAGAAGGCGGTTCGAGTTGGTCATGCAATCATTGTAACGTGACCGTAGCGATAGTATGCCGCGCAGGCGCCCTCGGAAGAAACCATGGTGGCGCCCAGCGGATGCTCGGGCGTGCACAGCGTGCCGAAGGCCGAACAATGATGGGGCTTGGTCATCCCCTGGAGGATCTGCCCGGCGATGCATAGCGGGGACTCTTCGGCCTGCACATCGTCCACGGCGAATTTCTTCTCTGCATTGAAGGCATCGAATTCAGGCCGCAGCCGCCATCCGCTCATGGGGATGGTGCCAATGCCGCGCCATTTGCGGTCGCATTCCTCGAAGACCTTGTGAATCGTGGCCTGCGCGGGACGGTTGCCTTCGAAGGTCACGCCGCGCGAGTAGGCGTTGACGATCTCGACCTTGCCTGCTTCCAACAGCTTGACGGTCTCGAGGATGCCGCGCACCAGGTCCAGCGGCTCGAAGCCGGTAACCGCCATCGGAATGCGGAAGCGCTCCAGCAGGGCCGGATACTCATGGTATCCCATCACCGAGCAAACATGCCCTGCCAGGAGGAAGCCCTGCACGCGGTTCGTGGGTGAAGACAGGATGGCGTTGATGGCAGGCGGCACGCGCACGTGAGAAACCAGGATGCTGTAATTGGTGAGCCCCAACGCCTGCGCCTGAACCACGCTCATTACATTGGGCGGCGCGGTGGTCTCGAAGCCGATGGCGAAGAATACAACCTGTTTATCGGGATTTTGACGGGCAAGCTCCACGGCGTCCAATGGCGAGTACAGCACGCGGACATCCCCTCCCGCGGCTTTGATCGAGAAGAGGTCGCGGCCGGAGCCGGGCACGCGCAGCATATCGCCGTAGGAACAGAAAATGACATCCGGCTGCGAGGCAATCACGAGGGCCTTGTCGATCAGCTCGAGGGGGGTAACGCAAACGGGGCATCCGGGGCCATGCACCAGCTCGATCTCGGGAGGCAGCAATTGATCGATGCCGTAACGCACGATGGCATGCGTTTGCCCGCCGCAGATCTCCATCAGCGTCCAGGGACGCGTGACGGTACGGCGGATCTCGTCGATCACGCTGTTCACCAGCACAGAGTCACGATATTCGGTAACGTATTTCATGGGTGCAAATAGTTAATTGATATATGTGAGTCGCCGCGCAGATCAGACAGCGGCCGCAGGTGGGCCGAGCTGCTCTTCGATGTCAGCGATCTCATGGAGCAAAGCGAGAGTCTCCTGGGCCTCGGCCTCGCCGAGCAATGTAATGGCGAAACCGACATGGATGATGCAATACTCGCCGACCGTGGCTTCCGGAACATAATCAAGACAGACCTCGCGGAAGACGCCGCCGAAGTCGACGCGCGCCATCTTGAGGCCGTCTTTTTGATAGATCTCTTCAATCCGTCCTGGTACTCCAAGGCACATTTAGAACTCCTTGTGGACAAAAGCGAGCGGGCCTACTGCCTCCCCTATTACCGCACCTGATCGCTTCTAGGCTTTCAGTCTTTGCGCCGCAATGGCAGCCTGTCCGAGCGCGAGGCCGCCGTCGTTGGTGGGCACGGCCCTATGTATGTATACCTGAAAATCGGCTTTCCGCAATAGTGACAAAGTTCGTCGTAATAAGGTGATATTCTGCCAAACTCCTCCGGAGAGGAATACCTCATTTATCGATGTTTCAGACCTCAGGCGGTAGCAGGCGTCGGCAACCATCTTTGCCAGCCCAGTGTGGAAGCGCCCTGAAATGACCGAAACAGGCACGCCGGCGAGGGTATCTTCGATCAGGGCGCGGATGACGGGCTTAACGCCGACCGTAGTCTGGCCGATCTCGAACGGGTAAGGCTCCTCCTCCGCTATGCCGGCTGCAGCCTCGAACTCGATAGCCGCCTGCGCCTCATAATTGACCTTCTGCCGGACGCCCGCAAGTGCGGCGGCGGCGTCAAATAGGCGGCCCATGCTGGAGGTCTTCGGCGTATTGACGTGGCGTTTTAATTGCGCCAGCAGCGTGGCCTGCTCCTCAGGCCGAAATTCCTGCGAGGCAGCCAGCCTTGCATCCCATTCCATTTCCAGCGACCAGAGAAGAGCAAGAGCAATGCGGGCTGGCTGGCGGATGGCAGCATCCCCGCCGGGCAGCGGAAAATATTCCAGGTGCAAAGGCCGCTGGTAATTCAGATAGTCACAGACCAGGAACTCGCCGCCCCAGATGGTGCCATCATCGCCGTAGCCGGTGCCATCGAAGGCCACGCCGATGACCGGATGCGATCCGTCCAGGCCGTGCTCCGCCATGCAGGCCGCAATATGCGCGTGATGATGCTGCACGCCGATGGCTTCCACGTTATCGCGCTGCGCGCGCTGCAGTGCATAGCGGGAGGCCAGGTAATCAGGGTGAAGATCATATGCAATGGCTTCGGGCCTCACGCGGAAGAGCCGCTCGAAGTGCTGAACACCCTGTTCAAAAGATTGCAGGGTTTCAAAGTTTTCCATATCGCCAATATGATGGCTGAGGAATGCGTAATACTCGTTGGTGATGCAGAACGTGTTCTTCAACTGGGCGCCGGTCGCAAGCAAATGCGGCACCGACCAGGGAAGCTTCACCGGGAAGGGAGCATAGCCGCGCGAGCGGCGCAACGGATAGATCGAAGGCGAGCCGGCGCCATCCGGCTCCTCCGTGGTCGTCAGCGGGTCGACAACCACGCGAACGACTGAGTCGTCGCAGCGAATGTGAATATCGCGATCGTGCATCAGGAAGGCATCTGCCAGTGCGGCGAGGCGCTGGCGGGCCTCATCGTTGGCGGTTGCAATTGGCTCTTCGCTCAGGTTGCCGCTCGTCAGGACGAGGGGCGGCAGAACTGCCGGAGCCGGCGGAAGCGCGTCCGCGAACAATAAATAATGCAAGGGGGTGTAGGGCAGCATCACCCCGATCCAATCCTGACCGGGCGCAACATCCGGATCAATATTGGACTCGGGCCTACGCCGCAGGAGAACGATGGGACGCGCGGCCGATTGCAGCAATTCGCGTTCGGCCTGTCCCACGAAACAGTGCTGCAATACCGTTTCCACATCCGGCATCATCAAGGCGAAGGGCTTGTCCACGCGAAGCTTGCGCCGGCGCAGTTTATTGACCGCTTCGGGGTTGGTCGCGTCGCAGGCGAGATGGAAGCCGCCCAGGCCTTTTACGGCGACGATATGCCCCGTTGCCAGCAAAGCGCGAGTATGCCGGATCGCTTCGCCCTCGCTGGAGACGCGCTCCCAGGTCTCGCCGTTCAACTGCTCCAGCCAGACGCGCGGGCCGCAGTTGGGGCAGGCCACCGGCTGCGCGTGGAACCGGCGGTTGGATGGGTCGGCATATTCGCGTGCGCAGTCCGGGCACATCTGGAAGACCGCCATCGTGGTCTGCGGACGGTCGTAGGGAATATCCTGAATGATCGTGAAGCGGGGTCCGCAGTTGGTGCAATTGGTGAAGGGATAATGGTAGCGACGGTCCTGTGGATCGAAGAGCTCGCGCAGGCAATCGGCGCAGATGGCCACATCCGGCGAGATGGGCTGGAAGGCATCCGGAATGGCCTCCGATTCGAGGATCTCAAAGACCTGGAATCCGTTCACCGGACCATAGGCGGCGACAAATTCATCGATGCGCGAAAGCGGGGGGGCCTCCTCGCGGAGGGCCTGGATGAAAGCTGCGAGATTCTCGCCGGGGCCGTCCACGGCGATATCCACGCCGGCGGAGGTGTTGCGCACCCAGCCGGTGAGACCGAAACGCGAGGCCAGGTTGTAGACGAATGGCCTGAAGCCCACGCCCTGAACGATGCCCGAGATATGGACGGTTGCCCCACCGATCATGTCATTCGACGTCCAGCGCTTCCAAATAGAACTCTTCGCCGCTCCAGATGCGGGCGCCGGTGCTTCCGCAATTGGGGCAGATGATCTCCCCCTCCGGCGGATGATACTTCGTGAAGCACGCCATGCATTGCAGCTCTGCAGGCACATGGCGAAAATGAAGAGCTGAGGCTTCCGCGATGGTACCCTTGCTGATCTCGTCCCAATAGAATTGGACCGAATCGTCGGCGTAGGTGGAGATCTCCCCAACTACGAGGTAGACGTTCGTGATGCGCTTTGCGCTTTGCTCGCCGGCTTTTTCGAGCGCCCGGTCCAAGATGGCCTGTGTGGCGTAGAGTTCATGCATGCGTTGGTTCCTGAAATGCGTTAATGGTCTTCGGCACGCGGCGGGCAGGCATTGCCTTTATTGAATAACGAACCTTTTCCGCTAATTGCTGTACAGGGGATGAGATCGTACACTGGCGTTCCGAGCTATGGAGAAGGATGCGCGCCCCTCCGCTCAGGGCGAAGGAGGCGCGCAGCCCATTCTGTCGTTACCTCAGGCTGGTCTATAAGCCGCATTTTGTCCGGCGAGTGGAGCAGGTTTACGCACGGCGCTCCGCCTTTCGGCTCGGCACCGCGCTTCGTCCCTGCTGCTCGCTTCAGCGATCATCTATCTATGCAGTCTACCCGAGACTTGCCATCCCCACGAATGGAGATGGGCGGAGCGGGCCGCTCCATCGTCTCTGTTTGACCTTGCTCCCGACGGGGGTTGCCTGGCCGCCCACATTGCTGTGAACGCCGGTGGTCTCTTACACCACCTTTTCACCATAACCGGAACCGAAATCCCGGCTGTCATTTTCTGTGGCCCAATCCGACAGATCACTCCGTCCCGGGGTTTCCCCGGCGCCGTGCCCTGCAGAGTACGGACTTTCCTCGACCGCACCGAAGCGCGGCCGCGATCGCCCAACCGGCCTGAGGCAGCTTGATGATACACGGGAGCAAGAGGGGCGTCAACACGAGAAAGCAGGTTTTTAATGTAAAATAGGTATGCAGTCCAAGGTCCATCGAGGTAACGTTGAGTCACTGGCCCGGGAAGTATGTCATCGGTCTGACGGGAAATATTGGCACCGGCAAGACTGTCGTCCGCAGAATGCTGGAGCACCTGGGCGCCTATACCATAGACGCAGACGCGTTGTCGCACCGCGCCATTGCCAAAGGCGCGCCAGGCTATGCACCCGTGGTCGAGCACTTCGGCAAATGGCTGCTGGCTCCGGACGGTGAGATCAATCGCAGCAAACTGGGGGGCCTGGTATTCCGCGATGCCGCGGCGCTGGCCGACCTTGAGAGCATTGTCCACCCGCTCGTTCGGAAGGCCGTCGATGTGCTGGCCAAGCGCTCCACGCAGTCCGTGATCGTGATCGAGGCCATCAAGCTGCTCGAAGGCGACCTGAAAAAGGCCTGCGATACAATTTGGGTTACTTATGCGCCCCAGGTCGTCCAGATCGAGCGGTTGACGCGCAAGCGAAGCCTGACCCGGCAGGAAGCCCTGGACCGCATCAATGCGCAGCCGCCGCAGACCGGGAAGATCGAAGCTGCGAATGTCGTGATCCGCAATATCGGCTCCTACGAAGATCTGTGGAAACAGGTCTCCCAGGCCTGGAAGAAGAACATCCAGGTGGCAACCGGGCCGCTGCCCGCCCTGCCAGCCAAAGAGCTTAAGGCGGGTGAGTTCAGCGTGAGCCGCGGAAAACCGAAAGACTCCGAGGCCATTGCCGCGCTGATCAACCATTTGAGCAAGAGCTCGCGTCGCCTGACCTCCGACGACATCATGGCGCAGTTCGGCGACAAGGCCTACATGCTTCTGCACGATGGGAAAAAGCTGGTGGGCATTGCCGGCTGGCAGGTGGAAAACCTGGTGGTCCGCACCACCGACCTGTATCTCGAGCCGGATATCGACACCGCAAAGGCCCTCGAGAAGCTGGTACGCGAGATCGAGCAGGTTTCGAGCGATCTTCAGTGCGAGGCTTCCCTGGTATTCCCTGCCCGGAACCTGGTTTCCCAGGGCGAAATCTGGAAGAGATTGGGTTACGAGGGCCGGACGCCGGAGGCCCTGGGCGTGCAGGCCTGGACCGATGCGGCGAAAGAGTCAATGCCGGTTGATACTGCATTATTCTTCAAGCAATTGCGCCAGGACCGCGTCCTGCGGCCGATCTAGCGGCGACACGCAGCGGCACATCTGTCGGGAAAGGAACCGGGGGCGGCTTCGGCCTGCGTTCCAACAAGCCGTCTGCAAGATCCAATCGAGGAGGATGCCGAATCATCGCTGCCGGGGCTTGTAGAAGCTCCCGGCGTATCGTAAACGCCGTGTGCGCCTTTAAGCAATATAGAGTGTGATCAGACGTGGCCGAACTCCTGAACAACCTGCTCTTCATATTCCAGCGGCTAAACTGGCTCAGCGTCATCGACATCCTGATGGTCACGATGATCTTCTTTAGCCTTATGTACTGGCTGCGCGACACGCAGGCCATGGTGTTGCTGCGCGGGGTGATCCTGATCGTAGTGGTGCTGATCCTCGTCACCAGCCTGGTGGACCTGCCGGCGTTCTCGTGGCTCGTGCGGAACTCGGTGCCTGCCATGCTGCTGGCGATCCCGGTGATCTTTGCGCCGGAGATCCGGCGCGCCCTGGAGCGGATCGGGCGAGCCGGCACGATCATTTCCAGGTTCAATACGGCGGGGACGACGGATGTACAACAATCGGTGCACGCGGTCGTCACCGCGGCGGCGCGGCTTTCCGCGGACAACACGGCGCGCTCATCATCATGCAGCGGTTCGACAACCTCGATGAATATATCGAGAGCGGTGTACGTATGAACGCCGTGGTCACGCCTGAGGTGCTGCTGCAGATCTTCTACCCGAACACTCCGCTGCATGACGGTGCCGCCATACTGCTTGGCAACCGGATCGTGGCGGCGGCATGCGTGATGCCGCTTTCGTCCAGCGGCATCCTGAACCGCTCACCTGACCGCCAAATGGGTTTACGCCATCGGGCAGCCCTCGGCATCTCGGAGGAAAGCGACGCTATCGCCGTGGTGGTCTCCGAGGAGACCGGCGCGATCTCGATCGCGCATGCCGGGCGCATGATCCGACGCATCGATCCCGAGAGGCTGGAGAACATCCTGCTAGCCTTCTTCAGGCCCTCGGCGCAGCAGCGCAGCAGCAGATGGTACGTGCGGCTGTTCCCCTTTCTCTTTAGTCGCAGAGACGAGCGAAATGTTAAATAATATCGGGCGGAACCTGCGTACCTTCTTATGGGCGCTCTTGCTGGCGCTTGCGGTGTGGCTGGCAGCAGTTACGGCCTCCGATCCCGATGAGGTACACGCGTATCCCGCCCCGATCAGGGTGGAGGTCATCGGGCAGGACCCGGGCCTTGTCATCAGCGGCAGCCTGCCCAAGGACGTAGAACTGACGCTGCGCGCCCCCAGATCGGTATGGGACCAGATGCGGGCGCGTCCGGATAGCATCCGCGCCGTGCTGGATCTCTCAGGGTTGAGCGCGGGCGAGCATAAGGTCAGCATCCAGATCCAGGTGGATGCCCGGCCCGTCAGAATTGTTGCGGCCAACCCGCAGTCTGTCACGGTCACGATGGAGCCGCTGATCTCACGCACACTGCCGCTGGAATCAACTGTTTCCGGGCAGCCAGCCATCGGTTACCTGCCCGGTGACTTGACCGTAGACCCGAAGCAGATCGTGCTAGCCGGGCCGCAGTCCGTCGTTGCGCGCGTGACGCACGTGCGCGTCGCTGTCAATATCACGGGCATCCGCGAGGGGTTCGACCAATCCATCCCCATCGAGGCGCTGGATAAGAACAATGCCCGGGTCACCGACCTGACCATTCAGCCAGACGCCGCGCACGTCGCCCTGCCCGTCACGCGCCAGGGCGGGTTCCGTGACCTGGCCGTGAAAGTTGTAGTGCGCGGGCAGGTGGCGAGCGGCTACCGGCTCGACAGCATATCAGTCTCGCCGCCGGTCGTGACCGTATATTCCGCGAATCCCGACCTGGTCAATGCCTTGCCTGGCGTAGTGGAAACGCAACCGCTGGATCTGCAGGCTGCAAAGGATAATGTGAGCTTACGAGTACCGTTGAACCTGCCCGGAGGTGTTTCAGCCGTCGGGGAGCAAACCGTAGTGATACAGGCGGGCGTATCCCCCATCCAAAGCAGCCTGACTCTATCCGGCCAGCGCGTGGAAATTACCGGCCTGCCCGCTGACCTCGATGCGCAGGTCTCGCCAGCCACCATGGACGTGATCCTTTCGGGTCCGCTGCCCATTCTCAATACGCTGGCCCGCCAGGATGTGCACGTGACCGTCGATGTGACGGGGCTGGCGGTCGGCTCGTACCAGCTTACTCCCACCGTCCAGATCCTGGCCTCCAACGTCACGGTTGAATCGCTACTGCCGGGAACGCTCGAAGTCATTCTGAAGCCAAAGGCAGCGCCAACTACAAAGCCATAATATGTCAAAGCCTATCGTTGCACTTGTAGGAAGACCGAATGTAGGGAAGAGCACACTCTTCAATCGCCTGATCGGTGAACGGCTGGCGATCGTGGATGATGTTGCGGGAACCACGCGTGACCGGCTCTTTGCGGAAGCCACGTGGAACGGCCGCGCCTTTGGCGTGGTGGATACAGGCGGGATCGACCCGATGCACGGAGGGAAGAGCGTGCTCTCCATCGGTTCTGCGGACTTCATCGATGACATCAAGATCCAGGCGCTGGCGGCGATCCGGGATGCAGACGCGATCCTGTTCGTTACCGACGGCGACAGCGGCATCACCGAGCCCGACCGCGAGGTAGCCGACCTGCTGCGTCGAAGCCAGCGCAAGGATGCGTCGGGAAAGCTGCAGCCCCCCATTTTCGTGGTGGTCAATAAAACTGAGTCCGAGCAACGGCGCGCGGGTTCCGCGGAGTTCTATGAATTGGGGCTGGGCGAACCGTATCCCATCTCAGCCATCCATGGAACTGACGTGGGCGACTTGCTGGATGCGCTGGTCAGCAGTTTTGCCGAGGCGGCGGAGGAGGAAGACGAGTTCGATCAAGATCGCCATCGTGGGCAAACCCAATTCCGGGAAATCGAGCCTGCTGAACAGGCTGGTCGGCGAGGAGCGCGCCATCGTGAGCCCCATTGCGGGGACCACGCGTGATGCAGTGGATACGCCCATCGAAGTCGAGGGACTGCCGGTGACCCTGATCGATACAGCCGGCATCCGGCGGAGGGGGAAGATCGACCGCGGCGTGGAACAGTTCAGCGTGCTGCGCTCATTCAAGGCCATTGAACGCGCGGATGTTGTACTGCTGATGATCGATGCGCTCGACGGCATCACCGCCCAGGACGCGCATATCGCCGGGTTTATCCTGGATGCCTGGAAGTCCTGCGTCGTACTGGTTAACAAGTGGGACCTCGTCGAGAAGACCAACACGACGATGGATGAGTACACCAGCCACATCCGCAAGGAATTGAACTTCGTGGATTATGTGCCGCTTCTGTTCATCTCCGCCAAGACCGGGCAGCGCGTCGACCAGGTGATGCCGCTGGCCCTGCGGGTGCAGGAGGAACGGCTGGCACGCTTGAGCACCTCGAAGATCAACAAGGTGCTGGTGGAGGCGCAGGATACACATGCAGCGCCGGCACATGCCGGAAGGCAGCTCAAGATATTCTATGGGACGCAGGTGCGCTCAGACCCGCCCACGTTCATGATCTACGTCAACGATCCGAAGCTGATGCACTTTAGTTACAAGCGATATCTTGAGAATCGCATCCGGGAGGAGTATGGGTTTGTGGGTACGCCGATCCGGATCGTGACGAAGGGCAGAAGGGAAGAGTAGTAGTTGAGTCAAGATGCGGCTCGGATCGGAGCAAACAAAAAGAAGGCCGGCAATAATTTGCCGGCCTTCTTTTTGTTCATGTGCTTACTGTGGAGATCAAGGTGTGAATGAAACCCCGTTTACGACCCAGGTTGGGTCCGCCCCACCCGCATCCGAGAACTCAAGGGCCAACGAGCCGGTGCTCACCGTGACGGTGAAGGTATTGACGCCATAACTGCCGGCGCTCGTATCAACATCGCTCAACACGGTAGTACCGTTAGCCTTGACGACCATGTTGTCATGGGCAAAGTCATTATCTCCCATGGTCACCGTGACGTTATAGGTGCCGTTCGGCACATCCACCTTGAAGGTGCGCGCGGCGGAGCTGTCGAGGACGAGGTCGCGCTGCAGTGGATCTGTGACAGCCGTGCGATCGCGTGATTTCAGGCCCGACGTGTCGGTCCAGCCGAAGCCTCCGGCGGTGTATGCAGTGGACTCAGTGACTCTCGTATACGTGGGAGCCAGCGGTGAAGTGCTGGAGCCAAAGTCGAAACTGTGGCTGGTCGCGTTGGGAGTTGATGTTGGCGTGAAGGTTGGGCCCGGTGTCTGCGTCTCAGTAGGCGTGGGCGGCGTGGTTGTTACTGTTGGAGTAGAGCTCGGCGTTGCGGTAGGCTGCGTCGCCGTAGGCGTGGCACTGGGCCCGGTAGTAGCTGTAACTGCTGTGGTGGAAGTGGCTGTGGGGGTGGGTGTAGTGCCCAAGCTGTTGAAGATTATCGGCGCAACCCAGAGAGCACGGTCACCATTCGGCGAACCGGTTGAGAGAACGGTTAGGATGAACTTTACGTCCTGCCCCACAAGCGGGCTAAGATCCAGGTCGACCGAATAGAACTGGTTATCGTACTTCTCGACGAACGCCCAGAAGGTGAGGATGCCGCTGCTGCCGGTCTGGTAATCGAGGCGGAAAACCACATAGCAGGAGGTGGCGCCATAAGCGCAGTTCACGATGCTTCTGAAGCGGTCACCGGGCTTGACCCTATACGGAGGGAATATGCCCTGTATGTAACCGTTGAATATATTCTGGGGGAAAGTCAACAGACCGGGCCGAGAATCCACTGTCCCATTCTCAAGCTGCGGGTTGGCGAGCTTCAAGACGAAGCCTCGCTGATCACCATCACTGCCGGGGCATGGAAGCTGACCGAACGCGGAGAACCAGACGCCCGAGCATACATTGGCTGCGAAGTCATAGGAGGTGCCTGCGCCAGGGGGCACCGAGGTGCCGGGCGTCGGAGGAATGGGCGTGCCTGAGACCCGTATGTCAACCCACCAGGACTGCGTGCCCGCCGAGCCGATGCCGAAGCGCACGCCGCTGGCGTTTTGGAATCTCCAGTAGCCGCGGTAGGAGCCGCCGGAATTTGGCGCCGTCAGATTCACGGACACATCGACGCTGCTGCCCGGAGGAACTGTTTGCGGCATGGCGACTGAATCCGGGCCGCCCATCTTGTCGCCCGTGTCAAAGACCATGGAGTAGGACGTTGTCCATGTGGAGGTGCCCACATTCTTCAGGCGCCAGGTTTTGACGAAGCCTGTCCCTGGTGAATAATATCGTCCCGTCCGGCACGGTCACGTCTGTCACGAATTGAGCGCGGTCAGAACCGGAAGGCGGCAGAGATCCAGGCACGATGGAAACTGCATTCACCACCCAGGTGGGATCCGACCCACCCGCGTCCGAGAACTCCAGCGTCAGCGAACCGCCGCTGATATACATGTTGAACGTGTTGACGGAATAACTGCCTGCGGCGGTGTCCACATCGCCCAGAACGGTGGTGCCGTTGGCCTTGACGACCATGTTGTCGTGGGCGAAATCATTGTCGCCCATGGTCACGGTGGTCGCATAAGTGCCGTTCGGCAGATCGACCTTGAAGGTACGCGCGGCGGAGCTATGCAGCACAAGGTCGCGCTTCAAAGCATCGGACACCGCGGATCGATCACGAGATTCAAGGCCGGATGTATCCGTCCATCCGAAGCCTCCTGAGGAAAAGGCGGAGGTCTCAGTCACGCGTGTGTAGCCGGAGGCGAGTGGTGAAGAACTCGTACCAAAATCGAAGTTACGTCCGCTTGGCGTGCCCGACCCTGACACCCTGATATCAACCCACCAAGATTGCGTGCCCCCTACGCCGATCCCAAACCTGGCACCGCTTGCATTCTGGAACTTCCAATAGCCACGGTAGGATGCAGCGGAATTGGGCGCCGTGAGGTTCACGGACACATCGACCGTGCTGCCGGGCGGGACTGTCTGCGGCATGTTCACCAGATCAGGGCCACCCATCTTGTCGCCGGTGTCGAAGACCATCGCATAAGATGTGCTCCAGGTGCATGAGCCGATGTTCTTCAGACGCCAGGTCTTGGTGAAGCTGGTTCCTGGAGCATAGACCGTTCCATCCGGAACCGTTACATCCGCAACAAATTGTGCGCGATCACATGAGGCAGGCGGCTGAGAACCGGTGGTGAGGGATATGGCGTTCACCACCCAGGTGGGATCCGTCCCACCTGCATCCGAGAATGCCAGTTCCAGCGAACCGTTGGTTACGACGACGCTGAAGGTGTTGATGGAATAGCTGCCCGCGGCAGTGTCCACATCACCCAGCATGGTGTTGCCATTGGCCTTGACAACCATGTTGTCATGCGCAAAGTCGTTGTCGCCTTGCGTGACGGTGACCGCATACGTGCCGTTCGGCACATCCACCTTGAAGGTGCGCGCGGCCGAGCTGTTCAAAACGAAGTCGCGTTTCAATACATCGGAGACGGCGGCTTTGTCGCGCGATTCCAACCCGGTCTTGTCGGTCCAGCCGAAGCCGCCTGAGGAATAAGTGGTTGCTTCGGTCACCTGTGTATAGCCGGAGGCCACTGGGGAAGAGGATGTTCCAAAGTCAAAATTGCGCGCGGTTCCGGGCGGAGGCGGAGGCGGTGAACCACCCGCGCGGAAGATACCGGGGTTGACCCACAGAGCACGGTCGCCGGCGGCGGAGCCGGTGGCAAGCACGGTGAGAATGAACTTGACATCCTGACCGGCGAGAGCACTGAGATCGATATCGGCCTGATAAAACAGGCCCTCGTATTTCTCGCGGAAGCTCCAGAACGTGTTGATCGGACCGTTGCCGATCTGATAATCCAATCGGAATGTTACGAAGCAGGATGTGGCCCCGTATGCGCAGTTGATGATCGACTGGAAGCGGTCGCCAGTCTGAACGTGGAAGGCGGGGAAAATGCCGTGAATATCGCCGTTGAAGACATTCTGCGGATTGGTGATCAGCCCCCCGCCGCCATTGGTTGCGCCATTCTCAAGCTGCGGCTGGTTGATCTGCAGCACGAAGCCACGCGAGTCACCATCCGAGCCCGGGCAAGGAAGGTTGCCGGCGCTGCTATACCAGGTGGCCGAGCAGAAATTGGGCACAAAGTCGTAGGCATCCAGTACGGAGCCGTTCGAAGAGACGTTGATCTCCACCCACCAGGGCCTGTCGCCGTTGGAACCGATGCCAAACAGCACACCCGCGGCATTCTTGAGCTGCCAGTAGCCAATATAGTGCCCGGCGGCGTTCGGCGCGGTGAGCCCGGTAACCTGAAGGTTCACTGTTTGCCCCGGTGCTACATTGTTAGGCAAATTGATGGAGCTCGGACCGCCCATCTGGTTTCCTGATACGAAGACCAGTGAGTAGGACGTCGTCCAGGTGCAGCTTCCGATGTTCTTGATCTGCCAGGTTTTGCTGAACGAGGTGCCTGGAGCAAAGGTGGTGCCGTCCGGCACGGTCACATCGGAGATGAACTGTGCCCAATCGCAGGTCGACAGGGCGGCAGCCGGCTGTACGGTAACAGTGGCTGCGGGAACGAGTGACAATACCATCGCGACCAGCATCATCACCAAACCAACGGGGATTTTCGATTTCATAACATTCTCCTTCGTCAAGACAATTACATCAATGCGCGGTATGAAGACGTCCTAACTAAAACGATAGTTCCCGGTTGACTATGCGCCGTCCATAAGTATAACTTTAGTCGAACGAATATTCAATACGGTTTTCCACGTTCTAGCGAGGCAGGAACGACTTCGAGAAAATGACGGTACAGGTAAACCAATAAGAAGATCACACCTGCGTGAGCATCCGGCCTGGCATACTCACTCCTTGTGCAGTCGCTCACATTAACACAGCGGCTTCACTAGTGTAAGCAGGTTCCGGCGCTCGCACGGGCGACGCTGCTGAGGCTGATACCGCAAGGGGTAAAATAGAAATCAAGGCTAACGAGAGCCCATGCGGAACGATTTATTCAGCAGCACGCATATCAAATTGACTATGCGCTATTGATAGTATAGCGATTACCTGATAAATCTTCAATACTAAAAATGACCACTTTCCGGCAGCATTGCTGCGCCTGATGCCTCGTAGGAGAAACACTGAACCGCGCGGAAGGATTCGGTCAGAAGGCCATGCACACATGTATCTCGCGGGCTTTCAGGATCGGGGTGAATCCGATCATTCCATTGGATAACTGATCCGACATGGCATCGATCATCCTGCATCTGGACCTGGACGCGTTTTTCTGCGCTGTGGAGGAAACCCACAATCCGGCTCTGCGCGGCAAGGCCTTCGCGGTCGGGGGCAAGCCGGATGAACGCGGCGTGGTCGCGTCCTGCTCGTATGCCGCCCGCCAATATGGGATCCGTTCGGCGATGCCGATGGCGCGCGCCACGCGACTGTGCCCCGGCTTGATCATCGTGCCCGGCCGGCATGGCACATACAGCGAAGTTTCCAAACAGGTCATGGGCCGGCTGCGGGCGATCACGCCCTTCACAGAGCAGATATCCATTGACGAAGCGTTCCTCGACATATCGGGCCTTGGGCAATCGCCCGAGGCACTGGCGCGCAAGCTGCAGGCGGAGATCCGGGATGAACTCGGCCTGCCGAGTTCCATCGGCATCGCCGGCAACAAGCTGGTAGCAAAGATCGCCACAGAAGTCGGAAAGAAATCCGGTAAAGGCGGCGGACCGCCCTTTGGGCTGACGATCGTGCCAACCGGCGAAGAGGCCGCATTCCTCGCCCCCCTGCCGGCCGATATGCTCTGGGGCGTGGGACCGAAGACATCCGCCCGGCTCACAGAACTCGGAATACATACCATCGGCGATATCGCGCGCTGGCCTGAAGGCGAGCTGGTGCGGCTCTTCGGAGAGAACGGGCGCGACCTATCCCAGCACGCGCGCGGCATCGACCGGCGCGGCATCGTGACCGAGCACGAGACCAAGTCCATCAGCCAGGAGACAACCTTCACGCGCGATGTTCGTGAGGATAAGGCGCTGGAGAAAACATTGACCGAAATGGCCGCAGAGGTGGCGCGGAATTTGCGCAGGTCGAGCCTGTCCGGCGCAACGGTCAAGCTCAAGATCCGCTGGCCCGACTTCACAACCCTCACGCGTCAAACCACCCTGCCACAGCGCACCGACCAGGCGGAGGAGATCGCCAGGGTCGCCATTGAGCTGATGCATGCCGTCCGCAGGCCGGGGCAGGCCGTGCGGCTGATCGGCGTGGGCGTGAGCGGGCTGGGATTTCCGGTGAGGCAGCTTTCGCTGTGGGATACGGAGAACCAGAAATTGCGGCGGCTCCAGGATGCGATCGATGAGCTGCGAGAAAAATATGGCGACCGCGTGATCCGTCACGGCGACAGCACATGACATTGCGCACTTGGAATAGCTGATGCAATGCCTATAATGAGGGTAAAGAGGAGGACGCGATGAAAGTGCTTGATCTGAAGAAGGAACTGAAATATTTATACGCTCCCTCTGCCAAAAAGGTGGAGATCGTGCAGGTACCGCGGATGCAGTTTGCAATGATCGACGGAGCGATCGAAAAAGGCGAAGGCCCGGGCACATCACCAGGCTTTGCGGAGGCGACGCAGGCGCTCTACGGAATCGCGTACACGCTGAAGTTCACGCTCAAGAAGCGCAAAACGCACGCCGTTGATTACCCGGTCATGGCTTTGGAAGGCCTGTGGTGGGTGGAAGACGGCCGGTTCGACATCCGCGTTAAAGACAACTGGTTCTACACGCTGATGATCATGCAGCCGGATGTCATCACCCCTGAGTTGTTCGAGGCCGGTGTGGCGGAAGTGCGCAGGAAGCGCGGCGACATCCCCGGCACTCGGAAAACTGCGGCTGGAATATTTTGATGAAGGTCAGTGCATGCAGGTCATGCACATCGGCCCTTATGCGGATGAGCCCGCCACCGTGGACAGGATGAATACCTTTGCAGAGGAGAACGGCTACCGCGATTGCATCGGCCGAGGCGGGAAGCATCACGAGATCTACCTGGGTGACCCGCGCAAGGCCGACCCCGCCAAGCTCAAGACCGTGCTCAGGCACCCGGTGGAAAAGGCTGCCTAGCAAGGGATCGAAAGACCTCGTTCAACAGGGATGAACGCAAAAGGAATATCCATGGTCAAGACCAGTGCGATCACATTGAGCACGCGCGGCAACGCAGACGTGCACGACATCACCGACCAGGTGGCGATTGCGATACAGGACAGCCGCCTGAAAAGCGGCACGGTCACCATCTTCTGTCCATCCTCCACCAGCAGCCTAACGACCATTGAGTACGAAAGCGGCTGCCTCTCGGACCTGCGCAGGATGTTCGACGAGATCATCACGCCCGCTCGCGAGTATGCGCACAACGCGCGCTGGGGCGACGGCAATGGGCACAGCCACATCCGCGCCGCGCTGCTGGGCCCGTCACTGACCGTCCCGTTCATCGAGGGCCGGCTGGCACTCGGCACCTGGCAGCAGATCATCCACGTTGACTTTGATACGCGCCCGCGCCAACGACAGCTCGTCGTTCAGATGATGGGCGAATAGCGTGGTCTGCTATTACCACCCGGGGCAGCCGGCGGTGGGCATCTGCAAGCACTGCGGACGCGGACTGTGCATTGAGTGCGCTTCGCTTGTGGAAGACTCGCTGGCGTGCAAGGACCGCCACGAGGAGCAGGTGCGCGGCCTGGATTTGATCGCCAAGCGCGGCGTTCAACAGGCACGCCGCATGCAGTCCGGTTACGTCCGAAACACGATATTCTACGGCCTGGTAGGCCTGCTCTTCGCCGGCTTTGGCTTGCTCGAATATCGATTCCTGGGGCTGCAGGCGGTCTTCTTCATGCTGATCGGCTTGTTCCTCCTTTACGCCGCGATCGCCAACTTCCTGGAGAGCAGGCGCTACCGGTAAGCGCCCAGTCCAGGACACGGACCTTCCAAACCTTGCTACCTCGCACCGCCTTTTGCGTAGAAAAGGGTAGAAACCAAAAGGAGCGAAGCGAATGAACACATCTTATAAGCAACTCAGGCGCAGCATCACAGACCGCATGGTCGCCGGCGTATGCGGCGGCATAGGCGCCTATGCCAATATCGATCCGACCGTGGTGCGACTGGGGGCCGTTCTTCTTTTCTTTGTCACCGGGCCCGGCGTTGTGGTCGCGTACCTGGTGATGGCACTCGTCATCCCTGAAGAGCCCGCCCCGCTCGCACAGTAAGGCCCAAAAAGCATGTGCGCAACGATCGCCACATGCTTTTTGATTCCTGAATGCGCAGAATATCCCCGGCGAGGGCTGCGCTATCTCGCAACGGAAATGAACACATCCTCCAGCGTGGGCTCGCCGGGGCTGATGCCCGTAACAACCAGATCCGCATCGGTCAGCGTCTTCTGCAATGCGGCCTGCCCCAACGCCGGTTCGACGATGGTCCGGATATGGTCGCCGGTGAGGCCTACGCGCAGGACGCCAGGCGCGTGGCGCAAAGCGACCAATGCGCCCTCCAATGGCTGCGCATAAACTTCCCAGACATCACCGGGTATAACGTGCTTTTTGAGATTGGCCGGCGAGTCCATGGCGAGCAGCTTGCCGTCCCGCATGATACCCACGCGCTCGCAATACTCCGCCTCATCCATGTAGTGCGTGGTGACCAGAACCGTGACGCCGCCGTCGGCAAGCTGATAGATGAGGTCCCAGAAGGAACGACGAGCATTGGGATCGACGCCGCTGGTGGGTTCATCCAGAAAGAGCAAGCGGGGCTGATGGACAAGCGCGATCCCAAAGGCCAGCCGCTGCCGCCAGCCGGCGGAGAGACCGCGCGGTCAGCGTGGAGTCCTTGCCGGTCAGGCCCACCTGCTCCAAGGTGGCATGGATGCGTGCCTTATCCCGTATGCCGTAGACGCCGCCATAGAAGGTGAGGTTCTCCAGCACGGTAAGGTCATCGTAGAGGGCGAACTTCTGCGACATATAGCCCGAGCGCGTGCGTACCTCATCGGTTTGGCGGAAGGCGTCATATCCCAGCACCGTGGCCCGGCCCTCCGTTGGTTCGAGCAGGCCCAGCAGCATGCGGATCGTGGTGGTCTTGCCCGAGCCATTCGGTCCCAGGTAGCCTACCACCTCCCCAGCCCTCACCTGGAAGTTGATGTGATCCACTGCAGTGAATTCACCGAAGCGACGGGTGAGGTCCTCAACGACGATCACAGGTTCACTCATGGGTCTGTTCCGATAGTTCGATGAATACGTCCTCAAGGACGGGCGGGACAAGCCGCAGCTCATCCAGTTGGCACTCCTGTGCCGCCACGACGGATGGCAGGCGCTTCAGCACAGCATCCGCTCTCTGCGCGGCGACGCGCAGATGCAAACGGTCGCCAAAAGCGCGCACGTCCTCCACGTCGGCGTCCTGCTGAGCGATCTGGCGGAGAAGCCGGAGCGGCGAGCCGCGCAATTCCAGCACGCGGTCCGCGAGGCGGGCACGCAGCTGCGCCGGGGTTCCCTCGGCAATGATCCTGACCGTGACTCATGAAACCGACACGATGGCAGCGTGCGGCCTCATCCATGTACGGGGTCGAGATCAGGACCGCCACGCGCCCCGATGCAGTATCTGCTTTTGCATCCACGATGTCGGCTGACGCAACGGGCAAGGCAACCAGGCTGATAAGCAACTGCCAAAAATCCTGACGGGTGACCGGATCTACGCCCGTGGTCGGCTCATCGAGCAATAGGACGCGCGGACGCGTGACCAACGCAGAGGCCAGGCCCGAGCTTCTGTTTCATGCCGCCTGAAAGCTGACCGGCGCGGCGGTCCTTGAAACCAGCCAGGCCGACAAATTCCAGGATCTCCATGCAGCGCGGCAGCCACTCGTTGGACTTCAAACCACGGACCTCGGCGAAGAAGCGGATGTTCTCCAGTACCGTGAGGTCTTCATAAAGTGAGAAGCGCTGCGACAGATAACCAACCTGGGACCGCGCATCTTCGGTCTGCCGATCGATGTCGTAGCCCGCGATCAGGGCCTGTCCCTGAGTCGGCTTGCAGCGCGCCGACGACAAGCCGCATGGTGGTGGTCTTGCCGGCGCCGTCCGACCCGACCAATCCATAGATCTCGCCGGCGGGGATCCTGAGATCCACTCCGTCCACCGCGTGGACTTCCCCGAAGGATTTGGACAGGTTCTTTGCATCGATCAGATAGATCATCATTCATAAAATACCTTGTTGAAGCGTTCGTTGTCAAGTCAGCGCGACGTTCGATGGCCTATTGGAAGATGACATCGGCGGGCATGCCCGGCTTGAGCTTGCCCTGCGGATCGGTCACACTCAGCTTGATCGCATACACCGTGCTCGATCGCCCCTCCACCGTCTGCACATTCCTCGGCGTGAACTCCGCCTGATCCGAGATGGTCGTCACCTGCGCCTCAAACTTCACCCCCGCAAACGAGTCCACGCTCACCACCGCCGCCTGCCCCAGATGGATCTGCCCGTAGCGGTCTTCCGGCACATACACCGTGATGGTCAGCTGCCGCAGATCCCCCATCGACAAGGCCGCCGCCCCCGGCTGCACATACTCCCCCGGCTCGATGTTGCGCGTCAGGATCACCCCGTCCATGGGCGAGGCCACCTGCAGCTTGGCCAGCTGCGCTTCCAGCAGCGCCAGGTTGGCCTGCGCCTGCCCGACCGCATCCTGCGCCTGCTGCGCCGCACTCTTCGCCTGCTCCAGCACCGCCGCCGCCCCTGCCACCTGCGGCGATTGCCATGCCCGTCTGCAGGGCGCTCAGCTTCTCCTGCGCCACCTGCACCCGCTCGAGAGCCACCGCCAGAGCCGCCCGCGCCTTGAGCACCGCCTGCGCCGAAGCACTCGTCAGCAGCTGGTTGTAGGCCACCTGCGCCGCACTCAGCTCGGTCGAAGCCGCATCGTAGGCCGTCTGCGAAGCATCGTAGAGCAACTCCTGGTTGGGCATGTTCTGCGAGACGTGGATCCTCACCCGGTAGCCCGGCGCCTGCGGCGGAATGGTGATGTTCAGCCGCTGCAGGTCCAGCTCGTCCGGCGCCTTGCCCTGCCCGACCGCCTGCCCTTCCGCCTGCACCTGCAAGGCCACCAGGTAGCTCAGCCGGGCGTTGGACAGCCGCTTCTCCGCCGCCACGAAGTCGGCGTTGTGCAGGTCGCCCACCACACTCGCCAGGTTGTTCTCCCTGGCGGTCAGGGCCGCCTGCGAAGCGGCCACTTCCGCCTGGGAGGCGGCGATCTGCTCGTCCTGGGTGAAGTACCATTTCGGCTGGTTGAAGTAATCGGGGGTCTTGCCGGCCCAGTCCGCCAGCCGGGTGGGACGCGCCTGCGAGCGGGCGGCGTTCTCGGCCATGGTGTACTGGGCCTGGGCGGAGGCGTAGGCTGCCTGGGTGGTGAGGGCGGCGGTTTGGGACACCTGCAGCCCGGCGGATGCGGCCTCCCGCTGGGTCTTCAGCAGGGTGCTGTCCAGCTGGAAGAGCGGTTGGCCGAGTTTGACGGCCTGGCCTTCCTCGACCAGCACCTGCTGGACCTTGCCGGCCAGCTCGGGGGAGACGTTGACGGTGGTGGCTTCGATCGTGCCGGAGGCTTTCAGCGCCCCGTTGCTCCCGCCCGTCAATGCCCGCACGCCATAATATCCGCCGATCACCACCACCAGGACAATTAATACGATCACAGGAATTCGTCTGTTGTGCATGTTCTACTCCTTCAGGTTCTTAATCGAGTCGCTTCCGGAAACGGGCGGCGGCCGCGCCCATGATCACCACCGCGAAGATGGTCAGCGCGATGATCTCGTTGGTGAGCGCACCCGCGCCGACGCCCTTCAGCAACAGGGCGCGGATGATCACGAGGTAATATCGAAGCGGCACAGCGTAGGAAATGATCTGCAGGAATTTCGGCATCGCATCGATCGGAAAGAAGAAACCCGAGAGAAAAATGCTCGGCAGGATCGTCATCATCACCGTCAGCACGGCTTCCTGTTGTGTGTTGGCAATGGTGGAGGCAAACAGACCGATGCCCAGGCTGGAAAGGGCAAAGAGACCGGAGAGAATGAGGATCAGCGACAGGTCTCCGCGCACTGGCACGCCGAACCACCAGTGCCCGATGATCAGCACCTCGAGCACGTCCACGAATGCCAGGATCACATACGGCAGCACCTTTCCCACGATCAATTCCCAGGAACGTATGGGGGTCACGATCAACTGCTCGATGGTGCCCCGCTCGCGCTCGCGTACCACTGCCGTCGCCGTTAGCAGTGCAGTGATGAAAGACAGGATCATCCCGATAACGCCGGGGATGTTGAAATATGCGGAGATCAGATCGGGGTTGTACCAAACCTGGGTCCGCACCTCGACCGGCGGCGTGAACCCGGCTGGATGCGCGCTCAGAGCGGTCTGCTCTCCGAGAACGCTGGTGGCGAACGTCTGGCCGATGAGGCGCGCCGCAGACAGGGCGGTGCCGCCCACCGTCGCATCCGAACCATCCAGCACCATCGATACCTGGGCGTTCCCTTGAGCCAGCCGGCGATCGTAATCCGGCGGGATGATCAACGCGGCGCGCGCCTGTCCTCGCTCGATCAGCACGCGGTATTCATCCTGCGAGCCGACCATGTAACTGATGCGGAAATAGTCTGCCGAGCGAAATGCGTCGAGCAGCGCCCGTGATTGCCCGGTCTGACTTTGGTCCCACACTGCCAGCGAGATATTCTTCACATCGGTCGTGGCAGCGTACCCGAGCAGGAAAAGCTGCAGGATCGGCATCACGATGATCAACATCAGCGTGCGGGGATCCCGGATGATCTGGATGAACTCTTTACGGATAATGGATGTGAGTCGGAGGATCATGCTGTCTCCTCGGAAAGGATACCGTGCAGGAATATGTCCACGAAATGGTCCATGGCATTTATCCGTCGCAATTCGGGCGGCATCGATGGGCCCATCAGTATTTCGGTGATGTGATACGAAAAGAACATCCCCAGGAAAGCGCGCGCCAGGACAAACGGAGGAATATCGCGCAGCCTGCCATCCAGGCTTCCGATCCGCTGCGCGACCGGCATCACCAGCGGGAAGATCTTTTCAAACAACAGCGGAACATGACTGCCCTTGAACTCCACGATTTCCACGAGCATTAAGATTCAGAAACTCGGGATGCCGCGTCAGCTCTTCCACGAGCGTGTGCGCGGCGTTGCGCACGTATTCCTCCACGGTGCTCCCCTCGACTGCCTGCAAAAGGGGCAGCATCTGGAAGAAGGGATGCCGCTGCTCCACGATGGCGCGGAAGACATCGTCCTTGGAGGAAAAATGGTTATAGATGCTTCCGAGAGAGAGCCCGGCTTTTTCCGCTATCTGCCTCATCGAGGTGGCAGCGTAACCCTGCCGGATGATCAGCTGATAAGCCGCAGTGAGCACGGCCTGGCTGGTCTGTTCCCCTTTGGATGGAGCGATTGAAGTCTTCATGAGCGCCTTTCGAAATGAACGAACGTTCGTTTTTATTTTACGTCGAATCGGCTTCTTTTGTCAAGTGGTAAAATGCACGGCATGCTTTCCCCCATCGAAGCCTATATACAAAAGCATTTGCGTTTTAATTTCACAGTTGGATTACTGGACGGCGGCTTCTTTGGTCTTGGAATGGGGTTCTCATCCTTCTCCGGCATCATCCCCCTCTTTGTCCACCACCTTACAGACTCGGCCCTATTGATCGGCCTCGTACCGGCCATCCATAACATAGGCTGGCAGCTCCCCCAACTATTAATGGCGGCATCGCTTTCGCGTGTGCGGCACTACAAGCCGCTGATGCTGTGGATGACCATCCACGAACGCCTGCCCTTCCTCGGGCTTGCGTTCGTTGCGCTGCTCGTCCCGTTATGGCCGAAGCCGACGATCCTGATGCTCACGTTCCTGATGCTCATCTGGCAGGGTTTCGGTGCGGGCCTGGCTGCCAACCCCTGGACCAGCCTCGTATCAAAGGTGATCCCGCGTCAACTGCTCGGCACGTTTTTTGGCGCGCAGTCGGCGGCGTTCAATGGCCTTGCCGGGATTTCGGCAGTGGTCGCAGGCATTATCCTGGACCGGCTGGCGGGGCCCGGGAACTTCAGCCTTTGTTTCGTCCTGACGTTCCTATGTATGGCTTTCTCGTTCCTCTTTCTGTCCATGACCCGGGAGCCGCAGTCGCTGCCGCAACAGGAGCAACGTACAAGCGCCGTGCTGGGTAAGTCGGTGGTTATCCTGAAAGGCGACCCAAATTTTCGGGCCTTCCTGGGAGTGCGTATTCTCAGCCAGTTTGCGGGGATGGCTTTCGCGTTCTACCTGATCTACGCCGTTCAGCAATATGGCATGAGCGACGCGGCTGCCGGCATCATGGTCGCGATCCTCCTGATCGGGCAGGTGGTCCTTGGCCCCGTCATGGGACGTCTCGGCGATCGCTGGAGTCACCGCGGAGTGATGAGCTTCGGCGCGATCGGCGCGGCTTTGAGCGCCATCCTCGCATGGAAGGCGACCTCCGCGCAATGGTTCTATGCGATCTTCCTGCTGGAGGCAGTGGCAGTTGTCGCCATCTGGACCATCCCGCTGGCATTGAGCGTTTCGTTTGCACATCATGATGAGGAGCGCCCGCTCTATATTGGAATGTCGAACACGCTGCCCGCGCCGGCCGCCATACTGGCTCCGGTGTTCGGCGGCTGGCTCGCCGATGTAGCCGGATATCACGTGATGTTCATCGTCTCCGCGGTGTGCGCTGTTGGCATGGCGGCGGCGTTATGGTTCGTCGTTAAAGATCCCGCGCACCGGGCCGCTCTCGGCCGCGCAACCTGAACATATCCCCTGCGAACCTAATGCACAAAAAAATAGACGGATGGGGGCGACCCATCCGTCAAATGTGCTTGCCTGTAGGCAAGGGAAAGATTGGAGCGGGGCTTTTCTCGTTTCCAAGACGTGTGGTGCAGATCCTTTTGTTCTCAGGTTCTGACCAGCCTAAAGCCCTCCAAGCTTTCCTGATGAAGGTAGTTCAGGTGGACTCTCGATAGCGCACCTTCCTTTCCTTGTCTGAATAGATCATACATCGGAAATTTGACGCGCACATTAAAAAGACCTATTAGTTTTGTGAGTGTCATTTTCTGTAAGTTCCCCCACAAGTACGGAGCCTCGACAAACGCTTACTTATGATGGATGTAATGTTCGTTCGGCTGCCTGCGGCTTATACGAAATCTGATTTCGGCGGGCAACGGATAGAGCGGAAGCAAATCTACACGATAGATCTTGCCTGCATGGGCCTGCATCAGACTGCGGGCGTTCTCCAGAACAGATCTCTGCCAATTCAGCGGCAAAGACATTAGCTCCCCCAGCACTTTCTCGTGATGCGTGTTGACGTGATAGTGTCCGGTTACTGACTTCAGGAAACGGAATTGCAGCTGCCAGGCTTCCAACTCGCCGTAAACGGATAGAGCCACCCATGGACCCTGCTGCAAATGTCGCACCTCGTGAACCACAAGGCTGAGCGCGTGCGGATCAGCCGGCGAGCCTTGCGCGAACGCGAGGATGCAGTTCTATTCTCCGGCCGATGGTCCAACGTGCCCCGGTGGTCTGTTCGTGCAGGCCCACCTTCGTTCGATGCTCCCTCAGGTAGCGCGATGCTGCAACAGCTTCCGGACCAAAATCATCCAGATTGCTAACTAATTGCTCCAACCATCCGGAGTCCTTTGAAGACGCCATATCGTTAGCGTACAACTCGCTTCGCGAAGCGTGCCTCTGGCTTATGGCACTGACTGCAGGGCGCGATCGCGCAGTTGGCGCAGGAAGGCGATCAGTTCCGCGGCCCCGGAATCCGTCAATGTAGTATCGTCCGCCCTGACGGTCATCTTATTGCCGCCGGCGGTCACTTCAAGGTCGTAGATAAAGCAATCCGCACAGCTCGAATGCACGGGGGTGGCAGCCGCCAGCGAAGCCTTCGAAAAGAGGCGCTGGAGCTCGGCCAGCGCAGCGGGCGGCAGGCTCTGCGTTACACTGCGACCCGACCGCTGATCCGCAGCTTTGAGCTGACCGTCACTGGAGACCTCCAGCGTTTGCATAACGCCGGCAATGCCGCCGGACTGCGTAAGCTTGATGGTCCAGTTCTCGCCCGGTGAGGGTAGGGGCTGGGGCGCAGAACCAATTGGCAGCAACCGGCCGCAGGCGCTGAGAATGGCGATGAGCGCCATGGCACTCAAAAGGATACCTTTTTTGAACATGCAATCTCCTGTTATCACTTAGTATACACATTCATGACGAATTGAGGCCGCTTACGTTCCCGGGTCGAGCCGGCCTATACACGGCTTGGCGACCTCAAACTGCATCTTCCCCCGCCGTAATGCCCGGATGATCGTGTCCGGTGCAATTCTGATAGCTGCTGATAGCCGACCTTGGTAAAATTCAAGTATGCAAAAGGTTGCGATTCTCGGAATTGGACAGACCGCCATCGGCGAGCAGTGGGACAAATCACTGCGGGAGATCGGCGGCGAGGCTGCTTTTGCGGCCATGCAGGATGCCGGGGTTGAGAAGGTCGACGCGTTGTTCGTTGGCAACATGCTGTCGCCGATGATCGACGGGCAGAACCAGCTTGGCACGTTCTTCAGTGATTGGATCGGTCTCTGGCTTCAGGAGGCTGTTAAAGTGGAGGCGGCCTGTGGGTCGGGCGCGGCCGCGCTGCGGGCCGGGATCATGTCGGTCGCATCCGGCGAAGTGGAGTCCGCGCTGGTGCTGGGCGTGGAAAAAATGACGGATAAGGCCGGTCACGACGTGACCGCCGCGCTGGCGACAGCCGCCGACGCAGACTACGAGGGCGAACAGGGCGTCTCTTTCGTCGGGCTTAACGCGCTGATCATGCAGCGCTACATGCACGAATTCGGCTGGAAGCACGCGGACTTCGCACCGTTTTCCATCAATTCACACGCAAACGCCATGCATAATCCGTTCGCGCGGCTGCACGAAAAGATCGGCACAGACCGCTTCGAGAGATCGGCGATGATCGCCACCCCCATCAACCTGCTGGATGCATCCCCCATCGGCGATGGTGCGGCAGCCGCGGTGATCGTCCCAGCCGATAAAGTTGCATCGATGCGCGGCCGGCCGCGGGTGGTCATTGCCGCCTCCGCTTCGTCAACCGACACGATCGCAGTACATTCGCGGAAGGATCCGCTTTTCCTGGCAGCTGCCTGCGAATTGGCAAACCGCTGCTACGATATGGCGGGCATAGTCCCCGAAGACCTGGACGTATTCGAGCTGCATGATGCGTTTTCCATCATGTCAGCCCTTTCGCTGGAGGCCTGCGGATTCGCTGAGCGCGGGCAGGGGGTTCGCCTCGGTTTGGACAACGAGATCGCCCCGGGCGGGCGCGTCCCTATCTGCACGCGGGGCGGGCTGAAGGCGCGCGGTCATCCGGTCGGCGCCACGGGCATGTACCAGGTGGTTGAGATCGTCCAACAGTTGCGCGGAGAATGCGGCGCAACGCAAGTCGCGGGCGCGAAGATCGGCATGGCGCAGAACATCGGCGGCAGCGGGGCCACGGTTGTGACCCACATCCTGCGGGCCGAGTAAGCGGAGCGCATCCGAAGTTCATGATCTCCGGTCGGGATTGCTTGTTAGAGTAGATTGTTTTATACTCGTGAAGTATATGGCCAAGCCGCAAAAGAAACAACCGGCACCCGAACGACGGACACGAGAAAGACGACATTTCTCGCAATATATGCGCCTGATGAACGAGAATACGGGTGAGTTAGTCGGTCACCTCGTGAACATCAGCCCGGAGGGTTTTCGTCTGGAATCTCTCAGGACGATCGCCCCGAATACGGATTTCCCGCTCCGCATTGAGCTCCCGCCTGACCTGACAGACAAACCCCATATGGTGTTCATAGCCCGCAGCAAATGGTGCCGCCCGGACAGATACGATCCAACGCTGTTTGACACGGGTTTCCAGATCGTGGATATGACCCCTGCCGACCTGGAGATCTTCAAACAGATCTTCGAGAAATACGGCTCGGTGGGTGACTATCGGGATAACAATGCGGATTACCTTTGGGGAAGGTAGAATCTGCGTAGTCGCATTCGCCGCCCTGCCTCTCGAAAGACGGCGGGGCTTTTTCTTGCATCCATCTTTCGGGCACGTCCCTCAACACTAGTTATCTATGCGCAACTTTGTCCGCTGGCTCATCCGACGTCGGGATCGATATCATCGCCAGGGTGGAGATCTTCGGCTATGAGAATCTGCCGGAGACCGGCGCGTATGTGATCGCCACCAACCATCTCGGCATGCTCGATGCAACCATGCTCTTCTACGCCATGGACCGCTGGGATGTGTTCATCCCCGTCGCCGAGAAATGGGAGGAGAGCGCCTTCCTGCGATGGCTGGGCAAGTACCTGAACTTCATTTTCATCGATCGCTACAACCCCGATCTCAAGGCCATGCGCAAGATGATCGGCCTTATGGAACAAGGCGACATCCTTGTCATAGCACCGGAAGGCACGCGCTCGCGTGTCGGCTCCATGATCGAAGGCAAGCCCGGCGTCAGCTACCTGGCGGCGAAGCTCAAGCGGCCCATCGTGCCGGTCGGCCTGGCAGGCACAGAAGACGAGGGCGTTCTGGATAACCTCCGGCATTTGCGCCGTTCCCATATCGTGGTGCGGGCGGGTACGGCCTTCTCTCTTCCGCCTCTACCCGTCAAGGATCGCGATGCCGCCCTCAGAGATGACACCGATGAGATCATGTGCCAGATCGCGGCCCTGATCCCGCCCAAATACCGCGGCGTTTACGCAGATCACCCCAAATTAAAGCGGCTGCTTGAAAACACTTGAGCTCTGTACGACCGAGATAAATACTTACGGGCCTACAAAACCTCACCCTGCTTGCGCTCCAGGAACATCCCGCCGCCCGAGCGGCCCAGCCAGCGATCTCCATCTACGATCAGCTTCCCGCGAAGGAACACCTTCTCGGGATACCCGACCAATTCCCAGCCTTCGTATAAGTTGTAATCCGTCCTCTGCTGCGAAAGCGCCACCCCGTACTTCACGCGCTTCTCCGGATCCCAGATAACGATATCCGCATCCGAGCCGGGCATCAGCGCCCCTTTGCGCGGATACAGGCCGAAGATGCGCGCGGGGTTCGTACTGTTGAGGGCCACGAACTGGTTGGGCGTGATCCGCCCTGCGCGCACTCCATACGTCCACATGATCGGCAGGCGGTCCTGCACGCCGGGCAGGCCATTGGGGATCTTCGTGAAGTCTTCGCGCCCCAGTTCCTTGCCGGGGATCTTCACGGGCTTCCCCTCGTACAGGATCGGCTGCGTGCCGTCGAAGAAGAACGCGCAATGGTCTGTGCCGATGGTCTGGAGCGTGCCGTCGTGCAAGCCGGCCCAAAGGCGCGCGTTATCCTTCTCTGCGCGCATCGGCGGCGAGCACACCCATTTCGCCCCATCCGGACGGCGCAGGTGATCGATCGTGAAGAATAAGTACTGCGGGCACGTCTCGCCCATCACATGCACGCCTCGCTCGCGGGCGTAGCGCAGCATGTCCACTTCTCCATCCACGTTCATGTGCACGATATAGACGGTTGCATCCGCCTCGGACGCCATCGCCGCCATCCTCAGCGTAGCTTCCACCGCGCCCCAGGCAGGGCGCGTCAGCGTGTGCCATTCCGGCGTGGTATGCCCCGCTGCCAGGGCTTCCGGGACCAGCGTATCGATCACATCGCCGTTCTCGCAATGGACCATAACCAGCATGCCGTTTTCCTTCGCCACCCGCAATGCGCGGAAGATATTGCCGTCGTCCAGTCGCAGCCGGCCACTGTACGCGGTAAAGACCTTGAGCGTCGTGATGCCCATGTCACGCAGCGAGGGGATCTCGTGCGCAATGCGGTCATCGAACTTCGTCAAGTTCATGTGGAAGGAGTAATCAATGGCGGCCTTCTCGGCCTTTTTTCGCCAGGCGTCCACGGACTCGCGCAGAGTATCAAAATCGAAGGAGGCAAAATCCATCACGGTGGTGGTGCCGCCGAACGCGGCCGCCTTGTGACCCGTGTAATGGTCATCCGACGATACCGTCCCGAACATCGGCAGATCAAAGTGGGTATGCGGGTCCACGCCGCCGGGCATGATGAGCTTTCCGGCCGCGTCGATCACGTCGGCGGAACCGGCCTCCAGCTCTTTGCCGATGCGCGAGATCTGTTCGCCTTCGATGAGGATGTCGGCCTCGAATGTCTCTGAGGCGGTCAGCAGTGTGCCATTCTTTATAAGAGTAGCCATCATTCTCCTATAGCTTCCAGAACAAGGGGATAGCGATCAACAAAGCGATGAAGCACACGATCGTCAGCGCCCAGCCGCTCTTCAGAAAATCGCGGAAGGTGTAATTGGCGGGTGCGATCATGATGATATTGACCGGATGCGAGAGCGGCGTGAGGAACGAAATGGAGCCGGCAATGGCGGTCACGGTTGCAATGGCCTGCGGGTTCACGCCCAGTTGGAGCGCGGCGCTGATGGTGATCGGCGCCACGACGAGCGGCGACACCTGTCCGCCCATCACCTGCGTCAGCCCCGCGCTCAACAAATAGGCTCCCGCCACCAGCCCCATCGCGCCGAATGGCGAGACCCAATGGACGATGAAGTCGCCGAACAACTGCGCCAGCCCCGTCTGCACCATGGCAAAACTGATGGAGATGGTACCGGCAATGAGGAAGATCGCCCGCCATCTCACTGCCTGATAGACCTCATCGGGCTTCATCAACCCGGTCAGCAGGATCAGCAGAGCCGCGGCCAGCATGGCGATCTCGACCGGCATACCCAGGAACAGGGCAAGGAGCGCGCCGATGCCGATTCCCAGCGTGAGCGCCACCTTGGGGATATCCAGCTCACTGTCATTTGACACCGCTTCGATGACCACAAAGTCGTGCTGATTCTTGAGGGCGGCTAGTTTTTCCGGCGCGCCCATCATTAAGAGCGCGTCCCCGGCATGCAGCTCGAGCGAGGCGACATCCGTCCGGTAGCTTCGCTGTTCCCGCCACAGGGCGATGGCGGTGAATCCGTACAGCGTTCGGAATTCCAAACCTCGAAGCGTCTTACCTTCCACATTCGACCGGGGCGGAACGAAGACCTCCGCGAACACCGTATCGTGTGGCAGGACCGATATGGGATGCTCGGAGCGGTACACGCGCATACCTGCATGGCGCAATTGCAGTGCGCGTTCCTCGCGGCCCACGATCAGCAGCACATCGCCTATTTGGACTTTATTGGTTGCGCCGTTCAGCGGCAGTACGTGGTGGCCGCGCCGGATACCCAGCACCGCCATGCCCAGGTTCTCGCCGATGTGCGTCTGGCTCAAGGGCTTGTTGGCGATCGCAGATTCGGGCAGCACTTCTGCTTCCCACATCCGGTCCAGGATCTGAAAGGTCTTGGTCAGCTCGTCGCTGCTCGGATCCATACGGACGACCGGCGGCTCTCGATCAGGCAAAAATCGCCTGCCAAAAAGCGTCAGGAAGGTCAGTCCGATGATCGCCACAAAGCCGCCGGTGGGGATGAAATCCATTATGTTCAGCGGCTGCTGTGGCGGGTTGGCCAGTCGCAACAGACCGCTCACGATGATGTTCGCGGTTGTCAGATACGTGGCTGCACCGCCCAACATGGTGCCATAGGCGATCGGGATCAGGAGCTTGCTTGGCTTCACTCCCGTACGGCGTGAGGCGTTCAATGCGCTGGGCAGCAGCAGCGCGCCCGCGGCCAGGGTATTCATGAACAGCGACAGCAGCGCAGCGGTGAATGCGAACAGCCCGACCAGGCGCTGTTCGGAGCGGCCACCCAGTGAGAGTAATCTCCTCGCGATCCAGCGCGTCACGCCGTATTTGTCCAGGCAGGCTGTGAGGATGAAGAGTGCAATTAATGCAATGACTTCCGGCGTTCCGAATCCGGTGAGAGCCTTGTCGGCTGCATCGGGCGAATTCGCCGGTCCCAGCACAGGGAGGCCCATATATTGCGCAACGCCCAGCGAGGCCGCCATCAGCAGGGCAGCCACATCCTCCCGCAATCGATTCATAAACACAAGCGTTAGTGGGATGGCGAGGACCAGCAAGACAAATATCTGGGGAAAGGTCATACAACAATCAAAACGGTCTGAGTGCCGTTTCTGCCATGTGGAGTATGCGTATCAGTCCATTTCCGATGGTTGGTAGGGGCTGCTCTCTTCCCGGATGCCGAGCAAGGCGATCAAAACTTCCGCGGGCACATCGGCCTCAGGCAGGCTCGTCTTGTACATCTGTGAATTGACCGCACGTTCCCGCAAGGAGCGCCACAATACCGCGCGCTCGTCAGAGGTCACTACCAGGTCGTTCAAGGTCCGTGCCTTCTGCAGATATTCGCCCGTGGTATAGAGGAACGTCAGCCGTTTCCACTGGTCGGCGATAATGGGCTGGGCGAGTCGCTCCAACCCGCCGAGTTGTATCTTGTAGTACTCCTCGTGAGCACGCGGGTGATCCGCTTCATCCTTCAGAAGCTCGCCGCGCGTCGTTAACTCGTGCCCGCCCACCGCGGCGGTGAATTCGATGCGCCCGCCGGATTCCGCGAAGCTCGATGGCTGGTAGAACGCCAGCCGGTCCACAGCCACGACCTTCGGCGCGGTCCGCAGCGGAATGCGGTACCAACCAAGCAGCCGCGCGATCTCAAGATCACGCGGCGCAGGCAATACACACACCAGGATCAGCTCATTATCGGTGACAGGCATATCCTGATTATAAGGTCAGGTGGTCGATTTCCGACCACCTGACTGAAACCTTGCTGTTATTTGAGCGCTCCGACTTCCCCATTGAACTCTTCGATCAGGGCGTCGATCTCGTCTGCCTGCTTCTGGACTGTTGTCCAGTAGTCCGGCTCGCACCACATGCTCTGGATCTCGTCGTAGGTCTTGCCCTGCTGCTCGACCCAGGTGTAGTACTTGAGGTTATGCACGCGCCGGCGATCCGTGTAGCGCAGCTCGAGCATGTTGTCGGTGGACTGGCCCTGCAGATAGCGGGCGAAGTCCGCCGCCGCATCGGACTCGGTGTACTCGCCAAATTCCTGGTGCATCTCATGCAGCCGCGAGCTGGTATAGGTCCATCGAGTCGGTCAGGACGGTGACCATGATGTCGTTGGAGTCCATCTCATAGTACTTGGCGGCCTTGATGGCGCTCAATACGTTCGAGATGCCAGAGAAGCCCATCAGGTCCAAGTTGCGACACAACGATTCTCGGGCACGCCCTTCTCCACCAGGTATGCGCGGCCGTTCTCTTCGTTGAATAAGCGGGCCAGGTTGACCACGGCGTTGTCATCGATGGCGACCACCACGTCCGTATTCTTGGAGTTGTGGATCCACGGCACGTGCTTGTCGCCGATGCCTTCAATGCGATGAGCACCGAAGCCGTTTTCGAGCAGGGTCGGGCATTGCAGGGCTTCGCTCGCGACGATCTTGCTGTCGGGGAAGACCTGCTTCATATAATCGCCGCTGGCGATCGTTCCGGCAGAGCCGGTGGCGGAGGCCATGCCGCGGTAGCGGCCATTCTTGCCCGCGACACGGTTGACAACTTCCTCCATGGCATGCCCGGTTACCTCGTAATGCCACAGGTAGTTGCCGAACTCCTCGAACTGGTTGAAGATCATCAGGTCCTGGCCCGAGGCGCGCAGTTCCTTGCATTTATCGAAGATTTCTTTTACGTTGGATTCCGACCCCGGTGTCTTGATCGTCTCTCCCGCAATTTTTGCGAGCCACTCGAAGCGTTCCTTGCTCATCCCCTCCGGCAGGATCGCGATCGACTCGCACGCCAGCAGCGCCGAGTCATAGGCGCCGCCGCGGCAGTAGTTGCCGGTGGAGGGCCAGACGGCTTTCTGGGTCGTCGGGTCGAACTGCCCCGTCACCAGCCGCGGCACGAGGCAGCTGAAGGCCGCACCGACCTTGTGCGCGCCGGTCGGGAACCATTTGCCGACGATCACCACGATCCGTGCCGGCACCCCGGTGAGGCTGCTGGGAAGCTCCAGGTAGTTCACGCCTCCGAACCCGCCGCCACTGGCCTTGGGTTCGTTGTGCCAGGTGATGCGGAAGAGGTTGCGGGGATCCACGTCCCAAAGGCCCACATTCTTGAGTTCGGCCTTGATCTTGGCCGGCACTTTGGAAGGGTCTTTCATTTGTGCGTAAGTGGGGATGAGAATATTGCGTTCTTTCGCCCGCTTAATTGCATTCTTGCGGCGGGCTTTATCTACGGTTAGATCGATCATGGTCATGAGGGTCCTCCTGGAGACTATCTGAAAGTTGTCTGACAACTTGTATTATATACCACAATCCCCCAGGAACCAATAGCCTATTCCAGTCCAGATTGTCGCCCACCCTTGCGCAATCCCGGCTGCAAGATCAATCAAATTGGACGCAACCGTCAATATTTGCTGAATCTCGTAACAACTGGACGCGAAGACGACAACGCCAAATGGCGTTGTCGCCTTCAGTTTCTACCAAACAGGATGCCCCGTATTTATTTCTTGTAAGCCACGATCATACCGTCTCGGACGGGTGCGATGGTTGCGATCCAGTCAGGGTCGTGCATGATCTGACGCGTGAATTCACGCACGCCGTTGGTCTGCACGGATTGGTCCTCCTCATCGAAGATACGTCCGCTCCAGAGGATGTTATCGATGATCAAAACTCCCGCCGGCCGCAGATGCTCCTTGATAACCGGCAGCGCCGCTGGATAATCCTGCTTTTCAATATCGCAGAATATCAGGTCGAACGAGTCCGGCATATCGCGCAGTGTCTCGACCGCCTCCGCCATATGGTATTCGATCATGCCATCGAATCCGAGCCGCGACAGATGTTCGCTGGCAAGCTTCGAGAGCTTATCGTCCCACACCACATGATGCACCACCCTGCCGCCATTCTCCTTCACGGCCTTGGCAAACCAGGCCGTGGAATAGCCGTATCCTGACCCCATCTCGAATATGGACTGAGCACCGATCAGCCGCGCGATCTGATAGCACACGTAGCCGGCTGCCGGCCCTATGATCGGAAAGTCCGTCTTCTTTGCATATTCTTCCATTGCCTGCATTTCGGGCTCGCGCGGGGGCACCAGGCTGATCAAAAAATCCTGAACAGCCGGGTATGTCAAAAGATCAGCCATTTTTCCTCCGATAAAGTGAATCTCGCACTCGGTCCAAGGCTTGCTTCAATGTTTTGCGGGTGCAGCCGAAATTCATTCGCACGAACTCAGCGCTCTCCGCACCGAACACCTTCCCATCGCTGAACGCCACCTTCGCCTCATTCAGGAAGAAATCAAACGGGGATCCCGTGATCCGACCCTGCTTCACCAGCGCGCTGCAATCCAGCCAGGCCAGATACGTCGCGTCCGGCCGCGTGATGCGGACATCCGGCAGGTATTCGCGTTACATAGTCCACCAGGAAATCGCGGTTGGCCGTCAGGTAGGTCCGCAATTCCGCCAGCCACTCATCGCATTCCCCCGAGAACGCCGTCCGGGCAGCGAACAGGCCCATGCTGCTTACATGTATGCGCAGCTTGTCCACCATCCTGGCATACTCGGCGCGCAGTTCAGGGTTCGGTATGATGGCGAATCCGCAGAAGAGCCCTGGCACGTTAAAGGCCTTCGACGGCGCGATCAAAGTAATGGATGCTTTCGCGATCTCCGCCGATAATTTCGCGAGCGGGCTGAAGCGCTGATCGCCCAGGAGCAGCTCAGAATGGATCTCATCCGAAACGATCACAACGTCATGTTCGAGGCAGATCTCCGCCATCCGGCGCAGGTCCTTGCGGGAATAGACGATGCCAACTGGGTTATGAGGATTGCAGAGCAGGAAGACGCGCGCTCTTTTGACCTGCTGTTCAAAGACGCGCCAGTCGATTTCATAATGCAGGATATTCCCGGCCGCGCTTGCCACCAGCGGCGCCTCGTACTGAGGCACACCCAGGTTCGCATGCAGGGAATGGAATTCATTGTAGACCGGCGGCTGAATAAGGTATCCCTTCTTCTGTGTGCAAAGGGTTCGCATTGCCACACTGAACCCGCTGACAATGCCGGTCACGGGCACCACCATTTCAGGCGCCACCTTCCAACCGTAGAGCCGTTGCATGCGTCCCGCCACCGTTTCCAGCAGGGCCCGCGACGGAAGCTCATAGCCCAGCACCCCGTGGTCCACAGCCTTGTGCAGCGCGGCCAGCACCGGCGGGGGCGACCGAAAGTCCATGTCTGCCACCCACATGGGGATCACGTCATCGGGATACCAGGTCCACTTATTCAGCCGGTTTGGGTCACGCCGGTCCGGGGCACGGTCAAAGACGCTCGCCATCTACTTCTGCTCCTTCAGCGATCGGCATCGGTTCATCCTGCGGCCTCTGGCGGACGACATAAAGCGGCCGGCCCTTGGCTTCGTCGTACAACCGGCCTATGTATTCACCTAAGATTCCCAGTGAGATCAACTGCACGCCGCCCAGAAAGAGCACGGCGATCAGCGTCGTGGCCTGCCCGGTAAATTGCGGAATACCGGCCATGCGCAGGTAGACAACGAGCGGAATGGCAAGTATGGAAAGACCCGCCGAGAAGAATCCGAAGAAGGTGGCAACCTGCAGGGGGAAGTATGAAAAACTGGTAATGGCATTGAGCGCCAACTTCAGCATCTTGCGGAAGGGATATTTCGTCACGCCGCCGTACCGTGCGTCCCGCTTGTAGTTCACGCCGATCTGCCGGAAGCCCACCCAGGCCGACATCCCGCGCGGGAAGCGATGCCGCTCCGGCATCTGCTTCAGCACGTCCACAACCTTGCGGTCCATCAGGCGGAAATCGCCGGTATCGAGCGGGATCTTTACATCGGTGATCTGATAGATCACGCGATAAAAAAAGGCTGAACTCAATTTCTTGAACCACGTCTCCCCCTCCCGTTCGGCGCGAACCGCATAGACCACCTCGTAGCCTTCCTTCCACCGTTTGGCGAGCTCGGGGATCATCTCCGGCGGGTCTTGCAGATCGGCATCGATGATCACGATAGCCTGCCCGCGCGCATAGTCCCATCCAGCGGTGATGGCGATCTGATGTCCGAAGTTGCGTGCAAAGATCACCGGGCGCACATGCGGGTCCTGGTGCGCCAGATCCAGGATGTTGTCGGTGGAACCATCCGTCGAGCCGTCATCCACCAGGATCAACTCCCAGGCCTCGCCATTGGCATTCATGACGGTGCTTACTCGCCGGTAAAGCTCCGGGATGCTTTCCTTTTCATTGTAGATCGGTGCAACAATGGAGTAGATAATGTTCATTGTGAGTTTTTCTTCGGCAGCGGGGACGCGGCGAGTTCAGCGGGCGCCGGAGGCGGAGCTTGCAAGCGGTGGTTCTTCGGGGAGGTCGTCAAAAGGTGACAGCCCCAGCAATCTCCGACGCACATACTTGCCAACGATGATCGCGCTCGCCAGCAGCGGAACGACGATCAGCACGCCCAGGATACCGTTGAGCACCAGCGCAGCGACGATCGCCACAAAGACCAGTCCCTCATGCAGGAGCACACTTCGACCCAGAATGCGGGGTTGGAGCCAGACGCTCTTGAAGGCGTTGATCAGCAGGTATACGCCAAGCGTCAACGCAGCGAACCATAAAGGCGGCATGGAGACAAATACGCGTGAGCCTTCCAGCGAGCCCACCACCGTGGCGAGGATACCCACCGCCGCAGGCCCTACTTCCGGCACAAGGTTGAGGAAGCCGGCCAGCAATCCCAATACGAGCGCCCCCGGCAAGCCGATGATCTGCCAGGCCAGGGCGTAGATAACCGCCAGGTATCGCGATGAGCCGTACCTGCCCGCCAAGATACTGGCCCCATACCGTTCTGATCTGCATGTAGAGGCGGGTCAGATCGCCTCGCTCCGATGGCGGCGCAAGGTGGATGACCCAATCCCTCAGTTGATCCCATTCGGTCATGAGGTAATAGACGGTCACCATTACGACTACTGTCCACACCACGCCCCGTGAAGTCATCTCCAGGAAGCGAATGGCCTGGCTGGGCTGCGGAACGATGGGTCCCCGATACAGGAGCGCCGCCAGCGAAGGCCCGAGCAGCCGAAGGTCCACCCGGAACACGCCGAATTGGATAGGCGTGGCAAGCACGGCCTGGAGGTCGGTCAAACCGGATTGAAGATCCGCACGCACGGAGTCAAACTGGTCCAGCATGGCGGGCACTACGGTGCTCACCACGATCAGCAGGATCGCCAGCGTTGCGAAGTAGACCAGCGTTGCAGCGAGCCTGCGACCAATGCGAAAGCGCTTCATCACAAAGGTCGCGCCGGGGCTGAGCACGAAAGCGATCAGGCCCGCGGTCAGCAGAGGCTGGAGAAGCGAGCGGATATACCAGACCAGCGCGACGAAGAGTGCGATCAGGACGGCGAGGACGATATAGCGGATGGGCGGTTCCCAGGTTCGCTGCATGCAGATTACATGGCGCCTTTCAACACTCGTTTCAGGGCTTCCAGCGTGGGTTCCACCACCGGCGCTTCAGGCGCCGCCTTCATGGCAGCCTTCACATCCTTGAGCCCGCTGCCGGTGTTCAGTACCAGGATCGGTTCATCCTCGCGCACCACGCCATCCGCCACCGCGCTCACCAAACCTGCATAGGCCGTGGCACCCGCAGGCTCGGCAAAAATGCCCACCTTGCCCAGCTCGGCAATAGCCTTAATGATATCGGCATCGGAAACCGTGATGTAGGTTCCGCCTGTCTCGCGGGCGGCCCGCACGGCACGAACACCGTCGCGCGGCAGGTCCACGGAGATGCTGTCCGCGATGGTGTCCGCGGCGATCGGTATGATCTCCTCGTTTCCGGCGCGGAAGGCATTGGCAATGGAAGCCGACCCATCTGCCTGCACGCCGATGATGCGCGGCACGCGTTCGAGCCAGCCCAGTTCCACCAGTTCCTTGAAGCCCTTATGGATGCCGGAAATGATATTGCCATCCCCCACGGAGACGAACACCGTTAGCGGCGGCTGTGCCCCAGCTTCACCCACAGTCTTCTTGGCTTCTTTTCCAAGCGTGCGCCACCACTCCCAGATCTCGAAGGCCGCAGTCTTCTTGCCCTCCAGGGTGAAGGGATTGTATCCGGTGTTGCGACAATACCAATTGAACTCTTTCGCCGCCTCGATGGTCAGATCAAAGGCATCGTCGTAACTGCCATCCACCAGGACGACCTTCGCGCCAAATATGAGCAGTTGGGCCACCTTGGCTGGCGGCGCCGTCTTGGGCGCCAGGATCACCGCTTTTTGGCCGACCGCCGCAGCCATGCCCGCCAATGCTGCACCGGCATTCCCGGTCGAGGCAGTGATAACCACCTCCGCCTGGATCTCGCGTGCGCGCGCCACGACGATCGCGCTGGCGCGGTCCTTGAAGGAGGCCGTGGGATTGCCGCTCTCATCCTTCAGCCAGACGTTCTTCAGACCAAGCTGCTCGCCCAACCTGGATAGCGTGAACACAGGTGTCCAGCCTACCGCATGCAGAGGGGTGCCACTGCCTGGATATTCGGACACTGGCAGGAGCGGCAGATACCGCCAAAGCGAAAAATCAGTCCGGGAGAGCAAGTCCTCGGGCTGATACTTGGCTCGTATCGCCTCGTAATCCATCACCACGTCCAGGTTGCCCCCATCCTTGGGACAGGTGTACATAACCTGCCCGGGCAGGTATTCTTCGTTGCAGAGTGAACAGCGATAACCGACGAATTTATTCATGGGTTGATTTTACCCTGTTCACATGCCCGCCACCCGGATAACGATGGCGAAAATCAGGATAAAACCGGCGATATTGTTCGCGCGATAGCCCGGATGCGACCGGCCCGCTGCATTGCTGTACGAGGCTTTCGCGGGCTCGTTACGGCTGCGACCACTGCGGCCCTCAAAGCAAAACGGCCCCTCGCAAACGTGCTTGCGAGGAGCCGTCGTTTCAACTCGGCATCGATGTGCTAGGCAGTGGGTTGCTCTCGCTCCCACAGTTCTCTGGCGATCTTCTCCTGGTCCACCGGCAGCCGGTCCACACGGACGCCGACTGCATTATAGATGGCGTTCGTGATGGCAGGCGTGGTAGGAATGCTTACCACTTCGCCCACGCCCTTGGCGCCGAACGGCCCCTCGGCAGTGGGATGCTCCACCACGATGGAAGTGATCTCCGGCGTGAGCATGATGCCCGGAACGCGATAGCGCGCCAGGTGATCGGTCACCACGTAGCCGTTCTCAACGATGAACTCCTCGGTGAGACAGTTCCCCAGGCCCATCATCACGCCGCCTTCCACCTGTCCCTGCAGGCCCAGCGGGTTGACCGCCGTGCCCACATCGTTGGCGGCAATGATGCGCAGCACCTGCACTTCGCCGGTGATCGTGTTGACCTCCACCTCCGCAGCCTGCGCCGCGAAAGAGAAGGCAAAGTGCATATCGCCGCCGGTGCCCAGCGCCTGTGTTTTCGGCGCCTCATATTCATACAGCGCACGCGGCTGCTGCCCGAGCGCCTTCATCTCTTTGGCAACTTCCGCCAGGCTCATGGAGTGACCATTGGCATGCACCACGCCATTTTCGAACCGGATCTTCTCAGGCTTCACATCGTACTTCTCCGCCAGGGTGGCGGTAATGGCATTGCGCAGCGTGATGGCGGCATGCCGCGAGGCATTGCCGGTAACATAAGTTTGCCGTGAGGCCGTGGTCGGACCGCCATTGGGGGTCAGGTCGGTATCCATTACCAGCACGCGCACCTGCTCGGCTGGCACGCACATTTCCTCCGCAACCATCAAGCGCATGATCGTGACGAGCCCCTGGCCCAGTTCCGCCGCGGAGCTCCTGATCTCCAGCTTGCCATCGTCGTAAAGCTCAAGCTCCGCACCGGAGATGTCCGGCGCGCCGCCGCCCAGACCGGTGTTCTTGTAGGCGGAGGCGAAGCCCCACGCCCGCACCTTGTGTCCCTTGCCAGCCCCGCCATCCATGACCTTCGGCGTGAAAGGCTGCGGATCGTACCTGCGCATGGCCGCATCCACCCTGTCAATGCACTCCGTCAGCCCCACAGACTCTCGCAGCAGCTGCCCGGTGTTAGTGATGCTACCGACGTGCAGCGCGTTCATGCGCCGCAGCTCAACCGGGTCGAGGCGCAGAGTCTCGGCCAGCATGTCCATCATCGACTCCACGGCAAATGCAGACTGCGTCACGCCGAACCCGCGGAACGCGCCGGCGGGCGGGTTGTCGGTATACATGGCGTAGCAGTCCGCGCGCACGTGCGGAATATCATACGGCCCCGCCGAGTGCGTCGTGGCACGCGTCATTACCTTTTCGCCGAGCGATGCATACGCGCCGGTATCGCCGTAAAGCTCTGTTTCCGCCGCGATCAGGTGACCATCGTTCTTTGCGCCGATCTTGACGCGGATCTGGGTTGCATGCCGCTTCGGATGCACGATCAGGCTCTCGTGCCGGTCAAACAGCAGCTTCACAGGCCGGCCCGTTACGTTCGCCAGCATGGCCGCATGGATCTGGCCTGCAATGTCTTCCTTGCCGCCAAAGCCGCCGCCCATCAGTTGTCCCACGATGCGGATACGTTCCTCGGGCCAGCCGAGGGCGCGCGCCACCTGCGTACGGTCCTGGTAGGGTATTTGCGAACCTACGTACACTTCCATGCGCCCGTCAGGCTTGGGTACCGCAATGCTGCATTCGGGCTCCAGGAAAGCGTGGTCTGTGATCGGTGTATGGAATGTATGCTCCAGGATGACATCCGATTCGGCGAAGCCCTTATCCATGTCGCCCTTGCGCACCTTGATATGCTTGAGCAGGTTGCCTTTGGCGTGGATCTGGGGCACATCCTCGCCGTCGGGCCTGCACCGGGTCGGAGATCACGGGCTGCAAGTCGAACTCCGCCTCGATCAGCAGCACGGCTTGCTCGGCGATCTGCTGCGTTTCCGCCGCCACAATGGCGAGCGCATCGCCAACATAGCGGACCCTCTCGCCCACGTCCACCATTACGGGCCAATCGAAGATCACGAGCCCGTGGTTATGCTCGCCAGGAATATCCTTTGCGGTCAAAACAGAAACCACTCCGGGAAGCGACTTCGCTTTTGATACATCCAGGCTCTTGAGAAACGCATGCGGCACCATTGCCCGCCGGACCTTGGCATACAGCATCCCCTCAAATTCAAGGTCGTCGGTGTAGATTGCCTCGCCTGTAACCTTCTCGACCGCGTCCGGGCGGACATGCGTATGACCCACCACACTGTTTCCGCTGATCGAATCCGGTATCGACGGTGGCACCACTGGCTCGCCCGTCCGCATCGCTTGCGCGGCCGCCTGGATGGCGTTCTCGATAGTCTGATAGCCTGCGCAGCGGCAGAGTGTGTCCTTAAGCGCCACGCGGATATCCTGCTGTGAAGGCTTCGGATTCCTCTGCAGCAATGCATAGGACGTCATGATCTGCCCGGGGATGCAGAACCCGCATTGCACCGCACCGTGCTCGATGAACGCCTCCTGCAGCGGATGGAGTTTCTCGGTATGAGCTTTGCCCATCCCCTCGGCAGAAGGAACGGCGAGCGGACTGAGAGCTGCGACGCCCTCGATTGTCACCACAGCTTTCCCATTGGCGCGCTCTGCCGGGTACATGCACGAGAGGATCGGCTCGCCGTCCACCAGCACCGTGCAGGCGCCGCACTCCGATTCCTCGCACGCGATCTTGGTGCCGGTCAGTCGCAAGCGATGGCGGAGAAGGTCGGCGAGCGTTTCGCCTGCGATCGGCTCCAGATTGTGTTGCTGGCCGTTAACGGTAAGAGAAAGTTGCGTTTGCATTTTGATCACCATTAGTTTGTCTTCTGTCTGGGTTGGTCTTGCCGCACTATATGGCTCGCTGCCATGCGACCGCGAGCGTGTCATTGAACAGCGACGCCACCAGGTGCCGCCGATAATCCGACCCCGCCCGCCGCGGGCTGGACCGGAACTTTACTTCTCCCAGCAGCGCTTCCGTCGAAGCTGCCGCCGAGCCATTATTGAATATCTCTCCGCGCAATGCAGCCTCAGCCGAGCGCGCGCGGAAACGGCGTCGCAGCGCCAGGTCCAACTGCAATGTGGAGGTCGGTCAGGCAATCGCCGTCGCGTTCCACCCATACAGCCAGGTTGATGATGGGCAGCGCAACACCTTGTGGGCGCATGATACGCTGGAAGCAGGATGCTCGCACGCCCTTGCTGGAGGCGCTGTGTGTCTTGATGTAGAAGCCCACCAGGATCTCCTGCCCATGCTTGAGCGCCGACTTCCCCGGCCCAAGGAACATTTCCCCGAACGGCACGCGCCGCAGACCGGATGTGCTTGCGATCTCGGCCTCGGCATCCAGCGCCACCAAAGCGATGGTGCCATCGGCTGCGGGCAGCGCGTGGGCCACGTTGCCTCCCAGCGTTGCCACGTTCCGCACCTGCGGCCCGCCCACCAGGTCGCATGCTTCCACCAGCGCCTGCGCGTGCGCGGCGGTCAGCGGATGCCGCGCGATCTGGTTCAGGGGGATCGCCGCACCGATGAATAGATACCCATCGCGCAGCTCCAGCAAATTCATCTCTGGAACGGTGGTCAGGTCTACGAGTGTATGAACGGGGGAATGACGGCCCTGCTCCAGGTCGAGCAGGAGGTCCGTTCCGCCGGCCAGTGGGATCGCCGGGCCCGGCGGAGTCGTCAGAGCCAGGATGGCTTCTGAGATCGAAGTTGGGCTTACGTAATTTTGCCAAAGGTTCATGTGGGTCGACCTCTTTGAAAGGACGGCGGCACTTTTCGAGGGACTTGAGCCCCACGCCGTGACGCCTCTGGCATCACGACCACCGAACCAATGGATTTGTATGGATTTGTATTGTACTACCGTTGAACTGCCGGTCTTCCAGTCTGCCGCTTAGCGGCCTTTGGAAGGCGCACCCGCACGCTCCGGGTTGCTTTCATCTGACTTAACGCCTGCCATCAGCAGGCCGATCTGTTTGGGCGTGGCATCCTCACGCCGCACGATATCCATGATCTGGCCCTCATAGATGACGGCGATGCGGTCCGAAAGCGCCAGGATCTCGTCCAGGTCTTCCGAGATCAGCAGGATCGCTGCCCCGGCTTGCCGCTGCTCCAAAAGCCGTCCTCGCACATATTCCGTGGCGCCGATGTCGAGGCCGCGGCGTAGGTTGCGCCGCCACGATCGCGCGTGGGTGGCGCGAGAGCTCGCCGCGCCAGAACTACCTTCTGAATGTTGCCGCCCGATAGATCCTTCGCCAGCGTATCACGCGAGGGCGTCTTCACGTGGAATTTGTCGATCAGGTCGTCTGTGTAACGGGTGATTGCCGGAAGATCGAGGAAACCAAAGCGCGAGAAAGGCAGCTTCTGATGCTCGCGCAGGATCATGTTCTCGCTGATCGTGAATTCCCTGATCATGCCATCCCGCATGCGCTCTTCAGGGATGTAGGAAAGCATGCGCTCGGTAAGCTCTGCCGCTGGCAGCCCCGTCACATCCTTGCCTTCCAGCGCGATGTGTCCGGCTGTGACTTTGCGCAGGCCGGTGATAACTTCCGCCAGCTCACGCTGTCCATTGCCCGACACCCCGGCGATCCCCAGGATCTCACCCGAGCATACGTCCAGGCTGACGCCGCGTAGACCAGGTCGCGCGCTGTCGCTATCGCAATGGACATCGTGCAGTTGCAGCCGCGTCTCTTTGAGGTCCGTCCTGCCGCGGTCCGGGGCAAAGGCAACTTCACGCCCCACCATCCAGTTGGCAAGGTCCTGCTTGGTGGTCTCTGAGTGTAGGCCGTGTGCCGATCTTGCGTCCATCGCGCAGCACGGTTACGCGCTGGCTGATCTCGACCACCTCGTGAAGTTTATGAGAAATAAAGATGAGTGCATGGCCATCACGGACCATCTGCCGCATGATGACGAATAATTCCCCCACTTCCTGGGGAGCCAGAACCGCGGTCGGCTCATCCAGGATAAGCAGCGCCGCGCCCCGATAGAGTGCCTTGATGATCTCCACCCGCTGTTGCTGCCCCACAGAGAGCTGCCAGATGTAGGCCTGCGGGTCGATCTTCAAACCGTAAATATCTGCCAGCTCAAGGATCCGCTTTGATACCCGGTCAAGGTCTGTCAGCGCACCCCGAGAAGACGGCAGCCCCAATGCCACGTTCTCAGCCACGGTGAGAGTTTGCACCAGCATGAAATGCTGATGGATCATGCCGATCCCCAGGTCGATCGCATCCACCGGTGAACCGATGCTCACAGGCTTCCCGTTCAACAGGATCTCGCCCTCGTCGGGATGGTAAAGGCCGTACAGCACCTTCATCAGGGTGCTCTTGCCTGCGCCGTTCTCTCCCAATAGCGCATGCACCTCGCCCGAGCGCACGTCAAAGTCGACGCGGTCATTGGCGAGCACGCCCGGAAAGCGCTTGATAATGCCGCGCATTTCCAGGGTTTCTATGCGCCTCCGGCCGGAGGGGAGTGTGAGACTATTCTTGGTTTCCACTGTTTTCACCACTGGCGCCATTGTGGACCTAAACACAGAGATACGGGGTTCTCTAATGCGGGAATTGAATGAGAGCCGTGGATAACAATAAAGATGCCATTCAAGAGATTTCCTGGCAGGCCCTCGAGCGAGAGCCTGCCAGGCATCATGCTATCTATCCGAATTACGGCAGCGTGATCTTGATGGTGCCGTCTGAAATGCCCTTGATGGTCGCGTCAGCAGCGGTCTTCGCATCCGCGGACAGAGCGAAGTCGGGGTTGAACTCAATAACCTCGCCGCCATTGGCACAGATTCATGGTGAATGTCTTGCCGCCCATCGTGCCGGACTGGATCGCGTCGATCATCTGCTTGAGCGCGCCTTCCCAGTGGTAAACCTGGCTGGCTACGACAATGGAGGGAGCCAGGGAGGTCTGGTTAGCCTGCGTGCCGAACCACAACACGTTGCTCTCTTTGGCCTTGCCGATGGCGCCCACAACCATTTGAGCCGTGCCGGTCAGGACATCCGCGCCTGCTGCGATATCGGTGCTGGCAGCTTCGGCAGCCAGGGCCGTGTCGGAGAACGAGTTGGTGTAGACCACGTTCACCTTCGCACTCGGCTTGGTGGCGAGTACGCCGGCCTTGAAGCCGTCCACGTAGAGCTTGGCATCGCCGGTCTCGATTGGGCCGATCACGCCGAAGATCTGGCTCTTGGACAGGGTGGCTGCTACTACACCGTTCACATAGCCGCCTTCCTGTGAAGCTGCCTCGTATGCAAAGACGTTCGGCATGCCGAAGGTGTCTACCGTCGTGCCCCACGCAAAGCTGGTCTGCGGGAAATCGGGCGCGGTCTGCTGTACGGCGGAGCCATATTGTGAACCGTGGGCAATGATCAGGTTGTAGCCCTGGGTCGCGTAATCGCGCATCGCGGCGGCCGCGTCATCGGCTGTGAACACGTTCTCCGACTTGACGATTTCCAGCTTGCTGGCGCCGCCCATATCGGTCTGAACCTTGACGAGCGCATCATACATGCTCTGCCCGAAGGCCAGGTCATTGATGGTGCTCGGCATGATAAGGGCCACGCGGAAGGCCTTGGCTGCCGGTGCTTCGGTCGCTGCCGGGACGGCAGTCGCAGGCACAGCAGTGGCGGCGGGCGGGACGACTTCCGTGGGAGCGGGCGCCGCAGTGGCGGGAGCGCCGCAGGCGCTCAGGATTGCAGAGAACGAAATTACCAGAGCGAACAACAAACCGAACTTCTTCATCGAATTCTCCTTATGTACTATCTATGATCTTCCGAACCTGCGCAATAATTCCAGACCGGAATTATTGCTGCGGCCAAAACTGTGGAACGCACACCTCCCGATACCGACTAATCTTCCCGTTCAAAGGGCCGGGTCAGCGCCGTGGGTGCACGCACCCTCGACACGGATACCACCAATACGATAATGGTCAGGATGTAGGGCATCATCACTGCAATGTCGGAAGGGACCGGGATGCCCAATACCTGGATCCACAACTGCAGAGAATTGACCATGCTGAACAGCAGCGCTCCAATGAGCACGCCCACCGGGCGCCATGCGCCGAAGTAGACCAGCGCCACCGCGATGAAGCCCAGGCCGCTGGTCATGTTTTGTTGGAATACGTTGAGCAGAGAAATGGAAAGCGAGGCTCCCGCAATGCCGGAGAGGGCGCCGCCCAGAATAATTGTGAAGTAACGGACGCGCGCCACGCTCACGCCCAGGGAATCTGCTGCATCCGGGTTCTCCCCCACCGAGCGGATCTTCAAGCCCAGCGTGGTCTTATTCAAGACGAACCACGCGATAGGCACCAACAGGTAAGCCCCGTACACCAGCAGGCTCTGCTTGAAGAAGATATCGCCGACCCCCGGAATGGCGCTCAGCACCGGGATGTTGACCTTGGGGAAACCGTTGATGGTGACGACTTTGCCCAGCAGCATCTGGAACAGCAGATCGCTCATCCCCAGCCCGAACAGGTAAAAGCCGATGCCGCTGATGCCCTGCTGAGCGTGCAGGTTCACGGTCACGAAAGCCATCGCCAGCCCCATGATCGCGCCGACGAGCAGTGCTGCGAGCACCCCCAGCCAAAGGCTGCCGGTTCTCAAAAAGATATAGAAGGCAGCAAAAGCGCCCAGCAGCATCTGCCCTTCAACGCCCAGGTTGAGCACGCCGCTCTTCTGCCCGAACGTCTCTCCGATGGCAGCGTACAGATAAGGCGTGGCGAGCCGGATGCCCGAGGCCAGGATTCCGACCAGCACGGTTGCGGAGAACAGATCAGAGATCATGCGCTTATCTCCGCAGGCTTTACCGGCTTATCATCCACGCCTGTTGGCTTCTCGCTATCGGCCATAATGGCTGCCAGCCGGTGCTTCTGCCGTCTGCGCCGCCAGACTTCGCTTGCCACAACAAAGACCACTACCAATCCATTCAGCGCGGTGACCAGCGCCGCGGGCACCTGTACCACCCGCTGCATCTTGTTCGCGCCCACCAGCAGCGCGCCGAATAAGATGGACGCAGGGATGGACCAGATCGGATGCAATTGACCGAACAGCGCCGCCACGATGCCATTGAAGCCGGCGTTGCCCGTGAAACCGGTCGCGGAGCCTGTGCTGATCATCCGGTAGTTCACGCCGAATACCTGCACCGCGCCTGCCAGCCCGGCAAATGCTCCGCTCAACAACAGCGCAAGCACCACATAGCGCTTCACATTGATGCCCGCATACCGCGAAGCATGCAGGCTCTGACCGACTGCCCGGATGCGGTAGCCCAGTGTGGTCCTCCACAGCAGGACATATACCAGGATCGCCAGGATCACGGCGATCAGCGCGCCCAGGTGCAATCGCGTCGGCACAAGCCTCGGCAGCCAAAATGCTTCCGGCAGCCGCGCAGTTTGCGGGATCCGGGAGGCAAGCTTCGCCTGGACCGGATCGATCATCGGCCCGCTCAGCGCGAAGTTCATGCATTGCACGGCGATCGCGTTCATCATCACCGTGCTGAGGATTTCATTTACGTTGAAGTAAGCTTTGAGATAGCCTGGAATTCCGCCCCAGATAGCCCCGCCGAGAAAGCCTGCCAACATGGAAAGTGTGATGACAAGCCAGCCGGGCCATGTCGTAAACGTGAGCCCCACCCACGACGCCAGGATGGCGCCGATGATCATCTGCCCTTCGCCGCCGATGTTGATGACGTCGCCCCGGAACGAGATGCAGATTCCGAGCGCCACGAGCAGCAGCGGCGTCGCCTTGACAAGTGTTTCAGCCAGGGCATTGCTGTCCCCGAAGGCCCCAACCCACATGGCCTTGTATGCCTCCACGGGGCTGACCTTCAAGAACAGCAGCATGACGGCCCCTACAGCCAGCGCCGCCAACGTCGCAAATACGGGCAGAAGCCCGTCCACCAGCCGTGATAACCACTCGTTTTGGAGTATTTTTTTCATCGCCGGTTTGGCAATCTCTCTGTCTGACAGTATACAGGAGGCAGGCTCAAGTTGTCAGACATTTTGTCACAGAAATGGTATGATAATTGTCTATATTCCTGTCACATTCAAAAAAAGGACTTGCGAAAACGACTTTCGCAAGTCCTTTGTCATCAGCGGAGTTGTTTGCGAATTGGGGAGGTGAGAGTGTACCCTATTCCCCGGATTTCAGGCTACTTACCGCGCTCTCCCCGGATGTAGGGATCGCCCAAAGCAGCCGGCGCGCCGATCCGCTTCCGCGTGGCCTCGCGCGAGCCGATCACGAGCACGATGATGGTGAACGCGTACGGGATCATCTGCAGGAAGAATCCCCAATACGGGTTGTAGAAGAACGGGTTCTTCAGCCCCAGCAGTAACGTGGGTCCCTGGATATCCAGGATCAGCCGGCGCAGCGCGCCGAACGCATAGGAGCCGACCGCCGCGCGGAGCGGGTCCCATTGGGCAAAGATCACGAGTCCGACAGCGATCCAGCCCTGTCCGCCCGTCGTCAGTTCGCTGAACCACCCCGGCGAAACTGCCAGGCTGATGGTCGCCCCTGCCAGGCCGGCCAGCATGCCGCCTACAAAGACATAGAAGTAGCGCATCCGGAATACATTGATGCCGAGCGCATCCGCCGCCGCAGGATATTCCCCCACCGCCCGCAGGTGCAGTCCTGGCCGCGTTCGATTGATGTAATACCAGATCAGCGGCGTCATCAGGTAGCCGATGTATACCAGCACGCTCTGGTTGGCAAAGAAGATCGGGCCGATGGCGGGTATCTGTGCAAGCACAGGCACCGTGAAGGTCGGCAGCAGCGATATCGCGCCGGACTTACTGAGCCCCTCGCCCAGCACCAGGCTGACGCCGGTACCCACGAACGTGAGTGCAAGCCCGCTGACCACCTGGTCGGCCTGCAACGCGATGCAAATGAAAGCATGGATCTGGCTGATGGCCCCGGCTGCCAGCATGGCGATCAGCACGCCCAGCCACGGATTATTCAGCTTAACGGCAACGGCGTACGCGCTCATGGCGCCGATCAGCATCATGCCTTCGACACCCAGGTTCAGAACCCCTGAGCGCTCGGCGAGCAGCTCACCCAGCGTGGCGAACAAAAGAACCGTTCCGCTTGCGACACCCGCCTGGAGAATGAGAATGAAATCCATCTGTTAGCCCTCTGCATCCGTGCGCACGATGCGGACGCGGTAGCGCAGGAAGAAATCGCTGGCGATCAGGCACACCAGGATAATGCCCTGGATCATCTTGGGAACACCGGACGGCTGGATCTCACGCCCCGCCAGGATCAGCGCACCAAATAATATCGAAACCACGATGATGATGAGCGGATTCAGCTTGGCCAGCCACGCCACGATGATGCCGGTGAAGCCATATCCCGCGGCAAGTGGTGATGTCTGCAAACGATGCACGACGCCCGTCACCTCAGACATTCCTCCCAGTCCGGCAAGCGCACCCGAGAGCATCATGGCAAGCACAGTATTTCGCATGATGTTGATGCCCGCATACGTGGCAGCGCGCGGGTTGTCGCCGATCAGCCGGATCTCGTAACCCCACCGGCTCCGATAGATCACGACCCACAGGATAACCGCTGCGATCAGTCCGAGCACCAGGCCCAGATGCGTGGTCAGGCCGCGGAATGCAGGCACCACATTGGCGTAATCCAGCAGGCGCGGCAGAGTTGCATTATCTGGGAACTTCGGGCTCATTTGGAAACCGCCCTCGGTCCACACGGCAAAGATCCAGAAGTTCACCCAGGCCACCGCGATATAGTTCATCATTAGCGTACTGATGATCTCGTTCACATTGAAACGGGCCTTCAGGTAACCGGGGATGAATCCCCAGACCGCGCCAGCCGCCATGCCGGCCGCGATCATCACGGGAATAAAGATCCAGCGCGAGGTCTGCGGCGGCAGCACAGGGGTCAGGATGATGGCACTAGCGCCGAACGCGCCCATAATGAACTGACCCTCAGCGCCGATGTTCCACAACTTCATGCGGAACGCAACCGAGCAGGCCAGTGCCGTGAGCAGGATGGGCGTTGCCTTCACGATCGTATCGGACAGCACACCCAGGCTGCCAAATGAAGCCTGGGCAATATGAACATAAGACCTGATCGCGTCGCCGCCCACCAGCTGGATGATCAACCCCCCAACGACCAGGGCCACCACGATCGCAATAATAGAAACTGCGGCGGGATACCAGGCCGGCGGTTGGGCCAGACGCGGCTCAACGAGAAGACGAAACGACGGACGCGGCCGCTTTTCCAGGATAGATTCAGCCATGGACTGCTACTCCTTGCTTCCCGATCTCATCGAGCGGCGTTCCGGTCATCATGAGCCCCACCTTCTCGATCAGCTGCTGGTCCGGATCATTGGTCGCGGTATTCAGCTCGCCCATGCTCTTGCCCTCATAGACAACATACACGCGGTCGCTGAGCGACAATAGCTCTTCCAGTTCCTCGGATATGAGCAGGATGGCAGCCCCGCGCTCCCGCTGCGCAAGCAGCAGCCGGTGGACGCCCTCGATGGCGCCCACATCCAAACCGCGCGTCGGCTGGACCGCCACGATGAATGTCGGCAGCCCGGAGATCTCACGCGCCAGGATCACGCGCTGCAGGTTCCCGCCCGAGAGCAGGCGTACCGGCGTTGTGACGTTGGGCGCGATGATGTCATAGGCCGTCTTGAGCTCGGTCGCGAACTTCGTCGCGGCTACCATGTCGAGCAGCCCGCCCGTGGAGATGGGCTGCTGGCGATATTTCTTCATGATCACGTTGTCCGTGATGCTCAGGTTGGGCGCTGTGCCCACATGCGTGCGGTCTTCGGGCACATAGGCCATGCCGTGCTGGATGCCGAACAGCGTATTGTGATTGCTGACGGGGCTCCCGTTCAGCAATACCTGGCCCTTCTCACACTTTCGCAGCCCGGAGATCACCTGTGACAGTTCGGTCTGCCCGTTGCCGGCTACGCCTGCCAGCCCCACGATCTCGCCAGCCCGCACGTTAAGCGATAAGCCGCGCAAGGCATGCAGGCCTTTATCATTCTCCGCATGCACGTCGCGGATGTCCAGCACCACCGGGCCCACCTTCACCGGTTTCTTATCCAGGTGGAAGAGCACCTCGCGGCCCACCATCAGGCGGGCAAGCTCCTGCCGTGAGACGCCTTTCGACGGGACCGATGAGGCGGTGGCGACGCCGCGCCGCAGCACCGTCACCCTGTCGGCAATGGCGGTGACTTCCTGAAGTTTGTGGCTGATGAAAATGACGGACTTCCCATCCGCGATCATCGAGTGCAGCGTATGGAATAGGCCGTCAATTTCCTGCGGCGCCAAGACCGCGGTCGGCTCATCCATGATGAGCACCGCCGCGCCGCGGTAGAGCATCTTGAGGATTTCCACGCGCTGCTGCTCCCCCACCGAGAGCTGCCAGATCTTGGCCCGCGGATCCACGTCCAGCCCGAAGCGCTTGGCAAGCTCCGCAACCTTGGTATCGTACTCAGACAGACGCATCAGGAACGAGGGGTCGTCGAGTCCGAGCAAAACGTTCTCTGTAACTGTTTGAGACGGAACGAGCATGAAGTGCTGATGGATCATGCCGATACCGGCCTGGATCGCGTCGCGCGGCGACGAGAACACCACGGGTGTCCCGTTGACCTTGATAATGCCGGCTTCCTGCTTGTACATGCCGGCCAGCACATTCATCAGGGTGCTCTTACCCGCGCCGTTCTCTCCCAGCAGGGCATGGATTTCTCCGGCCCGCAGCTCAAAATCAACGTGATCGTTAGCGAGCACGCCGGGGAACCTCTTCACGATGCCGCGCATCTCCACGACGAGTGGCGGTTCATGCGTAGAACTCTTTGATTGATCCACGGATTGGCTCCTGATCTAAGATCTCTCGTGTCCTCTCATCACAGCTAAAACCGCCCGTTGACGCAATTGTTGAGCGTCTCCAGCCGCAATGGGAGGAAGCAAGCGAACTGACTGTAAGCAGCCATTTCAAGGGGCCAGAACCCGAAGGTCCTGGCCCCTTATTGACTTGATACTATATTACGGGGTCAGCTTCGGCAGTTCAGCTGTAATGCCGTCGGCCCACCAGTACATGCAGTGCTTGCACTCGAGGCCTGGGGCTCCCGGAGGGAACTGATCCAGGTCAGCCTGGACGAACTTCTCACCCGCCGGGACAATGACGTTACCCTTGTTGTCCTTGATCGGGCCGGAGAAGACGTCGAAGCGTGTGAACTCACCGGAAAGCATCTTGGCCAGCGTGTCCTTCACCATCTGGATATCGGCGGCGGGCAGTTCAGCCTCGCCCTTGGTCAGCGATTGACCTTCCATGAAACCGAATAGGCCAAGGCTGCCACTGTCGGCATCGAAGTAATCGAAGCCGGGCTTGTAGGTCTTGTCCATGATGCCCTTTGTAACCTTGGCATAGATCGGGCCCCAGTTCCAATAGATGGTCGTCAGACAATGCTCAACCTTGCACGAGCCAACATAGTCGTAGGTGATGCCCCACTTGCCCTTGGCCTGCGCCACGTCAGCATTGGCAGGAGTGTCAGCGCCGGTCAGAACGACCTGGGCTCCGCCGTCAAACAGGGAAGCCGCGCCGTCTTTCTCAGCCACCGGGTCGTGCCAGGTGTTGATCCAGCGCACATCCATCGTGCATTCCGGGCAGGTCTTCTTCGCGCCGAGCATGAAAGCGTTACCAAGTCGGAGTTCTTCGGGGATCGGGAAGGTAGCCATGTAACCGAGCTTGGGGTTGCCATCAAGTTTCGCGCGTGAACCGGCAACCATGCCGGCCAGGTACTTCATATCTTCCATGGCGCCGAACAGGTTGCCGAAGTTCTTCATGTTCGACTTGTAGCCACTGATATGTACGAATGTGATATCCGGGAATTCCTCGGCGACGGTCGCCATCGGGTCCATAAATCCAAAGGAGGTTCCCAGGATCAGGTTGAAGCCCTTGCGGGCCAGGCTGCGGAAAACCTGCTCGGAGTCAGCGCCCTCGGGCACATTCTCGATGTATGCGACGTGCACATTCGGCACGTTCTTCTCAACATAGGTCAGGCCTTCGTAGTGAGCCTGTGACCAGCCGCCATCATCATGCGGGCCGATCAACACTGCTGCTACATTGAATTTGCCCTGTTGAACATCGGGGATCTCAAGCCCACCGCCCGAGGCAGCGGGTGCTTGCGTCGCCGCAGCAGGAGCCGCTGGGCCGCATGCGGCAGCGACGAACGCAAACACTGCCAGAACCAAAGCCAAACGCAGAATATTCTTGCTCATTGCCTTCTTCTCCTTATTATTTCATGTTTGAGCCAAATAGCTACTTGCGTATCAAATTGTTTGGACTGTTACCTCCTTCCAATTTGTCTGGACATTTTATCACGAGCCCCGTGTAGTTCGTGAAGAAACTTACATACCCATTTTACGGCAAACACGAAAACTTTGTACGCAAGTCGTTCAGACTACTTTCTTTGACATTTCCGGCTGGAGCACCGTTTTCCAAACGGTCCAGAAGCTTGCATAAAAGAGGCCCCACGTAATTGGGTGAAACTTTATACGATTGAAGCGCGAGCTCCTTCGCTCGCACCCAATTGCCCTGCTGTGCATACCCCTCAACAAATACAAACCGTTCAACCGGGTCGTTCGGATAATCGTTAAGGCTGAATGCCTTATCACCCAATGCAGCGACGCGCGCCCAATCCCCTTCTTGTGCAGCGAGCTCAGCCTGCTCGAAATAGTAGCACCACCCATGTGATGGTTCCGGGCCATAGATCGACGGCATCCGCGCAGTCGATGCAGGCACGATCCATTGTGAGGAAGACAATTGCGCTGCCTCTCGCATCATGGAGTCCTCAGGGATCAGGCGATTGTCCGCATCAATGGTCGGATCCAACACACGCAGACAGCCCGGAGGCGCATAATAGAATGCCAGGCTTTGGGATGTATTCCCTGTGAACACCTCAGAGATGAAATCATATCTGACGGGCTGCCCCGCGCGCAGGTCTTGCAGGGTGCCGCCAAGGCGCGAGGTGGGATAGAACAATGCATAATCCATCGCGCCGGAGCGATCGTCCGGATCATAGATCCAATTCAGAGCCCCGGTCAGAGAGTTGTCCGCGTAGAATTGCAGTGGGCCTTCATTGAGCAGCAGGACGGTATCAGGCTTGATCCCGGGCGCGCGCCAGAACATTTGCCAGAACATCGCTTTCTGTGTTGCCCAGTCGCGTCGATAGGCGTCCGCAGATAGCGCCTGTCGTCCGGCTGCCAGCCCGATCAGCGCCACCGCGCACACCAATCCAATACGCCTCGGCAGCAGTTCCAGTACGCCCGCCAACAGCAGGCTTACGCCCAGCATGAATGGCAATGTAAAGCGGTTGGCCGGATGAGCAAGCGTGATGTCCAACCCGGTCAACCAGAATGGTCCTCCGGCAACCAGCATCGCGATCAAGCCGAGGATGATGGGCCACGGCTTGAGGCCATGCCCCGCCTCCGCCTGCTGTCTCTTGTAGAAAAAAATAGTGCCGGCTATTGTGGCTGTCCCGACGAGTACGGCCAGATAGAACAGCGTGGTCCGCGGCCCATCGGTGTTGGGGCTCGGGAAATGGAAGACCTGCAGCCACGCACCGATGCTAACCTTGTAGAGATCGGCGAGAACCGTCTTCAGCAGATCCCATAGCGCAGCCAGCGGAGCCGCTTTGATCTTTGGAATGAGGGTGGGCTGATAGACCTGGTTATTGAAGATGAAGAGTCGCCACAGGACATTGGCTGCGAAGACTGCCAGGTAGGGCCCCCATAGCACCAGCGTCCTGCGTATGCGCGCCCAGGTCGCTTCATCTGTTTGGTTGGCTGAAACAAAGTGATAGATCAGGAACGGCCGGAGCAGTTCCAGCACAAAGAAGTATTCCATCATCCACAAGTTCAGCGCCGAGAGCAGCAACGCGGCCGTCGTCAGCATCCAGAAGCGCGCGGCGCGCGGAGAATAATGGAATGAACGCAGCATGCACAGAAACGAGCCCAGCAGGAAACACAGCACAATGAAGAAGTGGCTGTAAAGATACGAGGTCCACTGCTGGTTGAATCCAGGATAGACGAGGAACAACAGGCTTGCCATCAGCGCCAGCCGTTCACGGCCCGGCCATAGTTCGCGCACGATCGCCCATGCAAGCAGGGCCGTCAGCCAGCGCCAGAGCAGTCCAAAGACCTGCCAGTAGATTGGGATTTGAGGAAGGATGCGTGTTGTGACCTGGTAAAGCAGTCCCCATACGGGCCGGTTGGTCGAGAAGTAGCGCGTCATCGCCGCGGGCCCCAGCTCGTAGCGTATCCACGACATGGGCAGCTCGTCCCAGTAGAAGCCCATCTGTGGAATCAAAAGGCCGTAGGCCAGGATAGCCACGCCAAGAAGCACAAGGGCCGGGCGCAGGCGACGCATGAATTTGGGTCAGGAGTTGCGCAGTTGAACTACTGGGCAGTTTGATAGCTGGATAGTTAGAAAGTTTGATAGTCAGATAGTTGGGTAGTTAGGAGGCAGCCTTGCGAAGATATGCGATCATGCCATTTATCAGGCGCTTGGTCTCGGTTGCGAGATCGTACGTTCCGCTGAGTTCGTCTTCATTGATGTATTTTCGATCCAGCGCCAGGTAAAGTTCAGACTGTACCTCGCTTGCGGAACGCCTCGACATCCTCAGGAAACGCATGAATTCGGGATTCGTGCCTGCATCGAATCCCTCAGCAATGTTGTGCATGACCGATCCCGCCGCGTCCTCGATCTGCCCGCGCAGGCGAAAATCTTTCGCAAACGCGGCGTGATCCGTCAGTTGGTGGACCTGATTGGCAAGCTGGCGCCCTTTCTGCCAACTCTGTAAATCTTCAAAGCGTTGAATCTTCGCCATCCCAACCAGATCCTTCTTCGCCGGCGCGAGCCAACTACCCACCTAAAAACCAATCAACTATCTAGCTATGAACTACAAAACTATCTAACTATGAGCTACAAAACTATTTAACTATCAGAGTGCCGGTCTCGCCCTTGAGCGCCCGCCCGATGTTGTCGGGATTAGTGATAAGCGCTTGCTTCCCGCCGCCTTCGAGGAAGCGGATGATGGCTTCGATCTTGGGAGCCATGGAGCCCTTGGCAAAGTGCTTGCCCTCTGCCAGGTACTTCTTCGCCTCTGCCAGGTCCACCTTATCGAGCCACTTCTCGTCCGGCTTGCCGAAATTCAACGCAACTTTCTCGACCGCGGTGGAGATTACGAACATCTCCGCGCCCACGTTCGTCGCCAGCAGGCTCGAACCGAAGTCCTTATCGATGACCGCGGCGACGCCTTCGAGGTCCCCCGCTTCATTGCGGATGACCGGGATGCCTCCGCCTCCGGTGGAGATGACGATCACGCCGGCTGCGATCAGCGCCTTGATGGCATCGATCTCCACGATCTCTTTCGGGAGCGGTGATGCCACCACCCGCCGCCAGCCTCGGCCCGCATCCTCAACCACCGTCCAACCCATCTCGGTGTGCCGGCGCTTGCCTTCGGCCTCGTCCATGAAGCCGCCGATCGGCTTCGACGGGCTCTTGAAAGCCGGGTCATTCCGGTCCACTAGAGTTTGCGTAACCACTGTTGCGACGGACTTGTTGATCCCGCGCCGGCGCAATTCGTTCTGCAGGTTCTGCTGGAGGGCATATCCGATCGCGCCCTGCGTATCCGCGCCGCACACATCCAGCGGCACCTCATGCATGCCTTCCACCTTGGCAGCGATCTCCGAGCGGCGCAGGATGAAGCCGACCTGCGGCCCGTTCCCATGTCCGATCACGACCTCATAGCCGGCTTCGATCATGTCGGCGATATGAATGGCCGTCTGCCTGGCTGCATCGTACTGGTCTTCAACAGACTGATGCTTGGTATCCTTGATCAGGGAATTGCCGCCGATTGCAATGACTGCTATTTTACGGTTTGCCATATTTCTCCTTGGGGTCGGTGCGCAGGTTTACAGGTGCTCGAGTAAACACGTAACCAACGTTTCGACCGATGCTCAATAAAGAATGCTGTTTATGCACAGCCGGGCGATTCGCTTGCCCGGCTGCTCATTACCTGATAACCAGCCTACGCCATCGTCAGCGCCATGACGGCCTTCTGCGCATGCAGGCGGTTCTCGGCTTCGTCATAGACGACGGAATGCTCGCCGTCGATCACGGCGTCGGTCACTTCAATGTTCCGGTCTGCCGGCAGCGGATGCATGTAGATCGCATCCCGTTTGGCAGCCTTCAGCTTGGCCTCGTCCATGATCCAGCTCTTGTAGGAATCCTGGATCTTCTTGCCCTCGGTCTTGTCGTCGGTGGTCAGCAGCGGCCCCCACGACTTGGCATAGATCACATCCGCGTCCTGACAAGCCTTGGTCATGCCATCCTTGTCGTCGACGATCTCGAAGCCGGTGCCGAACTTGCGAGCCTGCTCCTTGGCCTGCTCCAAAATGTCGGGCATCAACTTGAACTCGGGCGGGTAGGCCAGTGTCACATCCATCCCAAAGCGGGGCATCTGCAGGATCAGCGATTGCGGTACCGAGATGGGCTTAAGGTATGAAGCCGCATAAGCCCACGACACCACCATCTTCTTCTTCCGCAGGTCCCGGCCCTTTTTCTCCATGATGGTCATCAGGTCGGCCAGGCACTGGAACGGATGGTAGATCTCGCATTGCATGTTGAGGACGGGCGCGCGTGAGTACTTGGCAACCTCATTCATATAGTGGTTGCCAAAATTCCAGTCCACCTGCCGGATGGCAAGACCGTCGTAATAGCGTCCCAGGATCTCCCCGATCTCCTTGGCCGTGTCGCCATGAGAGATCTGGGTCGTCTGCGAATCGATGAATGCGGGATGACCGCCTAACTGTGCCATGCCTGCTTCAAACGAGCCGCGCGTGCGGGTGGATGAAAAGAAGAAGAGCATGGCAAGCGTCTTGTCACGCAGGTACGAATGGTCCAGGCCCATGGAGCGTTTGAGCTTCAGGTCCCAGGCGAGCTCCAGCACGGTCTCGACTTCCTCTTTCGAGAAGTCCAGGTCGCCGATCAGGTCGCGTCCGCGAAAATTAGTCTGCATAATGTATTCTCCGAATTTAATAGCTGTTTGGCCGGGTAGTCGTGCAACACTGCACGACTACCCGGCCATTGAATGATTTATTCCATCTTGCCGAGCACAAGCGACAGCAGGGCCATGCGCATCACTACGCCGTTGAAGGCTTCCTGCCAGTAGCGGGACCAATGCGTGATATCCACATCCGCGGGGATCTCGTCCATGCGCGGCAGGGAGTGCAGCAGGATCGCGTCCGACTTGGCCTTCGTGGTCAGCAGCTCGCGCGTGATCTTGTAATTGGCGGGCGTCATGCCGACGTCCTTGCCGGCGCGCTCATCGCGGCTCTTGGTGTAATCGGGCTGGACAACAGGCTCGACCAGGATCACGTCGGCCTCCGCGATCGCCTGCTCCACGTGGTCCACTTCCTTGTAGTTCAGGCTGAACTGCTTGAGTTCTTCCTTGAACTCCGAAGTGAGGCACATATCCGGCGGTGCGACGAACGTGATGGGGCAATCGAACTGGGTCAGCGCATAGGCCAGGGAGTGCATGGTGCGCATGCGCATATCGCCCACAGCCAGCCACTTCAGGCCGTCCAGGCGGCCCTTCTCGCGCCAGACCGTGAACAGGTCGGTCAGGATCTGGGTCGGGTGCTCACCCCAGCCATCGCCGCCGTTGATGATCGGAATGCTGGCCCATTTGGCTGCCTCGTGCGGAGCGCCCTGCTGGAAATGGCGCATCACGATCACGTCGCCGTAGAACTCCAGCATCTTGACGGTGTCCTTGATCGACTCCTGATAGAAATCGCCGGCGCGCGTCATCTTCGCATCGGAGAACCCGGTGACGTGCCCGCCCAGGCGGTGCATGGCGCCTTCATGCGCCAGGCGCGTGCGGGTGGACGGCTGGTAGAAGGCGGTGACCATCGTCTTCTCTTTCAGCATGTCGATGTTCTTCCGTGCAGCCGCGATCGGCTCCATCTTCAGTGCAACATTGAGTACATGAAAGAATTCATTCCGCTCAAAATCCTTGAGTGACAAAATATCACGACCGGCAAAACTACGCATTCGAAATCTCCTTTTTCTTCTTGGTTCTGATATGTTTTAGGAATATAGCCGCCGAGTTCCTGTTCCCTGCAGCCTATTACTACGAAATAAAGCGCTTAATTCCCTGCCTCACAAACGCCTGGGAATTTCCTCTGTCTCTGTGGCAAAAATTTCTGCCGCTCCTGTCCGTCTCACCCGCCCACACGCCTTACCACATGGAAATGGAAGTACCCGGGAATAAAATAGCTGGACGAATAATCAAGCACCTTTCCGCCCGAGTGATAAAGCTTTGAGATGAATTCCAACAGCACATCTCCACGCTGGATTTGCAGCACCTTCGCAACCTCGGCCGGCGCCCCCATCGCCGATATGGCAGCTTTTGAAACCGTCAACTGATCCCCGCGCCGCAGCAGGAAATCCAGCACCGACCCCTTGAATTGCTCTGGCAGTTGATCGGGCTTGAGCACATCCTCCGGCAGGGTATCTACCAGGTAGGCAACCGGCCGGCTCTCCTCGCGCATCACGCGCCGGATGCGCGTCAACCGCGTCCCGACCGCCAGCCCCAGCCCTTGCGCGGTTATTTCGTCGGCGGGACAGCTCTCGACGTGCAGGTCGCTGACCGTCACCTCCAACCCCAGCCGCTCTGCCATGGTTTCAAGGCTCTCGAGCAGTTCAAGCCCGGCCTCGATAACGGGCATCTGCCCAACTACAAATGTGCCGGAGCCCTGGCGCCGCCGGATCAGCCCCTGCGCCTCGAACATGCGCATGGCCTCTCGCAGCGTCGCGCGTGAAACACCCAGCGACTTCGCAAGGTCGGGCTCCGATGGCAGGCGATCCCCAGCCGTCGTTCGCGCGATCAGCAAAGATATATCGGTCTGCAATCTTTGAAATGGAAAATTTGCCATAACGTCACGCTTTCTTTGTAGCTTCGTTCGCACGTCCCCGAAGCGATTTGGATGACTTCCGCCGTGGAAGGCTGGATTCAGATCCACCGGGAAGACTCTGCAAAACCGGCACGAAGTCAAATTTCGTGACGTCTACCAACCCCTTATCCGAAATTCGGAGCTCGGGGATCACCACTAACGCCAGCAACGATAGCTGCATATTCGGATTATTGAGTGTGCATCCGCATTTTACGAAGCCGTCCAGCACGGTCGCCGCCTTTTTAGCGACCACCTCGGCCCGCTCCGCAGACATCAGGCCGCCGATTTCCAGCTCGACCAAACCGATCACGCGGCCATTCTTCACCACAACCTGCCCCCCACCGACCTCCGCCAGCTTGTTGGCTGCGATCGCCATGTCAGCATCATCTGTGCCGGCCACCAGCATGTGATGGCAATCGTGCGCCACCGTGGAAGCTACCGCGCAGCGTTCGGTAAACCCAAAGCCGCTCACGAGTCCCACTGTCACACCACCTGTCCCTCGGTGCCTCTGGACCACCGCGATCTTCGCCAGGTCCCGGCTTGGGTCCGCTTTCACTTCGCCGTCTTCGGGCTGCACTTCAAAGGTCAGATGCCGCGTCGGCGCCTGATTTTCGATCACACCGATCACATGGGCCGTCACGCTGGCTGGCCCTCCTTCCACCTTCAGTGCAAAATCCCTGGCGGTCACGGCGCGCTTCAGATGCACCGAGTTGGTGGCCCATGCAGGGTACGTCGTAGGTTCCAGTTCGATCTTCCATTTGCCGTTCTCTGCAACCACCTGCCCCTTTGCGATCACCAACTCCGCCTGAAATTCTCGCAGATCCTTCGTCAGCACAATATCCGCCCAGCGGCCCGGTGCGATCATCCCCATCTCCCGTGCCAGCCCAAAGTGCTCGGCCGCGTTGATCGTCATCATTTGGATGGCTGTCATCGGCTCCAGGCCTTCGGCGATCGCGTGTCGCAGCACACGGTCCATGTGACCGTCGTGCGCCAGCGTTTGCGCATGTGAATCGTCCGTGCACAGGATGAAGCGCCGCGGGTCCAGCCCGCGTTCCGTGATCGCGCCCACTTGTGAGCTGACGTCATGCCACGCCGATCCATAACGGAGCATCGGCCGCATCCCCTGGCGGGCCCGCTCCACCGCGTCCTCCAGTCGCGTGCCCTCGTGGTCGTCCTCTGCGCCGCCCGCCACATACCCGTGAAAAGGCACGCCCATATCCGGCGAGGCGTAGTGCCCGCCGACGGTCTTGTTGACTGCATGGGTAGCCGCCATTTCGGCCAGCATCTTGTCGTCGCTGTTGAACACGCCCGGGAAATTCATCATCTCCCCGAGTCCGATGATGCCCGGCCAGGTCATGGCCTCCGCCACTTCCTTCGGTCCGATGGATGAACCCGGCGTCTCGAAGCCCGGCGCAGACGGCACGCACGATGGCATCTGCACCCATACGTGGATCGGCTGCCGCGCGGCCTCGTCCACCATGAGCTTCACGCCTTTCAGGCCGAAGACGTTCGCCATCTCGTGCGGGTCGATGAACATGCCCGTTGTCCCGCGCGGCGCCACCGCCCGCACGAACTCGGTCACCGTGACCATGCCCGGATTCGACGTGCATATGGGCATCGATCAAGCCCGGCACGATGTAGCGCCCCTTTGCCTCGATGACCTTCGTGCCTTTACCAATAGCATGCGCTGCATCGGCGCCCACAAATGCGATATGGCCTTCGGTGATGGCAACATCGGTATGCGGGATGATCTCCCCCGATTGGACGCATACCCAATTCCCATCGCGTATCACCAGCTCGGCGCACCTTCGTCCCATGGCAACATCTACGAGCGCTCGTGTCAGTCTGGCAGAATTCGGCATCAGATTGCTCCCGCTCTCCTCATGAGCCGCTTACCAGCTTCTCTGCGGCCTTGTTGTGCTTCTCGATCAGCCGGCATTCGTCGACGGTCACAAGCTCGCCTTCCTTCACGACAAACTTTCCGCCGACCACCGTGTAGTCGACGTGCTGTGGCTGGCAAAAGACCAGTGCAGATACCGGATCGTGCTGCGCCCCGGCATAATCCAGCCGGTTAAGGTTGACCGCAAAGAAATCCGCACACTTGCCCTTTTCCAAACTGCCGATGTCTTTGCGGCCCAGCACCGCCGCCCCTCCGCGCGTTCCAAGCCACAGCGCATCCCGCGCCGTCATCAGTTTTCGGTTCGGATCGTTCGAAAGCGAATATCCGGTGATCCCCTCCTGCACGCGCGCCAGCAGCATCGACTGTCTAACTTCAGCCAGCAGGTGCGATCCATCGTTCGACGCGGAGCCATCCACTCCCAGCCCCACATTGACGCCCGCCGCTCGATACTGCTTGACGGGGGCAATACCGGAAGCCAGCCGCATGTTTGAAGTCGGGCAGTGTGCCACCCCGCATTGGTGTTTGGCAAAGAGCTTGATCTCCTCTTCATTCACCCACACCGCATGCGCGAACCACACATCCTCGCCGATCCAGTCGACCTCCTGCATGTAGCCTACCGGCCTGTGGCCAAAGCGCTCCAGGCAGAACTGCTCTTCGTCCTCGGTCTCTGCCAGGTGCGTATGCAGATGCACACCGTACTCCCGCGCCAGCTTCGCAGATTGCTTCATGAGTTCGCCGGTCACGCTGAAGGGTGAGCACGGCGCCAGCACGATTTGCACGAAAGCGCCTGGCTTCGCATCGTGATATTTTTGGATCACTCGTTGTGAATCTTTGAGGATGGATTCTTCCGTATCGACCACGGAGTCCGGCGGAAGTCCGCCCTGCGATTTGCCCAGGCTCATCGATCCGCGTGAAGCCTGGATGCGCATCCCCACCTCCTGCGCCGCAGCGATCTCATCATCCAGCTTCGAGCCATTCGGGAACAGGTACAGATGGTCCGACGCGGTCGTGCAGCCGGAACGCGCCAGTTCAGAAAGCGCGGTCTGCGTCGAGATGAAGATGTCATCCGGCGTGAGCCGCGCCCATATTGGATAAAGCGTCTTCAGCCAGTTGAAGAGGTTGGCATCCTGCGCCGCCGGCACCGCTCGCGTCAGCGTCTGATAAAAATGGTGGTGCGTGTTGACCAAACCCGGCAGCACGATGTGATCATGCAGATCCAGTACCTCGTCTGCAGATCCCGGCAGTTCTCCACTTGGCCCCACCTGCTCGATGAATCCGTCGCGCGCGAAAAGACCACCATCGGGGATCTCCCGTTGCTGGTCATCCATTGTTACGATACGGGCGTGCTTGATGAGGAGTGTTGGCATCCAGTTGGCTAGTTGTCTGACAACTTTGAGCTAGTGTAGCAGTAAGGTGGATGCATGTCAATTGTCAGACATATGACATATGTCATATATTCACATGACATTCTGCTGGAAATGGGATCTACGCCATAAGTGTGTTACACTTATCTAGACAGTTTGAAATTGGATAACTGGTTTAGTGTGGTGCCACAGCCGCCGACCCTGTTATGGGCTGGCGGCCTTTTTGTTGTGCCGGTCATTCCGGAGAAAGTAGTTGTACCAAATGGACGTCAAGTTATATGTTGGTAATCTGGCCAAGTCGACCACCGATGACGAGCTTAAGACCCTTTTCACCCAGGCCGGCGCGGTTTCCGCGGTCGAAGTGATCAAGGATCGTGATAGCGGCCAGTCCAAGGGCTTCGCATTCATTACCATGAACGACCAGGCCGAAGCCGAAAAGGCCATAAGCATGTTCAACGCCTACTCGCTTGCCGAGCACGAGCTCAAAGTGAATGTAGCCAAGCCCAAGGTCGATCATCCCGCCGGTGGCTCCAGGCGCTAACCCTTTCAGCGTGCCTGCGAGCAGCAGGTGAATTGACATGTACTCACAAGGCCTCGCCTCTCCGGCGGGGCCTTCGTTTTGCAGCAGATCATGAGCTTCGCGCTGACCGCCAGTTCCGCTTTCCCAACAACTCTTCCATTTTCTTCTTGGCCTGCTCGGCCAGCCGTCTCCTTCGCTTTCCCGTATCCCAATCATCGGTTGTACGGCGGCATGGCGGCGCGCTCCTTGCCTGATGAACCCCCTATAATCATTTGGTCAGCATGTAGATTAGCGTGGGCATTGCAATAACAGAAGGAGCTATCTCAATGAAGACCATCTCGCTTCTCCTTGCGTTGGTAAATTCTCTCGCCGCCAGCCTTGTCATCGCGGCCTCTCTTCCGGCGATTCAGATACTGCGTCCGGCTTCTTCGATCTGGAACGCCACCAGGGTTGCCGTCAGCATTGGCATCATCGGTGCAGGTATCCTCAGTTGGGTCGCGGCCGGCCGCGATACCAATCAAGGTCTGCTGCTTCTCACCGGCCTTTATCTCGTCGCCGTCGGCGTCGCCTCCGCCGTCTGGACCGTTCACCTGGCCCTCGGGAGCGGGCATATTCAGGATCCCATGCTTCTCTACGGCGGAAGCCTCTTCCTGCAAGGCGCCGTATCCATTTGGGATCTCTTGCTTCCTGGCCAGGACACATCCATCGTCTGAAGGCCCGCCCCAGCCCCGCCCTCCCGGCGGGGTTTTACTTTCAATATGGTCTCAGGTCCGTCATCTTCCTCCGTAGCCTGTCTCTCCTTAGCACATCGACTTTACATTCCATACTATCCCTACCTAATTTCCCGGCCTGCTGCCTCTCCGACGCACTATAATTCCCCTCATCACGTTTCGGGAGACTACATGAAGATCCTCGCTATGGAAAAGGAAACGCCCCTCCGGCAGCCCGATCAATTTACCCGGCATCTAAAATCCGAGGCCCTGCGCGTCTGGAGCCTCTACCAATCCGGCTTCCTTCGCGAGATCTACTTCCGCCAGGATTGTTCAAACGCGGTGCTGATTCTCGAATGTGACACCGTCGAAGATGCCCGGCAGCTCCTCGACACTCTGCCCCTCGTTCAAGCCGGCTTGATCAGCTTCGATATCATCCCGTTGATTCCGTATCCCGGCTTCGCCCGCCTCTTTGCCTCCGAGCTTCGCGGTCCAAGCCACTAAACGGCCTCCTGTTCCTCCTCCACGGGCCGCTGCCTACTCGCCGTTCTGTGCACACTATTCTCTATTTTCCATTCTCTATTCTCTTCTTCCTCCAATGCAGATAACCTCCCTCTACCAATCGCAGCACCATCCGGCCCCTCATCCTCACAGCCGCCTACTTTGCGTCCGCGATCATTCTGGGCTTCGGCACAGCAGCCGAAGGTCCCAGCCTGCCCACGCTCGCCCGCCACACATCCAGCCCCCTCGATCGGATAAGCCTCCTCTTCGTCGTCGGCGCATTCGGTTACCTGCTCGGCTCGCTTCTCGGCGGCCGTGCCTATGACCGCCTCCCCGGTCATCGCGTCATCTCGATCATGCTGGGCATGATCCTCGTAGCCGCGGTGATCTATCCCCTCGCACCTGCCCTCTGGGTGCTGCTCCTCGCCGCCCTCGTCATGGGATTCGGCAAAGGCGCAGTGGACGTGGGCTGCAATACGCTGCTGCAGTGGGTGCACGGCGCGCGCGTCGGCCCCTTCATGAATGGCCTGCACTTCGCGTTCGGAGTCGGCTCCTTTATTGCCCCCATCCTGCTCGCACAGATACTGGCGCGCACCCACGACGTTTACTGGGTATTTTGGATAATGGCGATCCTCTGCGTTCCGCTTGCCGCTTGGCTCTGGTTCCTCCCTGAGCCGGCCTCCTCCCATGATACACAGAAGCCATGATGATGCGCCTGTGCCTTTCCTGCCCGTGCTCCTCATGGTGCTGGCCTTCTTCCTATACGTGGGCGCCGAAGTCGGGTTCGGCAATTGGATTTACACCTATGCCATTACCCTTCGCCTTGCGGATACCATTACCGCTGCTTACCTCACATCGGCCTACTGGGGACTCTTCACCGTTGGGCGCCTCCTCGGCGTTTGGATCTCCACCCGGGCTCGCTCCAGCACCATTCTCATATTTGATATCGTCGGCAGCCTGCTTTGCATGGCTCTGATCTATCTCGGAAGCGCCTCCGCAGCGTTGCTCTGGCTGGGCACCATCTGCCTGGGCCTGTGCATGGCCTCCGTTTTTCCGACGATGCTTATGCTGGCGGGCCAGAAGCTGCGCGTGAGCGGCACGGTCACCGGATGGTTTCTCGTCGGCTCTGGGGCCGGCGGAATGCTCCTTCCCTGGTTGATCGGTCATGCCTTTACCTCATGGGGCCCGCTTGCCATGATGAGCATGATCTTCATTGACCTGCTTCTTAACCTCGCCGTCCTGCTCATGTTCATGTACGGCGACCGCCTGTCCCCTCGCCTCGCCGCATCCCTCTCACCGGACCGCTGAGGCGTGTGGTCCTTTTTTCTATAGGTATTGTTTTTTCTCTAGACTATTCTCATGCCAAGCGTTAGAGAGCTATATCCTCCGCACTAATACGCTGCTCTCTTGGCACTTCCTCCGCGCCGCACTACCATAACGAGCCCTCCTGCCAATCGTTAAATCCACCATGGGGCGATGGACGATAACCCATCACCCTGCGTTGGATTTTCTTTGAGTGACAAGGAGGTTCGTATGGCCGTAAACGATCCGCGCGATCCTTTATACACTCCGACGGAACCCGCAAGAGTAGTCCTGCCTCGTCCTGATTTGCCGGAGGTGGGAGCCTTCGGAACGAGCCAGAGCACACTCCGCCGCGTCTGCGCCCTCATCCAGTGGGCCGCGATAGTCGTCAATGGGCTCATTGGTCTGCGCTTTCTGCTCAAACTGTTAGGCTCCAATCCAGATGCTCCGTTCGCTGCGCTGGTTTATTTCCTCACCGCACCATTCCTGGCGATCTTCGTCGGCCTCACTCCTACGCCCTCTTTCGGCGGCGTCCAGATCGAGTTCTTCGACCTGATCGCCATCCTCTTCTACTTCATCCTCGCCTGGGCGATCATCCGCCTCTTATGGATTCTCTTCGCGAGGCTGAGGTCTTCCTGATCAGATCCTCTCAATACCATCGAAATGAAACAAAAAGCTGCCGGCTTATCATAAGCCGGCAGCTTTTTTTGTTTATGTTTTAGGTCAGACCTGATGCGGTCCTAGGGATTCTGATCCAGCAGCACTATTGCGGGCGTAGCGGTGGGCGTCACCTCTAGCAGGGCAAACGGCGTGCTGTCGTTGAGCAGCGGCACGACTGCCGTAGGAACGTCGGTCGGAATATCCGTCGGAATGTCGGTCGGCGTGTCAGTCGGTGTAGGCGGCACTCTCGTCGGAGTATCCGTCGGTGTAGGTGGCACTCTCGTCGGAGTATCCGTCGGTGTAGGCGGCACTTCCGTTGGGGTATCGGTCTCTGTCGGAGGTACCTCGGTCGCGGTATCCGTCGGTGTCGGCGGCACTTCCGTCGGGCTAGCGGTCGCCGTCGCTGTCGGCGGTACTTCGGTCGGAACTGCTGTCGCACTCGCGGTCGGCAAGATTTGCGTTGGGACTGCCGTCGCGGTCGGCTGCACCTGGGTCGGCGCTGCGGTCGGAGTTGGCGCGGCCCTCGTCGGGCTCGCGGTTGCCGTCGGCAGCACGACGCCCAGCGCCACTTCCGTAGGCGCCGCAGTGGGGGTCGGGTTCGCCGCCGACGCCAGGAAGTTATCCACTTGCAGGCTGGCTAAACCGGAGCTGCTCAGTTGCTCTTTGTGCGACGCGAGCACGGGCGCTATGCGTGCGCGGGCCTGCGGGTTGCTGGCCGCATCGCTCACGCTGTTCAAGTCATTGATGGCATGGAAATAGTCGTCCAGCGCGGTTGCGCTGCGCGCCGGGTCTTTCTTGACCGCGATCCACTCACCGAGCCGGCGGTCGGCAAGGATGATTTCCGTTCCCACCGGGTCCGGCGATACTGCTAACCAGGCCTGCTCACTACCGCGCTTCCAGGTATACAACGCGTCGCCCGGCATTGCGCCCTGTGCCCCGGCTGTCCCCGTTGCAAACAAAGTCGCCGCAACCAGCATGGCGTACGTGAATGCCATCCGCTGTGTCAGCGGCGAGGTCTTGAAACGGCTTGCCTGGAGCTGCACGGACCGCACCAGCGTAGTGTAAGCCGATGTTACGCTCTGGATCAGCGCGGGTATGCTCGCGCGCCGCACGTCAACTTGTACGAATCGCGTCACCGCCGCATACGCCAGCGACGCGCGCTGGACCACCGGCGATTGCTTCGGCTTGCGCTCATGGAATTGCAGGTAGCGCGTCAGCCACGTACGGGTGTAGGCATTGAACGTCGGCGAGGGTTTCACCTCGCGCCCGGGATTCAAGTAATCCAAATATCGCCGCATGATCAGCGAATTGGTTGTCTGCAATAGACGTTGTTGTCTGTATGTAGCTAGGAGCCGCAGGTGATTCCGCCAGGCTTCCTCGCTTGCCCAATCATGGGGTTCCGTATGGAGCCCGTAATCGGCTGCCACCGAAAGGAATCCTACATGGAACGAACGGTTCCGTATATTGGTGTTGTAATAAACGATGACTTGATTTCTTACGATCTTATAGATCCAGGTCACGAAGGAGGAACCCTTCGGATAACTGTCCAGATGTTCCCATGCATACCGGAAGACATGCGACGTGATCGCTTCCGCGGCCACATCGTTCATCACGCGAAAATAGATGTAACGATAAATATCGTCGCTGTACGCGTCGAATAAGTGGATGAACGCATCAGCGTCGCCGGCTTTAGCCCGGCGCGCCAATCGGCTATCCTCCGGCACCGCGTCTACGTGAGGAACGATCTCAGCGGAATTCATTGTAGCAATTCAGATTATTAAACGTGAGCGGGTACATGACGTCACACAACGTCAGGCCCTGGGCTGTGTCCCGCTATCGGGTAGGGTCTGACGCAGACGTTGTACACTCCTGCTTGTCTGCAATTATAGGCCAAAAGGCGCTTGATTTCAACCGCAAATTGCGCATAGACCGCCAAAAGGGAACATGCCAAAAATGAAAGCTTAGGACTTTTGCCCCTGTTTGTGTACTGGTTTTGCAGCTCCAGGCCGCAATTGCCGGTCAAGGCCCACATTTATGATCCACGGTTCATAGTTCTGGAGCCCAGCCTTTTGAACTTTCCCCGCCCCGTTTGCCATCGCTGGTGTCTCTTCATCTGCGCCATCATACCAGTGAAACAAGAATGGACAGCCTTTCGGCTGTCCATGTCATCACCCGCGCCGCGCGCCAGCCATCAGTGACAAAGCCCTGATCCCGAATCCGTAAAGCTCTTCCCCGCGATCGGTACGAACTGCCAATCGTATCGGCCCGCGTGCAGTGTCAGCTTCAAAGCGCCAAACGTATCCGCGTTTCTGACCTCGCTATTAGGTTGCACTGTGGCCAGCACCGTATGGTTCGCGCCGCCCGTGCCGACGATGAATTCACGGATACCTCGCACAGGGTCCGCCAGCCCGTTCGGATCCTGCGGTGCAAAGCGTTCGTAGATATGGTCATGCCCATCCAGCACCACGTCGACATTATTGTTGTAGAGCAGCGTGTAGACCTGCCTCATGTTCTCTTCGGCTCGCCCGCCCGACGAGAACACGGGGATGTGATAATAAGCCAGTGTGCAGCTATTCGGGTGGTCCTTGAGATCCTGTTGCAGCCACGTGTATTGCGCACTTCCGGCATTGCACCCGCCGGCGTCGCCGCAATTCGAATTAAGCGCGATCAGGTGCCACGTCCCGACCTCAAAGCTATAGTAGCCCTCTGTTCGGTCCCCCGCCCGCCCAGTCAGGTTCCCGATCCCGTTCCAATAATCATAGTAGTAAAGGCCTTCCGGCACGAGGTAATCGTGGTTGCCCGGTACAGGGTGCGATATCGAGAACACCCGCCCCCAGGCCGGATTATAGTAATTGTTAAAGCAATCGACAGAGGGCGTATGGCACAGGTCGCCCAGCACCAGCGCTGCCTTCGGATGCTGATCGACCAGCAGTTGTGATACCGCCATCTGCTGGCATGCGATCGAAGTGGTGATCAGCGAATCACAGATGATATCGCCCGCCGCCATGATGCTCGGATCGGTTCCAATAGGCGGAGTGTTAGTGGGCGTCGGAGGCAATCTGTCCGTTGTTATGCAAAGCATCCAGGTAACCGCGGCCCAGCTCCACCGAAGACTCCACGAATGTTCCATCCCCCCAGTGGTTCCAGGTGGTGATGAGCTGAAGGTCAGGCCCGGCCTTCACCATGTTGGCAACGTCCCGGTTCCATCGGGCAAGGTCACGCACCAGAAAAGCAGTTTGGCCCTTCCTCCAATACCCCGGCGAGATGCTAATGGCATGCGATCCCTGCACATCATAATTTGACGCAGGCCCATATTGATGCCAGTTATTCGGCTGATTGGCGCATGCACCGTATCCGGCAAATACCTTCAGCACCAGGTAAAAGCCGGACGTGTTGGCGGCTTTCCACCGATCGACCATGCCGCAGCCGTCGCTTGCATCCGCATAGACGAACAGCATCGGCTTCCCGCCGATCCGCAGATAGTTCGGGTTCTGGGAATACCTACTGTAAATATAAGCGAGGTCGGCTGTGATCGATGCGGTCGTCGGGTTGCTCGAGCCTTCGGCCTCATAATACAACGTCCATTTGAATCGACCGCCGGCAGCCGCGCTCAGCAGCGTCGCGATCCTCGCATCCGTTGCGCTCCCCTGCCCTCCCCACGAGGCAATGCCTCCCTGGATGCCCGCATATTGCATGTCTGCGATGTGCTTTTGGATGACGGTCAGGCTCGACGAATCATAGATTCCCAGGCTCGGGTTGTAGTTCGTAAACGGGTAGATACCGCCTTGCGTCCATCGTTCCGGGAACCACGGATAATAGAATGCCAGTCGCACCGGCAAGGCCAAAGAGTCTCCAACCGGAGTGGATGTTCGAGTCGGGGTGGCCGTCCTGGTGAGCGGCAGCGTGCCGGTCACGCTCGGAGTTGTTGGAGTTGCAGTCCGGCTTGGCGTAGACGTGACCTTCACGGTCGGCGTGCTCGTCGGCCCGGAGCCGGTCGACCATGTAACGACGAGCCGCGGCGCCAGGCTGGCGCTCTTTTCGTGGGTGTAATACACGACGCCATCGCTGTTCGACGAAACGATATAGAAGTTGACCACCGCTTTTCCGGCGACGGCCCCCGTCAGGTTTGCGGTCACGGTCGAATTGGCTGAAGCCGGGTTGCGTAGTGCGGCGACCGATCCGCCCGCTTGAGGAGCCGTGGAGTAAGTCACCGTATTTTCAGCCCATGTTCCGCTCACTGCGTTGACAGTCCCCGCGACCGCAGATCCATCGCTGGATACAGCCAGGTTCAATATCGCAGAGCTTATTTGCGCGTTGGCGGGGATAGCGGAAAGGTCGAAGCGCAAAAGGCCTCGCCGCGTAGGAGTGCCGCCGCGGATCCACATCGTTGCAATGCCCCCGAAGTTCCCCGTCGGCTTGGCGCTATCTACATATGTATCGGCGCTCGCACTGATCGTCGTGACCGTGGACGATGCCGCCCACGCAGCCGGAACCGTACCTATCAGAAAAAATATTACGAACAGGATCGCTGCAATTGATTTGGTTTTCATAGTGCCCTCTCGTGCTTGATGTAGGCCGGCGATCTGCATGCAGGTTCGACTACGAATAGTCCCGGAACGATTCACGCAACGCCAGCGCCTCGAGCCATAATTAGAGGCTCAACAAATCAATTTGCAGCTCATCGCTAACCCCCATATAAATGCTTGTCTTGCCCGTTCCTCCGATCAATGCTGTAGTAACGACTTGAATGACCCGCTCCCGCTGTAGTAGCGACTTTAGTCGCTCCATCTGGGGTTAGTCGCTCCCTCTCGCCGCGCCACCAATACCAACTCCCTATTTCCGAATCCCGATTCTCAATTCCCGACTCCCCCTTCCCGATCTCTCCCTCCCCCTCACTTCCCACAAGTCATCCTCTGCCTCCCGACCAGCCAGATTCTCGTCTCTTTCACATTGTTATTGAGATTGGGATCGATCGCGATATTCGGATACCCATCCGAGGACACCGTTGCTCCGATTCGACCATCTCGCGACTCCCCAAGCACAAAGGCCGTCACCTTGTATGTCGCCGTGACCAGCATGCTTTGCCCCGCAGCCAGCCTGCGCGGTTTCGAAAGCGAGCCGGTTACCCCGTTCACTCTGATGACATCGAATTGGTCGGTCCCGCCCACCCCCACCACTACCTTCTCGGCCCTGTTCGGCCCGAGATTGCGCACCCGATAGATCACTTTGAATACTTCGCAAGCTCCTCGCCGTGTGCGGTGCCGACACCACTCGGATCGACAGATCAGATACCGGCACACCGGTGATAACGTAAGTCTTGAAGTGCAGGTCCATGTCCGCACTCGTGGCGGGATCCCACGCAACGAAAGTTTCGTCATTGGTTTCATAAGCCGCACCGGCCGCATATGCGTTCCCCGTCGCGCCCGACCAGTCGCCCTGGGATTGTCCCGGCGAACCGGAGCCATCGTAATCGACCACAATTGCGTACTGGTGCCCCGCCCGCACGTAGATCGGATCAAAGAACTCGATCACCATTGATAGCGGCGCAGACACGATCGGGGTTTGCTCCGTTGGCCATAATGTCCGCTCGCCCAGGATCGTCGAATTGGGCAGCCCGTTCGTCACACCGTGGATGGCGATATGCAGCGCGAACGGCCCCGTCGACAGCACGTCCAGGCTCACCGCTGACAGGTCTCCGGTCAGTCCGGCAGTGAACGTCTGCCCTACATATCGGCAGCACCCGTTGATCGGCGTGCTCGCATTGGCCGGCGTCGTAAATGCCTGATCTACCACCGGCGCATTGCTCATCACAGCAGCCGCATGCACAGGCATGATGCCGAATGGCAGCGCCAGCAGAGCTGCAATGAATAGCAGCGTAAAGCCTTTCGACAAATTGTGTCTAATTGGACTTTGTTTCATCGCATCCATCCTTCCCCGCATTGCCCACGTATCGAAACACCGCCTGGACGCAGGTACCACTAAGAACAATAGGTTCTTACATATTCGTTAGTATACAATTTTGACAAGTCGATTCAAATTGACTAAAGTCACCAAAAAGTCATATTCGTTTTAAGAAACGGGATTTGCTTTATCCGGATGACGGATTATGCATCACCGGAATGATCCCCCTGGATATCCAAACTGCTTATCAGCGGCCAATCGACTCGCTGATGACTACAAGCTATCTCAAAAACAGTCATTGTCATTGTCGGAGCGAAGTCGTAGCGAAGTCGGATCGAAGCGGAGGCCCCGCTTCAGCGGGGGGATCCTGCTCATTCCAGGGCGAGGATGGCCGACCCGGCAAAGCGTTGACCGGAGACACCCCTTGGATCACCCATTCGGCCTGCTGGATGGAACGTTCCCCTGTCTCGCTCTCCTCGACGCATATTAGCCGATTTAGATGGCTATGAGTGAAAAAGTCCAGAAGACTTGTCACTTTGGCTTAATCGTCACATAGCCCCAGAATGAAAGTCCCAAGTCATGATAGAAGATTTCATCTCCCCTGATTTCTCCTATAAGGAATCTTTCCTGCCGGGAAATAAATTGATTGGCATCGATCCATTGATAACCATCTCCTGCGATGATCATAGGCGACTTCTCAAATGATGTTACAACAATCGATCTGCCAATTATCAGATGATTGCTGTCCGGACTCCAGGAAAAATTCGGCTGGCTGTCATCCTGGCCAAAGACTTGTACATGTCCGTGTACAAGATCTCCAAAATACAGCGACGATTGACAGTAACCGCCATAAGCAATCCAATTCCCGTCTGGAGAGGCTTCAAAAGTGTGCATCATAGGCGGCGGCTCAAGGGGTATTTGGCTAGTAACATTGCTGGCAATTGTGTACCTCCAAATGGTATGGGCCGGAAGGTTGTCGCATGCTTGCGTAGAATAAGTTGTATCGGGGAGCGCTATCGATTAATCCACTCGAGTCCGGAAGCCAGAACAGCGACGGAAAAAGTAGAGTGGATGTACTGGGCGTGTACGGTAGAATATTGTCTCGAATAAGCTTGCCATTTTGAGCAAATATATCCACCCCATCCAGTGTTCCGATCGCCAGCATCTTTCCATCAGGTGAAACCTTAACGTTTCTTAGGTCACTACCAATATCAATGTTGAAGAGGACCGTGCCCAAGTCTGCTAGTTTCTTGATTTCGCCTGTATCTATGTCTGCAAGAAAGGCACTTGTTGGGCAAGGGAAACGAGGTTCCTGCGCCTTACACAGAACAGTCTCAAATAATAGTTGGTGCGTGTTGGGGATAAAACTCACTGCGCCCAGCTTCGTTCCCGCCTCAAATGAAGTCAACCAGTTGCTTGGAATGATGATATGTTCCTGGGTCCCATCCGTTTTTATTGAATAGATATTGCTCCCATCTTCCCCGGCAAAAACGACCTCTTGGTTATCGTCGGAAAGTCTGGGAAAGTAAGGGTGGTGATTTACCTCCTCAATGTGGGTTAATTTGACTGGCGAACCATTTCCATCTTGATAATACAGATAGCCGTCCTTGCTGAAGAGCATTGCATACCCGGCCAGCGGAAATTTGGGAAGTGTCATTGGCAAAGGGGATGCTGCTCGCAACGCAGTCGTCGGGATGGGGTCATACGGAGTAGCCGTCGGCAATGGTGTCGGGCTTGGAAAGAATGGTGTATTTGTTGGTTCCAAGGCCAATGTGGCAGATGGCGTGCTGGTTGCCGCTGCGTTGCCTGCCTGCTCCGGTGGCACGGTTCCACAAGCAACCAGGAAAGCAATAAGAAAGATCCAGAAATATCGATCGGGTACCAACTTTGCGGTCATTACCAATCTCCCTACGAGCAAAAACATCTGTTCGGCGTGGATCGGAACACGGCCCGCGCTTGAAAATCCGTACAGTGGCAAATCCCGAATCAATGTTGAATAGATACTTCCTGATTGTGATCCAACTCACGGATTCTTACTTTGGCTTAATAAAAACAGAGGCTTCAATATCCCTGTCCATCCCAAGATCATACATTTTGACTCCCCAATCTCAATTTTCGCCACACGAACCCTGGAAGCCTTCTCTTCGGCGGTAAAACAAGTGAAGTGATTGGCGTCAATCCATTGCATCAAATAGCAAGCAAGTGTGGGATTAGGCGGGTCGTCAATCGTGCCTAGGGTGCTTCGAAGATCTGTATAAATGAAATACTTGCTGCCGGGGCTCCATGAGAAGGAGGACTGTTGAGCATAGCCAAAGGCTTGGACGTGTCCATCTTCAAGATTCCCAAGGTACACTGAATTATTGTTGGCAAGACCGCCATAAACAATCCAATGCCCGTCCGGGGAAACCTGAAAAGTATATAGCATCGCTGTTGGATCAAGCGGTATCTCTACGGTCTGATTGTTGCCAATCGTATAGTGCCACACGGTGTGGGCAGAAAGGTCGCCATCAGCCAAGCTATGATAAGTAGTGTTGGGTAGCGCCACGATCAGCCCGCTTGAATCCGGAAGCCAGAACAGCGATGGAAAAAGTATTGTGGGTGTGTTGGGCTCATAAGGCAAGACATTGTGCCGGACCACGCTGCCATCCAGGGCCAGTATCTCCACTCCATCCATGGTCCCAAGCGCAACCATTTTTCCATTCGGCGATGCCACCACATTTCTGGGGATACTATTTCGTTGAAGAGCCAGACCCGGGTCCGCCAGGTTTCGGATTTCGCCTGTACCTGTGTCTGCAAGCGAAATAGTTGTTGAACAAGGGGATTCAAATTCCTGCGATTGGCATAGGAAAGTCTCGAAAAGCAGTTGATGCGTGCCGGGGACAAAACCCAAAATACCCTTATTAATTCCAGGCTCAAAGGGCGCCATCCAGTTATTAGTTGTCTGGGTGATTATTGTTTGTTCTTGAGTTCCATCCGTATTGATCGCATACTCATTGCCATCACCGCGAGAAAAACAAGCTTTCGATTGTCATCCGAAAGTATGGGCTCATAGCCTTTGCCGCCAACATAGGTCAATCGGATTGGTAAATCATTACCGTCTTGAAAATACAGCTCGCCGTCCCTGACGAAAAGCATAACGTATCCATCCAAAGGGAATTTTGGAAGATTCTTAGGCAGGGGAGTCCGGGTTGGCAAAGCGGTCGGGCCGATGGGCGTCAGGGTTGGCGAGGCGCTCGGGTCAATAGGCATGAGGGTGGGCAAGCGGGTCGGGCCAATGGGCGTGGGAGTTTGCAAAGCAATCAAAGTTGGCACCGTGGCAGGCGTCTTAACAACAGGCCTGACAATCGGCCTGCTGGTTGCCATCTGCTTGCCTATTGGCTCGAGGCGAATGGTTCCACAAGCCGCGAGGAACGCGACAAGGACGATCCAGATATATCGTCGTGCCGCAGACTTCACCGCCATCTCATATCTCCGGCGCTCAAAAAATAGTCGCGTTGGCGGCTCTTCGGCTGCCTAAATTTCAAGATGCTATTAGATATAAGCTGCATAAAGATCACCCAACACAATCAGCGGTTCATCAGAATGAACGCAAACCCATATCCGTATGCATAGGCGTCGTCGACCTTGGACAAGATTTGCCTCATTTCCCCGGCAATGCTCCCGACTGAAATAGTGTTGTCGCGGTTATAGTAATAGAGAAAGCGCCTGTTATCGACCCAACCCATGAATTGACCCTTACCAATGAGAACGGCTGGACCGTTTAGGGAACCCAACATTAGTTCTCGTACTGCCAAAGGTCCTTCATAAATAAAATGGGTGCTGTCCGGACTCCAGTCAGAATACTCGTACGCGCCAGGGATTGGCTCGTATAACCGCGTGCGGCCCTCGTGGAGGTCCCCGATATAGAACCCTCCTTGTTCGTGGTTGTTATATGTAATCCAATTCCCATCGGGAGAGACCCTGGCTCGATCGTCTCCCGTGGCAGGAGGGCTGATTGGAACTCGAATCCCCATGCCAGTATCTGTAAAATATCGCCAGACATCATAGATAGGCGGTCTGGATGTATCGTAGAAAGCACTAATGGGGAGAAGCATGATCAGCTCTCGCGAGATCTGATGTCCAGTAAACCATAGGGGAGAGCTGCATTGGCTGGCTCTCCGTGTAAGTGACCAGGTTAAGGCGGATCGGTTGTCCATCGATTCCAAGAATGTCTATATGGTTTCCCACGTTTCTTGCGATCATGCGGCCATCAGGGGAGACATAAGTGTTGCCAGCTTGCTCCGGCAGAAAGAGGTTTCTGGTTCGACCGGTGTCCGTATCTGTGATGAATAAATCGCCATTAGGGCGAATTGTGTGGATATCTGGATAGGAGCATGTACCAAACAGCAAGAGGTGCGTATGCGGCACGAACGTTCTATCGCAGGGTGCTGCCGATTTATCGTATTTAGGACTGATCGAAACCAGCAGACCATGTGCCATAAGCACCTGTTCCTTTCCCCCCTCTGCATTAATCGAATACAGGCTTACAGGTTTTTCCCCATGGAAGAAAACAATTTTCGCTCCATCCTCTGAGATAAGCGGCGACGAATTTTCTCCGCTGTTGGTCAATTGAACTGGAGGATTGCTTTCATCTTGAAGATACAAATTGCTATCTGTTACATAGGCAATACGGAGCCCATCCAACAGAGATGACGACGATGGAGTAGGAGTAGCGACACGCGGCGTGTCTGTTGGCAGTGAAGCCGCAGTTTGAACCGAAGGGACGCTGGTTGCCGCTGCGTTGCCTGCCTGCTCCGATGGCAAGGTTCCACAAGCCACCAGGAAAGCGACAAGAACGATCCAGATGTCAACATCCCATTTTTAGTACCACACAAAAGTGGAAAATCTCAGGCCTTCGCTATGGCGAATTGATGGGGCGTCAGGCCTCGCAAGGCCTCGTGCGGACGAATGGCATTGTATTCATCGATCCAAGGTTCGATGATCTCTCGCACCTCCTCCAGGGAATGGAACAGATAGGCATCTAGGATGTCTTCCCGAAACGTGCGGTTGAAACGCTCAATATACGCATTCTGCGCAGGCCTTCCGGGCTGGATATGAGCCAGTTCAATGCCATGGTCCTGGGCCCAGCTTTCCAAGCGCTGTGAGATGAGTTCGGGACCATTATCCATGCGGATCTGCCGGGGCACGCCTCTCCACTGCAAGAGCAGCTCCAAAACCCGGATCACGCGCTCGGCCGGCAAGGAGGTATCCACTTCGATCCACAGGGCTTCCCGGTTGTAGTCATCCAAGATATTCAAGGTGCGAAAGGCTCTCCCGCTCGCCAGACTGTCGCTCATGAAATCCAGCGACCAGCTCTCATTCGCCTGGGTCGGTTGGGCCAGCACCAGGGCAGTGCGGGCTGGCAGCCGTTTCTTAGGCTTGCGGCGCAAGTTCAGGGCTAATTCACAATAGATGCGATGGATGCGTTTGTGGTTCCACGCATAGCCCTGGTGCTTCAGATAGTGGATCATTTTGCCATAACCCCAGCGGCGATGCTGCTCGGCCAGCAGGCGTAGAGCCTGCTCGATCTGCGGCTCATCGGTCTTCTTCGCCTGGTAGCGATAGACACTGCGGCTCAATGCCAGAACCCGGCAGGCCCGCCGTTCGCTCACGCCCTGCTGGGCGATGGCCTGCTCTGCCAGCGCTCGTCGCTGCCCAGGCTCTATAACTTTTTTTCGACAATATCCCTGAGCACTTTATGATCCAGACTCAACTCGGCATACATCTGCTTGAGCCGGCGGTTCTCGTCTTCCAATTCCCGCAGGCGTTTGAGGGTGCTCACATCCATGCCACTGTACCTGGCCTTCCATTTGTAGAAGGTGGTCTTGCTGAAGCCATGCTGCCGGCTGAGCTCCTCCAAGGAAACGCCCGCTTCTGCTTCTTTCAGAATGGTCACGATCTGGCTCTCACTGAATTTGGATTTCTTCATGTGGATCTCTCCTGGGCTGATTGTGCCACGAGTTTTCCACTTATGAATGGTCCTATTTTAGGGGATGGTTACCCAGATATATCGTCGTGCCGCAGACTTCATCGCCATCTCATATCTCCCGCGCTCAAGAGTAGTCTTTTAAACACCAGCAACTTACACCCGGAGGGAATTGAAGCGAAATTTCATTTCTTTGGCTGGAACGCTATTCGCAGAGAAATGGTTCCTATAACCCACCAGTTCTTCATCGTATTGCATTTGAGTTGCTCTCGAGTATCCAGATTGCCCCACGGAAAGGAGAACCTTACCAATCGTATTATTCTGCAATTAGATCAAAAGCCGAAGTGGCTAAAGTCACCTTTATCATGCCGTTTCGTATTTGTAAGCATTCCGCCAGCATTGCCATTCCGAATCCACGGCTCTGCCCCGCCTCTATTCTCCATTAACTATGATCCATCCTCCATTCTCTATTTTCCCATTCCCGATTCCCCACTCCCGATTCCCGGCTTTTCCCCAAACATTGTAGTACTAATACAAGGGCGTACAAGGGCGTACAAACTCGCTGCTTGACTTTAGCACGTATGTTCTTTATCATAGTTCCATGCCCCATGTTTCCTTGCAGCATCTCCAGTCTCGGAATGCCAAAGCCTCGCGCTCCCGTCTACCTGCCTGCGCTCGCTCACCCCTTCCTCTCAACCTCCCCGAGTTCCCATCATTCCCCGCGCCTCTTTTTGTGGCTTGACCAACGCTGGGGCCGATTGCCTCGACACAAGCGAGACCGCGCCGGATCGCGCTTACATGCCCGCGCGCAACCCACGCTCCACCGTCCTCACTTGCGATCCTTCAAACCATGCATCCATTCCATCAATTTTTGCGCATTCTCCCGCGCTGACTCCTCACACATCGCATAACCGCTTCTCCATCCCCAGCCTTAGCATCCATTTTCCACTCCCTGAGAGCAGCACATCACCCTCACAAGGCTATCCGCAAGTACTATTCGAACCTCATTCGAATTCTTTTTCGCGCAATGTCGCGCAAGGCGGCCCCAAGCCGCCATTGCGCACATCGGCGAGACGACTCGCTGACGCCGCATCTCGAAGACGTTGTCCCCGATCTTGTCGGAGCGAAGCGGAGATCCCGCACCGCGGGAATGCCGCAAAGGCCCTTGGATTTTCAAGGGTTGCGCACATCGGCGAGACGACTCGCCGATGTCGCACCGCTCCTCGCGATACAATGACCCCGCTCCCATGAGCCCTAATCCCTCCCGCCGCTCTCTCATCCCACTGCTCATCTCTCTGATGCTCGGCGCAGCTTGCTCCCCTATCGCCGTCCCATTTTCCACGCCCATACCCGCCTCGCGTACTCCTGTCCCTTCCCTAACGCCTTCCCCGCAGCCGGCTCTGACTCCATCCTCCACCCCGCTCCCCTCTCAAACCCCGTCTCCCGTTCCCACCGTTGAGAGCCTCAAGGCCACGGTCACGGCTGATCTGCTCAGCTGCCGCTATGGTCCCGGCCCCAACTACCTGTTCTTATACGGCCTGCGTAAAGGTGCTAACATCGTCCTGTCCGGCCGCACCGACGGCGATAACTGGCGCTGGGTCTACGTCCAGGGCCGGAACCCGTGCTGGGTCAAGACCGACTTTCTCGACGTCCACGGAAACTGGCAGACCCTTCCCATCGTTTATCCCGGTGTGGCAAAGTTGCCGGTCTCGCCCTACTATCCGCCGACCACCGTCCTAAGTGTCGTCAGAAAGAAGGATCAGGTCACTGTCCACTGGCTCGACATCCCGCTGCGCGCCGGCGATGAGGAGGATGCGTTCATGCAGCATTACGTCGTCGAAGTCTGGCGCTGCGAGAGCGGCACTCTCCTCTTCGAGCCTCTGCCCACCAACGACCTCTCCGTTACCTTCGTTGACCAGCCCGGCTGCACTCTCCCTTCCCATGGCCGCATCTTCGTCCAGGAGAAGCACGGCTTTTCCGGCCCCACCGACATCCCCTGGCCGCTCACCCACTCCTTAACGTCTGCCGCTGCATTCAGCGATTTTCGCCCAATTGATCCCTGACCACAGATAAACCCAGATGAACAGCCATATTTCGATACCGATCCAGGTAAGCTCCCGCTCAGAAAATATCTTATCCGCGTTCATCCGCATGTATCTGCATTTATCTGTGGTAAATCTCGACTCACAATGAAAGAACCTCTCCGCCAGGCAAGTCAAACTCTGATGACAACCGAGGAACCCACATGACCACACAAGCACCCTACGGCACCTGGAAATCCCCCATCACCGCCGACCTCATCACCGCCAAGGCGATCTCCTTGCTGGAAGTTGCCATCGATGGCGAAGACATCTATTGGCTCGAAGGTCGTCCGAAGGAGGGCGGTCGCTATACCATCATGCGCCGCACCCCCGATGGCGCCATCACCGAATGCACCCCTCCCGACTTCTATGCGCGCACCACCGTCCATGAGTACGGCGGCGGCGTGTTCACTGTTGTGGACGGCATCATCTACTTTGCCAACTATCGCGATCAACACCTCTACCGCCAGCGCCTCGGCGCCCAGCCCGAGCTGTTGACTCCCGGCGACGGCTATCGCTACGCCGATCTCGTCGTGGATCGCAGGCGGGACCGCATCATCTGCATCCGTGAGGACCACACCGGCGGCACGGAGGCCGTCAACACCATCGTCAGTGTCGATCTCAACGGCCATGATAATGGGCGTATCCTCGCCGAGGGCAACAACTTCTACTCCTCCGCCCGCCTCAGCCCCGATGGATCACGCCTCGCCTTTCTAACCTGGAATCATCCCAACATGCCGTGGGACGGCTGCGAGCTTTGGGTCGCCGACGTCAAGCCTGACGGCTCTCTGGAGAACGGTCAGCGCGTCACGGGCGGCCCCACCGACTCCGTCTTCCAGCCCGAATGGTCGCCCGATGGCGTTCTCCATTTCGTCGTGGAGTCGAGCGGCTGGTGGAATCTCTACCGCTGGGACGGCGCCATGCTTGAGGCCCTCTATCCCATGCAGGCCGAGTTCGGCTTGCCTCAGTGGGTCTTCGGCATGTCCACCTACGGCTTTGCCTCCCCGACTCGAATCCTGTGTTGCTACACCCAGGATGGCACCTGGCATCTCGCCTGGCTCGACACAGCCGCGAAGAAGCTGACCCCCATCGAAACCAGCTATACGGATATCTCGGATATTCGCGTTGGAAAAGGCTTCGCGGTCTTCACCGCCGGCTCCCCCACTCAGCCGCTGACGGTTGTCCGCATGGACCTCGAAACGGGCAGCCAGGAAGCGCTCAAGCAGGCTTTCGATGTCACCGTCGACACCGGCTACTTCTCGATCCCCCGCTCGATCACTTATCCCACCGACGGAGGCGCCGAGTCACACGGCATCTATTACACCCCCGCCAATAAGGACTTCGTAGCCCCCGAGGGCGAACGCCCTCCGCTCATGGTCATCAGCCACGGCGGACCCACCAGCGCGACCAATACCGTACTGCGCTACGCGATCCAATACTGGACCAGCCGGGGCATCGCCGTCCTGGATGTTAACTACGGCGGCTCAACCGGTTACGGCCGCGACTACCGCCAGCGCCTCAATGGCAACTGGGGCGTTGTCGATGTCGCCGATTGCTGCAATGGCGCTCTCTATCTTGTGGAGCAGGGCCTCGCCGACCGGAACCGCCTCGCCATTCGCGGCGGCAGCGCCGGCGGCTATACCACTCTCGCCTGCCTCACCTTCCGCCCGGACGTGTTCAAAGCCGGCGCCAGCCATTTCGGCCTGAGCGAGCTGGAAGTCTTCGTAAAAGACACTCACAAGTTTGAATCGCGCTACCTCTACTCGATGATCGGCCCCTACCCCGAGCGCAAAGACCTCTACATCCAGCGCTCCCCCATCAACTCCATCCAGAACATCTCCGCCCCGTTGATCCTCTTTCAGGGCGACGAGGACAAGATCGTCCCGCCCAGCCAGTCCCAGATGATGTTCGAGGCCGTGCGCGCCAGGGAGGTCCCCGTAGCTTATCTTTTGTTCAAGGGAGAGCAGCATGGCTTCCGCAAGTCGGAGAATATCAAGCGCTCTCTGGAGGCTGAACTTTACTTCTATTCAAAGATCTTCGGCTTCCCCCTCGCAGACCCCATCGAGCCCGTTCAGATCGAGAATCTGTAAACGCAGTGTTTTTCTTCAACTAGGGATAAACACAGATAAACAGCGATTCAGATGAACCATCCTGTAGAAGCAAGAAAATCTTCATTCGTATTGATCTGTGTTCATCTCTGGTAAATTTTCCTCCCTATGGCAATGCCCTCATCTGCGGCACTCGCCGGAAGACGATCTGCGAGAGCACCAGGCTGATCGCAGCAAACAAAGTGATGGCATAACTTAGCCCAATCCGCGCCGAAAGCGCCCCCAGAGCGAGGTTGCCGAATGGAGCGAATCCGAGGAAGGTGATCGTATAGAGCGCCAGGACGCGGCCGCGCATTGCATCCTCCACCCGGGTTTGGAGCAGCGTGTTGATCATCGTGTACTCGATCATGAACGCCGCCCCCATGCCCACCTCCAGCACAAGGCTGATCGGGAATGATGTATTGAACACAAAGAAAGATAGCATGATCGGAAAGAGGACATTTGCAACGAAAAGCCAGTTACCGCGCCAGCCGGGTCGCGGCCGCCTCGCGATGATCACTGCGCCCACCACCGCTCCGCTCCCAAAGGCCGCTGTCACCCAGCCGTAGGCGGCCGCGCCCTGCTTCAATACCACCTGCACGAACGCCGGCAGCAGTGGGATATAAGAGATCGCAAAGATGCTGAAGATCAGCGAGATCAGGATCAAACCGCCCAATTCCACCCGCTCCGACGCGTGCTGGATCCCGCGAGACGAACTGCTTCCACGGAGATTCCGCTGTAACCTTGGCTCCTTCGGGATGGAGTTCCATCGCCCATAGGCTCCAGATCACCGCAAGGAACGAGATGCCGTTGATGGTAAAGCACCATCCCGCGCCGACGACCGCCAGCAGCAACCCTCCCAGTGCCGGGCCCACCACACGCGCACTGTTGAACATCAGCGAATTCAAGGCGATCGCGTTGGGTAGATCTTCGCGCCCCACCATCTCCACCACGAATGCTTGTCGGGCCGGGCTATCGAAGGAATTGACCAATCCCAGCCCCGCGGCAAGCAGGATGATGTGCCATTGCTGCACAAGCCCGCTGAACACGAGGGCTGCCAGCACGAAAGCGAGAAGCATGGCGCCCGTCTGGGTCAGGATCAGCAGCGTCCGCTTCGGCACGCGGTCGACCACCACCCCGCCCCATGGCGTCGCCACCAGGCTCGGGATGGCGGATGCGAAACCTACTGCTCCCAACGCCAATTCGGAATGACCGATCTGATATACCAGCCAGCCCTGCGCGATCACCTGCATCCATGTCCCCGCATTGGAGACGAGCTGGCCTGCAAAATAGAGTTGGAAGTTGCGGTGCCTTAAGGCCGCGAAGGCGTTCGCCCTGCCTTGCAAACTTTCTTCCGTTGTAACGGGCTGTTGCCGGGAAATGATTTCCTCCATGAGGTGAAGAAGGCTGCTCAAGCAGCCCTTTCTCCAGGAATTCGGAATTGTCATTATACTATCCGCCCAAGAGAGACCCATTCGACAGCTATGCAAGCTAAAAAGGAGGACGGTTATGTCCAAGCCACGCGCCCGCGATCTGGGCATCCCATTCGAAGGTACGCCCGGCCCGCTCAACTCGATCACGGACATCCCGGGTGTAGAAGTGGGTTATGCAACCCTCATTGATGGTTCATCCGTTCGCACGGGTCTCACGATTATTCACCCGCGCGGCAAAAGCAATCATGATCCGGTTTTCGCAGGTTGGTTTCCGTTTAACGGTAACGGCGAGCTGACAGGTTCGGCATGGATCGACGAAGGTGGCTTTCTGGAGGGACCTATCGGTATTACCAATACACACTCGGTCGGCCTTGTGCGCGACACGATCATTGACTGGCAGGTAAAGCACGGTGCGATCTTTCAGCGCTGGTCGTGCCCTGTCGTTGGTGAAACAGCCGACGGCTGGCTGAACGACATGAACGGCTTCCACATGAAGCCCGAGCATGTCTGGCAAGCTCTCGACTCGGCGCAAGGCGGAGCCATCGAGGAGGGCAACGTGGGTGGCGGTACCGGTATGATTACCTATGAATTCAAGGGCGGCACGGGAACATCATCGCGTAAACTGCCCGCCAGGCTTGGCAGTTGGAACGTCGGCGCGCTGGTGCAGGCAAACTTCGGCCGGCGATTCCAGCTCACCATTGGAGGCGTGCCGGTAGGGAAGCATGTCAGTTCCGGCGCGCCCTTCAGTGATGGCAAGAATCCCTTTGATGAGGAGAGTGGCTCCCTCATCGTCGTGCTCGCAACGGATGCACCGCTCCTACCCCACCAACTGAAAAGGCTGGCAAAGCGCGCAACGCTAGGCATGGCTCGCACGGGTTCTCTCGGCGGCAACGGCAGCGGAGATATCTTCCTCGCCTTTTCTACAGCCAACTCTGGCGCAGCCAGCCCAAAGCCTGCCGATCCTCACCAGAAGGCCGGTGTGGTAAGCATCGAGGCCCTTACGAATGGCGACATCGATCCGGTCTTATATGCCGCCGCCTACGCCACCGAAGAGGCCATCATAAACGCTATGATCGCCGCCGAGACGATGACCGGCCGCGACGGACTGACCGTCAAGGCTCTCTCGCACGTTGAGCTGCAGGAGCTAATGAAACAATACGGTCGAGGATGAGGACAACACATCCGGCTCTTCACCGTTAAGCCGAGAAGGAAAGCTCGTTTTCAGAGTGCCGCGACTGTCTGCAGACCCGTAAGCCCATCTCGCTGTTCTATTAGATCAGCTTAAGGTAGATGTACAAGGATCCTTAATGTTATATAGTTGGAGGCAAATATGAAAAACAAACAGGAAGAAACACTGATCACGTGGTTGAGAGATGCCTACGCCATGGAAGAGGGCTTGGTTGAGAGCCTGGAACGACAGGTGGATCAGATGAAGGATATGCCGGATGCCCAGGCAAAGATTCGCCAGCATAGCGAGCTAACGAAAACCCAGGCAGCAAGGGTCAAAGATTGCATCGAGCGGCTGGGCGGCGACGTATCACATACCAAATCAGCGGTCGCTAACGTGATGGGCGCCATACAGGGGATGTCCACCGCAGCTGCACAGGACAAGGCTCTCAAGAATACAATGGCCAACTTCGCCATCGAGCATTTCGAGATCGCATCCTATAAGGCGCTCGCCACCGCGGCCCGCCAGCTCGGACATGATGACATTGCCGGCACCTGCGAAGACATCATGATGGAGGAAGAGCAGATGGCTGACTGGGTCGGACAGCAATTGCCGATGGTCACCCAGATGGAGCTTCAAACAGCCTGACACGCAGTTGGTGCAGGCAGCTTTACCGACATCCCACCTTTGAGACATCCATACGGTGCAAATGTCAAGCGGGAGCGTATGACTATGGTCGCTCCCGCTTGATCTTGCCGATAAGAGACTTGCGGCCTCCCTTTCCGTCCGGGCGTCCTGGGAGGCGATTGAAGCGCGGCTGGCAGTCCGGGCTTCATACCAAACGAAGCGACCGTTTGACTCTGTGCGGGTCTGCCTCTATAATCGCCAGCATGCAGGCCTTCGATCTCTGTCTCTCGTGGTATTGGCTTTACGACCACGACTTCGTCCGCTATATTGAAGAAGCCTGTGCCGCGCGTGGGTTGACCATTTGGGAGATCACACCCGCCAACTTGTTGGAAGCCGTGGACGAACTTTATACAGGCAGAGCAACCTTCGGCTGCTTTCTGGATCGGGCGGCCGACGATCTACGCTTCGAGCCTATTCGGCGCTTTGCACTGGAGCATGCTCTCCACCGTCTTAACCCGGCGGAGCTTTCGCATTGGTCGGAGGACAAAGCCACCATGCATCTGGAACTGATGCAAGCTGGCTTGCAGACTCCCTATACGATTATCCTGGCCCCGTTCGTTACCGAGCCCGTCCTACCCGCTATGGACCGCTCGCCACTGGGCATCAGGTTTGTCCTGAAGCCGGCAGTGGGCGGCGGCGGCGAGGGTGTGAAGATGAACGCTTCCTCGCTGCAGGATGTCCAGTGCGCGCGGCTCGAATATCCAGACCAGAAGTACCTCGTGCAGGAGCAGGTCGAGCCACGCCTCATTTCTGGACGTGAGGCCTGGTTCCGAATCTTTTACGTAGGCGGCCGCTGTATCCCGTGCTGGTGGCATCCGGTTACGCACGTTTATGGAGTATTGACATCCGAGCAGGAAACGCGCTTTGAATTGCAGCCTTTGCGTCGCATTACTGAACGGATTGCCTGCGTCTGCCGCCTGGATTGGTTCTCCACCGAGATCGTTCTCACTCCGGGCGGTCGCTACGTGGTAGTCGATTACGTTAATGATGGGATCGACACGCGCATACAATCCCAGGCGGCAGACGGCGTGCCAGATGAAGTTATGATCCAGATTGCCGACCGCCTGGTCAGCCTTGTCCTCAGCAAGGCAAGGGTTTGAAACCGGCAAGGACTCTGGCGGCGATCACGATCAATAAAAAGAGCAGGCAAACGCCTGCTCTTTGCTTTCCCGATGCTCCTGCTTCCTACGCCTACGGATCCTGGATTTCAGCAGCGTGCATGGTGTTCTTCATTAACATGGCAATGGTCATTGGGCCGACTCCCCCCGGAACCGGTGTAATGAAGCCTGCTACTTCTTTAGCCTCATTGAAGCAAACATCACCGACCAGGCGCTGCCCGCTTTTTTTGGTCGCATCCGGCACGGCATTGATGCCCACATCAATGATGGCTGCCCCTGGCTTGATCCAGTCGCCGCGGACCATCTCTGTCTTGCCGATAGCCGCGATCAGGATGTCGGCCTGGCGAACTGTGCCCGGCAGATCCGTGGTGCGCGAATGACAGACTGTAACAGTTGCGTTCTTTCCGATCAGAAGTAACGCGGCCGGCATGCCCACAATATTGGAGCGGCCAAGAACCACGGCGTTCGCACCTTCGATCTTGACACCCGCTTTTTCCAGAAGATAAATGCAGCCGTACGGGGTGCAAGGCACGAACAATGGCTCGCGTCCCTTTTGGGCTAGACGCCCGATGTTCAACGGTGAAAAACCATCTACATCTTTCTCGATGTTGATGAGCGAGAGCACTCGCTCTTCATTGATATGGGACGGCATAGGAAGCTGCACGAGAATGCCACTGACCGTGGGGTCGGCATTAAGGCGCTTCACTAGCGTTTCTACTTGCTCCTGGCTTGCATCGGCAGGCAGATGCTCGCTGATGGAGCCCATGCCAAGTTCCTGGCAAGCCTTGCCCTTCGACGCTACATAAGCCGCTGAATCCGGTCTATCACCTACCAGGACTGTTGCCAGCGTGGGTTTCTGCTTGCCCGCCGCGGTCCGCCGGGCGACGATGCCGGCTACTTCCTCGCGAACTTGCGCCGCGATGGCTTTTCCGTCGATAAGTTGAGCTGTCATTTTTTGCTCCTCTGTGCGGTATCGTGAACAAGTGCAGCAGCTATTATACGTTTGCTGCTCTTGACCCAAAAGTGACAAATATCCCGCTTTAACGTCAAGCTGCAATTAGGCCGGATAAGCCATCCGCATTCAATGCTACCAGACTGACCTGTGAAATCTCATTCCACATTGCTCTCGAGGCTCGTGCTGCCACGCGCAAGTAATTGCCTGTCCACCCCGCCATTTCCCAGCCGCTTTCATCCAGTTGCGTTGTTGATTCCCACAGCACGGGCAATTGCTGCCCTATAAAGCGCCGGCGATAGGCTTGCGCTGCGCTGTCAAACAAGGAGCGATAATGGGCGTTGCGATCCTTCCGGACATCAGGCGGGATCTGGCCTCCCATGTGCGCAGCCCCGGTTCCGGGCCTTGGCGAATAGCTAAAGGGATGCCCTCCGGCGAACTCCATCTCCTGCACAAATTCTACTGACTCAGCAAACTCCGCCTCGGTTTCGCCAGGGAAACCCGCGATGATATCGGTTGTGATGGCTACATCCGGCATGACCTCGCGAGCGGCAGCCACCAACTGCCGAAACGAGGCCGGTGTCGTCTTGCGAGCCATGCGTTTAAGCGTGGATGCGCATCCGCTTTGCAGGGGCAGGTGCAGGTGGCGGCAAAGACGCGCGTTTTCCCAAAGTCCAAAGAAATCCGTGTTCAAATCCCATGGTTCAAGGGATGATAATCGCAGTCGCGGCACGTCCGTCTCCCGCAGGATGGTGGTGACAAGGTGCTGCAGATGCAAACCGAAATCCTGCCCCCATGAGCCCAGATGCACGCCGGTCAGGACGATCTCCTGTGTCCCACCATCGAGCGCGTAGCGAATATCAGAGATCACATCTGCAAGCGCTCGAACTCGAGGCGGCTCCCCGTGCCACGGTTGTAATACAAAATGTACAATGGCTATCACAGCCGTCCTGGACCTTTATGAATGCCCTGGTACGCTGGTGGATGCCCGGCAAGGGCCGGCGTGCCAGGGGTTCCAAGTCGAACGTTTCCAGCGGCACGTTTAGCACATCGGCAACGAGCCGGCCCTTATGGGCGTTATCGACCACACGCCGAACGTTTGGCAGATCGGCCGCCTGCGCGCCTTGCAACGTGGCCCAACACCCGGTCACTACGACGTCCGAAACGCCCGCACGGGCGATGCGGCGTATCGTGCCGCGGGAGTCAGAGGCAGCTTTGGCTGTGACGGCGCAGGTATTGACCACAGCCAGGTCCGCATCTGCAGCCAACGCAACGATCTCGTGCCCGGCGGCGCGGAATTGCCGGCCGACAGTCTCGATCTCAGATTGATTGAGGCGGCAGCCGATGGTGTCCAGATAGATCTTCATCGGATTACAACAAGCAACGTATAACTCTTTGTGGGGATTTGGGTGTGAAGAGCCGTCCGATGCGCTTAGGGCACGAGAACAACAAAGTTATCAAAAACGATGTCAGCACCCGGCTCATGGAATGTCCCAGCCAGCAGACCGACGTCGCCATGCTTCAGCGCGGAGTCGTGCACATCCGCCAGTTTGAAGCCGTTCGCGAATGCAGCCAGATCGGTTCCGCTGCAATCAAAGCGCAAATGATTGACTGCTATACCGGCGTGGATCTCGCTGTTCAACTTCATCTGATCCTGCCCCAGCAAGGCGGCCTTACCATCCCTAAAAATACCGAGGCCATAATAGCCGTCGCTGCTGACCATGAAGAAATAGTAACTCTTACTATCCGAGCGGCAGATCAGGCCGATACGATTTTCATCGGGGCCGCCAAGCTTACCAGCATCAACCTCAATGCGCACGTCGGTGAAATCCTTATGAGGGGTTGACCAGAAGTTCGAATTAAGGGAACTGATTAGCATGCGGTAAGCGCCCCCATCATAATCCATGATTCCTTCTTCGTACCTGGTATGATCCCAGCCTGATGCCGGCGAGGCGAAATCGTCTTTAAAAAGCAGTGTACCAGGGGCAGGCGGAGTTGCGGGAGGTGCAACCTTCGGCAGCGCGCAGCCGAAAAGGAGAACGGCCAGCAGGGATGCGATCAGCCATGTGCGCATTAAGAGCATTCTATCATATCGACCTGTGCGGCTGCCAATGAACAGTATTCAAAGAACGGGCGGGGCTATGGTCGAAACCAAGGCCTGAGAACTACACACCTTCTGCCGACCGATTACCCAAGAATTACGGCAGGCTGCGCTCATGGAAAATATTGGCTTAGCAGTTGTGCAGCCAATTTTCCCACGGGGCCGCCTGCATCCAGTTGGTGCGCGAGCTTCAGCTCATCCTGGGCGGAGGCCTGGTTACCCATTCGAAGAAGCGTCTCTGCAAGATGAAGATGTGCAAGCGGCAAATCGGGTGCGAGCACGGTAGTCTGATTCAAAACCTGCCGTGCGTTGTAGAGAAGGCCAGCTTGCGCATAGGACCAGCCCAGTGCATCCAAGACCTGAGGATCCTTTGGGCGCCAGACCTGCGGCTTTTTTGGCCGCCGGCAGGCCTACATCAAGGACCTCAACCGAATTGTCTGCAGAAAACATTGCCAGGAGCCGCCAATACAGTGCATTATTGGGAGCGAGCGTCGTTGCCTTTTGGTACGATGCGAGTGCCGATACCAAGTCACCGTTAAGACTATAGGCGTCACCGAGCGCAACCTGCCACTCTGGATTCTCCGGATCAACTACTGCGGCCTGGCGATATTCAGCAAGCGCCGAGGCATACTGACCTTGGCGTTTCCAATATAGGCCGCGCAGGGCATGCACGAGTGTGCTATGGGGGTCTAGCGACAGGGCCTTGTCAAGCTCCGCCTTACCATCTTTCCCTGCCTGCTGCTGGGCCTCCCCAAGCCAGGCCAATGCTTCAGCGTTGAAAGCATCCGCACTCACTGCCCTGCTCAAATGCCTGCTCTGCCAGCCGCCATTCATTCACCAGCCCAAGCCCACGACCGAGCACAACCAGCCGCCGTGAATGGATCGGTTTCCAGCGCGGCCAGGGTAAGAGAGGTTTGCAGGGTTTCAACGACCGGTGCGAAAGCCGCGTCCATCGAGGCTGCGTGCGTAAGCTCCTCCTGGGCGGGTCCAGCGGCGGATGTCAGAAGCAACAGGCCTAGCTCATAATGATCGGCTGCGCGCGCTTTGCCTGTGCGGATCCACTGCTCAAGCCAGGCCTTCTCTGCAGCGTAATTCTGCAGCCCTCGGTAAGCCATGGATATCTCATAGTAGAACTCGTAATGGGACGGATAAGCGTGAAGGCCGTCCAGCCATGTCTCGAGCGCGGGTTCCTTCTGGCTCGCCGCCCAATATGCGGATCCGTACACTTCCCAGCCGCTTGCTGAAAGCTTGCCATGCTCCCTGGCAAACTCAAAAAGTGGAATCGCAGCTTTTGTATCAATGTGAGCCATAGACACGGCAGATTTCTCCCATAATTCAGGTTTCCATGGAAGCTTTCGTGCCGCAGATTGATAGTATTGTGTGGCACTCACATAATCCCGGGCGTCGAAGGCAGTACGCGCCCTATTCAGATCAAGCTCGCCACCGATCATCACCGGCGCAAATACTGCGACGGCCAGCACTGCAAGAATGGTTAAGACTCGTAAAGGTATAGATCGGCGGAGCATGCGGGCATTATAGTCCCCTCGCAATAACAGGCTTGCGAAGGGTGCGGGTTGGCGGGCCCGTGGAAGGGACGGTATAATGAAAACCATGGGCGCGATCATTGCGGTGGATATTGGCGGGACACACTTGCGAGCGGCATTGTATGAACCCGAAAGCACCCAGCCGATCGTCCACCAGCGTGTCCAGACCCACACGGAGGAACCGGGCGTTTATCGGCGGATGGAGGCTCTGATCGAATCCATCTGGCCCGGCGACGGAAAGGTGGAGGCCATTGGGGTCGCATCTCCAGGCCCGCTTGATTCGCACACAGGATATATCCTCAAGACTCCAAATATAAGCGAGTGGCAGAACTTTCCGCTGGCGCCCAATCTGTCGCAACATTTCCACGTACCGGCCTATTTGGACAATGATGCGAATTTGGCAGCATTAGGCGAGTGGAGGTTTGGAGCCGGACGGGGACATCATCATGTCCTGTACCTTACTATCAGCACTGGCGTGGGGGGCGGTGTCATCGCAAACGACCATTTATTGCAGGGGTATCACGGTCTGGCTACTGAACTGGGGCACACAATCGTAGATCCGGATGGTCCGCCTTGCTCCTGCGGGTTCGCAGGCCACCTGGAATCCTTTTCGTCGGGGCCTGCCATTGTCCGCTATGTACGCCAAGAATTACAAGCCGGCGCAAAATCGAGCCTGAGTCTCAATGAGCACCTGACGGCGCGCGTGATCGCAAAGGCGGCCAATCAGGGAGATGAGCTATCGGTCACTGCGTATCGGCGTGCGGGCGAATACTTGGGCATCGGCGTGGCCAGTTTCCTGCATGCATTTGATCCGTCCATCGTAATTTTCGGCGGCGGCGTTTCGCAGGTCGGCCCTCTGCTTTTCGAACTCATTCAACGCCAGTTTGAAGAAACGTGTTTTCCACCCGCGCTACCTGGAAGATCTAAAGATCGAGATGGCGGCGCTGGGAGACGATGCCGGCCTGCTGGGCGCACTGGCACTGGCGCAAATTTCCCTTGAGGCTGGATAAGGAGTAAACATGGAACCTATGAAACTGCCGGGGCCAAAGGCCCGCGCATTGATCAAGCGTGATTCGTCCGTGATCTCGCCATCGTACCCGCGTGGTTATCCATTCGTCATGGACCACGGTAAAGGATCGGAAGTTTGGGATGTCGATGGCAATCGCTTCCTTGACTTCATGGCCGGCATCGCGGTGACGTCCACGGGTCATGCTCATCCGAAAGTGATCAAGGCGATACAGGATCAGGCGGAGCAGTTCATACACATCTCGTCAGATTTCTATCATAAGAAGTGGATCGAGCTGGCTGAAAAAATGAACGAAATCGCACCATTCGAGGAAGCCGCGGTTTCTTTCATGACCAACTCCGGCACTGAAGCCGTGGAGACCGCCATCAAGCTCGCGCGCTATCATACCGGACGATCCAATTTTATTGGGTTCACCGGTGCGTTTCACGGTCGCACCATGGGGGCCGTGACATTTACCGCGAGCAAGCCGGCCTATCATGGCGGCTTTTATCCGCTGATGAACGGCGTGGTGCATGCCCCCTTCCCGAACCCTTATCGCCCGGTCTTGGAGCGTCGGGATGGCGAAGATTACGGCGAAACCGTTGTTCGATACATTGAAGATCAAATCCTGGAACACATCATGCCGCCAGACGAGGTGGCGGGCATCCTGGTCGAAACAATTCAGGGCGAGGGCGGATACATCATCCCACCGGCAGGATTTTTCCCGGCCCTCCGAAAGCTATGCGACAAGCACGGGATCCTGTTGATAGTGGATGAGGTGCAATGCGGCATGGGTCGCACTGGCAAATGGTGGGCCATCGAGCATTTCGACGTTGAGCCGGATATGCTGACAATCGCAAAGGGGATCGCATCGGGAGTGCCCCTGGGAGCATGCGTGGCCCGGCAATCGATCATGGACTGGGAGCGCGGATCGCACGGCAATACGTTTGGCGGTAACCCAATCGCATGCGCCGCCGCATTGGCGACGTTTGAACTGATCGAGGACGAGTACCTGGCCAATGCCGAAGAAGTTGGACAATACACGCTGGATGCCCTGGAAGAAATCCAGGTGCGCCATCCAAGTATTGGCGATGTGCGCGGCAAGGGTCTTATGATCGGCGTGGAATTTGTGGAAGACCGTAAGACAAAGGAACCGGCCAAACACATGTGCGAGCGCGTCGTGGACCTGGCTTTTGAGCGCGGCTTGTTAACACTTGGCTGCGGCAAGAGCGTGATCCGCGTGGCTCCTGCTCTGAGCATTAACAAGTCCGAGATCGATGAAGGGCTCCAGATCTTCGAAGAAGCGGTAAGCCTGGCCGAAAAGGAATAAAACGTACACCCCTCCGGCATGGATCAACAGGGGCCCGGGGAGCCAGCATCCCAGGAAAAGGGAGCGCCTGCGAGGGTCCGAGATCTGTTTCGTCACAACGGCAAACCCTACTGGCCGGTCATTGTTCTATTTGTCGCTATTAATGTCCTTGTCGGCATCAATTCGATATGGCACCATCCGAAAATTGGGTATGACGTAGTCGAAAACCTCACCTATATGCAGGTCTTGTTACACCATTTACCCAAGCCCACAGACACTGGGGAATACTTCTCGCCGCCATTGCCATTCTTCCTGCCAGCCTTATTCGATCAAGTCTGCACGGCCCACGACTCTGCTCCTCTACAACCGTTCGATGACTTCCAGATCAGCCAGCCTTGCCGAACGCCGGATGGGAAGTTCGCGCAGGGCATCAATGTCCTTCTGTCGATCGGGACAACCATCCTCTTGCTTCTGATAGCCGATGAAATCAAGCCGGGGAATCGTTTCTACAAACTCTCCGTGCTGCTTGTACTTGCAAACCTGACGGTTTACTACAAGACGTTTGCACAGGTACGAGGGGAGCCATATGTTGTATTCTTCCTGGTCTTGTCCGTCTCCCTAATCTACCGGCTATTGAAATCCAATTCCTATGACTGGATGACTGCACTATTTACAGGTATTTCGATCGGTTGTCTGATATTGAGCAGGCAATGGGGATTCTTTATTTATCCGGCCATGGGGCTTCTTCTGGTTCTGATCTATGCCCGCGATCGCAAACGGGGCCGGTTCATCGCGAGGCAATTCATCGTGAGCGGAATCCTTAGCTTACTCGTCGGCGGCTTCTTCTATCTCCATTTGTTTAGAGACTATGGCTCGTTCTCAGCATTTAACATCGATAAGCCGGTTTACCCTTCGCCCCAACAGGCATATGCGTTGCTCCGCAAGACACATCTTAGCAACTTCGAACTATTCCGCAATCCAGTGAGGCCTGCATTCAGCGGTGCCGTCCTTCCCATCCTCTACTCCGAGACCTGGGGGGATTATTGGGGATACTCACATATATAAAATCAAATTCCAGTTATGGCGTCAACGGATATAGCAACACCGACACCTTTGTTTCTTATCTTGGCAGGGTCAATCTGGTTTCCGTCCCAACGACATTCTTATTATTAGGGGCGGCATTAATCAGCCTGGTCGATATATTTCGACTTTCAAGATCGGCGGGCCTGGAGCAAGAATATCTGCTCTTCATGTGCCTGGTGGTGGTGGCAATGCTCTCAGGATTCTCCTGGTTCATTTACAGCTACGTCATGGCCTCGACCAAGGTGCTGAAGACAGCTTACGTGCTGCAAGGCCTGGTGGTTCTCACTGTGCCCGCGGCCGAACTGCTGGAAATGATCAGAAACAAACGTCAGGTAGTTTATGTCGTCATCATTCTCATTTTGGCAGCGGCATTCATCCACAATATCCCCGCCATGATCACGCGATATAACGTCTTCGCATTCCTGTAAGAGTTATTTTCGGCAAACAGAGAGCTCGAGGTCATGTGGACTCATGACGGTGATAAAATGACTTTACAATGGCCTCAGCACAGAGCCATCAGGATCTGCTCATCATAGGCCGATAGCACCCTTTCCCATGCTCCCTGATTTTCGCGTCCGGCAACGTGATTACCTGCTCGAAATAGCACGGCTTCTAACGCAAGAGCTCGATCTTGAGAAGCTGCTGGCACGGATTTTGCGCGTCTCGATCGAAATGCTCGCAGGGCAAGCCGGCTTGATCGCTTTGAAAGAGACTGAAGGCTGGAGAGTTGCCGCCGCGCACAAGATCCAGCCTGCCTTCCTGAGTTATTTAGAGCCTTTGCTGGGGGAAGGTAAGGACCGGGACCTGGACGTGCGCGAGCTGAACCGCATGCTGAAGGACCTCACCTATACTGCAAGCATGGGACTGCTGAATGGCACGGGGCTGCCGCTTGCTGCCCACGGGCAGGTCATCGGGGTGATTTTTATCTTCCGCAATTATCCTGACCTGTTTACGTCGAACGACCGCATCCTGCTTCAATCCTTTGCCGACCAGGCTGCAGTGGCGGTGTTCAATGCGCAGCTATACGGTCAGGTGAATTACGAGAAGCAGCGCCTGGATGCGATACTGGACTCGGCCGCCGACGGCATCCTGATCCTCAACGCCGAGCATGTTGTGGAGCGCTGCAATACCGCCTTTGAGAAACTCCTGGGAGAACGGCGCGATGAAATCGTCGGCAAAGACCATGACGCGGTGATCCGCTGGGCGAAGGAGCCCCAAGGGACCACCCTTCAGGAGGCCGAAAGCGACGGCTGGCTCATGAGAGAGGATGCGGCGTTATACGTCGAGGGTGATCTCGAACGGCCACAGCCTCCTCCTATTCCAGTCGGCATCACATACGCTCCCCTGCTGTCAGAGGATGGCAAGCTGAGAAACGTCGTTCTGAGCGTGCGCGACATCACACACTTCAGAAATGCGGAAGAGCTAAAGAGCACGTTTATTTCCATTGTGAGTCACGAACTACGCACTCCGGTGACGCTTATCAAAGGCTATGCGTCCACGCTGAGGCGAGACGACGCGAAATGGGATCGTGCGGTGATCCGGGAGAGCCTGACTGTCATCGAGGAAGAAGCGGACCGGCTGTCGCAGTTGATCGACGACTTGCTGGATGCCTCGCGGCTGCAAGCCGGCGGACTGGGCATGAGCAGGACTGACGTATCGCTGCCAGCGCTGGCGGGCCGAGTAGCAGAAAGATTCGGCTCCCAATCGAGCAAGCACAAGATCGTGGCAGACTTTCCCGATGAGTTTCCGCTGATCCTGGGCGATGAAAGACGGCTGGAGCAAGTCATTGCCAACCTGGTGTCGAATGCACTGAAGTATGCGCCGGGGGGCGAAATCCGGATCACTGGATCCATGAGGCCCTCACAGGCGATCGTGTGCGTGAGCGATCAGGGTCCTGGGATCGATGCCCGTGACCTGCCGCATATCTTTGATCGGTTCTACCGCTCCAATAAGGCGGTCAAGCAAACCAAGGGAGCGGGGCTCGGACTCTATCTGGCGCGGGCGATCGTGGAGGCACATGGCGGGCGGATCTGGGCCGATCCCAAGGCGGAATCAGGTGCAAAGATCTGCTTCTCCCTGCCGCGCTAGTACGATGTGCCGGTGGTAAAATGAGTGGCTTATAACGATAATCGGGGCTCGAGTATCGAGGACCGGAACCCGGAGAGAACGCAAACGAGTCCCGTTTACTGACTTCCATTAGATATTAATGAAAAAGGAATTGAGCCATGGCCGTGTATCCTCCGCGCAGCAAAGTCCAGAAGAAACAGACCTGGAACGCCGAAAGTGTGTTCAAAAACGAGCGCACCTGGCAGGACGAACTTAACAAAGTCCTGGCGAGATCTGAATTCTGTAAAGCAATTTCAGGGAAGGTTGGGCGAAGGGCCTGACACGCTGCTGAAAGCGTTGGCGGCATACGAGCAATTAATCTTGCGCGCCGAGCGCGTTTTTATGTATGCGAATTTTGCCTATGCCGTGAACACAGCCGACCAGCAGGCATCCGGTTTGGTAAGTAAGGCCGGAAGCATGTTCAGCCAAGTCGCGGCGACGGTGGCATTTATGTCTCCGGAACTGATCGCTATCGGCAAGGACAAGCTCGACGAATGGACAAAGCAAGAACCCAAGCTGGCTGTCTACGCCCACAGCTTTGATGACCTCTTCCGTAAGCAAGCGCATATTCGTTCAGGAGAGGTGGAGGAACTGCTGGGCATGCTGGCCGATCCGTTCGGAGGGCCATCCAACACCGCCAGCATGATCACCAATGCTGACTTGAAATTTGCCCCAGCGGTCAACAGCAAAGGCCGAAAGCTGGAAGTAACCCAGAGCTCCATCCACCAGATCCTGAGCACGCCCGACAGGGCAGCCCGCAAGACGGCGTGGAACAACTACATGGATCCGCACCTGGAGTTCAAGAATACGCTAGCCAGCAACCTGACGACATCGATTAAAGCCAACGTATTCACTGCACAGGCTCGCAAGCATGAATTATCCTTGAACGTGTCCCTTTTCGAGAACAATGTTCCGCCGGAAGTGTTCCATAATCTGATCAGCACGTTCCAAAAACACCTGCCGGTGTGGCACCGATATTTCGACATACGGCGCAAGGCACTGAGACAGGCCAACATTACCTATGCGGATATGTGGGCTCCCCTGGCGACAAAGGATGTCAAGGTCTCGTTCCAGGAAGCAGTTGACATGATCTGCGAAGGGCTGCGACCCATGGGGAAAGACTATACTGACATCATCCGCAAAGGCTGTCTGGAGCAGCGCTGGGTGGATTATGCGCCGAACAAGGGCAAGCAAAACGGTGCTTTCTCGTATGGATCCCCGGGAACCCATCCCTTCATCATGATGAGCTTCACAGGTGACGTGGGCAGCATGAGCACACTGGCTCACGAACTCGGACATTCCATGCATTCGTATCTGACCTGGAAACATCAGCCGCTGGCCTACTCGGAGTACTCACTGTTCGTGGCCGAGGTGGCGTCGAACTTTCACCAGGCGATGGTGCGCGCTCACCTGCTCAACACCACGACCAACCGTAATTTCCAGATCGCCTTGATCGAAGAAGCCATGTCGAACTTCTTCCGGTACTTTTTCCAAATGCCGACTCTGGCGCGCTTCGAACTGGAAACTCACCAGCGCGTCGAGAACGGTGAAGCGCTCACGGCAGATTCAATGATCGACCTGATGGCGGACCTCTTCACGGAAGGGTTTGGTCCAAAGGTTAAGATCGACCGGCCGCGCGTCGGCATGGTATGGTCAACGTTCGGACACCTCTTCGCAGATTACTATGTCTACCAATATGCGACAGGCATCTCGGGCGCGCACGCGTTATCTGCACGCATCCTGCGCGGCGAGCCGAACGCGGTTGAAGATTATCTCGGGTTCCTCAAGAGCGGCTCCTCAGATTACGCGCTGGCGGTGCTCAAGCGTGCCGGTGTCGATCTTGCAAGCCCGAAGCCGGTCGAAGAAACGTTCGCGGTAATGGAAGGGTACATTGACCGGCTCGAGAAGCTGTTGAAATAGATGCAATTGGAATAACCCTGCAACAGGTTCTTTTAGGCTCGATCCATTTGGACCGGCTTCAGATCGAAAAAGAAATTCATCGGAAATTGGAATCATCTCATGCCCCAGACACAGATTGCCTGCCCGCGTTGTAAACAAATAATCTCTGCTAACGTCGAGCAACTATTCGACGTGACTGCTGACCCTGGAGCCAAGCAGCGGCTGCTGGGCGGCGTATCCAATATGGCGCGCTGTCCGCACTGCGGCTACGAAGGCCGGTTGGCTACACCCATCGTCTATCATGATGCGGATAAGGAATTGCTCCTGACGTATTTTCCGCCGGAGCTGGCGATGCCGATCAACGAGCAGGAACGGCTGATCGGGCCGATGATCACGCAAGTTACCAACCGACTGCCGGCAGAGAAGCGGAAAGCTTACCTGTTCAAGCCCATTGCAAATCTGACCTTTGAATTGATGGTAGAAACGATCCTTGGCAAGGATGGGATCACGCCCGAGATGATCAAGGCGCAGCAGGAGAGGCTAAGCCTGATCGACCGGCTGCTGCAGAGTACGGCCCCGGACGTGAGGACCGAGCTCATCAAGCAGAATGCCAAACTCTTCGACGAGCAGTTCTTCGCCCTATTCAGCCGCCTGCTTCAGGCCGGGCTGGGGAGCGGGCAGGAGGAACTGGCGAAGCAAATGTCGGAGCTTCAGAAGCAGCTTTTGGCCGAGACGGAGTATGGACGCCAGCTTCGAGAGTCAGTTGGTGAGCTAGAAGCCGCGGCCAAGACTCTGCAGGATGCAGGTCAAGGGCTAACCCGCGAAAAGCTGCTGGACCTTATGATCCAGGCACCGAGCGAGGCGGCGTCTTAAGGCTTATGTGTCGCTGGCGCGGAACGGAATGGACTATACATTCTTCCAGAACTTGACTAACATCATCGATAAGAGCAGCGGCGATGAACAGAAAAGACTTGAGAATCTACGCGAGCGATTGCTGGACCATGTCAATGACATTGATAAGCAACTGGAGACGCGCTACAAACAGGCGCAGGAATTCGTCGAGAAGATCCTAACCCAGGAAGATGTAGCCAAGGCCACGCAAGAAAACCTGGATGCCTTTACGCAAGACGCTGTAGATGTTGTGCAGACGCTGCTACGACAGGCGTCGGAGAAAAACGATTATGCCCGCATGGGCAAATTGCAGAAGATGATCGAGATCCTGCAGGCTGCCTCGGCGCCGCCCCCGGAAGTGGCATTCATCGAACAACTACTGGATGCGCCCGACGAGGCCGGAATCGAGAAGATGCTGGCGGCCAATGAGGGCATGGTGAACGACGCGTTCATGGAGGCGCTGAACGGGCTCGTGGCGCAGGTGGATGCGCAAGCCGGCCAAGGGAACAATGCCGAAGCCAAAAAACTGGCGCAAAAGCTGCAAAGCGTCTATAAGACGGCGCTGAAGTTCTCGATGAAAAAGAACATAAGCTAACCAAGATCGGGTCCCAATAGGACCCGATCTTCATTTATTTGCCGGTTTTCTCAGAGGAAAATCATGGCGCATAACACGGCTACGCGCTGGTCGTTGAACATGCCGTGGTGAAGAGCACGCGAACATGGAAGTGAAAACAGCGACCACACCAATCCGCCAGTCTGTAAACAAAGGAGCAACTGTGTTCATGAAGGTGATCGACCCCGTATGCGGCATGACAGTCGAGCCCATCAGAGCCGCCGGCGAGAGCACGTTCCAGGAGCAGACTTACTACTTCTGTTCCCAAGCGTGTAAAGGCAAGTTCGACAGCGAACCGCCGAAGTACAATCAGAAAACACACGAGCTTCAGCATCATATATAGCTGGACAGCAAATTGGCAGAGATTGGTGTCGGTTTATGGGGACCCGACGCAGCACAGGCCGTGCTCATTGTGCAGGACAAAAATACCGGTATGAAACATAATGAAAGGAAATATCAAATGAATACAACAGTTAATCGGGACGTATTAATGGGCAAGTGGAAGCAGCTGAGAGGCAAGGCCCGGGAACAATGGGGCAAGCTCACGGATAACCAGCTCGATCAGGTCGGCGGCGACTATGAGAGACTGGTCGGCGTACTGCAGGAAAACTACGGCTACACAAGAGAGAAGGCAATGCAAGAAGCCGACATGTGGATCACCAACATGAACGAGGGTTCCAACGACCGCATGATGAGCTCGTAAGCTGACACCATCCTGACACAGTCACCAGAACATGCACGGCCGCGGCCGTGCATGTTTATTTATCGGGCGTCTCAAGTTTCCAGAAAACCGGAACAACGAAAACGAGAATAATGCCGAGAGCAACAGCTCCGAGGAGGACCGCGCGAGGGGCGCCCTGGACGCCGCCAAGCGAATCCGCAAGAGCGCCGCTGCCGAGAGCACCGAGAGAAGGCAAGCCGATCAGCGTGACCGTATAGAGGCTCATAATACGGCCGCGTAACTCATTCGGGACGGAGAACTGAATGAAGATCGAGATGATCGTAGAAAACACTGTAGAAGTGACACCGGCGATGAAGAGAAGGATCGCGCCGGCCCACAGCGAGGGACTTACTGCAAACGCCACAAGCGAAACGCTAAAAAGCAAACCGGAAGCCAGCATCACAGCGCCTTGATGGCGCCAGCGCTTGAAAGAGGCGAGGCCAAACGCACCGACCAATGCTCCCCCACCGGCAGAGGATAAGAGCAGCCCGTAGCCTTCGGCGCCGGAGCGCCAGATGTCGCGGCCAAAGACAGGGAGGAGATTTTGGTAGGAACGCCCAAAGATCCCGCTAAGAGCCGAGAGACCCAAGAGGGCAACAATCAGGCGACTCTTCCATGCATAGGAGAGGCCAGCGCCGAATGACTTTCCCAGGGAACCCGTGCCACCACGCGCGCCGCTGTGAGTGCGAACGCCGGTCATCGCGGTGAGGGCGAAGATCACCGCCAAGAAGCTAACGCCATTGATGAAGAAAAGCGTGCCGGCACCAAGCGGTCCGAGGAGGACGCCTGCAAGAGCGGGACCAATCAGGGCGGCGCCGGTGTAGGTAGCGGAGTTGAGGGAGAGGGCGTTGAGCAGATCGCGCGGCTGAACAAGATCAGGTATGAGGGCCTGGCGAGCGGGGTTATCGAAGGCCAGTAATGCGGCACCAATAAATGAGGCCAAGAGGATATGCCAAATCTGCACCCTGCCGGACCAGGTGAGTATGGCAAGCACGACCGCCGTTACCAACTGCATAGACTGGGTGAAAAACAACAGCCGGACGCGATGAACACGATCGACAACCGCGCCCGCAAATGGCGGCAGGACAATCATGGGCACCGCGAAGCTGAGGCCCAGGAAGCCCAGCCACAGAGGCGAATTGGTCAATTGCAGGATGAGCCAGCCGTTGGCTACATTCTGCATCCAAGTGCCCATGTTGGACACGATGAGGCCCCACCAAAGGAGGGTGAAGTTTCTATAACGAAGTGCGGCATAGCGGCGCTGATAAGGCTCGGCTGCATTCATCGCTTATGCCATAGGGGAGTCATCGACAAAGGGGTTGGTCCTCTTCTCATAACCTACGGTGGTCTCAGCACCATGCCCAGGGAGCAAGCGCGTGGCATCGGGCAGGCTAAAAATCTCCAACTTGATGCTACGGAGGAGGGCATCTGAATCGCTGCCCGGCAGATCGGTCCGGCCAACGCTATTTTGAAAGATCAGATCGCCGCAAAAGCAGACACCAGGCTCTTCGGGCCGGGCAGCATCGGGGAGTGGAACGTAAAACATGCAATGGCCGGGAGTGTGACCGGGCGTAAAGCGAACCTCCAGACGGCAGCCACCCAATTGAAGGACCTGCCCATGAAAAAGATCGATGGTGGGCTCGGGACCGGGATCGATCTTGAAACCGAAGAGCGGAGCGCCGCCTTCCGCGCGCCAGAGGACGTGGTCAGCGGGATGCAGGGCCACCAGCGGCAACGGGTTGAGACCATCGGCGATGGCGCCCGCGCCGCCGATGTGATCGAAGTGAGCGTGCGTATACCAAAGGTGCGCGATGCGCCAGCCGCGCTTTTGCGCTTCTGCCAGGATGATGTGACCATCCCACGATGGGTCGATGACAGCGGCCTCGTGAGTTTCGGAATCGGCAATCAGATACGCGTTCGTCTGAACAGGACCGAGCGTGAGGGAAACGATCTCAAGCATGCGTGTGAGTTTCCTTCTGATTCAAGCTATAAGTCCGGGGCAAGCTCGATACGTTCGGGAGATAGCTTGCCGGAACGGGGGACAAAGATAAATGTCAGGACCATGCCCAAGCCGATCAGAACCAAACCGACGGGATAGTTGAGGGCGGGGTCAAGCGAATAGAGGTAGCCAGCCAAGAGCGGCGCGAGGAGCACGGTTGCCGAGCCGAACGTCTCGGCGATGCCATAGGCGAGGCCCATCTGGGATTCGTGGACGAACGGGCGCACCTGTGCAACACCCAGACCACGGAGGGCACGAAACCCGCCAAGTAGAAAGTAACCGAGGGCGAACCATCCAAAGCCGGTGCCGCGCCACAAGAGCAGAGCGTAGGCAGCCACACCCAACTGGCCGAGCAGGAAGCCCAAGCGCGCTTCCAGCCTACCAAGCACCGTGCTCAGCACACTATTCCCGAGGTAACCGATGGAACCCAACTGACCGATGACACTGAGAGACAAAGCACGCTGGTTCTTAAGGAAGTTGGGCGTGAAGGGCTGCGGCACATAGGTGGCAAATGCAACGGCGAAAAAGATCACGAGGAAACTGATGTAGCGACGATTCTTCAGCAGGCTCGGAGGAGGATTCACCGGATCGACGTGATCACGCGGCTGGGCAGAGATGAACTGCACCAAAACGTTCGAGACCACAAAGATTCCGGCGGCGATGAAGTAGACTGCCCGCAATCCGTAATGATCACCGACCCAGCCGCCGGTAATTGGACCGAGCACGGCGCCCGCGTTGAAGGTTAACGAACCGTAGGTAATGGCACGAGCGACAGACCACTTGCCGCGCGCGGCGGTGGTGTAACTATCCAATGGGGAGACCACAAAGGCAGTAAAGCCATAGAGCAGGACGCCAACCACAAAGAACGGCAAACTCCGAGCGACCGCCATCAGAAGCGTGGCGATAATACCGATCACCCAGGAGGCAACGATCATGGGGCGGCGCCCGATGCGATCGGAGAGGTGACCGGCGGGAATGTGGGCGATGGTCATGACGGCGCCGAATGCGCCCAGGATGATGCCGATCTGAACGGGATCGGCGCCCAACTGCTGGAGATAGATGGGCTGGAAGAGCAGGAACATGCTCTCGCCAAGGCCCCAGGTGAAAAGCGCTGCGCCGAGCCAGATCAGTGTAGGTTCCACTCAGATACCTTGTGCGAACGTCTCGTAATCATCGCAAAAAAGCCGAATGCAAGACGCTGCAAAACGTTATCGGGATGATGCTTCCTGACGACGAATGAATTCCACGACCGCATCGAAAACCTGATGACGCGCGGCGTCACGCGTCACGACATGCCCACTCCCGTTCACGAGCAGGCGGGTCTTGTCAGAGACGTTGACCAAGGCGCCGTAGATGCCATCGAGATTCTCGGGGAGCACGTAGTTATCGTCCTGCGAGTGAATGAGTAGGACAGGCACATGCACTTCAAGGAGGGCTGCCCGCAGATCAGCGAGCAAACCCTGGAGCTCGGCAATGGAGCGAACCGGGTTCTGCGGATAAGAGACATGATCCTTCCAGGCTTCCTTGTCGAACCAGCCAGAGCCCGGGGGCAGCTTGCTTTTCGGCGCGTAAGGCCAGAGCTTGCTCAGCAAGCCGATATAGTTGAGCCGCCAGTCCCGGGGCATCTGCAAAGGAGTGGAAATGGCAACGACACCTTTTACGGCGAGCCGAGTGGACATGAGCAAAGAGAGGACGCCGCCCATCGAAAGGCCGACAAGATAGATGCGGTCGGCGAGGCCGCCGAGGATATGATAGCCGTCTTCGACGGAGGCGATCCAATCGGCGCGGCGAGAGCGGATCATATCATCGGGCCGGGTGGCGTGACCGGCGAGGCGGATGCCGAGGACACTATAACCCTGCGCGGCGAGGGCCTCCCCCATCCAGCGCATTTCCTTGGGCGCGCCGGTGAAGCCGTGGATGAGGAGGCAGCCGGTGCGGGAGCCAGGAAAAAGAAACGGTTCGGCAGTTGCGATGATGTTCGGCATGTGAACCAGCTTTATGGATGGATGAAGGGTGTGAATTTCCCGGGGCCTAAGTGATTATAGCCCAGGCAGGTTTGAGCAAGATCACCTGCGCGCTTATGGGGCAATCGGAGTCATGCGCGCCGGGGAGATAGCCGGTGCTGACGAGGAATTCACGGACAATCTCGCCGCCGGTGAAGAGGAATGTGGACTTGAAGAGTTTGGTCCAAGTGTCAAGCGGGGCGGGGTGATGAGCATCGAGCCAGGCCTTGAAAGAACCGAAGTCGTTCTGGAGGGTCTGAATGCGACGCGCATTTTCGATGGCGGCATTGATCTTCAGACGGTTGCGGATGATGCCGGCGTCCGAAAGAAGGCGGTCGAGGTCGGGCTGCCGGTAGGCCGCGATCTTGCGGATATTGAAGTCCTCATAGGCACGGCGGAAATTATCCGCTTTCTTGAGTATTGTGAGCCAGGAGAGGCCAGCCTGATTGATCTCGAGGATGAGGCGCTCGAAGAGCAGGTCATCGTCCTGGAGAGGGAAGCCGTACTCGGTGTCGTGATAGAGCCGGTTAAATGAGTCTTCAGGATGGGAAAGGACGTACTGGCAATAGCTCGTCATTGGTGGTCTCCGGTGGAGGGTGTACCTGATCGAAGGTTGGAAGATAGAGTGTCAAGTCCTGCCCGCGAAACCTTCAACTGGGAAGGCCGGTAAGGCTGGATGAAGCGAAGTAGAAAGAGTTGCGCGAAAAAAGAATTCGAATGAGGGTCGAATAGTACTTGCGGATAGTCTTGTGAGGGCGATATGCTGCTGTTAGAGAGCGGGAAGTGGCAGCCAGGGGCAATACACGTTTGATGGCTATGCGACCTAGCGAGAATCGGAATATTAAAACGCGAAAAAAACGCTGAATTGCATGCTTCGTATGCAGGGCGGCGAACTGAGAAGCATGAGAATGGGAACCGCGTGTATGAACGGGTCTGGACTACCCCACCGAGCGGCGTGCATGGAATGCTGTGGAAGGCCGGGCTGCTGAGAGGGCGAGGTAAAGAGGTTGAGACGGGGATCGGAGGCAGCGCGCGGCGGTATCTGAGCGCCGATGAAGAACCAGGTAGCGCGTTGAAGGCGCGGAGGAGCTTATCGGGCGATACGCATATAGGCCGCGAAGCCCAGGCTCTTTGGAAGAAGAGTCGGTGCGCGGAAACGTTGAGGTGCATGGGAGTATGATAAAGAACATGCGTGCTAGAGTCAAGCACGGAGTTTGTACGCCGGCGTACGCCCTTGTATTAGTACTACAATGTTTGGGGAAATTCGGTTGACGGTTGGCAGTTGGCTGTTGACAGTGGTCAGTTATCAGTTATCAGGGAAGACGCAGCAGAGTTTGGAAACTGGCGATGCAGAGCCTGGTGGTGTGGAGATGCTCTGGGCGGAGAATAGAGAAGATGTCATGGGGCGGGAAAAGAAGAAAGAGGGGCGGTGGAGATTGGGAATGGAACGTCCCGCAGGGTGGGTGGAGGGTCAAGTAGAGGGCTGGAACCTGCGGGACGGAGATTCGTTGTCGCGGAGGATGCTTATGGGAGGGCGACGCGGAAGTGCGGCGTCGCCAGGGCGTAGCATTGCTGCGCCCCTACGGGGTGATGCGGAGGAAATGGGGAGGACGGGTAGGCGGGCGTGGAGTCAGAGCTCGGAGGTGGTGCGGAGGAAGTCGAGGATGTCGGGGAGGGTGGTGAAGGCGAGGGCGGTCACGGTATCGGCTCCGCCATAATAGATGGCGATGCGACCTGTGGGCTGGTCATATAAGGTGGCACAGGGGAACACGACATTTGGAACATCGCCTACACATTCATAAATGGTCTGCGGAGAAAGCAGGTAAGGGCCGCCGCGATGGATGACCTTCCAAGGCTGCTCAAGGTCGAGCAACGCCGCGCCAAAACTATAGACGAAACCATTGCAGGACGTCAGCACACCATGATAGAAGAGCAACCAACCTTCGGGGGTCTCGAGCGGGACCGGGCCAGCGCCGACCTTGGTAGCCTGCCAGCCTTCCCGGGTGCCCATCACGAAACGATGCCGACCCCAATGAATCAGATCGGGACTCTGGCTAAGATAGATGTCTCCAAAGGGAGTGTGGCCGTTGTCACTGGGGCGGCTGAGCATCACATATGAATCGTTGATCTTGCGGGGGAACAACACGCCGTTGCGATTAAAGGGAAGAAGCGCATTCTCCAAAAATGTAAATTGCTCGAAATCAAATGTGTAGCCGATGCCGATGGTTGGGCCATGATAACCATTACACCAGGTGACATAATAGCGATCTTCGAGCCAGACAACACGCGGGTCATAACGATATTGATAGCGGCCGATCTCGGAGTCGTCGCAAAGCCATTCGATGGGGTCGTTTTCCAAATGCCAGTCCATGCCGTTCTGACTAAAGCCGCGATGAAGATTCATCTCGCGCTTTTTGTTATCGCAACGGAAGACGCCAGCGAAGCCTGCCTTAAAGGGAACCACAGCGCTGTTGAAGATGCTGTTGGAAGAGGCTATGAGGTTGCGGGGAATGATGGGATTGCAGGTGTAGCGCCAGACGACGTCTGAGGCGCCGGGGAGTCGATCTTCCCAAGGGATGTTCGGAAGAGAAAAATCGTTCATGGGTGCCTCCTAAGGCCGTTTGGCGGCGTGGAAAATATGATGAACCGCTGCTGGAAGGGTGAAACTCGTCATTAATGTGACACTCAGACTGTTGACTCTTGGGAGAAAAGACTGTAGAATGAAATCACTGAGAGCGCTCCCAGTATAGCACCGATTTATCTGAAATTTAGCAATTATGTTTCCCAGCTAGCCAATATTTTTGTATAGACCGGAATGTAATCGGTGGGAGCGCTACCAGAGGAGCCGCGGATTGACTGATCTGACTTTGGAAGATGTTGCCAAGCAGGCCGGAGTTTCCCGCTCCACGGTATCCCGCGTGGTGAACGAGAGCCCCGACGTGAGGGAGAACGTCCGCAGGCGTGTGCTGGACGTAATCCAGGCAACCGGCTACCAACCGCATGCGGCAGCCCGAGCCCTGGCTTCGCAACGCTCATGGACGATCGGCCTACTTCTCCCCCAAAGCGTAAGCTCCTTCTTTACTGACCCATACTATCCCCATCTTACAAAAGGCATTGCGCAAGCGTGCAATCAACATGAATATACACTCGCGCTTTTCCTCGTCGGAACGCAAGAGGACGAGGAGAAGATCGTGCCGCGCCTCAGCCGAAAGGGGCTATTAGACGGAGTCATCGTGCAGGCGGGGCACCATGGGGACCAGCAGATCATCGGACGGATGGTGGATATGAAGATCCCGATGGTCGTAGCCGGGCGGCCTTTCCGATCAGACAATCTCAGCTACATTGACATCGATAACGTCAGCGCCGCTGCGAATGCCGTGAGGCACTTGATCCGTCTGGGATATCAGCGCATCGCGACAATCACCGGGCCCACGAACAGCACCGCGGGACCTCGACCGCAAGGCGGGATATCTGCAAGCCTTAAAGGAACGCGGGCGAACCACACAGGAATCGCTGATCGTGGAAGGCGACTTCACGGAATCCGGTGGGTATGCCGCGATGCAGAGACTGCTGCCCGCGAAGCCGGATGCGGTCTTTGCCGCATCGGACATCATGGCGATCGGTGCGATGCGGGCCGTGCGCGAGGCCGGGCTGAAGGTGCCGGATGATATAGCTTTTGTCGGCTTTGACGATCTTCCGATCTCGACCCTTGCGAACGTGCAGCTGACAACTGTGCGCCAGCCGGTCGTGCAATTCGGCGTCAAGGCGGTAGAAATCCTGATCGAACAGATCGAGGGCGGAAATACGACACCGCGCCGCACCATCCTGGACACTGAGCTTGTGATCCGGGAGTCATGTGGGGCATCCCGCAGAAAGTGAGATAGAGAGATAAGTCTGAAAATCCTGTAGCTCTGCACCACTTCGTTTTGACAATTTGGCACGTGCCGGGAGATGGCCGATCCTCAACGAGACAGAGATGAGAGTCCCGCCATTCATCCAAAAAGGGACGTCCGAGTTCCAAACGGAAACCCGGACGCCACCGGCGAGCAGCCCGCACTCCCTAGCGCGGTTGTGGGCTCCTCGATCGCATACTATACCATGTTGTAAAAAGGAGTTTGAAGATGAAACGCTTATTTGTCGTTTTATCAATTTTGATCGGGGCCAGCATGCTGCTCTCCGCGTGCGGCGCACCGGCAGCCCCTGCTGCCACCGAGGCGCCCGTTGCGCCTGCAGCAGCCACCGACACCCCGGCAGCAGTCGCACCCGCTGCGACCGAAGGCCCGACGACCGTCCCGCCGACCGCAACCCTGACGCCGTTCCCGGTAGCTGCATGCCAAGCCGGCAAGACGTGCGTACACTGGTACATTGGGCTGGGCACGGGCACGCAAGCAATCCAGATCCCGATCGAGCAAGAGGTAGTGGATGATTTCAACGCCTCACAGGACAAGATCCAGCTAATTCTGGAAATCGTCCCGAATGCTTCGGCTGTGGATGTACTGAACACCGAAATTGCGTCCGGCAACGGCCCCGATGTCATCGGCCCGGTGGGCTTCACCGGCTCCAACGCCTTCCACGGGCAGTGGCTTGACCTGAAACCGTACATTGCCAAGGTCGATACTTCCGTATACAACCCGGCACTGCTCAAACTGTTCGAAACGTCCGAGGGCCAGGTAGGATTGCCATTCGCGGTGTATCCTTCCGCCTTGTTCTACAACACGGCCATCTTCGACAGCGCCGGCTACAACTATCCGCCATCCAAGTACGGCGATAAGTACATGATGCCGGATGGCTCGATGGTTGAATGGAATTGGGACACCGTGGCGACAGTTGCCAAGGCGCTCACGACTGACAGCGCCGGCAAGAACGCGACCGAAGCCGGCTTCGACAAGAACAATATCGTGAACTATGGCTTCACCTGGGGCTTCGAGAACCATGTCAACTATGCCGGTTCCTTCTTTGCCGGTGGATCACTCGTAGCTGCTGACGGCAAGACCGCGCAGCTCCCGGATGCATGGAAAGCTGCCTGGCAGTGGACCTGGGATGGCGTTTGGGGCCCTCAGCCCTACATCCCCAGCAACAACTACGAGCAGAGCCTTAACAATGGCGCCAATCCATTCGATGGCAACCATGTAGCCATGGTCGACAACCCCGTTTGGTACACCTGCTGCATGAGCCACGTGACAGCCGACGGCTCGGACAAGAGCCCGGCGGTCTGGGACATCGGCACGATGCCTACCTATAATGGCAAGGTTGGCGGCCGTATCGACGCTGACACCTTCCGCATCTGGAAGGGCACGAAGAATCCGCAAGCCGCTTTCGACGTGATGTACTACCTAGAGACCGTGGGCGTCAAGAAGCTCATCATCGGCTCTGCAGACAAGCCCGCCCCGTACGGTGCGTTCCCTGCGACCACCAGCGAGGCAGCCGACTGGCTCGCCGCCAAGAAAGTCACGTTCCCGGCCGTCAAGAACTGGGATCTGATCCAGGCCGGCCTGAGCTACCCGGATGTCCCGAGCGCGGAAAGCTACACGCCCGGTTACACCGAGGCCTGGGCGCGCGGCAAGACGTTCTACAGCCTCCTCATCTCTCAGGCGATCGATCTTCCAAAAGAGGAACAGACCTTCCTGACCGATCTGCAGGCCATCTTCGACAAGGCACAATAGAGTAATCGCATGGTAGTGAGGCGGGCCAGCTTGACTGGCCTGCCTCACTATGTTGTTTCGCGCAGTCGGTTTTGGGTGCAATAAGCCCTCTGTCAGATGCATGTCGATGTGAAGATGCATCGCTTTATTGATGATCACGCAAACGCTTCCTGAAATCCCAGCAAGGAGTGTGCAGTTATGGAAAACCTGACCAAACTTCCGAAAATAGGGTCCCACGAATCAATCCGCAAGATGGGGCCGCTTGCCAGGCGCGAATTCCGCAACGGGCTGCTATTCATTTCGCCGTGGATCATTGGTTTCCTGGCTTTCACCCTGCTCCCGATGCTGGCGACGCTGATGTTCTCCTTTATGAACCTCAAGCTCACGGATAACCCCTTCGATGCTTCGAAATTCGTGGGCCTTAAAAACTACCTAACGTTAATGAAGGACTCACAGGTGTGGAACATGCGGCCGGATTCGACCCGGGCGCGTTGTGGGTCACGCTCCGGTACGGGTTAATCGCGCTTCCGATCGGGATATTGGTACCGATGGGGATCGCGCTGCTCGTGAATAACACTGCCCTGCGGGGGCACTCATTCTTTCGCTCCATGTTCTATATGCCTTACATCATCCCGTTCATCGCCGCAATCTTCCTGTGGTCCGGGGTGCTTAACCCGCAATTCGGTTGGGTAAACGGCATCCTGCTAGCCTTAGGAGTGCCGAGGGGCAGCCTGCCGGGCTGGGCGAATGATATCAACTGGGTCTACCCGGCGTACGCAATCATCGGCATCTGGGGGATAGGCAATGCGATGCTGACGATGCTAGCGGGAATGCAGGCCGTGCCGACCGATCTTTACGACGCCGCGAAAGTGGACGGCGCCGGCAGCTTTGCGAGATTCCTCTACGTGACATTTCCGATGATCAGCCCGGTGGTGTTCTACAACCTGGTACTGACCGTCGTTGCGCTGTTCCAGTACTTCCTTGTACCGCTCGCCATTAACCAAGGGACCGGGTTCCCGGGCGGTGCAACGATCTTCTACAATCTATATCTGTACAAGACATTCTTCGTGTTCCAGAACATGTCGTACGGAGCAACCCTGGCCTGGGCGCTGTTCGTCATCATCCTGGTCTTTGCGATCATTCTATTCGCCACAGCCAAGTATTGGGTCTATTACGCGGGCGAGAAGCAATAAAGGAGGATGGAATGACTGCCAACTCAGTATTGCAGAAGAAATCGACGATGAGGTCCGGCACCCGCTTCAGCTGGACACGATTCAAGAGAGCGGCAAACCCAGTGTCTGTCACTGCTCTGACGACCGTGTTACTGGCGCTATTCCTGATGCCATTCCTATATATGATCTTCACGTCGCTGAAGACGCAAACGCAGGTGGCCACAACCGGAGCGCCGATCTGGCCGGCAAAGTATTCGACGTATGTTTATACGGGCGAGAACAAGGCCACGTATACGCTCAAGGTCAATAAGTCCGGTTTCCCGGTCGAATCAGGTCATCAACATGACGGATTATGCCGGGAAGACATTGGAAGTCTACAAGGTACCACTGCCGAATGGAACGACGAAGGAACTGGCCTTACTCAAGGGATACCAAAAAAGCAGCGTCTTCATCGATCCAAGCAAGCCAGCCGCCGACCCAATCGTGTGGACAGGCTACTATCAATCTCTTGGACGCACATGGTCGCTTGCTCCACAATGGGGCAACTATGCAGAGATGTGGAAGGCCGTCAACTACCCACGCGTGCTGTGGAACACGTTCTTCTACGCGATAATGACGACCATCGGGGTGCTGGTCTCGTGCATCCCGGTGGCATACGGTTTCTCGCGCTTCCGTTTCCCCGGACGAGATTTCCTGTTCATAGTTTTGCTGGCGGTCATTTTCCTGCCCACGACGGTAACAATCATCCCGACCTTCACATTCTTCAGCAAGATCGGCTGGGTGGGATCGTGGCTACCCTTGATCGTGCCCTCCTTCTTTACGAACGCCTACGATACGTTCCTATTGAGGCAATATTTTATGACACTGCCGCGCGAACTGGACGAGGCGGCCATGATCGATGGCGCCAGCCCCTTGCGGATCCTATGGTCGGTGATCATCCCGCAGAGCTATCCGGTTATCGTGGCGGTTGTAGTCTTTCATATCGTTTGGGCATGGAACGACTACTTTGGGCCGCTGATCTATCTTTCCAGCAGAATGGACCTGCAGCCGGTCTCTGTGGCACTGCAACGCTTTAACACACTGTTCGGTGCACGGCCGGAGCTGATCCAGGCGGGATCTCTGCTCACGCTTCTCTTCCCGCTGATCCTGTTCTTTGTAGCGCAACGCTTCTTCGTCCAAGGAATCGTGATTACCGGCGTGGATAAATAGGCCCGAGGCGAGATCCAATAGCCAGCCACCGACAGAGCGAAATCGAGTAACTTGATGAAATGCATCAGGCATAGGTGTGCGCGCCCGTTCAGTGAGGCCGGAGAAAGATGAAGGAGAAGGAATTGGCTGACATCAGTGACCTCGTCACGAAGATGACTCTCGAGGAGAAGATCTCGCTGCTGGCGGGGGTGGATCTATGGCACACGGCGGCAGTGCCGAGGCTGGGAATCCCGTCCATCAAGGTGACAGATGGACCGAACGGCGCGCGCGGGGCCTGGGGCGACCTGGGGCCCACCTCCGCCCTGTTTCCGGTGGGGAGCGCGCTCGGGGTCCACATGGAATACCGAGCTTATCGAGAAAACCGGCGCGGCGCTGGCGCGAGAGACGAAGGCCAAGGGGGCGCAGGTATTGCTGGGGCCGACGGTCAATATCCATCGCACGCCGGTAGCAGGGCGAAACTTCGAGTGCTATTCGGAAGATCCATACCTGACGGGCAAGATAGCGGCTGCCTATATCCGCGGGCTGCAGAGCGAAGGGATCAGCGTGTGCATCAAGCACTTCGTCTGCAATGACCAGGAATTCGAACGGTTCTCGATCAGCTCGGAAGTGGACGAGCGCACGCTACGCGAAATCTATCTGGAACCGTTCCGACGGGCCATCACGGAGGCAAAGCCGTGGGCGATCATGTCGAGCTACAACCGGGTGAACGGAACGTATGCGAGCGAAAGCGCGGCGCTGCTGAAAGGCATCTTGAAGGAGGAATGGCAATTCGACGGGCTGGTGATGTCGGATTGGAAGGGGAGTTACAGCGAGAATGTGCCAGCCGGCGGGATGGACCTGGAGATGCCTGGGCCGGCTCGATGGATGAGCGGCGAAATGGTGAGAAGCGCACTCGAAAGCGGGAGATTGACGCAGGCGGAGCTTGACGACAAGGTCTGCCGGCTGCTGCGGCTCATCGAGCGCACGGGAGCATTCACGAAGGCGCCTGGCGAAGCGAGAGCGGGCAGAAGACACGCCTGAACAGAGAGCGTTCATCCGCAGCGTGGCACAAGAGACGATCGTGCTGCTGAAGAACGAGAAGCACACGCTACCTCTCGAGCCGGGGAAGGTTCGGAAGCTGCTAGTCATCGGGGAACTGGCAGAACGGCCGAACGTAATGGGCGGGGGAAGCTCGCACGTGACCCCGCACTATGTGGTGTCGCCGCTGGAAGGCATCCGGAGGCGGGCAGGGGCGTCGATGGAGGTGCAGTACGGCGCTGGGATGCATCATCCACCGGCACATACCGGGGCTGGAGAAGGATTCCATCACAGACGAGACGGGCGAGGCGCAGGGCCTCACCTTCAAAATCTATGACAACCTGGATTTTTCGGGCAAGCCAGGGTTCGAGACCGTTACGGACCGCAGCAACCTGGATTGGTGGGGACCGGGCGTGCCGGGGGCAGACCAAACGCGGTTCTGTGCACGGTTGAGCGGGACGTTCACGGCACGGGAGCCGGGCAACCACATATTTGCGTTAGCCAGCATCGGAAAAAGCCGACTCTTGCTGGACGGCGAAGTGGTGATCGATAACTGGGATCACTACGATGCTGAGGTGGAGAAGACGGGCGAGAAGACACTCAGCGCCGGACAGAAGGTAACGCTGAAGGTGGAGTACCTATGGGAAGGCACCGAAGATTGGCGATTCCTGCGCGTGGGTCATTGGTGCCAGGGGGCGAACGATCCGATAGCGGAGGCGGTGGAAGCGGCGGCTAAGGCGGATGCGGTGGTGATCGTGGCGGGATTGACCAACGAATGGGAATCCGAGAGCTACGACCGCATCAATATGGAACTGCCGGGGAAACAGAATGAACTGATCGAGAGGGTGGCGCAAGCAAACCCGAACACGATCGTCGTGCTGAATGTGGGATCTCCGGTGAGCATGCCGTGGCGAGAGAACGTGCGGGCAATCGTACAGCAATGGTACAACAGCCAGGAATGCGGGAACGCGCTGGCGGACATCCTTTTTGGGGATGTCAATCCATCGGGCAAGCTGGCGACCACATTCCCGGTGCGATATGAAGATAACCCGGCCTTCGCCAACTATCCGGGGGAAAATGGAAAGGTGCAGTATCGCGAGGGGATATTTGTGGGCTACAGACACTACGACGCTCACGGAGTAGCACCACTGTTCCCCTTCGGACATGGCCTATCCTACACGTCGTTCGAGTTCAGCAATCTGCAGGTGAGCCGACGGGAATTAAGCGAGACCGAAAGCGTGGACGTTTCTCTGGATGTGCGAAACGCAGGGGAGCGAACCGGCAAGGAAGTAGTGCAAGTGTATGTGCACGACTCGGAGTTGACGCTTGCGCGCCCGGAGCAAGAGTTGAAGGCGTTCACGAAGGTGGAGCTGCAAGCCGGGGAGAGCAAGCGGGTGCAGTTGCATCTCGAGAGTGAGGCTTTCCGCTACTACGATCCGAGCAAGGGAGGATGGATCGTTGAGCCGGGAAGATTTGAGATACGAGTTGGAAATTCGAGCCGGAACCTGCCATTGCGGGCGGAGGTTATGGTGAGGGAAGAGGGACCTAACCCCCGGCCCCCTCGCTACGCTACGGGATGTTCGCGATTCCCGAAGCGGGAAGGGGTGCCGGCAACATTATGACGAAGGCAACGAGCGGCGCGACATCAGCGATGCTTACCGGCCTTGGGACGAGGCGGGCCGATGGAGTGCTTCGCGAGGGAAGGGGGAACGGATAAAGAGATCTGGGCACGTGTTGTAAATATCTGGTCGAAGGAAATGTTGAGTGAAATACGGTTACTTTGATGATGCCAAGCGTGAGTACGTGATCACGCGGCCAGACACTCCCCTACCGTGGCTCAATTACCTTGGGTCAGAGGATTACTTCGCTTTAATTACCAACACCGCGGGAGGGTACTCCTTCTATAAAGATGCGCGGCTGCGGAGGATCACGCGGTATCGGAATAACAATGTCCCGATGGATTTCGGGGGACGAACGCTGTATGTGCGAGACGACCAGAACGGCGATTATTGGTCTCCGGCGTGGCAGCCGACACAGAGTCAATTAGAAGATTATTCGTGCCGGCATGGACTTGGCTACACGATCATCGGTTCGACGCACGCGGGGATAAGGGCGGAGACCCGGTACTTCGTACCTCTCGGGGAAAACCTCGAACTCTGGCAAGTGACCATTACCAATCAAAGAGACTCGGCGGCGGAGCTATCCATCTTTACTGCGGTTGAGTTCTGCCTGTGGGATGCGCTCGACGATGCGACGAACTTCCAGCGCAATTTCTCGACGGGGGAAGTGGAAGTCGAAGAGGGCGTGATCTACCATAAGACCGAATACCGAGAGCGACGCAATCATTTTGCCTATTTCGCCTGCTCTGAGAAGCCGGCAGGATTCGATACGCAGCGGGAGGACTTCCTGGGAGCGTACCGAAGCTGGGACAGGCCGATCGCCGTCGAACAGGGGCGCTCGTGCGATTCGATCGCACACGGATGGCAGCCCATCGGCTCGTACCAGGTGCGCATTGCCCTGCAGCCGGGCGAACGCAAGCAGATCATCTTCGCATTGGGATACTTCGAGAATCCGAAAGATGCGAAATTCGAGCCAGCTGATTCGCAAACGATCAATAAGCGCGGAGTGAAGCCTGTGATCGCGCGGTACACCAATCGGGAGCGGGCCGATGCGGCTTTCGAGGCGCTGCGCGAACATTGGGATCACCTGCTGGGCGTGCTAAACGTGCAGACGCCTAATGGGCACGTCGACCGGATGGTCAACATCTGGAACGTGTATCAATGCATGGTGACCTTCAACATCTCGCGGTCGGCGTCGCTGTATGAATTGGGGATCGGGCGAGGGCTAGGGTTCCGCGACTCGAACCAAGACCTACTGGGGTTCGTCCAGATGGTGCCGCGACGGGCACGAGATCGAATCCTGGACCTGGCGGCGACACAACTGCCGAGCGGCGGCGCGTACCACCAGTATCAGCCGCTTACGCGCCGAGGCAACAACGAGATCGGCTCAGGCTTCAACGACGATCCACACTGGCTTGTGCTCGCGGTAGGAGCTTACTTGCGCGAGACGAACGATTGGGACATTCTGACCGAACGTGTGCCCTACGATAACGAGCCGGGGAGCGAAACGCCGCTCTATGAACACTTGCAGCGCGCCATCCAGTACACGCTGGAACGAATGGGGCCACACGGACTGCCGCTGATCGGGCGCGCCGACTGGAACGATTGCCTGAATTTGAATGCACATTCGGAGACGCCGGGGGAGAGCTTTCAGACGGGCGCACATGAAGATGGCAAGGTGGCTGAGAGCATCTTCATTGCCGGATTGTTCGTAGCCTCGACGCGGGAAATGGCGCAGATCGCGGAACGATATGCAGACAAGCTGCCGCAGTTCAAGCCGGACTTTGAGGTGAGGCCAGCGGCATTCCTTTCGGGGCTGGCGGACAAAATGACCCAGACCATCTACCAACATGGATGGGATGGAGAATGGTTCCTGCGCGCTTACGACAGCCGGGGGGAAAAGGTAGGATCGGCGGAGTGCGCGGAGGGTCAAATCTACATCGAGCCGCAGGGGTTGTGCGTGCTAGCCGGCGTAGGCCTTGATAACGGCCTGGCGAGGAAAGCACTGGACTCGGTGCGAGGGCGGCTGTTGACGGAACATGGATTGGTGCTGCTCCAACCTCCCTACTCCCGATATGACGCGAACCTCGGGAGAGATCAGCTCGTACCCGCCGGGGTATAAAGAAAACGGCGGCATCTTCTGTCACAACAACCCGTGGGTCATGATCGCGGAGACGAAGGTGGGCAACGGGGAAGGCGCCCTTGACTACTATCTGCGCATCAACCCCTCGAGGCGGGAAGAACTGGCGGACGTGCACCGCTGTGAGCCGTATGTGTACGCGCAAATGATCGCCGGAAAAGATGCGCCTAAGGAAGGGGAGGCGAAGAACTCCTGGCTAACGGGCACGGCGGCGTGGAATTATGTGGCGGTGACACAATGGATATTGGGCATACGACCGGAGCATGAAGGGCTTCGAATTGACCCGTGCATACCTGCTGCGTGGAGCGGCTTCTCAGCCACGCGCCGGTTCCGAGGGGAAAGGCTGAGAGTAACAGTGCATAACCCGGAGGGAGTGTGCCGGGGCGTGATCAAAATGACTGTGGATGGACAAGTTGTGGCAGGAAACCTCGTGACGCCGGGGGCAACAGGCGGAGAACGAGAGATCGAAGTCTGGTTAGGAAACCAACATGCATGAGGGTATTCTAGAAATCCATGAGCATCAAGGCGAGGGCTACAAAGCGCTGGTCGATTATGGCGGCTGGCGCGTGGCGATCCTGCGCTTCGAAGATGGGCTGCTGCCAGAGCGTCAGACCAGCATGGAGCGTCACATTGAAACCGATGAGGTGTTCGTACTGACCAAGGGGCAAGGCGCGCTTATCCTGGGCGGCAACGGGGCCCAAGTGGATGGACTGGCATTGGAGGTGATGGAGATCGGGAAAATCTACAATATCAAGAAGAGCGTCTGGCACACCGTGGGACTGAGCCGGGATGCATCCGTAGTGATCGTGGAGAACCAGGATACAGAGCGGCACAACTCGGAATATGTTGAGCTATCTGGAGAACAGCGGCAGTGGGTCCAAGAGGCCATGCGAGGAGAGGGGCTCTGACAGGCTGAAGGGGAAAAGTAGAATTGTATTTGCAATTCTGAAGGGCGGCCATTGGCAGAATTGCAGGAGGTGAGATTCCTGAGAACACCCGTAAGATCATGACCATAGAACACGCACCGTCAGGATAGCAGGATGAGCCGATCATCGCTGCGATGCCTGCGCGCGGGGGATCAGCCGAGCTGTCTTAACTCACGGGGCATATCGCTGAGGATCTCGGCACCATCTTTTGTGATGACGACATTGTCTTCGATGCGGACACCGGCGCGGCCGGGCAAGTAAATGCCGGGTTCGACGGTGTAAGCCATGCCAGGATAGAGCATCTGCATATTGTCGCCGCGCATGTACGGCTCTTCATGACCCTCCATGCCGATCCCGTGACCGGTGCGATGCGTGAAGTACGCTCCATAGCCTGCCTGATCAATGACATGGCGGGCGGCACGGTCGACGTTGGCGCAGGGAACGCCGGGTCGACCAGCGGCACGACCAGCAGCGTTGGCAGCCAGGACGACCTCAGCGATCTTGCGAAGCTCGGGGTCGACATCCCCTACCGCGAAGGTGCGGGTGAGGTCGGAGATGTAGCCGTCAACAGTGGCACCCCAATCTACGACGAGAAGATCGCCGGACTGAAGCTTGCGGTCGGATGGAGAGGCGTGAGGGTTGGCAGAGTTGGGGCCGGACGAAACGATGGGGGAAAAGGGCAGTTCGGATTCGGATCCGTGTTTGAGCAACTGAACACTCAGCTCGCCGGCGATCTCCTTCTCGGTGAGACCAATGTGCATGGAGGGAATGGTGACCTCCAATGCATCCTGCGCAACCTTGACTGCGCGGCGCATGGCGTTGATCTCCGACTCGTCTTTGCGCAGACGGAGTGAGGCGAGGGCTTGTGAAGCGTCGGGGAAGTCGGCTTCGGGGGCGCCGGCGTGGACGTAACGGAACTCAAGGAGGCGCAGTTGGCGCGGTTCGACGCCGATCTTCTTTCCGTCGAGGTTGAGGGATGTTACGGCCTTGCGGAAGACCGCGTCCCAGTCGGCGGGGTTCTCGCCGTAGGGGAAGGCGGTGACCTTATATGGAAACAGGTCGACCTTGGGCAGTTCCAACTCGGGCAGGATGAGGGCGGGCTGGCTGCCGGGCGCGACCAGGAGAACGATGGGGCGCTCCATTAGGTGGAAGTGGAGACCGGTGAGGTAGGTGAGGGTCGGGCCGGGGTTGAGGATGATGGCGTCCAAGCCGGCTTGCGAGAGGGCGATGTTAAGTTTGTCGAGGCGGGGTGAGGTCATGAGGTTCCTCCGTGTCAATAGTATCGCACTTTCTGGTGCGTGAGGGGATGTGGGATGGGCTCCCCAAATCAAAATACGATCTGGGGAGCCAAGAAAGAACCGAAAAAACGATAGGGTCGGGAAGAACACCCGACCCTATCGTTTTTTCGGAGGCGTGCACAACGTGTTGGAGCGCAAACATGTCATCCAGAGAGAAGGGCGATAAGAGCAACGATGTCGGGGAGAGAAACAAGTCCTATTGCATTTTGGGAGCATGCACAACGTGTTGGAGGGGCAGCCATGTTATCGAAAGAGATAGTCCGATAAGAGCAGGGATGTCGGGGAGAGAAACGAGTCCTTGTGCAATTCGGAAGCGTGCACAACGTGTTGGAGGAGCAGCTATGTTATACAGAGAGATAGTCCGATAAGAACAACGACGTCGGGGAAAGAAACAGGTGCTGTTGTTTTTTCGGAAGCCTGCACAAAGTGTTGGAGGGGCAGAGCATGTCCTTCAGGGGAGGCTGAGCTGACAGGAGTGACGTCAGGGCTGATGGTAGGACTTGACGGCATTGCCCTGGACAGCGTCAGATAGGCCATTGAAATGGGAGTTGAGGAATTTGGAGACGACCATCCACCAGGGGAGAATGAGCTGACGACGCGGGCGCCGGCTACACCAACCACGGCGCGAGCAACATCTTCTGCGCTGAGACTGAGCCATGCCGGGGTTTTGAAGCGCCGCTTGGCAGCATTATCACCAACATGCGAACTGAATTCAGTGGAGGCGCCGGAGGGGTAGATGACCGAGACGTTTACGCCGAGGGGAGCAGATTCGCGGCGAAGGGCTTCGCTGAAGCCGCGTATGCCGAACTTCCCGGCAGCATAAACACTGTAGAGGGGCGGTGCAATCCAGCCGGCCATCGAGCACATATTGATGATATGGCCGCTGCGGCGCGCGGTACATGTGCGGAAGCACGGCGTGGGCTGTCCAGATGACGCCCAGCAAGTCCACGGTGATCTGAGCCTGGATGTCTTTTACGGGGTCGAGGGCCTCAAGCCAATCGAGACGGCCAAAGCCAGCATTGTTGAAGAGAATGTCAATCTGACCATAGGCGGCGAGGGTGGTGCTGACCATGGCGTCGATCTGGGAAGGCTGGGTGACATCGAGGGCAACAGGCAAAGCCTGCCCGCCGTCGAGGCGTATCTGCTGAGCCAATTCCTCGAGGCGGTCGAGGCGGCGGGCGGCGAGCACCGTGAGGCAACCCTGGCGAGCAAAAAGCTTCGCGGCTGCTGCGCCGAAGCCGGAGGATGCGCCTGTAATGATCACGACCTTGCCGGTGAGGGGTGGCATGCGGGAGCGGTTGACAGTTGGCGGTTGACGGTTGGCAGTAATCAGTGATCAGTAACCAGTGATCAGTAACCAGTGAATAGTAACCAGTAATCAGTAGACGGTAACCAGTAATCAGTGATCAGTGGACGAGCAGAGAGTGGAAATGAGAAGTTGAGAAGGAGGATGGAGTCCAGAAGAGAGACGCGACAGAGGTGAGGCGGGGCGGCTATTCGTCGAGCCGAGGATCGTCGGGGGAATTGTCAGTGGAGGGATCTTCGACGGAACGGTCGTCGTTGCGCTTGCGAGGGCGCGGGGGCTCGATCGTGGGTTCCGGCGCCATTGCAAGGTCAATCACCTGATCCATATGGGAAATCGGAATGATCTTCAACTCGGTACGGGCCGTCTTTGGCACGTCGTGCAAATCCTTCAGATTTTTTTCCGGGAGGAGAATGACGCGCAGGCCGGCGCGGTGCCCGGCAAGGACTTTCTCACGGACGCCACCGATAGGCAAAACGCGACCGCGCAGGGTGATCTCGCCGGTCATGCCGATAAAACGATATACAGGCCGACCGGTAAGAGCCGAAATCATGGCAGTAGCGATGGTAATTCCCGCCGAGGGACCATCCTTGGGTATGGCGCCTTCGGGCATGTGCAAATGGATGTCCATGCGCTCGAAGACCTCCATATCGATGCCGAGGGAGGCGGAGCGGGACTTGATGTAAGTCAGCGCGGCCTGAGCCGACTCTTGCATGATCTCGCCCAATTGGCCGGTCATTTGCAATGAGCCCTTGCCCTCGAGTACGGCGACCTCGACGGCCATGATCTCGCCGCCATTTTCCGTCCAGGCAAGGGATTGCACCACACCGACCTCATCCGCCTTTTCGATCTCGGGGGGGATATATTGGGGAGGATCGAGGAACTTCTCGATCAACTCGCCGGTGATGGTGGACGGATACTTCCGCTCTTCCGCCTTGAGGCGCGCGACCTTGCGGGAAATGCGGCCGATCTCCCTTTCCAGGTTGCGGACGCCGGCCTCGAATGTGTACTCGCGAATAATGCGCTGGAGGGCAGGGGTCTCGAAGGTGAGGCCAATATCAGTGACGCCATTCTCCTCGAGCTGACGGGGAATGAGGTAACGGTTGGCGATCTCGAGCTTTTCCTCCTCGATGTAGCCAGGGAACTCAATGACCTCCATCCGATCCAACAGAGCGGGGGGAATGGGGCCGAGATAATTGGCGGTAGTAACGAACATGACCTTCGAGAGGTCGAAGGGCAACTCGAGATAATGATCGCTGAAGGCGTTGTTCTGCTCGGGATCGAGCACCTCGAGCATGGCAGAAGCCGGATCGCCGCGGAAATCGGAGTAGAGCTTGTCGATCTCATCGAGCATGAAGAGGGGGTTGGCGGTGCCGGCGCGTTTCATCGTCTGTAGGATGCGACCGGGGAGGGCGCCGATGTACGTGCGGCGATGACCACGGATCTCGGCCTCGTCGCGAACGCCGCCCAGGGAGACTCGGACGAACTTGCGACCGAGCGCCTCCGCGATGGAACGGCCCAGCGAGGTCTTGCCAGTGCCGGGAGGGCCTACGAAGCACAGGATGGGCTGGCGTTCCTTGGTGGGCTTTAGTGAGCGCACGGCGATATATTCGAGGATGCGCTCCTTGGCTTTCTTGAGCCCATAATGATCACGCTCCAAGACGCGGGCGGCATGCTTGACATCCAAATTGTCGGGCGTGGAATTCTTCCACGGGAGATCAACGATCCAGTCAATGTAGGTGCGGATGATGCCAATCTCAGGGGCCATAGGCGGCATCTGATTGAGCCGCTCAAGTTCCTTCATGGCAACGGCTTTAGGTTCGTCGGGCAGCTTGGCAGCCTCGATCTTCTGCTTCAGCTCGACGGCGTCGCGGGTGAAGATATCGCCTTCGCCAAGCTCGTTCTGGATCTGCCGCATCTGCTCACGGAGATAGAACTCACGCTGACTCTTATCCACTTCGCTCTGAACGCGGGAGTGGATCTCATCCTCCAGCTCCAGCACATCGACTTCCTGGGCGAGAATCTTGTTGATGGCCTGCAGGCGAGCACGCGGCTCCAGGAGCGTGAGAAGGCCCTGGCGGGCATCGTAGCTCAGAGAAAGAGAGGTCGCGATCATATCTGCGAGCCAGCCGGGCTCGGAAATATTCATTGCAAAGAGATGAGCTTCTTCAGGGATCGAGCGGTCCAACTGGACGCAGCGATCAAAAAGGTCGAGGACAGAGCGCATGAGGGCCTGCGTTTGGCGGTCAGCGGCTTGCGACTCGAAGATAGGGCGGGCGCGCACTTTCAGGTACGGCCGCGTGCGCACGAAGTCGACGATCTCGACGCGGCGGCGCCCCTGCACCAAGGCAGAGGATGAGCCGTCGGGCATGGATAGCAAGCGCCCAACGGCCATCTCGATGCCGATCTGCAAGAAATCAGCGGGCTTGGGATCCTCGACTTCCGGGTCCTTCTGGACGAGGCCGATCAGAGTCCGATTCTGGGCCTGGGCCTCCTGCACCGCAAGCAGCGAGGACTCGCGCCCGACGAAGATCGGGGAGACCATGCGCGGGAAGACGACCAGATCACGGAGAGGCAAGACCGAGGCTTCAATGAGGCCCTCGGCGTCCGGCTCGATGTTCGGCACACGATAAAGCTCTTCCGTGCGCTGGGAGAGCGCCAGGTTGAAGTTTCCTTCTTCTTCGTTCCAGTCAGGTTGAGAGGGCATCGGATACTCGTAAGTGAGGGAATTGGGAATAGAGAATGGAGAGTAGAGAGTAGAGATCACAGAGCAGAAATTCGTGAGTAGAGACTAGAAGCCGGAGAACAGAGAATGGAAAGCAGGTATTTGTTCTTCGGGAGGAAGCACTTAGAAAATGATGGCTCTACAATACGCGGGCTTTCCAGGCGGCCATGACTTCGGCAGTGACGAACATAGAGCCAGCGGAAAGAACAATGCTACCATCTTTTTGGGACATTTCCAGCGCGTGGGCAAAGGCATCTTCGACGGAGGGCATGATGAGGCTGGGAATTCCGGCCTGGACTGCCAAAGCTTCAATTTTCTCAGGCTCCAAGGCGCGCGGATGAAAGGACTTCGTCACCAGCATTTGCCTTACCTTGGGCTGAATCTCGGTGAACATGCCGGGGATATTCTTATCTTCAGAGGCGCCAAAGATCAGATAGACCGGCCGACCGGGGAAATAATCGTCAAGGGCCTGGCGGAGGCGGGCAAAAGAGTCCTGATTATGTGCACAATCAAAAATGACCGGGGGCTCACGGCGAACCACCTCGAAGCGGGCGGGCCACCGGACGGAGGCCAGCCCGCGCCGGATGGCATCGTCGGGAATAGCGATGCGCCGGCCGCGGAGGGCCCAGAGAGCGGAGGCGGCAACCGCGGCGTTTTGTACCTGATGGGATCCGAGCAATGGAATGGTGTATGTGTACTCATTCTCAGCGGTCTTCACCTTCAATGATTGCCCGTCGAGCGAATGACCCAGGCCCTCGAAGGTGACATCTCTGCCGACCAGTGTGAATGGCGCGCTGCGCTCAGAGGCGACTCTCACAAGGACTTGCAGAGCTTCATCCTTCTGAGGCGCTGAGACGACCGGCACGCCGGGCTTGATAATGCCGGCCTTCTCGCCAGCAATCTGAGCCAGAGTGTTACCCAGGACTGCCATGTGATCATATGAAAGCGAAGTAATGACCGAAACCTGGGGGGATACGACGTTCGTTGCATCAAGCCGGCCACCAAGGCCAACCTCAATGACAGCAGCATCCACATGCTGTTCGGCAAAATACATGAATGCCAGTGCGGTGGTGATCTCGAAGGTAGTCAGCTTGGGAACAGCCGCCACGGCGGGTTTTATTTTCTCTATGAGGTCTACGAGGCCCTGGTGAGAAACCGGCTGGCCATTAATCTGAATACGCTCGCAATAATCCAGCAAATGGGGAGAGGTATATAAGCCCACGCTATAGCCGGCGGATTCCAAGCCGGAGGCAATGAGGGCGCAAACGGAGCCTTTGCCTTTCGTACCAGCGACATGGACAAGGGGATATTGATCCTGAGGGTTGTCAAGGCGGGCCATGAGGAGGCGCATGCGATCGAGGTTGAAGTCGGCCTTGGCGAGCTCGGAGGAATGTTTGAGACTATAATCCACGAAGGAATATAGATAGTCAAGGGCTGAATTGTAGGAGGTTTCGGCGTCAGACATGGGTGCGATTCTAATCGGGAATTGGGAATCGAGAGGTTACCCGGGAGAGAACCATGGAATTCTATTTCAAGGGTTCGAGATCACCACAGATAAACACAGATGATTCCAGGGATTTGGGGGTTACTGAGCCGGCGATTTTCTTAAGCATAACGCGGGCGGATGGTCCGCGTCGGGCAGGTCCATGAACAACAAAATCCTTCAGTCCCCTTTAAGGCAGTTTGCAGTGTACTCAGCAGAGGAAAGCTATTTCATCCAGGCTTGCTAAATGGTCGCTACGCTAACCATCCATCTCCACCTCCCTGCCTGCAACTCGCTAAAGGAAAAGCGCGGGCGGATCAAGCCGCTGATGAGCCGGCTGCGGCGAGAGTTCAATGTGTCGGTCGCGGAGCTCGATCTGCAAGACCAATGGCAGGAGACCATCATCGGGTGTGCGATGATAGGAAACGGGCGGGGACACCTGGAGGCAGCGCTGCAGAGCGTGTCGAAATGGATCGAGGGGAATTGGCCGGACGGGATGGTGGTGGAGGAGAAGATAGAGGTGGATGTGTAGGGAATGGGAAATTGGTTAATGGATCATGGATCAAAGAAGTGGTCAGAGGATTTAGGGAATAGGGAGAAGAGAATAGTAAATCGAGATCAGAGGTTGCTAATCGGGTAGTGGGAATACCGAGATAAGGAGCGCTGTAATGCGAATCGTGATCGTGGGAACCGGCGGAATGGGAGGGTATTATGGCGGCCTTCTGGCACGGCAAGGGAACGATGTAACATTTGTGGCGCGGGGGGCACACCTGGAGGCCATTCAAAAAACGGGACTGCAGGTGAAGAGCATCCACGGGGATTTCACGATATCGCCTGCGAAAGCGACTGACGATCCGGCAGCGCTTGAGATGCCGGAGTTGATCCTCTTTTGCACAAAGACATATGGCACAGACGAAGCGGTGCAGAAGATCAGGCCGATCGTCGGCAAAGAGACGACCGTGTTGAGCCTACAGAACGGCATCGACGCGGCGGAACGAATCGGTAAAGTCATTGGAATGGAGCATATGATCGCGGGCGCGACGTGGATCTCGTCTGCGATGGAAGCGCCGGGGGTGATCAAGCAGGCCTCGGAATTCCGGCGGGTGGTGATCGGCGAGCTGAACGGGCAGAGGACGGAACGCGTCGAAGCAATTCACGAAGCCTTCCAAGCTACGGGCAGTACCGCGGAACTATCGGAAGACGTGCTCAAGGTGATGTGGACCAAGTTCGTGTTCATCGCGGCCGCCAGCAGTTTCGGATCGCTGACGCGGCTGCCGATCGGGGAGTACCGCAGCGTGCCGGAGACGCGGGCAGGGATCATCCGGCTCCTGCGAGAGGTGGAGGCGGTGGCACGGCGGCAGGGTGTTGGGCTCGATCCGGATGTGGTGGAGAAGACGATGACGTTCATGGACAACAACGGGCCGAAGATCAAGCCATCGATGCAACGGGACGTCGAGGCGGGACGCCGCACGGAGATCGAGTCGCTGATCGGGGTAGTGGGACGCAAGGGACGGGAACTCGGAGTTGAGACTCCGGTGGCGGATATGCTGTATGGGTTGCTGCTGCCGGTGGATCTACGGGCGAGGGAGGAGAACTAGAGATATGGGCAACGGACCTGACCCCCGGCCCCTTCCCGAAAGGGCAGGGGTGCCTGCGAAATCATGGCGAAGGTCGGATTGGTTTCAGAAACAAGAGGCGTGACGGGATCTGCGGGAAGAGATCGATGGCGACTAACGCCCCGCCTCGGCTGCGACAGGATGCCCGAGTTGGGGACAATGCGTCTACTCGCTTCGACTGGGATGCATCCGACACCGGACGTACGCGGGCGGGGGGTCTACGCTTCGCTCCGACAGCGCTACGACAAGTACGGGGATGATATCCCCAAAGGCGGGGACGGTGTCTACGTCCCGCCTTCGGTGGGACCTACGCTGCGCTGCGACTTCGCCAGGCAATGACAGCGGGAATGGGTAGAGCGAGATTGGTTGTTAGCAGGTGCCGGACTAACCCCCGCCCCTTCCCGAAACGGGAAGGGGTGCCTGCAAGATCAAGATCGAGGAGAAACGAGCGAATCCAACTGCGGCTTCCAAGTACCGCGATATCCAAGCACGTGGAGAGGACGGAAGTGCCTGGCGAGGGAAGGGGTGACGGGCGATATAGAGATGAATGCGGGGCACAGGATATGGTGAAGGAGCCGAAACGATTTGGGGAGCGACTAGGCATTGGTTTTATATATTACAATCCTTGCGGTGAATATAGCAGGAGGCAGATGTGGATCTGGGGTTAAGAGGTAGAGGCGCGCTGGTTGCCAGTTCTTCGAGAGGGCTTGGCTATGCGACTGCCCTGGGGCTTGCAAAAGAGGGCTGCAATGTCGTGATCAATGGACGCGACCAATGCCAGGTTAAGGAGGCAGCCAGCAGTATCGAAAAAGAGACGGGCGCTCGAGTGAGTGGCATCGCCGGAGATATGAGCGATCCGAGAGCGACCCAAAAGTCTGGTGAGACGAAGCTGCGACGTTCCTGGGAGGGATCGACCTGCTGGTGACGAATACAGGAGGACCTCCCTCTGGCGCGTTCGAGTCATTCGACGAGGCGCAGTGGGACAAGGCAGTCAACCTGTCGTTTCTCAGCCACGTGCGCCTGATACGCGCGGCGCTGCCCTACCTGAAGAAATCCAAAGCGGCAAGCGTGCTTACCATGACGTCCTACACAGTCAAACAGCCATTGCCCAACCTAGTGCTTTCCAATAGCGTCCGACTGGCAACGGTGGGGTTGACCAAGAGCCTGGCGCTGGAATTAGGCGGCGAGGGCATCCGCTTTAATTCAATCCTGCCAGCGACGATCGACACGGACCGCATCCGAGAGCTTCAGGCGTTCCGAGCTGAGAAGAACGGCACGAAAGTCGAGCAGGAGGCCGCCAAGGATGCCGAGAAAAGTGTCTTTGGAAGGGTGGGCCGCCCCGAGGAATTTGCGAATGCGGCTGTGTTCCTACTGTCGCCTGCGGCATCGTATATTACGGGCGTCATGCTCGTTGTAGACGGCGGACAATATAAGGGGATGATCTAGAGGCAAACGAGGATCGACGTGAACCTACGTGGACCCGTAATGATGATATGCATCCCTACTTCATGACGGACGCTTCACACTGGCAGGAAGGGCACGGCGAACCCGTGCCCTCCTAATTTCGGAAAGCAATCAGTCCAATATTCTCCATGAACAAACTGTCATTCTTGACGCGCACATCGCTGCTGCTGAGCTTCTTCTTCGCGGCGGATAAAGTGCTGGCATTCGGGAAGTCGCTGCTCTTCAACAAGATCGTCGGTTTGGAGGGGATGGGTATTTTCGGGGCGGCGAACAACATTCCCGACTATCTCTCCGCGCTGCTTTCCGGAGGCGCGCTGGGCATGGCATTCATCCCGGTGCTAAGGGAATACATCGACCGCAAGGGACAGGCAGAGGCCTGGGACCTGTTCTCGAGAGTCATCAACCTGGCATTCGTGATAACGGGCGCCGCGTCTGTATTTATCATCCTGCTGACGGAACCGCTGGTGCGATATGTAATCGCTCCGGGTTTTTCAACAGAGCAGCAAACGCTAACGGCTTCGCTGATGCGACTGGATCTGCTCGCTATTGTCATCTTCTCCATCAGCGGTTTGGTCATGGCGAGCCTGCACGCCAACCAGCATTTTTTCCTGCCGGCGCTGGCACCGATCCTATACAATGTGGGCCAGATACTGGGAGCGCTGATCCTCAGCCCGGCGAAGGGGCTGCACCTGGGTCCAATCCAACTGCCGGCGTTCGGGCTTGGGCTTTACGGAATTGTGTACGGCGTGATATTGGGCGCGATGCTGCACCTGCTGATCCAGGTGCCGGGGCTAATCCGCTACCAATTCCACTGGACAGCGGCACTCGAGATCAGGAGCGCGGGAGTGCAGCGGGTGCTGATCCTGCTGGGGCCGCGCGTGCTCACGATGGGATGCATCCAGGCCTATTTCGTTGCGCGCGATAACCTGGCGTCGCACTTTGGAACAACGGGAGTAGGAGCACTCAACCTGGGCTGGACCATTGAGCAGGTGCCGGAAACGATCATCGGCACGGCGATGGCGGTGGCGATCCTGCCGTCGCTGGCGGAATTCATCGATCGGGGTGAGATCGGCAACTTCACTCAGACCGTAAATCGAGCGCTGCGAATCATGCTGGCATTGGCACTCCCCGCGGCTGTGCTGCTGGGGTTTGCAGTACGACCGCTCGCTCAGAGCTTCTTTGGATACGATGCGACGCGGCTGGACCTGCTGCAAGCATGCACCTGGGCGTTCCTGGTTGGGCTGGTGGGAGATACATGGCTGGAAGTGGCTGTGCGGTCCTTCTATGCGAACCAGAACACCCGCACACCACTCGTCGCCGCAGTCATCCAGGCGACAGCCTTTGTAGTACTGTCCCTAGTGCTTTCGCCAGTGTTAGGGCTGGCGGCAATCCCGCTTTCTGCGGCACTCACATTCACGACGCAAGCAATCGTGCTTCTCACCATCCTGAACCGGCGCTTCCCGGGCTTGCTGCGGCTGGAAAGCACAGGGCTACGCGCTATCGCGGGGGCGTTGACAGCAGGAATCGTGGCTTGGGGGGTGCTACTTTTCGTACCTTTGCCGAGCTTGCCGAAGATCATACTCGGGCTTTTGGCGGGCGGATCGGCGGCGCTCCCGTGGGTGTGGCGCGAGGTCCGGCTGCTCTTCGATCTATGAGCCAGCGGTATAATTACGCCCATGTCTGAACATACTGGGAATACGCAGCCGGTGCCGTTCGAGCCTGGCAGCACGCAGCCGCTCAAGCCGGTCAAAAAGAAGATGCGCTGGGGTTCCCTTGCGCTAAGCGTGGTTGGAATCCTCGCGTTGCTGCTGCTCGGAGGCGTGGGCGGGTACTGGAACGGTATCGGCACACGTAAAACGGCGGAAGCCACCGTTCTCACCAAGCAACTGGCCGAGCAGTATCAACTGGCGCTCGTGGACGAACAATTCGGGCGCTTCGAGGCCGCGAAAGAGCGATTGGAGTTCATCATCCAGAACGGGCCCACTTTTCCGGGCGCGCAGAACGAGCTGGCAAAGGTGCTGGTCCAGATGACCGTGCCGACCGTCACCCCGACGCCGACGATCACGCCGACGCCAGACGTGCGCGGCGAGCAGGGTTTATTCGCCACCGCCAACCAATTCATTGCCACAGGCGACTGGCCGGGCGCGCTGGCACAACTCGACCAACTGCGAAAGCAAGACCCGAAGTACAAGACCGCCGAAATCGATGGGATGTACTATTTTGCGCTGCGTAATTATGGAATGGACCTGATACAGAAGCAAGGCAACCTGGAAGGCGGAATATACCAACTGACACTGGCAGAACGATTTGCGCCGCTGGACAACTCTGCAACGTCACTGCGAGATGGCGCGCGGCTGTACCTCACTGCATCCAGCTTCTTCGGGGTGGATTGGAAGCAATCGGTGTACTTCTTTGCGCAGGCAGCGACGGCCTACCCATCCCTATGGGACGGGACCATGAGCTCCACGCAACGATACCAGGTGTCGCTCATGCGATACGGCGATCAACTGTGGAAAGCGGGCGATGCGTGCGGCGCGGTCGAGCAATATACGGCGGCGCAGGGGCTCGGCAACCTCGACGATGCGTCCACGAAGAATGCCAATCAGGCCTACCAGGAATGCTACCCGGCGACAGACGTGCCAACGGCGGCAACCGTAGAGCCGACCGGGGCTGTGCCGACCAATACGGGTGTTGTGCCCCCCACCGAGACGACGGAGCCTCCAACCGCAGAGCCGACCCAGACGCCGTCAGAAACGCCCACCCCGTAACCAAATGCCAAACATTCCCACTTGGGCGCTAGCATCTGTCTTCTGGCTGCATATGATGGCCACCGTGACCTGGATCGGGAGCCTTGTTTCCATCTACACACTCATCCTGCCGGTTTCGCGGAGGGCGCTGCAGCCGGTGGACGAACTGGCGCTGCTGGATGGAATCCAGAAACGGCTGGAGCCGATCTCCTGGTTCAGCGTGAGCCTGCTGATCGTTACAGGGCTGTTCCAGATGAGCGTAAACCCGCATTACAACGGTTTCCTTTCGACGAGCGGACAATGGTCACTGGCGATCCTGAGCAAGCATGTCCTGGTTGCGAGCCTGATCGCGGTGAGCGCGGTGCATACGTGGGACGTGCTGCCAGCCATACGCCGGGCACTCATGCGCAGAGAGAAACCGAACGAGGATGAAGTAAGGAAGCTGCAGCGGCGAGAGAGGACTTTGTTGCAAGCGAGCCTCGCGCTAGCTGCGCTGATCCTGCTTGCGACGGCGTTCGCGAGGGCGAGCTAGGGGGAGCAGAGAGTTAATGGTTGGAGAGCGTTTCTCTTAATGGTTCATGGTTAATGGATCATGGGGAAATAGGAAAGAAGGCAATACAAAGTAGAAGCTGTGAGCGGCATAAGAGCGCTCACAGCTTTTGTTTCGTTCACGAGGGGATTGTGACAGGTTAACGAGGCAGGGTCGGGAGGCGGTGCAGATCGGTGAGGGACGAAGATGGCACGGCACCTTTGGCCGGTTCGGCATTGACGGGCCGGGCAGTGAGGTCATAGGCCATGGCGCCGGTAATCCGAACCGGGACGATCTCACCGATGGGCACATCGGACTCGATCAGGACCAGACCATCGATCTCAGGCGCATCGCGATAGGACCGACCGATGGTGAGGCCGTTATCGCTGCCCTCCGTCAATACGTCGAGCGTCCTGCCAACATACGACTGATTGATCTGAAGCGAAATGTCCTGCTGGAGCTCCATCACGCGCTCATAGCGCTCCTGCTTGACCTGCGCGGGGACGGGATCACCCAATGGCTCAGAGGTAGTGCCGGGCTCGAAGGAGAACTGGAACGTGCCGACGCGGTCGAAGCGAATCTCCTTGACGAAATCGAGCAACGCCTGAAATTCCTGCTCGGTCTCTCCGGGATAACCCACGATGAAGGTGGTACGGATCGTAAGATCGGGCATGGCTGCACGCATTTTGCCGAGCGTCTTGTGGACCCAGTCTATGTTGGAAGGACGGCGCATCCGATAGAGAGTCTTGGGGTCGGCGTGCTGGAGGGGCATATCGAGGTAGGAAAGGATCTGCTTACGGCCTGCCATGACCTCCATGAGATGGTCGGTGACATAGCCAGGATAGGCATACATGATGCGGATCCAGTCCATGTCGGGCACAGCATCGGTCAATTGCTCCAGCAAAGCCGCCAAGCCATCCTTGATGCCCAAATCGTGACCGTAGTCGGTGGTGTCTTGAGCGATCAGGATGAGCTCACGCACGCCGTTATCCCGCAGGCGGCGCGCTTCGTCGAGGAGCGAGGCGATCGGGCGGCTGACCGCGGTACCTTTTATCAGCGGGATGGCACAGAAGGCGCAGGGGCGGCGACAGCCGTCAGCGATCTTCATATAGGCAGAGGCGCCAGCCACCGTGGCCCGCAAGACGGGCAAAGAGCCTTCTCCTGCCACGGGATCGGGCCCAACGGTTCGTGCGTCGAGAGGAAGATGATAGAGCGGCTCGGGATGCGCGGTCTTGCGAAGCTCGCGCACCAATTGGACGATATCCATCCATCGGCGAGTACCGAGGATGCCATCGATTCCACTGACCTGCTCCGCGACTTCGGCCCCATAACGCTGCGTAAGGCAGCCGGCCGCGATGAGCACCTGACCGGCACGTTTGGCCTGCGCAAGCTCCCGCAATACATCGATGGACTCTTTCTTAGCCGGACCAATAAACCCGCAGGTATTGACGATCAGAACTTTCGCACGAGCGGGGTCTTCGACGAAGCGGTAGCCATCGCGCAACAGTAATTGAGCCATGGAATCTGAATCAACCGTATTCTTGGCACAGCCAAGCGAAACTAAATGAAAGGTATCAACCGACAAAATTATCCTCCAACCTGGGGCGTATGCGTAACTGACGGCGTGACTGTGGGTGTACGAGAGGGCGTCGCCGTGACATTCGGCGTGGGCGTCTGTGTGGGCCGCGGGGTTGCGGTGGGAGTAGCGATCCCGGTAGCGGTGTACAAGCGGTCGATGACCTGGCCGAAGTTGCCCATAAGGCCCAGATCGCGCTGATTATAGTTGACCCGAAGAGCGGCTGCATTCCCAACCAAGATCTCAACCTGGTCGGAAGCCTGAAACGAGTAATCAGAACCAAGATCGGCGCGGCCATCGAATTGAACCTTGCCGTCCACCGTGACACGCATATAGGTTCCCTGGACGGCAGACAGCTTAACCTGTACCTTGACGTTCGGATCCAAAGTGGCGAGGTCCAATGTAGGCACGCCGGCAAGAGCCGCAGCAGAGGGCGAAGCCTGCGCCGGGATGACCGTCACCTGCTGGACAACGGTGGGCAAGCCAGTGCCAACCAGAATGTCGGAAATTGGAGGAGGGGTGGCAATGGGGGCATTTACGGCGCGGACAATCATCACGCGGCTGATGCCCCAGACCGCGAAGAGCAGGAGCATGATCGCCACACCACCGCCAAAAACAAGATCGCTAGCGATGAAGCTACGAAGCGGGGGCAAGGTGGTATGCACCGTCATAGGAGCGCGGGTTCGTGCGGGCTGCTGCGGGCCTCTCTCACGATAGCGCGCCTGCACCCCATCGGCGAAGCGCAACATGATCGTGTCCACGTCGAGATCCAGGAAACCGGCATAATTGGCAAGCACACCGCGCGTCTGCACGGGGGAGGGCAGGTCATCCATGGCACCCTGTTCCAAGGCAGCCAGGAACGCGGTGCGGATATGCATGTGGCGCTCGATCTCGTCATAGGTGAGACTCAGCATCTCACGGCGGTTGCACAGCTCGCGACCGATCTCGGCGAAAATCTCAGCTGAGGAGCGAGCATCGCCAGAAGTTTCGGCGGGCATCGGGTTGAAGTCACGCACATTGGAGATGGCGTCGGCTTCGGTCTCGGTTGAAATTGGGGGTCGCGAGGCGGGGGAATCTGATGCCGAGTGGGGCGCCGTCGCACGACGCCTGAGCGACAGACCAGCCAGAAATGACTTCAGGCCTGCCCGCGGTGAGTCCGAGGCCGGAACTGCGGGGTCGGCTACTCGCTGAGCCTTCTTTCGTTTGGGTAAAGTCTTTGCGGCGGGAGTTGGGGCAGTGTCCGCGGCTGCGGGAGAACGCACGAAATCTGCGATAGGCGCTGCCGGCGGAGCAAGCGAGGAGTCCACCGGCGCTGTGGGGACTGTAGCTTCCTGCTTCGATGCAGGAGCTACCCTTCTATGTTTTTTTTTAGGTCGTCGATGGGAGCGCCAGTCTCATCGAGACCTGCCTGGGCCAAGGTAACCTTGGGACGAAAAGAGGTCTTTGTCGGGACCTCGGTTGAAGCAGGCAGGGGCCGGAGGTGCAGGCGGTGTTTTCGCGGCCTGAGATGGGGCCGATGGAGACGCGGGAGCATCCTTTTTTGAACGGCGCGATAAGCGGTCGCGGAGCCCGGTCCAGAGGTTGGAGCTCGAAGCCGCCTCAGAGCCCGCTTCGGCGGAAGGAATGGTATCGACCGGAGGAAACGCCTCGGGACGAGGGGCCGCGGCGATAAGCTCGGAGAGGTTTAGCTCGAGGAAGGCGGCGTAGATGCGCAGAAAACCACGAGCCTGCGCTGCCGACGGAATGGCAGAGAGGTCGTCGTTCTCCAACGCCTGGAGATAATGGGGCCGGACCCTGGTGGTTTCGGAGACTTCCTGTAAGGTAAGGTTGCGAAGCTCGCGGGCCTGCCTAAGCCGGGCCCCTACTGAATCACTCATCACACCGATTCTAACATAAGGTCACCGGCCCTTGCGAGCCGGTGATGGGGTTTACTCGGTAGCGGCGGGAGCTTCGTCAGCCGAGGCCGCTTCAGGTGCGGGGGTTTCTTCTTCGACGTTCTTCTGCGCGCGCGCCTTCTGGGGCTTTGCTTCGGCCTCCGGCTCGGCTGTCGGTCTCGACGGCTTCGCCTTCGCGGCGTACGATGATCTTGATCTCGGGCATGAGGTCGATGGTCAGACGGACGTGCGCCTTGAACTCGCCGACTTCGCGGATGGGCTGCATATCGATCTGCTGGCGTTTGACCTCGTAACGGGTCTGTTCCTGGATGCCCGCGGCAACGTCCTGAGTTGTGATGGAACCATAGAGCTTGCCGGTCTCGCCAGCCTTGACGGCATAGGTGAGCGTAACGCCGTTGATATGGTCCGCGAGGTCCTTGAGCTCATTGTTGAGTGCGGCGCGTTGGACCTCGCCCTGAGAGCGGATCTTCTCTGCGGTCTTCATGGCGCCGGGAGTAGCGAGCACGGCCAAGCGCTGTGTGAGAAGGAAGTTACGGCCGTAGCCATCGGCTACTTTTTTCACGTCCCCCGCCCGGCCAAGCTTATAGACGTCCTTAATGAGCAATACTTTCATTTCAATCAAGCCCTTTCAGTGAGAAGCTGGAGCGAAGGGTACAACGCTCTGCGGGGACAGATTGTACCACATGGGAGAGGTTGGCTAAGGCAGCGGGTATTGCCAAAGTGGCGAAACCTGTATGTAAAAGCGAGATTGCTTCGGGGGAGAAAACCCCTCGCAACGACATGAGATTGCTAACGCTCCGGTATGGGACACGGCGGGGCTGCGGCGGATAATGAGGAATGAAGGGTCGCCGTGTCGCTACGGGCGCTGCGCAGTCGGGGAAGAACGCCCCGCATTTCCGGCGGGGAGAGCTCCCGCATCTTCGACAGGGAAAGCACCTGCACCTTCGGCCTTCGGTCGCAAAGACAATTACACATCCAATTTGGCCACTCCCGGAATTGATGAAGACGGGCGTGGAGCAGGCGACAGTAGCAATTCCTACCCAATCAGCGGCAGTAATATCGCTTGTCAATCCGTTTGGGTAATAGTAATATACTGGCATGGACCGCTGGCCAATCAATTATCGCCGCGTGGCAGTATTCGTGGGAATATTAATCCTGATCCTGATGGTGATGGATTTCAACGTGCGGCTGGAGGAGCTAAACCTGCTAAAGAAGCACGCCGCGGTGCTGAGCGCCCAAGCTACGCAGGGGATACAAACGCAGGCAGCACTTCAGACGCAGGTGGCCTACGCGGGATCGGACCAGGCGGTGCAGGATTGGGCGCGCGGTGAAGGCCACTATGTGCAACCGGACGACCAGTTGGTGGTGCCGGTGGGACAGCCGGGCTCCAAACCGATCCAAACCGCGGAGCCGACACCGGTTCCCACCCCGGCCTCGAACTGGCAAACCTGGTGGAACTTATTCTTTGGCGAGTAGAAATCACCGCGATGACAGGGCCTGACGCTGCACAGCCATGTTGAGGCGGCTCACACTTTTCCCCGATACAACTCACATCATCGACGACGCCCTGACAATTGGCGGCATAAGCCTGACGTCCCTCGCGGAAGAGTATGGCACGCCGCTGTATATATACGACCGGGCCACGATGGACGCGTCGGTGGAGGCGTACCGCGCAGCGCTGAAGGCTCACTATCCGGCTGAAGCGCAGATCACGTATGCAGGCAAGGCATTCCTCTGCACGGCTATTGCGGAGTGGATCGAGCAAACGGGATTGTGGGCGGATTGCACAGGCGCAGGCGAGATCGCGGTCGCTGTGGCGGGAAAGGTGAGGCGGGAACGCATCCTGGTCCACGGGGTGAACAAGTCAGATGAGGATCTCGCGGCGGCGAGGGCACATGCCGGAACGATCGTCGTCGATAACCTCAGCGAGCTGAGGCGGTTGAACGATCTTAAGGGCGAGGACATGCCCAGCGCCGACAGAAGTGCAGGCCCGCCCAACGTATGGTTGAGGCTGCAGCCGGGGCTGGCAGTTGCCACGCATCACAGTCACACACAGACCGGACAGCACGGAAGCAAGTTCGGGATGACCAGCGAGGAATTGATCGAGGCGAGGCGGATCTGCAAGGAGAAGGGGCTGCCGCTTAGTGGACTTCATTTCCACCAAGGATCGAACTTCCGTGAGCCCGCGCCGCTAGTCTCGGCAACGGAACTGGCGCTGGACCTTGTGAATGAAATCGGGATGGGCGAGGCGTGGCATTTCTGCCCAGGCGGAGGGTGGAGTGTGGCGTACCACGAGGATGAGCTGCCGCAGCCAGACATCAACGAATACGTGCGGATAATCGCACAAACGGTGCTGGAAAAATGCAAGGCGCTGGGATTGCACCTGCCGATCTTGCATTTGGAGCCAGGCCGAAGCCTCGTCGCACGAGCAGGGGTTGCGCTCTATCGGGTGGGCGCCGTGAAACGCCATAGCGACCGGACGTGGCTGCTTGTAGATGGGGGTATGACGGACAACCCCAGGCACGCACTTTATGGATCGAAGTATTCGTGCCTGCCCGTGAGGGGATTGGGCCGCGAGATGAACGAGCGGGTCTTCATTGCAGGCCCGTACTGCGAATCGGGGGACGTGCTGATCGAAGATTTGCCGATGCCGAGGATCGAAGAAGGGGAACTGATCGCGGTGCCTGTAAGCGGAGCGTATCACCTGAGCATGTCGAGCAACTACAACGGAGGGCGCCGGCCGGCGGTGGTCTGGATAGAATCCGGGGCATCAAAGATCATCGTGAGGAGGGAGACGGTCGAGGATCTTTCGCGGAGGGATGCTTCAATCATCCAGGTTCAAAACGAATTCAAATAGGCGGGGAGCCAAAGGAATATCGACCAGCGGACCTGGCTAAGTTGCGGCCGAGTGAATTTCTTGCGAGTTCGAAACAATTCGATGAAAGCGTCTTTAAAATCTTAGGAGTAAACAATGTCTGCTGTAATGGAGTCGGAAGCACTCGGAATCCGTTTGAAGTCGAAGGTACGTTCTTATTGGGCGCTCATCAAATCCCTACAAACCGGTCTTCTGCTGATGACCGGCGCGGCGGGGTATCTCGAGCGCGCACGCGGCAATGCGCTGGTGGGACTTCCTGGGGCTGCTGCCAAGCCTGTTCCTAGCAATCAGCGGCTCGACCATCCTGAACATGTGGTGGGACCGGGATATCGACGCCAAGATGAAGCGGACGCACCGGCGTCCGGCTCCAGCGGGAACGGTTGAGGCGAGCGAAATCCTACGGTTAGGACTCATCATCTCGACCATCGGCATTGGATGGGCATTGCTGATTAACCTGGCGTACGGGCTGGTGGTGTTTGCCGGACTGTTCTTTGACGTGGTCGTCTACAGTATGCTACTCAAGCGGCGGACATGCTGGGCGATCCTATGGGGCGGCATTGCGGGGGCCATGCCGGTTCTCTCGGGGCGGGTGCTCGCCGTGCACCAACTCGACGCAATCGGGATACTGCTGGCTGCATCGATACTATTCTGGATCCCGACCCATACGCTGACGTTCAGCTTGAAATTCTTTGAGGACTACCAGGCAGCAGGTGTCCCAACATTTCCATCCACATACGGCATACGAGCGACGCGGATGGCAATCGCGACTTCGAGCATCATCGCGGGCGTTGCCATGAGTGTTGCGTCGATCTGGATCGGCGTGGCGGAGGGAATCCTGGCGCTTATCATCCTGCTCAGCGGAGTGCTGTTGTTCCTGGCGGCGACGGTTGTGTTCCGCCCGTCGGACAAGACGAACCTGAGGCTATATAAATACGCGTCGATCTACATGCTGTGCACGATGCTGCTGATCATTCCCACCAAGATGTGAGGCAAGCTCTCAGCGGTCAGCCCCCTGGAGCGGGATCTACGCTTCGCTTCGACAAAAGCGGGATGATATCTCCGCTTCGCTTCGACTTCGCTCCGATTGAGGTGGGCTACGACAACCCGACCTTATATTTTCTTCCACTGCGTGGAAGAGGGCGACCCGCCGGTCGCTCCTACGGCGCGAGGGGGATGTCGGCCAACGAACCTCGCGGGTGTGCTGGTATGTCAGTTTCGCCCCGCTGAAGGGGATCCCCAAATCGGGGACGATGTCCGCTTAGACCGCCTACGACTTTGCTCCGACCCCGCGAAAAGCGGGGCCTTCGGCTTCGCTACGGCTATTCCAGAGGCGAGGCAAATCCTATTCCATGTATCTCGGGTCTTGATTCAAGCTGTGGGAAGGCTTATTCCAAAGCGATGAAGAGGGACGGGGTCACGATAGTAGGAGGACCCTGCACAAGTTCGACACATAACCGTTCCATCCCGGATGACCTCACGCTCATTGAGGATTTCCTCCCCACAGAGGGCACAGATAGCCCGAAGGCCGGGGCGGCTGACAATTTGTTCGATGGGGGTTCGCAAGTGTATCTCAGCGACGGTCAGAAGCTTCTCGTCGGGCAGGATCTGATAGGCCTTCATCTGCGCGAGGTAAGGGCCGGATTCTTCCGGAGCGCAAAGGTCTGCCTGAGAGCGGGAGTCCAGGGCGGGAGCGAGGCGGACGGTACGGCTGGTCTCAATATCTACGAACGAGGCAGCAGTCTTTCCGTAGTCTTCCACACGCAATGTGCGATGCCCGACCGTGCAGCCGGTAGCCGCAATGACACCATCTGCGAAGCAGCCATCCGTTTCCAGGATGACGAGCAAGCGCTTATTAACGGGAGGCTTTGAGAAGCCGAGCGCCTTCAGGCCGGCGAGGCCGATGCGCACGCCAAGGATCTGACGCGGGCAGAGATGGTCATGATTACGAGAAGACTTATCGAGAAGCGCCTGAAGTTCATTCATCGAAAACTCCAAAACAAAACAAGGCTGCCTTAAAAGGAGACAGCCTTGTACGAGCCAAAGACTACTCTCCTTTCCAATGGGCTCCCAGATAGGGAACCCGGGAGGCTGCCGGATTTCTACGACAACCCGCGTCTCTTCTTTCTGAGACCTGTCCATCTGCCATGGCAATGTGCTTTAGGCCCGATGGATCGGAGCAACTCATGAGGTGGAACGGTCGCGCGGTCCAGAAGAACCCCGCTAACAAGATCAGGGCACGCCTGGCAACTGAAAGCAGTGGGCGACTATTCACACGATTTATCTCATTTTACTGTTCTTTGCCGCCGACCAAATAATGATATTCATCACCTTATTTGAGGGAAGAAGGCAGGTATCCGCAGCGGCCCAGCAGGCTGTGGAGCAGTCTTTAGAATGGCCAAAAGGAGAAAAAGCAGAGCCCTAAGCCAAGGCAGCTCGTGTCACAGATAGGATGAAAAGGGGATGTGACGCGGGCCAGGTTACCTAAACCGAGGAACTGCCGGGCTCGCGCGTCGCGAGAAGAAAAGCGCAAACGAGGCCCGCCTGCACGGCGATCAGTGGAATCAGGCTGGCATAACCCGTAAGCCCGAATAGCTTTTGCCCAAGGTTTGGAACCAGTTTTGAGGCCAGAAAGTTCGGCACGTAAACGCTGTAAATGGTTGAATTCTGAAACATTTTATAGAACTAGACCCTGTGAATAGGCAATTGTTATATTGCCCAATCCGTCATAGCGGGTAGCGATGACGACGAGCATTTGCAGGATGGATATTATTGTGAGCACGAAAGCCGATCGGCGGAGGTTCCCGGCGAGGAAAGCAAGCGGGACGCCGAAAAACGGAAGCGCAGGCAGGATGTGCCGGGGCGTGAATGCGAGGCCACCCCACCAAACGGAATATCCACTCAACGCGACACAATAGACGAGCACTACGCAGGCGGAGATGAGGGCCTCGAGCCGGAACGTGCGCCCGCGCCACATGGCGATCCAGCCCGGAAATGCCAGCAGAAGGACGGGACTCTGCCAGAATATTCCCATGGTGGTGTGAAACGTCATGTAGAACAGGATGCCCAGGCGAGGCAGACCGAGGCCCATGAAGCCTGTATGTTCAACGGCGCGGAAAGCGCCAATTGATTCGAAGCTATAGCCAAGCGTGAGCGGGTTTCCAAATACTGAGTAGTTGTAGAGCAGAAGCGCACCCGCCGGAATCATCACACCCAAAAAGAGAGACGCGTAGATACTCCAAGCGAGAAGCTTCTGTCGGATGTAGAGGACAATGAGGATATAGGCAGCGATGACCAGAGCTATCATGGCGGCGGGATACTCGGTAATCACAGCAAATCCGAGCAGACAGCCGGAACCGAAGGCCATGATCGGACGGATGAAGCCCGTCCTCTTCATCGTGAACCAGATATAGAACGCGGCGAAGAGCAACAGGGCCGCCAATGCGTGACCATAATACGCAGCACTGTAGATATACAAAGGCGTGCCGATACAAATCGCCAAAGATATGAGCAGACGCGTAAAGAGCAGAGCCGGAAATTTGCCGGACCCATGAATAGAGGATCGGCGCGAGGAAGGCGTATGGGAAGCTAACCGCCAGAAATGTGATCAGGAACTTGAAGGCATCGTCGGAGAGGGGATGGCCTATTCCGCCGCGGAGGATGTAGACCAAAGAGTAGAACTCGGCACCCAGCAGAGACGAGCCAATGTCCTTATCGGTGTAGTAGTGGCCCCCAAAGAACAATTCGTCACCAGTCTTGAATGCGCCGGCCCTGATAGGAGTCAATTGCAAACCCATCCTGCTCCACGATGGCCTTGACCAGGGCCAGGCGGGAATTTGAATTCACATCATCCTGGGAGTGAAAATAGCCCGAGGCAAGCAACGAGATCAAGAATACAAGCAGGATCTCAGCAACGCGGCGGGTCTTCATTGATCTTTTCTCTTGATTAGAAGGGCAAGGTCGCCGCCGAGGATCGACATAATTCCACTCGCCGGCATCAGAAGATTATATTGCGTTTGGTCCTCGCCAAGAACGGTGCAAGGCCTCCAAGCGCCGAGGAGGCGCCTGATATAATCCGCGAATCATGACGGGAGAAACCCCAAGCGCATCCAGTGTGGAGGCGCCGGCTATGAGGGCAAGGCTTTATTGGGTGCCACAAGTGCTGGCGGTGAGCGCGGCTGCCCTCTTCACGATCATGTATGTCGCAACTGCCTTACCGCGTCTGGTCTATCCGTACGACCTTGACTTCCTGGAAGACAGCGTCCTGATGGAGTCGGTGCGGTTCGCGAACAACCAGCCAGTCTACATCCCACCGAACGCCGTATTCAATCCGCACGTTTATATGCCGCTCTACTTTTGGCTGGGGGGACTGCTATTTAAGCTGGCTGGGCCGAGCCTGCTGCTGTTGCGGTCGATATCGCTTGCGGCCATCGTTGCGACGACCATTGGCATCTATTGGATCGCGAAACGCGAGAGCGGAAAGCAATGGATCGCCATCTCCTGCGCGGGGCTGTTCCTGGGCGGGTATGCAATCAGCGGATTCTGGTACGAACTGGCCCGGGTGGATGCCCTGTTCGTGGCTTTTACCGTCTGGGGGCTGGCGATGGCGGCGTATGCAGATGGTACGACGCGCTTACTGATCGGGTCGGCGGCGTTACTTGCGCTGGCAACGTTCACGAAGCAGACCGGATTCGCCGTTGGAGCCAGCATGGCGGTCTTCTTAATCCTGGCGCACCGCCGAGGCGCAGGCTGGTTCGCGCTCGTCTTTCTTGCTCTGACGATCCTGCCCGCGCTGGTCATCAACAGGCTTACGGAGGGATGGTTCTTTTACCATATTTTCTACATCGGGACGGCCGACCCTACGGAAACGAGCCGGCTGGTGAGTTACTTCAAAGACAAGATCTTCGGCGTCATGGCGGGGCTGAGTGTGATGGCCCTACTGGCCGTCATCATCAATGTCAGGAGAGTGGGGCTGCAAGCGCTATTGGACCAAGCATGGTTCGCCGGAATTGCATTGGCAATCGTCATCAGCGGCCTGGGGCGATTCCGAGTGGGGGGAAATCTGAACAACCTTGATGCCGGCGTATACGTTATTGTGCCTGGCGCCTGCATTGCTGGAAGGCGGAACCCACCAGGGAAAAGGCGACGAGGGCCCGAAGCAGGCAGAGGCGTGGTGGTTTGAGTGGATCGTCGCGGGCCTGATCCTGACCCAATTTGCGCTGGGTGCCTATTCGCCAGCGGGGCACCTGCCCACCAGCGCCATGCGAGCGAGCGGCGACCGATTGATCCATCGGATCGCATCGGTTGAGGGGCCGGTGCTCGTGATGATGCATCCGTACTATGCGCTGCTGGCAGGCAAAGAAACATCCACGCAGATCGCCACGATGTGGTATGTGCGGCATCGGGGCGAGATGCCATTGCCGGCAGATTTCGTGGACAGAATCAAGACGCAGTATTATTCGGAGATCATTTCGGACGGGAGCTCCTTTGAGACCGAGGCGGACATTAGCGCGCTTGTGGCGACTTACTATCATCCGGCCGAAACGCTTGGCTATGACGATGCTCCGTTCACGAACACGGGCGTCGTCGTCCGGCCGAGCCTGGTATACCTGCCGCGGCGGCCATAGGCGTGAGCGACGAGCGGGGCTATTCCATTATGGTAAGATTGCCGCGGCTACGAAAGGGATTGCCTAAAATGGATAGGTCTGAGGAGGTTTACATAAGCCAGATTAGATAGAGACGCCGCCCAACGCATTGCTTCCAGCAAACCATTTCTGAGGAGAGATGAGATGAAGAGCAACCTGCGCCTTGCGTCATATTTTTTGATTCTAGTCAGCCTGTTGTTATCGGCATGCGGTCCCGCTGTCCAAACGGCAACGGTAGCACCCCCAGCGACCCAGGTCCCAGTCGTTCCCACAGAAGTTCCCACAGTTACCCCCACCCCACAACCGAAAAGCCCGCTTGTCGTATTGATCGATAACGACGAGGGCCCAATCACCCCTGCGAACTTCAATACGTTCATCGGGTTCTGGATGGTCGGCTGGGTCTATGATCCGCTTTATATCCGCACACCAGACCTAAAGGTAGTGCCCGGGCTGGCGACCTCCGCGACGCCGAGCGACGACGGGCTCACCTGGACCATTGAGCTACGGCAGGGGGTGAAGTGGCATGACGGCCAACCCTTTACCGTGAAAGATGTGATCTTTAGCTACAACTTCCTGATGGCTGCGGGACGGGCTAACAACCTTGCGGCGATCAAGAGCATGGATGCGAATGGCGATTATGGCCTGACCCTGCACCTGAGCTCTCCCCAGCCGTTCTTCCTTAATGAAGGACTGGCCGGAACATACATTCTTCCGGAGCACATCTGGAAAGATCAAAAGGCATCGAGCGGCGATCTCAGCCAGTTCCAAGGGATGATCGGCACGGGAGCTTACAAGCTGACACAGGTTGAACCGGGCCAGTTCTACACGTTTGAGGCAAATCCAGACTATTTCCGAGGCAAGCCTGTCGTTGAAAAGATGATCGCCAAGATCGTCAAGGATCGGACGCAACAGTTCGACCAACTGCGGACAGGAGACGCTGACGCGGTGCTCTCATCCGTACCGCCCGCGCTGGTGGCGGACCTGCAGAGCAACCCGGACATCAAACTAGCCCAGGGATCTGATTTCTTCAATTACATTTTCTACACCAACGGTTCGCGCAAGCCATTCGACGATGTTGCCGTCCGCCAGGCGATCTCGGAGGCCATCGACACAAAGTCGCTGGTCGACGTGGTGCTGCTGGGCCAGGGTGTGCAGCTGCCCTCAAGCTGGTACCACCCGGACCTATCCTGGTCGATCAATACTCCGCATGTCTTCGATCCCAAAGCTTCGGCGGCTGCCCTGGAAGCGGCAGGGTTGAAGGACACGAACGGAGATGGCATCCGTGAGCTAAACGGGAAGAACACGGATTTCGGCATCCTGTGCGACGTGAACAACCCGGTGGAGGTGCGCGCCACAGAGTTGATCGCGGGCTGGCTTAAGGACGTGGGCATCGGAGCGCATCAGAACTGTCTTGACATTGATTCGTCGGTGGCGTTGATCTGGCCAAATTTTGTTGCGGTGCCCAAACCCGATTATGACATGGCGATCTGGGGCTGGTCGTCCACGCCGCAGTCACAACGCGGGTTCGTGCGGTTCATGACGGCCTGCGACTTCGGCGTGACGGGCTGGGCCAACCTGACCGGGATCTGCGATCCGCAGATGGATGCGTACCTTAAGGAATTTGTGTCCACGATCGATCCGGCCCGTTCCGACGAGCTATCGAAGCTGATACAACAACGTATTTCGGACAACCTGCCCTTCATCGCACTCATGTCGCCGGGCGGCAACTTTGCGTACCGACCCGCCTCCTATGGAGACTGGGTGTACATGCGGGGCACCGGGATCGTCTCGGTATGGTCGTTCCTGCCAAAGGGCGCACAGGCCATCCCCTAATCTTGAAATGCAGCCCTTCAGACCAAGTCTTGATCTGCTCCGGAAGACGTTCGGTGCGGGGGTGCTGGACTTCCAAGCCGACCTGATCAAGACCACATTCCCATGGAGCTTAGTATATCGAGTGACCCTGCAAATGCAGGGTCACTCGATGCGAGAACCCATTGTGGTCAAGGCCATCAATCCTGAAGGCCCGAGCGATCCTGGCGAGGGGAATCGAGAATATCGGTTCTATGAGCGCATTTCTCCGGGGCTGCGCGCGGGTACGCCACATGTCCATGCGGTCGAGGTCGATGAGAGCAGTGGATGGTACGTGATCCTTTTGGAAGACCTAGCCACTACTCACCGTATCCCGCAACACTCTGCACCAGTGGTCACGAATGGAATTGCGCGCGGTGTTGCACGCTTACGCGCTGCTGCATACTTCGGCCGTTCTGCCAAGTGCTTCAGACCGTGATTGGCTTAATCCGCGACACGAAAGTCAGCTAGATCTTGAACGAATCCCCGCGCAGGTGGCCGAGGTGCAGAGGGCAGGTCTGTGGGGTGAAGTGCCTGAATTGGCCGATCTTATCGCCTATGCGCATGGCAGTTGCAAGAGGTATGAGGGTGTCGAAATGGCGCTGCTGCACAACGACACGACGCCGCCCAATGCGCCGCTTCCGAAAGACCTGGAAGCGGAACCGGCAGCGCTGATCGACTGGCAGGACGCCGGCGTCGGGATGCCCGAAATGGATCTGGCATATATCGATCTGCAACCGTTCGAGAGCGGACGAGGCATCCCGCGCGAAGAATTGCTTTCGTGCTATTGGGATCTTCGAGGCGGCATCACAGGCGAGGCGCCCTCCCCTTCAGAACGCGCGGAACGCCAGTTGCACGCCGATCTCATTATGACCCTTTGGCTTACGCGCGCCGCGAGCCGTGTTGCGCTGCATCCGTATCCCGCGGGATCGTATCAGGCTCTACACTGGGAGTTCCCTTTTTGGCATCGTTTATAATCGCCTCCGGGAATTAGCCCGGGAAATAAAGCAATCATCATGAAGAACCTGGCTGTCCGCGCAGTCGAATATGGCCTGACTTTCTTTCTCGCAATATCCATTAATTTCTTCCTGCCACGCGCCATTCCCGGCAACCCATTGCAACTCATCGCAGGCAATGCGGTGGCCCAACTGGGCGCGGATCGCATCAATGCGCTGCGTCATCAGTACGGTTTGGACAAGTCACTGGGGGAGCAATACCTGTTATATCTCGGGCGTCTTGCGCACGGAGATCTCGGGCAGTCGTTTCGATATAGCGGGGGCCGATCCGTTGCCGATGTGCTGAGCCAGAATTTTCGCTGGACATTGCTGCTCGTCCTCGTCAGTCTGGGGCTGGCACTGCTGCTGGGAACCGCTCTCGGACTATGGGCTGCCGCGAAGCGCGGGTCGCCGTTGGACCTGGGCCTTTTGAGCACCGCCTATGTGCTGCGGGCGGTGCCGCCGTTTTGGCTGGCAATGCTTCTGATCCCGGTGTTCGCCATCCAACTGCGATGGCTGCCAGCGGGTGATTCCTACGCAATCCCGCGCCTGGATGGCTGGGCGAACTTAAGAGATGTAGTGCGCCACGCGGTGCTGCCCTTAACCGTGCTGACCCTCGCGTATCTGCCGACCGCATTTACGATCACACGGGCGGCGATGTTCGGCATTCTGGAATTGGACTATATCCGCACGGCGCGGGCGAAGGGCGCAAACAATGTCCAGGTGCTGCTGAAGCATGGACTGAGGAACGCCCTGGTGCCGGTCATTACCACTGCGATGGTGGACCTCGGGCAGCTGCTTGGAGGGGTGACGGTCATCGAGGTCGTCTTCAATTACAGAGGAATCGGGGAATTGATGTTCGAAGCGGTCAAGTCGCGCGATTACCCGTTGATCCAAGGGGGCTTCCTGCTCTTCACGGTCACGATCCTCTTTCTGAACCTGATCACGGACCTGCTCTATCCGCTGCTCGATCCGCGGCTACGGGACTCGGCGGCATGAGCGAGCAGAACGCTTCCCGCTCGGGGATTCCGCGGCGGCTCTTCTCAGCCCGACGACTCGCGCGACTAGCGGGCTGGACGGGTGCGGGCCTGTTGACCCTCCTGCTGCTTCTTGCAATCGCTCCCAAGACATTCGCCCCCTACAATGCAAGCGTTCGTGTGGCGCTCCCGTTGCAGAGGCCAAGCGCCAAATACCTGCTAGGCACGAACGATATTGGGCAGGACCTGTTGAGCGAATTGATCTGGGGAACACGGGCGTCCCTGCTCACCGGGTTGGTGGTCTCATCGGTCTCCGTCCTTATCGGCGTGTGCGTGGGCCTTCTGAGCGGATACCTGGGAGGCTGGATCGACGCGTTGCTGATGCGGCTGACAGATCTCATACTGGTAATGCCGTTTCTGCCGCTTGTTCTCTTAATAGGGGTTTATATTGGCCCGAGTTCAAAGGAATGTAATCATACTTCTCTCCCTTTTCTTCTGGGCAGGCCCGGCGCGGCTCACGTGTGCACGGGTTCTCAACTTACGATCGGAGGCATACATCGAAGCTGCGCGGGCATTGGGGGCAGAACCGCTATATATCATGAGACATCACCTGTGGTCGGGCGTGCAACCACTGGCCTCGGCACAACTGGTGCTGGTGGCCTCTGCCAGTATCCTGGCGGAATCCAGCTTAAGTTTCCTGGGACTCGGCGATCCATCCGCCAAGAGCTGGGGAACCATGCTGTATTTTGCGCGAGCGAGCGGCGCGTTCCTGGGCGATGCGTGGCGCTGGTGGGTGCTGCCTGCGGGGCTTATGATCACATTGACCGTGCTGAGCCTGGGATTGATCGGTTACAACCTGGAATACGGGATCGCAAAATCGACATGAAGCGGCTGGAGTTAGATCCCGAAGAGCAACTCGCGTACGAACTGGCGATCTCCTGGCGCAAGCCGGATCTGCATGCCATGCCCGTGTCGTTCGATTGGGTACGGTTTGCGAATCTGATGTGTGCGAACCGGATGGCAGTACTTGCCGGCGAGGCCCTTCGTCGCGGCAACCTCTCCATCCCCGAGGGCGCCAGGACAATCATGGACGCGCAGGTCGATAAATATAAGCAGCTTGCCGCGCTGTTTCGCGGCCCGCTGACCACGTACCTGGAGGCGGCGGCGAGGAAGAATATCCCTACGACCGTGCTAAAAGGGTTGTGGTTGTGTGAGAAGGTTTACGAGAATCCCGTCATGCGCCCGGGCGCGGACATCGATATCCTGGTACCACGCGAGCAGGTAGATGCCTGCATGGCGCTACTAAAGGAGCAGGGCATCGGCGAGTACTGGCCGAATCTCCTGAACGACAAATACTTTAGCCGCCATCACTTGCATCAACAACGATCCTCTCCGGATCTCAAGGTGTGGTTCGAAATCCACTGGGCACTGGATCACCCCTATACGCTATTGACCGTGGACTACGGCGGCATCTTTCAACGCGCTCACAGCGCAGAATTACTGGGCGCGCCCGTGCTGGAAATGAGCCGACCGGACCTGATCCTGAGCCTGGCGATCCACATCGTGAAGCATGCCGTGTACCTCCCTAGCCTGCTGGAGGATCCGAGATTGCCACGCATTATCCTGGCGGACGGCATGCTGATGTCGTATCTCGACGTGGCGGAGGTCATCAAGCAGTTCCATTCCAGCATCGACTGGCAGACATGCGCGCAACTTGCGCGTGCGTGGGGAGCGACGGAGAGTCTTCGCAGCGTGCTGGAAGTGTGCAGTCGATTCCTTGAAGCGCCCATTCCGGCTGACATGCTTGCGGCACTTCCGGCCGCGCGCATCTTCCCGATCACGAAAAAATTGATGGGGCGGGCGGCAGAGCAGCAACTAGACAACTACGAGCACCGCCCACCGAACCGCTTCTGGCAATTGCTTCTGGCTTCGAACGGCGCCTTTATCCTGCGTCCGATACGTTTACTTGAGACGCTATCGTACTTCTTCCCGCCTGCGGATTTTCTTGAGCGCCGATATGGACGAGCCAACCTGCTTGTTCGAACCCGCCACCTGGCGACAGCCGTGTGGCAGTCCGCGCAATTCAGCGTGGACGCGTGGTACTTCGCGATCGAACGGTACGTGCGGCTCAAGCGCATGGGCAAAAGCGCGTCACTATTCAATAGACTGGATGCGGATCTTTGAGATCGACGCATCGCTTTGCACAGCTTCTCTCCGAGGCCGGATATCAAACCGGCTTTTTGTTCCTCCTGGACGGCCTGGCAAACGTGCTTGACCTTGGTTTTCACTTCTGGATGGGTCGAGCTCTGAGCCCTGCTGAATTCGCCGTGCTACAGACATTGAACTCCATCGTGCTCGTTTACGTCACAGCGACCAGCGTGTTCCAGCCAGTACTCGGACGATTCGTTGCCGAAGCATTAGCGAGGGGGGAAACCCATGCAGTGCCCGCCATCTTTCGTTCTTTTCTTGGGGCGGCACTTGGCCTAGGCCTTGGATTAACACTTCTCGTACTGGTATTTTCAGACGGGCTTGGGCGGTGGCTCAACCTGCCGGTCTGGATCATTCACATTAGCGGGCTGGTGATATTGCTGAGCACGCTCCGCCCGGTGGCGGCCGGCGTACTGCAGGGACAGCAGCGCTTTATTGGCTTTGGATTCACACGCGTACTCACCTCTCTGGGCCGGCTTACCGCAGGCGCACTGCTGGTACAGCAAGGGCTGAAACTGAGCGGCGCAGTAATCGCCTTCCCATTCGGCTGGCTGGTGGGCGTCGCCGGCGCCTACTGGCTGGTCGGAAACCAGGTTTGGAAAAAAGAGGGCAGTACTCCGCCGGGCCTTTTACGCCAGGGATTGAAATTGTCGGGTTACGCGATGGTTGCCTACGTCGCTTTCATGTCGCTTACAAGCCTGGACATCATCTGGGCGAACCGCATTTTGCCGCCGGATGTGGCCGGTGCCTATGCAAGCCTGGTACTTTTGAGGCGGGTAATTGCGCTGCTGCCTGGAGTAGCGGTTCTTGTGATGTTCCCCCGGATTGCCGCTACGCTAGCCCAACACCGGCTGCCCGACCGCCTGCTCATCACCACAGCCGGCATCATCATCGTCGCAAGCGGCGTCCTGAGTGCGGTGTACTTTTTGTTCGGCAGGCCGTTGATCTCCGCAATCCTTGGCGCAGCCTATCAATCGGCATCACCGCTATTGGGCTGGATGGGCGTTGCGATGACAGGAGTATCATTGAGCTCGATCTGGCTAAATTACTATCTTGCACACAAGCCCCTCTATTTTGTAATGCTCCTATGCGCTGCCGTGGCGTTCGAATGGTTCTTACTGTCCGCATCCTCGGGGTCGATGCTCAGCGCAGTGCGAGCGTTCGGGCTGACCGGCTGGCTTCTGAGCCTGGCCGGCCTGCTAGTGTATGTTTTCAAAGATCGCCCAGCATTGGCGGCGGGGCGATAAGACGCTGTGCCTGATCTCAACAAGCTTTATCGCGAACATAACGAGGACATGGAGGACTTTTGGTCCCGCCGTGCGAACGCGCCCAAATACGAACGCACCATCCATGTGATGGGCCAAGCTGTGGACTTCCGCAGCAATCAACCGGACGTATTGGAATCGGCCTCGATCGCCGAGCGCCTGTATTCTGCGGCGTCCTGGAGCGACACGCCGGCCTGGAAAGTCAGCCTGATCGTTCACGATGCAGGGAGAGAGGCGGGGGCGCCGCCGGAAAGATTGATCGACCAGGTGCATTACGCAGGCGCAGAGGATTGGCTTTCCATAGATCTCGGGAGCTGGGGAAATTGTTTCGCAGACATGGGACGCGGCGAAGCCTGGGCAGTGGTGTCCTCCTCCCTAGCGAAACGCCCTGAGCTGGTCTCGCAGCTATTGATCAACACGGTGCTCACCAACTTCATTACGCGACATGGCTACGGGATGCTGCATGCAAGCGCACTAGTTAAGGACGGGCGAATCCTGCTGTTAATGGCTCCGCATAGCACCGGGAAATCCACCACCGCATTAAGGCTGTTACTAAACGGCTTCCGATTGGTATCGGACAGCATGGTCTATATGGGTGAGCACGCCGGAGCACTGTGGTTGGGCGGATTCCCCATCGGCCGAATCAAGCTACGCAAGGACATGCTGGCCCAGTTTCCAAACCTGGCAACCAAAGCGCAGGCAGAACCGGTCCGTGACGAGACAAAGCATAGACTTGAGCTGGACCGGCTGGATCCGGAACGAACATGCCGCGAGATGCTTGCTGTCGATAAGGTGGAATTCTGCCTGCTGGAACGCTGGGCAAAGTCCGCGACGCAGATAGAGCCGCTCAGCCGGGACGAGATATGGCATGAAATCATGCTGAACAGCCTGCACTTTGACACGCCCGAACTCTGGGATGAGAACCTGCGCCAGATCAGAGCATTGCTGGAATATGCCCGGCTGCATCGCTTGAGGATCGGGACGTCTGCAGCCGAAATCATTAAGACTATTGACGGGTTATGGATGTCCCGCGATTGAACGAACGGCGTTGGGTGGCCGGCATCATCCTGCTGTATGCGCTGTTTGCGGTCGCGTACAGCGTGCTGATGCCCATTTGGGAGGCGCCGGATGAGCCGGCACACTATCATCTTGCGTGGCGGCTGGCGCGCTTTGGGCGCTTCCCGACGCTTGCGGGAGAATTACGAAGCAGATCAGCCAAGGGCATACTATTATCTAGGTTCGCTCGTCATTAGAGGGCTGGATAAGATCAACCCACGTCTTTCCGATTATTGGGGGCCGTACGAATATACGACGAGCATGCTTATTCCCGTGCGGCGATTCGATTGGAACCAAAGCAACTATCGTTTCCTGCTTGGCGTATACGTGCTGCGCTGGATCAACATTGCGTTCGGCGCGTGCGCCCTGTGGCTGGCCTGGAGAGCATTCCTAATAATTGCACCTGGCATGCCCACGTTACGACTGGCTGCACTCGCCCTTGCAGCTCTCACGCCTCAGTACCTGCACATCATGTCATCCGTAAGCAACGACCCATTGGGGACGCTGGCGGGAGCGCTCCTGTTCTATCTGGCTGTGAGAATGGCGAGCACGAGTCCGGGCCGGCTCTACTGGGTATCAATCCCCCTGGCAATCATCCTGCCCCTCACGACAAAGCTTACTGTGCTCCCCGTGAGCCTGGCGGTGCTATTAACGGCCGGCTGGCAGATGATCCGATCACCGCAGCACAGGAAGCAGCTTGCCGTGCTGGCGCTGATCGCCGCAGGAATGCTGATCATAGTCTTTGCAATAGCGCCGGTGATCCTGCGAACTGCGGAGTATGAAATTAGCTGGCGTCTGCTTAACTTTCGGCCGGACGCGACCTCTCCGAAGTACATCGTTTACATCACCAAACAGATCATCTGGACGTACTGGGGTCGACTCGGCTGGATGGCGATCGCATTGCCCGGGCCGATCCTGGCGGGATTGTGCGGGCTCGGCCTGATCGGGATGATGATCAGCGCCTGGAAACTGATCAGAGCAAGGGCGAATTTTCCACAATCCGGCGCGTGGGCGGTAACATGGCTGACCTCGATCCTGACGGTAGGAGCGGTCATGAAGAACGGACTGATAACCAGTGCGAGTCAGGGCCGCTTCCTATTCCCGGCGATCGGCGCCCTGTCACTGCTTATGGTGAGCGGGTGGCACTTCATCATTCCGGCTCCGTACCAGCGGCTGCTGCCATTGATCATCATGATCCTGATGCTGCTTTGCACGCTGATACTGTGGCAGTTCGGAGTTTTACCGGTTTATTTTCAGCCGTTTATGGACCGATGATGACGACCCCTAGCTCACATCAATTTACGCGCCGCGATCTGCTCAAGCTGCTGCTTGCAGCGGGGACCGGGCTGGCAGGCTTGGAATTATGGCGTGTGCTCCACCCGGAAACGGAGGCGGCCGGCAGGCTGTATGCCACACCGAAGGGCGTTGAACGCATCAAGAATATCGTAATCTTCATTCAAGAGAATCATACATTTGACAATCTCTTCGCTGATTTTCCGGGGGCTAATGGTAAGCGTGCACCGGCGGGCTGCGCGGACTCTCTGCCGGCGGACCCGCCGCATGCGCACATCAACGCGCTAGAGCCCGAGGGAGCGGAAGGCGGCCCGGCACGCTGCTCCTACAATGAATCCGACATACCGAACTATTGGAAACTGGCGCGGTATTTTACGCTGTGTGACAACTACTTCAGCGAGGTACGCGGGCCTTCCCATCCAAACTACCTGATGATGATCGCGGGCCAGTCGCCCATCATCAACGTGCCGGTCCCGACGGACGAATGCCCCAGGTTCTGCCTGGATATCCCGGTGCTGCCAGATCGGCTGGACGCAAAGCGACTGAGCTGGCGAGATTACGGCGGCATATTCTCGAGCATCCAGAGCCTGGTTGGGCGACCAGAGGTGATGGATTTCCGCGACGATCAATTCTTCAGGGATGCCAGTTCGGGCAACCTGCCGAACGTGGCGTGGCTCAACTCGGGCTTCCTGCACAGCTCAGAGACGAAGAGCGGACATCCGCCAGGGAGTCTTTGCGTGGGGGAGAACTACGCCGTCTCGGTACTGAATGCTGTCATGAGCGGCCCACAGTGGCAATCCACCGCCCTATTCCTGGTATGGGACGACTGGGGAGGGTTTTACGATCACGTGGAACCGCCGGTGGTAGAGAAATGGAAGGATGGCACGCCATTCCGATATGGCTTCCGAGTTCCATGCATCGTGGTAAGCCCATTTGCCCGACCCGCACACATATCGCACACACTAAACTCGCATGTAAGCCTTCTGCGTTTTGCGGAGACGGTCTTCGGCCTGGAACCGTTGACCGCACGCGATGCCGGCGCGAGCGACATGCTGGATTGCTTCGATCTTGAGCAGCAGGGACTAGCGCCGCTGGAATTGGATACGCGACAATGTTCCGATTAGCTATGTGACTGGCCGCGCCGCTTGCTAGAAGGGGAGTACGTTCCCGGATTTAAAGCATGCATCGTGACCACCTGTTTGCGGAGACCACATACGTTGAAAGAGGGTCGAACTATCCTTCAGTGACGAGGGTGAGATGTGAATTAACGACCAAGGGCTTATGAGTCCCGTGCTTATTCAGGAGCTTTGACAGCGCCCATAGCCGGTCTGATAATCTCAAAAATAGAACAGCTCTCGCCCGTACATAGCGCGGTCTCTCCTGACTTTCAGCATGCCAACTGCACGCCGCGGAATTCCACTCACCGGAGTGGGCGCCAATCATGCATGAGGCCCTCGCAATTGCGAGGGCCTCATCTTCAGCTACAGGTCATATCGGACAGAGTGGTCTGGGGCGGTTCAGAAGTGAACGACGATCATCCAACCTAACGCTATGCGCTACTGGATGGTGAACATGCGCACTACTAGACCAAATAGACGGCCCATTGGGTCCCAAGGCCATCACCCGCCAATAGATCGCTCCGAGGGGCAGATCCATTGTCGGAGTGAATTCGGACGCTACCGGGCTCGCCTGTAAGTAGATCGAACTGAAGTCGGATGTCATCGATATCTGGATCTTATATTGTGCCGCCCCGGATACATCGCCCCAGTCGAATGCCGGGATCCGCGTCGTGATGCTGTCACCGTTAGCTGGCGCTAAGAGAGTGGGAGGCACGATCACAGTCCGCAGGTTCCACGTTGTGGACCAGCCGCTATACTCAAACGCCCCGTTATAGGCTCGTACTCGCCAATAGTACGTCTTATTGGGCGCAAGCCTGTACTCGGCAGGAAGAATGAAATCTGAGACGGTTGCGCCGCCATTAATATCAGCCTGGACGAACATCAGGGTGAAACCCGCGTCCTCAGCGATCTGCAGGTGATAGTTGTGGAAGGTTGTGCCAGCCGGCACGGTGGAGTCGTTCCAATCAAAGAGCGGCCGATAGGTTCTGACGAGAGCATTATTGGCCGGCGAGGCCAGGACAGGAATCGACGGCGGATTCGCGGTGGTGAAGCTCCACGGGGCTCGACCAGGCACTCGGGCCGTTGGTTCCATTCGTACTTACTCGCCAGGACAGCTGCATCCCGGCGGGTAAGTCGGTAGGCGGAAGACAGCTCGTCTTGAGACAAGTGGCATTCCATATTACCTGCGTAAAGGCCCGGTCCTGGGAGACCTGAATGTGATAACTGGTTGCTCCGCCGACCGCAGTCCAGCTAAAAATGGGGCGCAGGTTCGGCGGCTGAGCACCGTTCGCCGGAGTCTTGAGTACGGGGGGCAGGAGCGCCGTGCGGAAACTCCACCTTGCAGACCAAGAGCTGTATTCACCGGTCGTGTTGTAGGCGCGAACGTGCCAATAGTAGGTGGTATTGGGCGCGAGTTTGAATTGCGGCGTGTAGCTGGAGGCATCGATGTTCCCGGCAGCAGTCGTAACATTGATGACTGGACTACTGAAGTTCAGGTTGTCGTCTACCTGGACACCGTAGTGATCAAAGGTGGTTCCCAGCGGCAACGTAGAATTGATCCAATCCAAAGGCGGCCGGTAATTCCTGGTGAGTGCGTTGTTGGCGGGCGAGCTCAGGACAGGCACAGATGGCGGATCAGGTGTCTTGAACCTGGCAGCCGAGGACCATGCATGCCACATGGTCGCAACCTGGGCACGGGCACGCCAGAAGAGCCAGCGGTTGGACGGCAGGTCACCCGGCGGCGTATACGTCGAGGAGGTCACTGTTGCGCTCGTAACCAAATCCGTGAACGTAGAGTTCCGGGAGATCTGGATGTTGTAATGAGAGGCGCCGGGGACATCGCTCCAGTCGAAAGACGGTCGCAGGGAGGGCACATTTGTCGCATTGGGCGGGCTGATCAACACTAACCTTTTCGCCACGATCGCGGAGGAGACCTGATTGTCGCCAATGCGGTTGTCTCCCAAATGCCAATCGCTGACGGTGAAGCTCTCACAGGCGCCAAGGTGGTTATCGTCCATGCAAAGAACAGCCTCTACATCTTTACCAACCTTAATCGACGAAACAGAATCGTTAGCAATCCCCAGCGCACTTGCATTGCCGTAATCTCCAATGCCGAGGATGGTATACGCCCCACAATAATTGTCCTCGCTATACAGGCCTATGTGATTGCTGTCCGGTCTGGGGTTGTTGCAATTTACACTGGGGTTGGCTACGATCCCATCCAACACGTCACTGTCGACCTCCAGGGCAGTGCCGCCCCAAGAACTCGTTGTGATCACCTGCATATTGGAGGATCCGCTGGTGATCACTCCAATGGCTATCCGGGATGCACGGGATCCCCCACACAGACGCTGAACGATCATAGTCAGACCGGCTCCAAGCGGCGGGCCAGATCGCATCGGGAACATTGGCAATTGTATGGTAGCTGTCAACCCCGGAACCGCAGGCTGAACCGTAAACTCCCGCCTGATTACCTCTGGAATGCAACTGCGCAGTCCAACCCGAGATGAACGCCTCCGCCGCCGTCTGGCAGGCTTCATCGGCGGCGGAAAAATATTCGAGATCGAAATAAACGATCGAGTGTGAGAAGCCAAGATCGGCGACAGTTTCCGAGGCTGCATTTGCCTCCGCAATGCCCTGCCGGTTTGCAGTGGCTGGATCACTGCTCATTTTATATACATTCAGGCTGGAGCAGGAGGCCTGCAGACCTACCCAGGTCGGAATGAACTGCCAGCCTTGTTGGGAAAGCTGGGAAACAAACGGGGCTTTAATAGCAGCCTCATTGGCAGAGCGACATCCGAGATTGGATCCACCGATATAGAGATTCCAGACGCCGTATGGGCCATGGTTCCACCAGTCCTGCATCTCGCTCAGACTTGGTGGAACACAAGTATCGAAACCCTGCCCGATGAAGGGTTGGGTGCCAGCAAGCCCCGTCAGCTCTCTTGAGAGCGCCTGGGGCTTAACAAGTCCGCTGATCGTCTGGATGGTCGATCCGGAGACGCCTCGCGGCAAAGAGACCGACGCCCAATGGGCGCCTCCATCTGCTGTACTGAGAAGTCGAGCTTCCACTGCACACTTGGAAGTCCCTGCCGTGCCCGGTGCCAGACCCGGCTTGGAGGTCGACATGCAATCTTTAGAAAGCCAAGCCGCCCAGCCTACAGCCGTGCTCAGCATGTCAATCTTCACGATCTTCTCGGCCAAGCCGTCCTGATTGCTCAGTGTCTCAAAAGTCGTGCGTACCAGCCATCCTGAGTATTTCATGGCTGTGAGGGAGTATTACAACAGCATGGGCCGAATCTATAAAGTCCAATGGAATGAGGCTGAGCGTCCCGGAGTCGGGATTCAAAATCACGCGGTGAATCAGGCTCCAAGAATTTCCGCCGTCCTGAGTCGAGTAAAGGCCAAGCTCTGCGCGGCCGCTGCTCGCGTCCCGAGTAAGCAAAGGGATCAATCCATCGGTTGCCGAATCAAATACGGGAAGCCCATACTCGCGGATGATATTCTCAGCGCCCTGGTCATCGATCACCATGGGCCGCCAGTTCGCACCGCCATCCATGGTGCGATAAAGGGCGTCCCCGTCGCGTCCAGCGGCCCAACCAGAGCCAGCCGAAGCGAAGTAGACTGATCCGCCAACAGGGATCTTTAGCTCAGCCCATGTGGCACCGCCATTCACCGTTTTAAACAGCCTGCCTGCACTGAAACTGCTGCTCGTACTTGCCTCAAACGTGAGCCAGCCGGTTTCCGTATCCAGCCATTGCATGTGGACAGCATTCGAGAGCGGAATGGCGGGTTGTCGCGTGACCAGGCTTGAAGACAAGGTTTCCCAAGTGACTCCGCCGTCAGCAGTTCTTTCCAGAACAAAATTCGATAGAAGCGCCCCGCGATCCGCAAGCCCTAGCCAAGCATGATCGCTGTCCAAGAAGAATACTGCGGCAATCCTGTGGTTCAGGGCTCCGTCAGGAGTGATGTCTTTCCAATTACCACCATTGTCTGCCGTCCAGAAAAGCTGATTATTGATCAGAAGCCAGCCCTTACCTGCCGACACCAGGTGAAAGTCATCGATCCCGCTTGCGGGTACTGTGGGTTCCTGCGCGTGAACCGGCTCCTTGAGATTCTCCCCGGCAAGGCAATAGATGGCAAGAATCGCCAGACTTACACATAGCGTCCGAACCCGCCTCACGGAAGATCCGTTTCTCATGGTTTCTCCTCTAGCAGGCCGCGAAAGACCAGCGGTTCTTATTCTACGATCAGGACATCGGCTCCGCGGGCCTGCCCTCCGATCCACCTAAATTCGATCCAGGTCTGATCAATAAGGGATCAAAGACGGAGTAAGCACCTTTGCGTTTGCTAAATTCGGATTGCAAAAGAGCATGGTGATCACCGCGTCTTCAGACTACGCATGTTCCGTGCCTTCGGTCTCCCGGTGTGACATCGAACCGGCCGGAAGGGATACTCCAGACGCGGAATGTTCCTATCACTTGAGAAACGAAGGCATTTCGATTGAGAGAAATTGACGCAGCCGCCAAAGTCGAAAGGGCTGCTGCCATGATGCGCGGTAGCCGTAGCCCGAAGAACTTTATGGAAAGGGGCTCGGCATAACCCAATCATTGTTGCTCTCTTTGGCCAAACGTTTCGCATGCCCACCCCAGGGACAGGATGGGCATGCGTTTGGATCCAGGTTACGGGTTGAAATAAACGACCGTCAGGGGCCAGTCAGCCGGCGAGGCGGCGTTCCCGCTGATCAAGATGAGGTTGTCCGCCGTCGCGTTGTGGTCCTTGAGGGCAAAGCGTAGGCGGAACTGTGTCGTACCGAGCTTGTTGATCTTCAAGCGCGCAGTGGGGTTGAGCACAACCCTGTACCAGTTGCTGGCAGGGGTCGAAACAAAGGTGCCGGCAGGAGAGACGGTGGCCCCTGCCTGCCAGTCGGAGCCTGTCAGGCCCAAGCCGGCTCCAAAATAGGGTGCGGCCAGGTCGGTCAAGAGGTTGCCCTGCGTGCCGAACGGATTTCCAGCCGGAGGCGACGACTGTTTTACCTTGACTTGCGCCATGACGATGATGGCACTGTCCGGCAGGGAAGCAGTATTGAATGAGAGGAAACCGCGATAGCGGCGGCCGGTGGCGTCGTCGCCGACTAGCAGGATCCTGCCGCCGGTGATGACGTCCCCGCCGATGCTGCTACCCGGCAGAGGTTTCCCAGACGAAGCCATCGTAGGCGGCCGTGGATCGGAAGGACATGAACCTGACCTCATAGGCGCCGAGGTCGCATCTTGGGCCCTGTGGGCGGGTCACGCCCCGCTGGTCGGCGGCAGCGCAGGTGAGATTATTGCCTTTGTCGATGGCCGCACTGCCCGGGCCCAGCCACATGCTCTGGGCAAAGGCGCCGTTGTTCCGCAAGACGCCCAGCTTGGGGTTAGCATTGAGAACATTGGTGCAGACGGGAGTGCCGGTGACAGGGCAGCCGCCCTGCACAATGCTGTCGGCGATCGTTGGTGAGGAAGAAGAGTTGCCGATCTCCTCGGTTCCGTCCGCCCAGAAAATGCTGTCGTTGATCGTCGGGCTGCTGGCGGCATTGAACATACCTGCACCGCTGGCTGCATGGTTGCCGCTGAACGTGACGTTGGTCAGCGTCGGATCGCTAGCATCATCGTTGAATATTCCACCCCCATTGTCCGTGGCAGTGTTGGCAGTGAAAGTAACATTCGAGAGCTTGGGATTGCTGGAATGGAAGTTGTACATGCCGGCAGCGGCTTTGGCTGTGTTGCCGTTGAAGGTGACGCTGCTCAATACAGGAGCGCTCGAGTTGATGTTGTAAATCCCACCGCCACGCAGGCCAGCCTTGTTGGCCGTGAAGGTCACACTCCCCATAATGGGCGCGCTGGTTTCATTGTACATGCCACCGCCGTTGGATGTGGCTGTGTTGGCGCTGAACAGCACCTCCGTCAATTTGGCATTGCCGGAGTTGATGTCAAACATGCCGCCGCCGTTCACGGATGCCTTGTTGCTGCTGAAGGTCACCTTCGACAGCACGGGGGCGGCGCCATTGTTATAGATCCCGCCGCCATTCTGCTGCGCGGAGTTCTGGTTGAATCTCACGTTGGTGAGCTGCGGGTTATTACCGGCGCCACCGAGGTATATGCCGCCGCCGTTGACAGCGCTATTGCTACTGAAAGTCACGTTGTTCAAAGACGGGCTGCTACTTCCGCCGGTGTTGAACATGCCTCCTCCACTTCCATCGGAGGAGAAGTCCACGCCGGCCTTATTGCTGCTGAAGGTCACGTTCGTCAGGGAGGGGCTGCTATTGTTGTTGGACATGCCGCCCCCAAAGCTGTGGGAACCCGGCGTCGAACTGGCGGCGACGTTGCTACTAAAGGTTGCGTTCGACAGCGCGGGGCTGCCACCGGAGTTATACATCCCGGCACCTGAAGAAACGGCGGAATTGCCAGTGAAGATCAGATTGGTCAGCGTGGGACTCCCATTAAGATTGTACATGCCCGCGCCCGTGCCGTTCGTTCCGCTACCATTAGCATTCCCGTTCTGAATTGTGAAGCCGTCGAGGACGGCTGTGGAATTTGTACCGCTGCCAACGACGACGTGGTAGGCATTGTTGGATGAGTTGTCGTCAAGGCCGATGTCGCCACTTAAAATGGTCTCATGCTTTGTCCAATCGCGATCGCCGGGAAACGTTTCCGTGCCATCGAAGCCTCCGTAGATGGTCACGCCATTCTTGAGCTTGAAGCTGCTGGTGCGCAAATCACCCGGGACATGCGTACCCTCAGCAACCCAGATGAAATTCCCGGGCTGTGCGATGGACAAGGCCTGCTGAAGCGTACAGGCATTTGCCCAGTTTCTGCAAGATTTGTTCCCGGCACCGTCCGGCACGACCACCAACGGGTTTGGGGGGATGGCAGCTTGAGCAGCCTGCAGCGGCTGGGCAAGAAAGGCAAGCAGCAGGGTCGCGACGGTCAGCCGCCCCCACATCCGCAAGGAAAAGTGTTTAGCTTCCATTTGTATTCTCCTATTTGAATTGAAGAGCCGTCAACCGCATGGCAAGGCTGAGCTTTTCAAGCCTGAACAGAACCACTTTACAACTAAAGGCAATTGGCTTTGGCTCGCCGCACATACCCCCCACAGAATGGATTATATGCAGGCAGAAAAGAAAGGTCAAGCAGAAAAGCCTCCTTGACTTACGAGGAAGCTGCCGGAGGGAGATTTGGGCTTGGAGCCAGGTGTCAACAAGTCCCCCTGCTCATGCGGAAGCTTTGACAGCCCCCTCTGCATCTGTCGCTTAAGCGGCCGCAAGATACTTACAAAGTATGGATCGAGGTTGCCAAGGCCATAATTACTTCCTGCTCCAATTCGCAGGCTATAGCAAGCCTGCCCCATTTGCCGGCCGGTTAACAATTACTTTCTGTACCCCTTCCATTGCAGTGAGTTGCCTTTCCAATTTCAACGCGTCCTTCGCCAAGCATAATACGTGGACGTTTGGGCCAGCATCGATCGTGAAGTAACTTTCAAGACCGCCGGAGCGCCAATCGATGATCTGATGCATTAAGCGCAAAGTTGTTGGCGTCCAATAAAGCAATGCCGGTTTCGATGAAATCATTACAGCATGCATATTCAATGCCTCGGCCTCGACTATTTCGCCGAATTCCGAGAACTCCTTCTTTCTAATCGCCTCTTTTATCTTCCGAATCTTTTGCGGTATCTCCCGTATCCTTGCTTTGTACAAAGGACTGCTTCCGACTGCGGCATGGCCTTCGGTCGAGCTTACCTTCTTGACGTCACTACCAACTATGGCGATTACATCTCGTATGTCCCAGTAATCTGCAGGAAACAATGAATACGCATAGGAGCCAAGGTCCGAATTCCCTGCCTTCCACTCAACAAAACCGGACGGTATCGAACGGCAGGCTGAACCGGATCCCCATCTAGCAAGAATGGAAAGTTCCTTTTCTGACAACGAAAGCCCTGCCGAGCAAGTCGCTGCAAGGGTCAGAGCTGCAAAGCCGGAAGCAGACGATGCCAATCCCGTTCCTTTCGGGAAGTTGTTCTTACTTTCGACCTTTGCCCGGAGATAAAATCCCGCCATTTGTCCGATGCGGTCCAGGTGTGCAGTGATCCTTTCGTTCTCTACTCCTGTCACCAGTCGCCGATCAATCGATATGCGATCCTCTTTTAGACCATCGACAAATTCCACCGACTGTGACCGTGGAAATGCCTGATAGATTAATCGAAATGGAATTGTTGGCAGGCAACCTACGGTCGGCGTCCTTCTTACCCCAATATTTTATTAGTGCAATGTTCGCCGGAGCGATCGCTGTTGTTCTCATAAGTTCATATACCAAATAACAAGGTAATCCTTTCTTTAACTACTCGAACTATATCATCCTGTGCTGATATCACAAACCAGCCTTTTTGCCTGCCGATTTTTTGGAGTCCCGGATTTCCGCCCATGACGAAGGCGTTTCCAACCGCTTCCAGTACTGGGACATCCTGAATTGAATCGCCAAATGCAAAAGAAGTTTCCAAGCTGACTTCGTCAACCAGATACGTGCCAACAAGCTGACGCTTTGATTTGCCGATGGCCAGGTTGCGAACCACTTGTCCCGTATAGAGACCCTGTTCAATTCCGATCAGAGTTGAATTAAGTTCCTGAAAACCCAAATAAGTGACCAGGGGGAATAGAGATTCCTCGGGAGATCCGGAAATCGCTATTGTAGTGGCAATGGGATTCATCATCCTGACCAACGCGGCCGCGAAGCCATGAACTTTGTAATCCGCTATCTGGTTTTGAAGAGCGCTCTCCAAGAAAGAAGTTGACAGGGAACGGATATAATCTGCCGGCTGGTCTCTCAGGCCTTGTGCGTAATGTTCCACCAATTTGACTGCAAATGAGTGGTAATCCTGTTCTGTTCTTTCGCTTCCCTGATATGTTGCCTTGTCTTGCTGCATGAGATCGAAACATGAGGCGCGGAAGTGGCCTTTCTTATATAAGAACTCAGCGAAGGAGTAAATTGTAAATCCATCCGTGAGTGTCCCATCTATGTCAAAGAATGCCAAAGACCTATTTCGCTTACCAAGTGTCAGAGCTTTGCTCACAATGCACTCCCGGCGCGCCAGTCTTTATCCTAAGAACCTTTCCACCCATGTTCTCAATCGATCGTTCAACCAGCTCCTTGTTTTGATCCGCCGACAGCGCGATCATACAATCACCGCCACCCGCACCCGATAGCTTTGCGCCCATGGCGCCGGCCTGCCTGGCTCCATATATGAGTTTGGAAAGCTCGAGACTGCTCACCCCCAGAGAATCCAGAAGGCCTTGATTAATATTCATCAGAAAACCCAGATTCCCCATATCTCCCCTCGCAAGCGAATCTCTGGCTTGTTCGACGATTTCCGACATTGCATCGAAAATGCGATTTGCCAAATTTTCATCCCTAAGATAGAAATCTGCCACCCGCCGCACGAGAGTCGGAGTATCTGCCTTAATACCAGTGTATCCGACCGCAAGGGGCAGGTCATTAACATCCAGGGGAATGATTTCCGATCCTCCGGGCCTAAAGTAAATAGTGCCACCCCATATCGCCGCAGCTAAGTCGAATCCCGATCCAAGCCCCTGCACATCCAGAACTGTCTTATAACTCAACTCAAATAGTTCCTTATTTGAGATCTCCACACCAAATAACTCGGCTAATGCTTTGAGGACGGCTGTTGTAACGGCCGACGAACTTCCAAACCCAAACTCGCTAGAGAATTCACTCTTCGTTCGAATCGCAACTCCAGACCTCATGCCATAGTAATCATAGAAATTTCGAACAGCGGTTCCCGTGAACCTAGCGCCTTTCGGTAGTTCTGAACTGGCATCGCTGCCAATTGGCTCGGTGTATTCCTTCAGTCCAACGTCGGGGGCCTCTATCCTTAGAGACTGTGTATCTGTTAATTCTGCGAAGACTCTCATCCTCTGATCAACCGCCGTTACAATACATGGCCTGTCATAAATGACAGCATGCTCTCCAAAGAGCATAAGCTTACCGGGTGCAGAGGTTTCAACGCTCTTCTTCAATTCATACTCCTGCCTATCTTATCCGGGGGACTTGAAACGGTGTTCCTCAGGCATCACTGATTTTCTCGGATTATAGGCATTAATGCGTGTACGTCAATGAGTCCATCTTGGATCATACACTTGATCAAGCTCTGCCTGTCTATTCGATGCCGAATAACAAGGATTAAGGCTCTGCGTTGCGGAGAAAGAAATCGTTCCAAAGTGAACTATTAGAATTTCATGTGCAATTAAGGATTATTGGCTACTCTTTCAACAGCCGATATTGATTTGGCAGAGATAAGGAGGCCCTGATAACAATAGCAAGACAGTACTTTGCAGCACACGCAGTTCAGAATTTACAAATCGCAGTAGTATAATCGGAATAGTCCACCTTAACAAACAGCCATTTGTGTCTGAAATGTTCCGGCAAGTGGCTGTCGTTATCGGAGCCGAAAGCCCCTCTGTCGGCCTTATATCCTTACCTCGGGGAAGCGAAGCATCCCCCAGGACCCGCTGCATGCCGTTATCGTAAACCATGGTGCTACCAAAGGAGAGAAAACGATGACCAAAGCTGAAAGCCCGTTCTTCATGATGCTCAACCCGCGCGTGCACAGATCGCCATTCTTTGAGTCGGCCCGACGACACGGGGCGAGTGTGCTGAGCGTGTACAACCATATGTTTATCCCCCAAGGATACGAAGATCCCGAAACAGAATATTGGAGCATCATTAACGGCGTTGCCATTTGGGACGTCGGGGTCGAGCAGCCGGTCGAAATTACCGGGCCGGACGCCTTTGCTTTTACGGATATGCTTACGCCGCGCGACCTATCGAAATGCAAAGTCTGGCAGTGTAAATACGTTGTTCTGACGACACCACAGGGCGGTATCGTGAACGATCCCGTGCTGTCCCGCCTCGGCGAAAACCACTTCTGGCTGGCGCCAGCTGACAGCGATGTGCTGCTTTGGGTGAAGGGTGTCGCTGTTAATTCAGGCATGGATGTGAATATCCGCCTGGCAGACGTTTGGCCGATCCAGGTTCAGGGACCGAAGTCCAAGCCGGTCATGGAGACTCTGTTCGGCAAAGAGGTTATGGAACTACCGTACTACTACTGCATGGAGGCCAAGCTGGACGGAATGCCAGTGGTTGTCGCCCGCACAGGCTGGACCGGCGAGGTCGGCTACGAGATCTACTTGCGCGACGGCAGCCGCGGGGAGGAATTGTGGGAACGCGTGATGGAAGCCGGCAAGCCGCACGGTATCAAAGCAACCGGCCCTTCACACATCCGCCGCATCGAAGCAGGCATTCTCAATTACCAAATCGATATGACGCTCGACACCAATCCTTACGAAGTGGGCCTTGACCGACTGGTTGACCTGGAAAAGAAGGCCAATTATTTGGGCAAAGAGGCCTTGTTGAAGGTTCATAAAGAAGGCCTGAAACGCAAGATGGTTGGGCTCGAGGTGCACACTGACCCGCTAAGCCAGAACGAGAAACCCTGGCCGGTCTGGAATAACGGCGTGCGTGTTGGGCAGGTAACATCGTGCATCTACTCGCCACGCCTGAAGAAGAACATCGCCTTCGCCATGGTGCCGATCGAGCTGGCAGATCTGGGAACCAAGCTAAGCGTTGACTCCCCAGGCGGCAAAGTCGATGCCACCGTCATACAGAAACCATTCGTAGATCCGAAGAAGGATATCCCGAAGGCGTAAAGTCTCCCTCTGCCGACTGGCGCGCAGCGCGCCAGTCGGCAGGATAGGGAAATCGAACCCTGCCCCCAAGAAGTCTCAAGCCGACGACCATCATTGGGGGTCAAAGATTGCCAACCCACCAGCCAATGCTTCGCCGCCTACAAGACCGCCCTCGCCTGCTGGAAATTGCCTACACGGCAACTGAGCGCTTGCTTGGTCTCTTTCGCCACTGGCTCCGCTCAGGCGGCGTGGTAGAGAGCGCATTTGTTCTCGGCGAGCGTGTGAGCAAAATCCCACTCTTCGACTGCCGTATGTGCGGCCAGTGCGTGTTGCACAGCACCGGGATGACTTGCCCGATGACTTGCCCGAAAAATCTTCGCAATGGGCCTTGCGGCGGTGTGCGCCCGGATGGGCACTGCGAAGTTATTCCCGAGATGCCCTGCATTTGGGTCCAGGCTTGGGAGCGGTCGAAACACATGTCGGACTCTGGCATGGAGATGCGGGTCCTGCTCCCGCCGCTGGACCGACGGCTCGAGGGCAGCTCGGCCTGGATCAATCACTTCACAGGAATCGCGCGGCGGCTTCCCACTGGATGGCGGCGTTGATCGCCGGCTCACGGCTTGAGCGTGTGTTGCGCTCTGGGGGCTTCGCGGTCACTGCCGAGATCAACGCACCCGACAGCGCCGATCCGGATCGGATCGTCAAGCATGGCGCCGCTCTGGCAGCCGCGTGCGACGCTGTCAACGTACCCGACGCATCCGGCGCCAACGTACACATCTCCGGGCTCACTGTTAGCGCGCTGCTGATCCGGGACGGCATAGAGCCAATTCTGCAACTTGCCTGCCGCGACCGCAATCGCATTGCGTTGCAAGGCGACCTGCTTGGCGGTGCGGCGCTTGGCGTGCGCAACGTGCTGTGTCTCACCGGCGATGGCGTTCAGGCGGGTGACCAGCCTGAAGCCAAAGCCGTGTTCGACCTCGATTCCATCGCCCTTCTGCAAACGGCCCGCATCCTGCGCGACGATGGCCGTTTTCTCAATGGTCGCGCTGTCGATGCCGCTCCCCGGCTTTTCCTCGGCGCCGCGGAGAACCCATTCGCGCCGCCGCTTGACTTCCGTCCGCTGCGCCTCCAGAAAAAGATCGAGGCCGGCGCCAACTTCATCCAAACGCAGTTTTGTTTCGACGTCCCACAATTGAAGCAATTCATGAACGTCGTAAGGGATCTGGGGCTGCACGAGCGTGCGTTCATCCTGGTCGGCGTTGGACCGCTTCGCTCCGCGCGGTCCGCCGAGTGGATGCGGACCCACGTGCCAGGCGTTGTTATCCCGGAGCAGGTCATCCGCCGGCTGGCATCTCTGCCACAGGCGCGGCAACATGAGGAGGGCAAGCGTATCTGCGTCGAGATCATCAACCAGGTGCGAGAGATCGATGGCGTGCGCGGCGTTCACGTTATGGCCTACCACAACGAGGAATTGGCGACTGAGATCATTGCCGAGGCCGGCTTGCTCCCCAGGCCAGCATTGAGCGCGGCACCCACAGCTGGCACGATGCAGCCTGGATGAATGCCTGACCGAGCATACAGCCGTCGTCGGTCAACTATCGGCTAGCAGTTTTCGAGCTTAACGTCTCCAGCCTCGGTGCCCGGCCAACATACTGGGCGAATATACCGGGTGCACCGGAACCTGCGTTAAATTCACTACATGTCCTGAGTTCCAAACCGAATCCTGGTTGGCAATAAAAAAGACCTTATGTACGCCAGGCTGCACATCTGAAGGGCTGAAAGACGGTGTGAAAGCGGCCCCACTGCCTTCGGCCTGGTACATCTGTCCGGATCTGGAGATGTTTAGAAATGGAACAGGCTGCCAGACTTGTGGGCGCAAGAGATCCTGATTTTCCGGCTTTACCTCTCCAATAATCTCGATCTTTGGCCGATTCGGATCGTATCTGCGGAATGATACCGCCTGGAAGCAGAGCATAATAAATTCATAAGGCTGTCCATTTATTCGGTAAATGCCATCGCTGAATCTTTGCAGCGGCACATTGACGGCTTGCCATGCATCTTCAGAGCCAGGAGTTAGCTCCTCCATTGTTGGAGCGTACTGCATGAGACGCTGAACATCCACTAACTTGCCCGGTTCGACATGGTTGGGGCCATGCAGGTAATAAATGTCCGTGGTAACTATCAGCGGGGATTGTCCGGCACGATAGAAAGAGATCGAGAGTGTTTGGAGGACGGAGAGCGTATTGATCTGATCATTCTCTGCATCAGCGAATGCGAACGCGATGCAAGGGCGTGGATCCAATGCGCCAGCGGCGCCGTAGAATCTATCATCCCCTATCTGCTCCCGGAGCTGGTCAAGGTTGATAATATATTCGGCCCGCTGATGCCTCCCGACATCGTTCGAAAAATCATACTGAAACAGTGGATGGTTAGTCGGGGGCGATCCTGCGGGACTTTTTAGGTCAGCTTCTCCATCTGCCTCAAATACGATGTGGATGATGTTGAAGAGCTCGTTAGGATAAGCAATAGCCAGCGTGGCGGCTTTCGTTCCGACTTTGTCGGAAAGGTTGTTCCTCAGGTTGTTAATGCTCTCTCCGAACTCCAGTGCTGAGAATCCGACTGACAACAGATTGCCTTCGGACACGCTTAGCACGCCATTTGCAAAATTCCAGGCCGAATCAAGGCCATTTAGGTGGGCGTCGGTCCAGTCGGCGTCAAAGACGTGGACTTCAGCCACGACGTCCGAACCGTCCGGGTATAGCAATCGATCATCCGAGGGAGAGACTATCCTGTCTTTCGCCCAATACTGAACCTTAACTCTAGAGTTGATCATCTCTACTCCTTTGTCAGGCTTGCACCCATGAAGCATCGAAGTGAAATGACTTCAATACATGCTCAGGCTGCGTATCGAGAATTCCTCGGGCTCGTTGTCCTTGCCGGAAAAGCTAACTCACAGAGAGTTGGGAATGGATCTTATCAAATCTTGACTGCCATCTATCGACGTACATATCCGGCACAAGCTAATGTCGATATTTATGATGCTAATTATAGGATTTTTCGGGTGGGGGTCAAGCATTGAGCCAGGGGAAGTGCAAAGCTGTGGTATCGCCAGCGCAGACAGTAATCTCAAAGTATCTGAAGTTCTTTCGATAGAAACTGATGGTCTACGGGAGCAAGGCCCCTGACCTTCGATCGACGAGAAAAGACTTAATCAAAGTCGGCAGATAACCTGCTGGGAAAGCACGATAGTCCGCCTGGTCTTGCATATTTAAAGCACACATGGTGATCTCCTTCATTTAGAGACCACCATATATAAGAAGAGACCTTCACTTGCCGGACGAGTGCCGAGGGTGAGATTTGAACTCACGACCAAGGGCTTATGAGTCCCCTGCTCTGCCACTGAGCTACCTCGGCGTGGGAAGAACCCCCACAGAGCGCGGGAATGTTACTATGGGACAAGATGTTTGTCAACACAAAGTATAATCAGCGGCAGGGAGAGCCGATGAAAGTCCTTGTGGTGACACACGACGCGCGAGAGCGGGCCGGGATTCAGAGCGCCCTTGAAAAGAGCCGGCACGAGGTCTTCCCTGCGGAGAGCGCGGAGGAGGCCTTGCGATCGATAGAAATGAACCGGCCCAGGGTGGCGATCGTGGACGATGATATTGGACGCGAGCCAAGGTCCGCGTTGATCGCCCGTATACGAGCGTCCGGGCAGCCTACGATCTACCTGCTGAGCGTTACCTCTGAAACTCAACTGCCGCTGGATAGCGACGACAGCATGCATAAGCCGTTCACGGTATCTGAACTGGCATGGCGGGTGTCACTGGCCGAACGCTTTCTTACCCTGAGCGACAACCTGAGTGAATTGCGGAAGCAGCTCGAGAACGCGGCCCTGTACGACGATCTGACCGGCTTCCTGAACCGGAGCGTGTTCCTACGTGTTGCGCAGGCCGAACTTGAACGTGCCCGACGAAGTTCTGCTGCGTTCAGCATTATCTCGATGGACCTCGATAATTTCAAGGCTCTGAACGATAGTTATGGCTTGAAGGCTGGCGACAGGGCGCTGAAAGCGGTTTCCATCGCCATCGATGAAAAGAGCCGGCCCTACGACTGCATCGGCCGGTGGATCGGCGACGAGTTTGTGGTGGCGCTAGCAGGCGTAATCGGCGGAGATGCAGAGAAGATCGCGGAACGGATCATCATGGGTGTGCTTGCTCAAGATATTGTCCACGATGGTCAGACGCTGAGCGTGGGTTTGAGCGCAGGGATTGCTTCGGTACTGCGAATCAGTGCGTCTACGGAACTGGAACCGTTAATAGAACAAGCAAGGCAAGCGCGAGCCAGGGCGAAGGAAAACGGCGGGAACCAAGTCTTCCTGACGTTCAATTAGCGCCCGGCTTCGCACAAAGCGCTCGCATAAAGCGCTCGCCAAGCGCTCGGTAGCTGATAGAATTGCCAACTTCCGGCATGTAATGCCGCGTCCAGAGAACGGAGAATACGAATGGAAGAGACAACCAAAATGGACAAAGTGAACGACGGACAGGTCGTTTCCATGCACTACACCCTGCACGTAGATGGGAAGGTAGTGGATTTATCGGAGGGCGGCGATCCGTTGCAGTTCATCCAAGGCATGGGACATATCATCCCGGGCCTAGAGCAAGAGCTGTACGATATGAAGGTCGGTGAAAGCAAACACGTAAGTGTGCAGCCGCAAGAAGGATATGGGGAGACCGACGACAGCGCCTTCATGGACGTGCCACGGGATGCATTCCCGGCGGACGTTCCCCTGGAGAAAGGAACAGAGCTGGAGCTGCGAGATCAATCGGGACACCCGATGTTCGCGTGGGTGGATCAGGTAACGGAGGATAACGTCCGGCTTAACATGAACCACCCACTAGCGGGTAAAGAGCTAAACTTCGACGTTCAGATCGCGGCATTGCGTCCGGCGACGGACGAGGAAGTGTCACATGGGCACGTACACGGGGCTGGGCATGAGGAAGCCGCACCATCCTGAAACAGAGTTCGAACGGTGCGCGGGGCGAGCCTCCCGGTCCAACAATAGATACCCTGGCAGTTAACGATGCATGCGTCGAGCCCTGGCTAAAAGCCAGGGCTCGACGCATTATCCCGGCCAGAACTAACACACCGGGAGAGCGGCTGGGCTCAAAAGGCCAATTGAAGAATGAGCAATGCGGCCATGCCGGCGAGAATAGTCAGGAGGGTATTGCGAGTGCGCCACGCGACCAGAACAGCAACGAGGCCCGCCAACCAGCGGTGGTTTCCCAAGCTTAGATCGAGTTGACCGGCAGGAAGCAGCAGCTCGGGGAGGATGATCGCGGATAATACCGCCGGAGGGACAAAGCGTAGAGAACGCCGTAGCGCGGCAGGTATCTCGACGCGGCCGAAGAAGTAGATGAAGGAGAAACGCATTGCAAAGGTGAGAAGTCCACCGACTATGATGATCAGCCAGGCATTCATACGTGGCGCTCCAACAGCATGCCAATCGCAATCCCAACCAGGGCAGCGAGGATGAAGCCGAGTTTGTAAGGCAGTGCATAAGCCAGGAGTGCAACCAGGCCGGCCGAAAGAGCAGCGGCAACCATCGGACGGTCCTTTAGCACGGGCACCACCATTGCTATAAATGTCAATGGGAGGGCAAAGTCCAGAGGCCAGGATGCCGGAAGGGCGGCCCCGAGGAAGATGCCGAGGGCGCTGCTGATCTGCCAGGTGGTCCATAAGGCGAGGCCCGCTCCAAAGAAGAACCAATGGCTGGTGGGTGTGCTACCCTGCTCCTGGTAATGCACGACCGTGGCAGCATAGGCCTCGTCCGTGAGGAGGTAGGCAAGCACGGCTTTCCAGCGAGTTGACAGATCTTTGATGTAGGGGGCAATGGAGGCGCTGTACAACATGTGACGCAGGTTGATCATTGCAACGGTCAATATGATGATGAGCGCCGGCGCCTCGTCATGGATCAACTGTGCCGCGGCAAACTGCGAAGAGCCTGCGAAAAGGATGGAGGACATAAGCTGTGCGGCGGCTGGCGAGAGCCCAGCAGAGAGCGCAAGAGCCCCGTAGATCATACCGAAGGGAAAAACACCGATGAGAAGCGGGAGCTCAGCACGAACTCCCGCCCAGAAGGAATTAGATATCTTCATAAAGGTTCTATTTAGCCAAGGGGAAGCGGAGGTTTTGGCGATTGTCCTGTAAATAGCACGCGGATCGGTCGGAACTACAACCGCACAGCCTGCGTAGCCACGGAGGAACGGTAAGGCAGGCCTAGCTCGCTGACGTAAGCCCGGCACCAGCTGAGGCCTGGCAGACGTAAATATCAGGGTGAAGGCCGGTTTCGGCCTCGTAGGCAAGGGCCAAGGCATTTACAAATGAGGCAGTCTTGTCACGAGCCAACAAATTGACCGTGCAACCCCCGAATCCGCCGCCAGTTAGACGGGCTCCGTAGCATCCATCCAAGGATTGCGCGATACGAGCCATCGTGTCGGCTTCGGGGCAAGATACCTCGTACAAGTCGCGCAGGCTGGCATGGCAGGCATTCATGGCAAGGCCGAAGCCATGCAGATCGCCACGCTCAAGCAATGACACCGCCCGCAAGGTCCGGTCAATCTCCTCGACGACATGGCGTGCACGCTTCTCTATCGAGGGCGGAAGCGTAGAAGCGAGACGATCAAAGTCAGCGAGACTGACATCGCGCAGGGATGTGATGCCCGGCAGCTCGTGCTGCAAGATGCGGACGGCCTCCTCGCAAGCTGCCCGACGGTCATTGTAGGCGCTGGTAGTGTGTGAATGGCGGATGGTGGTATCTGCGATGATAATATCGATGCCTGCGGGAAGCTCAAGGGAACGGTATTCCAGCGAACGGCAATCCAAGAGTAAGAGCCGGTCCTGCTCGCCACAGGCGGAGGCGAATTGATCCATAATGCCACAGTTAACACCGACATACTGATTTTCGGCGCGCTGGCTGAGCCGGGCCAACTGCATGGGAGGAAGCTTCCAGCCGCCGAGCGTCATCCATGCGACGGCGAAGGCCAGCTCGACCGAGGCGGAAGAACTAAGGCCTGCTCCACGGGGCACTTCCGATGAAAAGATGGCGCGCATCCCGGCGATGCGCTGACCGCTTTGCGATAGCGCCCAGGCGACACCGGCAGGATATTTTGCCCAGCCGGGGAGAGCCGAGCCATCCGTCTGACATTTCGCCTGCAACGTGTCCAGAGAAAAAACCGCGCTCTCGTTGAAGTCCAAAGCGTGTACGGTGATCGTCTGGTCTGCAGTCGGCGAGAATGCGATGTAGGTGGCACGGTCAATGGCGGCTGGGAGCACAAATCCGTCATTGTAGTCAACGTGTTCACCGAGCAAATTAACGCGGCCAGGGGCACGGTCCAGGTAGACTGGTGCCTGCCCGAACTCTTCTTTGAACGCATGGGTTAGCTGAGATCTGATATCCAAATATGGCCTCGACTAGAATTGGGCTGGCGCTATTATGCCTTGATTGAGTAAATAGAGTAAGGCCCGTGTTGGGTTTCGCAGCACAAAACGGGGCTTTGCTTGAAACGGTGCGATGCACAGAGTACTTGAATCACTTCTCGCCGTGTATCCCGCCCACAATGTAAGTATAGATGCCGCTCACATAAAAACTCCCCTTCATCGGAGGAGTTCTTAGCCTGGTCAAGGGAATAAGAGCCTGGATCCCTTAACAGGGCCTACAAATGAACGCTATACGCGTTTCGTCCAGTCGGGATGGCCGTACTTCTGCTCGACCAACTGCGCGGCGCGATCGAGCTCGCTCGGCGAGAGATCGGCTGTCTCGAAGAACAAGTCCAATTCAGACTCAAATGCGCGCACGACCGCGCGAGCGGCCTCGTCCCAAGAGATGTCGCAGTCGAGGGCGCATTCGACGGTCGTGGCGCGCCCAAGCAGACGGCTGGCGGCATCTCGACGCGCGGCCTCATCCGGGAAGACGAGCGCATCGGTAATACGGGAGAGATCGCCCTTCAGGGGGAGCGAGCCATGCTGGAGGACGCCCTCTTTGCGACGAGCCTGGGCAGAACCGATCAGCTTTTTGCCGTCCACGGTGATCTCATAGGCCGAGGGCACCTCGAAGCAAACCGGATTTGGCGAATGGTGCGCGGAGCCGGGAGTGGCGTGCATTTCGGGATTGACCAACGGGCTGCTGCAGGCCTCAAGTCCAAGCGTGCGAATGGACTGCAAAAGCGCCCGAGCGAGCCGGTTGTAACTTTCGAGTATAGAACCGGCTAGGCGCGGCTCGTCAGGAGGGCCAATTACAGAGTAGGTCAGCTCGTCTGTATGGAGGATGGCGCGCCCGCCGGTAGGGCGGCGAACAACCTCCCAGCCGCGCCGTTCCAAGCGAGGAAGGTCCACGTCTGCGAAGGGCTGCGCCTGTCCAAGCGAAAGGCAGGCAGGCGCCCAGGCATAAAAGCGAAGAGTTGGGAGGCTTTCGCCGCGACCGACGTGTTCAAGAATTGATTCGTCCACAGCCATGTTCCAGGCGCCGTGGGAAGGAGGAGTGGCTAAGAGCCGCCAAGTATCGGACATGCGGACAATTATAATGGTATCCGCATGAATAGTTCAATTTCACACGAGCTGGAAGAACTAATCCAAAAAGGCCGGGCTTCCGAAGTCGGACTGGCTGCCTATCGACAGGCAACCGGCGAGCAAATCCTACTGGGGGCAGATAAGGCTTTTCATCCGGCGAGCGTAATCAAGCTGTGCGTCATGATGGAGACATTCCGCCAGGCAAGGATCGGAACGTTCTCACTGGAAGATATGATACCGGTCCATAATCGATTCCGGAGCATCGTGGATGGGAGCGACTATTCGCTAGATGCGGCCGATGACTCGGAGAAGGAACTCTACGACTGCATCGGTGAGAGCTTTTCGCGGCGGGAGCTTGTGAGACGCATGATCCGCGTGAGCAGCAACCTGGCGACGAACATACTCATGGAGGACGTTCAGCCTGCGCAAGGAACGGACTTCATGCGGCAATTAGGCGCAGGTGACCTGATCCTTCGCCGAGGGGTAGAGGATAACAAAGCGTACCGAGCCGGCCTGAACAATTCCGGAACGGCGCGGGGGTTTATGAAAATCCTAATGACGCTGGCAGAACGGAAAGTGGTTTCGCCCGAAGACTCGGATGAGATGATCCAAATCCTATTTGAGCAACAGTTCAATGAAATGATCCCTGCGCAACTGCCATCAGATGCACGTGTGGCGCATAAGACCGGCTGGACAGCAGACTATTTTCATGATGCAGGAATCGTGTATCCGCCAGACGCCAAGCCAATCGTGCTGGCAATCCTGACCAAGGGATATCCTGAGTCAGAGGCAGAGGCGGCGCATGCGTTCGTGGCGGAGTTGGCCAAGGCGGTGTATGAGGCGTGGACGTGAGCGTTTGAGCATAGATAGAAACGTTTTTTGCGGAGGGAGAGGAAAGCGGCTAAAGCCGCTACTACAAGTGGCACTACAAGTACAAGGAGATGGGCGGGCTGGATCAGGCGGTGGCGCTTTGGAGCGCCCACTCGCGAAGCAGGGTTTCTTCCTTTTCTGGCGTGAGCTCAACGAGCGGAGGACGCACAGGCCAGCGGGGCTGACCATAAAGCCGGGCGAGCATAGCCTTCAGTGCGGGCGGAAATGGCGGCGCCAGCTCCAACGCATGGCGACGGGCAGTCACCCTTTCCTGCGCAACAGAAGTGTCGGTATTCCCGATGAAGGCATCATAAACTTCGCGTAAGCCGGGGGACAAGAGATTTGCCGGCGCCGTGATGCAGCCTGCTGCATGGTTCTGAAGAGCAAATGTAAAATCGGAGTCTGTGCCGCTAAACACTGCAAGGTCGCTGCCGAACTTCTCCCCCAGCGCATGGGCAAGATCCGGATCGTGAGAGGAGTCCTTGATGCCGGCAAAGCGCGTTGAGAAGGCGTCCTTAAGTCGCGAGAGCAATTCCAGCGAGAAGCCAATGCCGGCAACACCAGGGAAATGATAGCCCAGCAGGTACCCGTCGGCGGGAACAGACTTCGTTATCACCTGCTCGAACCAATTGAAGAGGCCTTCGTCCGTGGCGTTGCGGAAGTAATATGGCGGGAGGGTCACAACCGCGTCGAAACCAAGCTCGAATGCAAGGCTGGTGAGATCCATCGTCTCGGTGAGACTCGGCGTGCCGGTTCCCGCCAATAGGCGAAAGCCCGGGACCTGTTCGCGGACTTTGAGGGCCGCGCGCCAGACGGCGGCGCGTTCAGCGGGCGAGAAAGACGGGCCTTCGCCCGTCGTCCCAAACAACAGAGCGCCGTGGCATCCGCGAGCAGCGAGAAACGCCAGGAACGGAGCAACCGCGTCCAGATCGGGAGAGAGATCAGGTTTCAGCGGCGTTACGGCCGCGGCATAAACGCCGGAAAGGGGATGTTGGGTCATGAGCGCTCCGTCAGAGTGAGGAAACTGGATGGTCAACGCGGTTAGCCATCGACCTCGTCGAGAAAATCGCGGGCGGCGGCGGCAGGAGACTGGAGAGACTGGCCCTCTTCCTCAGCCAAATAGCTCTGATGGTCCAGCACCCAGAGATACAGATCGCCCTCGGTCTTGCCGGGAAAGTCCTTGAGTATTTTACTCTTGCGTATCTCTTTCACGATCGGCATGTAGACGGTATCGTACCAATGCGTGATGGCTTCCTGCTCGGAGATATCACGCTTGAGGTCAAGCCCCATGAAGTAACGATGCACTGCGATGTGCTGCACCATGCGGTCAAAGCCGTCTGGGATCGTCAGGCGAACGCGCGATTCCGGGCGCAAATCGTCAAGGCGGGTGCGCTCCAGGAAATGCACCTTCTCGCCGAGTATGACCAGATCCTCGGGCTTGAGGTCGGGCGTTATGTTGACTTTGGTCGAGCACTCCCGGACCTCCGCCTCGATAAACTCCTGACCCTGCTCACGGGCTACCGAGACACGGTGGTGTCCATCCACGACAAAATAGACCTGACCCACCTTATAGAGAACAACCGGCGGCAGGCTTATCTCCTTATAGAAGGCACGATCCACGCTCTGCCAACGTTGGGCAATCCGATCCTCGACCGGCAGGAAGGCGCGGTCAAACTGGTGATAGCGGTTGAGGCTGCCGACGATTTCATCTACGCGCACCGTGCGGACGCCACGATAAATAGGACCACCGATGTGAAGATGGGCCTTGACGTCATCGTAGGAAAGCAAAGTGGTAGGACGCCCAGAAACAACGGAGCGGACGCGGTTCAGAAAGGCTTTGAAACGCGCCCGGCTGAAGTCGGAACGGACGCGCTGGTTAAGGTCATCAGACATTTCAAATCTCGATCAGTTTATAGGGATATACGTTCATGATGGTGGTAGGCCCAAGATGGGTAACTGAGGCCTCCAGGTTGTTGCGCACGAAATGGGTATGCCCGTGAAAGACATAGCGAGGGCGCGCCCACGATACAAGCCAATTAATAGCCGTGAGGCCACGGTGAGCCTGCTCATCTTGATCATGGATGCCATAGGGAGGCGAATGTGTGATCAACACATCCAGGGCACGGCCGTAACGAAGGCGGTTCAGAAGGAGGGCGGGCACGAGCAAAAGCGCCCGGAGGGCCGCCTCCCTCTGCGTATACTGATTGACGCCGTCAGGCCGGTACCGATTACAGCCGCCGAACCCGGCCAACAGCAATCCTTTGGATCGAGCGTATTGCAAGTCGAGATTGACTCCCCCTTCGGCATGGGACGAGGCGAAACGGAGATTATAGACCGGATCGTGATTGCCGGGAACGTAGAACAGGGGAACGTTCAGCATGGAAACGAGATATTCCAGATAATTGTAAGGTAAATCCCCGCAGCCGAAGACCATTTCGACGCCTGCAAAATGACCCTGCGACACAAGGGTGTAAATCCGATCGACCACCTGGTCACTCAGGGCAAGGATCCTCATTGAGAGCACATTGTGCCGCAGAAAAGGTTTCTCCGCAAGCGCCCGCCCCGGGACTTCCAGACCGCACACCCGTTATTCGGAGCATCCAAGCCAAGCCAGCGCCCTCACACAGGCGTATTGTTTCAAGAGCATGGCAGGGTTGGAGGGGGTAGTTGCCAATCCCGTCAACGCACACTATAATCCACCGAGACCGAGGTGTTTAACACGGAAAATATTACGCAACCTTTGGGCGACGAACCGGTCGCGCCCCGGCGACAACTGCAATCCGGCATTACGCTCGTCAAGCGGTATCACATCCAGGAAGTGATCGGCGTGGGCGGGATGGGGTCGGTTTACCGCGCCCGCGACCTGCACTTCCCTAATGTAACGAAACTGGTGGCCGTCAAGGAAATGATCAACATGGCTCCCGATGCTCTGGTGAGGCAGACCATCATCCAGAACTTCGAACGGGAAGCCAACATGCTGGCCACGCTGAACCATCCCTCCATCCCACGGATTTACGACTATTTTACGGAAGAGGACCGGTCGTACCTGGTGCTGGAGTTCGTCCACGGCAAGGACCTTGAAGCCATTATTAATGACACGAATGGCTTTCTTTCAGAGGAACAGGTACTGACATGGTCGATTGAACTGTGCGATGTGCTCTCGTTCCTGCACGCACACAAGCCGGACCCGATCATATTCCGGGACATGAAGCCTTCCAACATCATGATCAACAGCGCAGGCGACGTGATCCTGGTGGATTTCGGGATCGCCCGGACATTCCAGACCGGGCAAAAGGGAACGATGATCGGCACAGAGGGTTACTCGCCGCCGGAGCAGTACCGGGGCGAGGCCAACCAGACCGCCGATCTGTATGCACTCGGCGCGACCATCCATCATGCGCTAACCCGGCGTGATCCGCGGCTGGAACCCCCCTTCTCGTTCGCGGAGCGGCCCATCCGAAGGATCAACTCACGCGTCTCCGCCGAGTTGGAAGCGGTAGTGAATACCGCGTTGGCGTACAGCCCGGACGAACGCTTTCCCGATGCTGAAACGATGAAGGCAGCTTTGATGGGGGCTGCGCGAAAGACCGGCGCCCTCTCAAAGATCTCAACCACGTCCATCGCACCCGCCACGGGCATCAAGCCCGTATGGTCCTTCGAGTGCGAGGACGAAATACGGGGCACGCCACTATTGCACCAAGGTGTGCTTTACATAGGCTGTTACGATAACAACCTGTATGCGCTGAAATCGGCTGACGGCAAATTCCAGTGGAAGTACGCGACCGAGGGCAGCGTGGTATCGCGGCCCGCAATCTTTGACGGCAACATCTACATCGGTTCCGGCGACAAGCGTCTGCACGTGATCAGTGCTCGGACCGGCAAACTGGTCTGGACGTACCTGACGGAAGGGCAAATCCACTCATCGCCGCGAATTGCGGAAGGACACGTTTTTATCGGGTCGGACGATCATGACCTGCATGCGGTGAATGTGAACACGAGCCGGAGCGCATGGCGGTTCGATGCCGCCGATCGAGTACGGTCAACGCCGTATATTGCAAACGAACTGGTGTACTTTGGAGCCGACAACGGCGACTTCTATGCTGTGGATTTCCGCGGCTCCATGAAATGGCGATTCCAGGCGAAGAGGGCAATCGTATCCTCGCCGCTGGTCGCAGGGCAATCGGTGTTCCTGGCCTCCATGGATGGGATGCTATATTGCATCGATGCCCGCAATGGCTGGGCCATCTGGAGGTTCAGGCTGGGGAAAGCCACGGTCTCTTCGCCGGCGCTCGTGGACGACAACATCGTAATCGGCGCGGCGGACGGATTCATCTATTGTGTTGAGGCGCAATCCGGGAAAGAGGTCTGGCGTTTTCGGACCGAGCATCAAGTGACGAGTTCGCCGGCCGTTTATCGGGATTCCATCTACTGCGGTTCCGTGGATGGGAACCTGTACTGCCTGGAGTCACGCACCGGGCGGCAGCGCTGGAAGTTCGAGACCAAAGGTCCCATCACCGGATCACCGGTGGTATTCGACGATATCGTCTACGTCGGTTCCAATGACCACAACGTTTATGCCCTGCTTGCCTGACAAAGGAGTCTGTTGTTATCGCGGGTGTTAGATTTTTTGCGGAGGATTTTGGGAGGCGAGGAAGCCAAGCCGGGGGAAGGCGTTACTACAGCACCTCTTTCGGACCAACAGGTCCAATCCATTCTTCACGGAGAAAATCTACCGTTCGAAATGCAACAATTGGTTGCAGCGAGCGGCCAATCAGTCGGCAAGCAACGCGAGCACAATGAAGACAGCCTGCTAGCACTCACTATGACACTCGCCGGAAAGAGCGCGAACGTGCCTTTCGGCCTTTATATCGTAGCGGACGGCATGGGAGGACACCAATACGGCGAGGTTGCCAGCAACGCAGCAGTACGAGTTATTGCGGGACAAATCTTTCGCAAATTCCATTCGTACCTGTTTGCGCTGCCGACCCAGCAGCCAGAGGAATCATTGCAAGAGATCATGGAAAACGCGGTAAAGGAGGCGCATCGGGCGGTCCAAAAAGATGCGCCGGGGAGCGGCACGACACTGACAGCCGCCCTCGTGCTGGGCCAACAGGTGACCATCGGTCATGTAGGCGACAGCCGCGCGTACGCGGTCTACCCGCCGGGGAGAGTAGAGCAGCTGACCCACGATCATTCACTGGTGAAGCGGCTGGAGGAATTGGGTCATCTCAACAAAGAGGAAGCAGCCAATTTTCCGCATCGAAATGTCCTGATCCGCGCACTGGGGCAAGGCGATAACCTGGAGGTGGACGTGTTCACGATCCCGTTCCCTCACAACGGAAGCCTGATGCTGTGCAGCGACGGGTTGTGGGGTGTGATAGCCGAAAGCGACATCACACGGGCGGTGATGGATGCTCCGACGCTGGAGCGCGCCTGCCAGAACATGGTCTCGGCAGCCAATATTGCGGGCGGTCCTGATAATATCAGCGTGGTCCTCGTACAAATGATCGGATAGGGATGCCAAGCAGGCGGCAAGATTACTACGGCCTCCTAGGCGTTGCACGCGATGCCTCCCCAGAGGAAATCCGGCGCGCATACTATGAGGCTGCACAGCGCCTGCATCCGGACAAGAACAAGCTAGCCGGTGAGACGGAAATCTTCCTGGAGGTGCAGAAGGCCTACGAGGTACTTTCCAACCCGCAACGGCGCGCTCAGTATGACGCGACACTACCCGCGGAAGAAGTAGTCGAAACCCCGATCGAATGGAAAGTGCAATACAGCCGGCCCAACCTGGTGCACCTGAATGAACCGCAGTTAATCTACGTATTATTGGAGGTTGCGCCACGACTGGCGGGCGAGAAGATGCCAGCACCGCCCCTTAACCTCTGCCTGGTGCTTGACCATTCCACTTCGATGCAAGGCGACAAGCTACAGCTGGCCACGTCCGCGGCAGTGGAGATCATGCGAAACCTGCGGCCGGAGGATATTTTTAGCCTAGTAAGCTTCTCCGACCGCGCAGAAGTGCTCGTGCCGGCGTCTTACCAGAGCGACAACACGCGTCTGAAATCCCGTGTGCAGGGCATCCAGGCGGGTGGCGCAACGGAGATCTATCAGGGTCTGGCGGCCGGCGTGGAAGAAATTCGACGCAGCCTTGACCAAAAGCGCATCAACCACCTGATCCTGCTCACGGACGGGCACACATACGGAGACGAACAGAACTGCCTTCAACTTGCAGAGGAAGCAGGCAAGCAAAACATAGGTATCAGCGGATTCGGCATTGGCAGCGATTGGAACGATATCTTCCTGGATGCCCTGGCCAGCAGTACCGGAAACACCAGCGTCTACATTTCCAAGCCCCAGCAAATCCAACCTTTGCTGATCGAGAAGTTCGAAGCACTTACCAACACTTATGCCGAGGATACGATCCTGGAGCTGAAAGAAACGGAAGCCATCGTACTGAGCTATGCCTTCCGACTGCAGCCGGAGGCAGGACCGATCGCGATCCAGAAGTCCCTTCGGCTTGGGCCCATCCTGCAAGACGCGAGCTTGAGCATCTTATTTGAGTTTTTGATCCAGCCATCTGCGTCGAAAGCCGACCTGGTGACGCTCCTCGACGGAACCTTGAAAGTGGTCATGAGCGCGCGGCCCACGCCAATCCCGCCGATGCACCTTACGCTGGAGCGCGAGGCAGCAGACGTGGCGCAAGACGATCCCCCTCCGGCGGCGATCCTGGAAGCGCTTTCGCGATTTACACTATACCGGCTGCAGGACCGGGCACGGCAGGAAGCGGACTCGGAGGAATACGCATCTGCCACGCGCCATTTGAAGAACCTGGCGGCTTTGCTGTTGACGCAAGGCGAAAAGGACCTGGCGAAGACCGCCATGCTAGAGGCCGAACAAACCGAAAACATGCAGGCCTTCAGCAAGGAAGGCAGCAAACGAATCAAGTACGGCACACGAGCTCTGCTCTCGTCCGCCGCGGAGAAATTTCAATGATCGTGTGCTCGAAGTGCAATCATACAAATATCGCCGGGACGGTATTCTGCAGCGAATGCGGAACGCCGCTTGGAACCGGCTCGCCACTGACCACGCAAACCATGACCAGCAGCGAGGTGAGAGATGTCGCCAAGCAAAGGCCATCCTCGATGGCACCGCCGCCGGCCGCGCCGAACAACTGGGTAACCCTGCATCTGCTGGATACGGGCCAAGTGCTGCCACTGGCCGAGCGTACTGAGTTCACTTTGGGGCGGATCAGCGAGGGCCAGCCCATCATGCCAGATATTGACCTTTCGCCGTACCAGGCGTACGCACGAGGCGTATCACGGCTGCACGCGGTCCTCAAGCGTGAAGCAAAGCACGTATTCCTGATGGACCTGGGTTCATCCAACGGCACGTTCGTGAACGGCAAGCGCCTGGCCCCTAACGTGGATCATGCCATCGTCAACGGCGACGTAATCGCGCTGGGCAAGCTCAAGATCCAAGTATTGCTGAAAGCTCCCTAACCGAAAGGAAATCCATGGCGTACACGATTATTTTGCACCTGTCCGGGGATGTACCGGTTATGGGGGAGATCGACGAACTGCCCAAGCCATCTGACACACTGATCGTGGTGAGCAATCCGCGCCAGCGAGACGGGAAAGACCTGCATTATCTGGAGCGCAATGTGATCAAGGTGATCTGGCCGATCGAACGGCTGACGCTGGTCGAGGTGATCGAGAGCGCGGAAGAAGAGAAGATCATCGGCTTTGTGAGGGAGTGATATGCCAGAAGAGTTCGATCGCCGCCGCATCCTGGTCGTGGACGATGAGGAACGGATGGTGCGCTTTATCCGGATGAACCTGGAGCACGATGGCTTCCAAGTGATGGAAGCGTTCAACGGCAAGCAGGCCATCGATAAACTGCGCGATACGCCGGACCTGATCCTGCTGGACGTTATGATGCCAGACATCGACGGTTTTGAGGTGCTGGAGACCGTCCGGGAAGTGAGCAGCGTGCCGGTGATCATGCTGACAGCCAAAGGGGAGGAGGACGACCGGGTGCGGGGCCTGGAACTCGGGGCAGACGACTACATCACCAAGCCATTCAGCCCACGGGAACTGGTCAGCCGGGTCAAAGCCGTTCTGCGCCGGACGGAGGGCGCCAGCGGGTCGATGCATGGGCTGATCGAAGTAGACGACCGCCTGAAGATCGATTTCGACCGGCGCGAAATCTGGCTGGAAGGCAAGCTGGTCAAATTGCGACCGACAGAATACCGCCTGCTCTTCCACCTCGTGCAGAATGCCGGCTGGGTAGTCTCTCACGACCAACTGCTGCAAAAGGTCTGGGGCTATGAATATCGAGACGAACCGCACTACGTGAGGCTTTATATTAATTATCTGCGTCAAAAACTGGAGAAGGACCCAGCCGATCCGAAGTACATTTTGACCGAACGAGGCGTCGGTTACCGGTTTGTGGATTTCCGGCGGGAAAAGACCTAGCCTCACGATTTCTAACATGATTTTTATACGAGGCCAACGTATTTCTAACGTTGGCTTTTTATCATATGCGCAAAATCCAAACTTATTAGAAGGAGGTTGCTATGTCCAATCTAATTCGTTGGGAGCCGATGCGGGATGCAGTCACGCTGCGCGACGCCATGGATCGCCTTTTTGACGAGGCATTCACCCGGCCATGGGGCTTAATGGACGGCGGACGCGGAGCCGGCGGGCCGGCAGTCGACATGTACCAGACCGACAACGAGGTGGTCGTGAAGGCGGCTGTGCCGGGGATGAAGCCTGAGGATGTGCAGATCTCCATTACCGGCGATATGCTTACGATCAAAGGCGAAACCCAAGAGAACAGCGACACCCAGGAAAAGGCCTACCATATCCGTGAACATCGTTGGGGCAGCTTCGAGCGGGTAGTTGGCCTCCCGACGGCGGTAGTATCCGAGAAGGCGCAGGCCGAGTTCGAAAATGGTATCCTGACGATCACCCTGCCGAAAGCGGAGGAAGTCAAACCCAAGATGATCAGCGTTAAGGCAAAATAACAAGGGGCGCATCCAGCCCTACACTGGAATAGAGAAATAAGGTACAAATACGGGCGGCAGGTCTCTGCCGCCCGTATTTGTTTGCATCGCCCTTGTCAGACATCCTGCTCTCGACTATACTCATTTACGGACATCTTGGAGCAGAATATTCCCCATGGCTAAACAAAGAATCGTGTTAGTGGACGACCATGAGGTCGTCCGTTTGGGTCTGAAATCCCTACTCGAACGCCACCCGCAGTTCGATGTCGTAGGCGAGGCAGGTTCGGCGCGTGAAGCCATCGAGCAGGTGGCTACGCTCAAACCGGAAGTGGTGCTCATGGATATCCGCCTGCCAGGAACGTCGGGCATCGAGGCTTGCGAAGAGATCGTGAACAAGTTCCCGGGGACACGGGTGATCATGCTTACCTCATACGCCGACGATGAGATGCTGTTCTCAGCGATCCGCGCAGGGGCCTCAGGCTACCTACTGAAGCAGATCGGGAGCGATGACCTAGTAAAGGCGCTGGAGGCTGTGAGCCGGGGTGAGGCACTACTGGATCCGGCGGTTACCCAGCGGGTCTTCCAGGAAGTAGGCGGGCAGTCAAGGAAGAGGAGGCTTCGGCTTTCGCGCACCTGAGCCAGCAGGAGAAGCATGTGTTGCTACTGGTCTCCGAGGGAAAGACCAACCGGGAGATCGCGAAATCCCTTTTTCTGGGGGAAGGCACTGTGCGCAATTATGTTTCGAGCATCCTCTCCAAACTGGGGGTCAATAACCGGGCCGAAGCAGCGGCCTACGCAGTACAACACAATTTGAGGGAATACATTTCGACCTGAAATCCCCTCATTTTGCCCGGCAAACTCAAGCTCCGTGTGCGGATCCTCATCGATGCGATGGGATCCGTTTTGTTTTGTCTGGGTCCGTTGTGCGGGCGCTCTTAGCACGGCCAGAAGAAGCCATGGAGACGCCAAGATTGAAAGAAAAAGCCTAGCTGTCGCGAATCCAATGCATGTGGCAGAACCTTCGTGCGTTTATAATTGGCCCACGTTGGCGACCTGAACAGGCACCTCGAACGTCTCCCAATGCAAATGGAACCATCCGTGCAAAAGAATTGCTTCTCGCTGCTATTTCTCGGCAAAGCCGATGACCCCGATTGCGCCCGCGCGCTCGAGTTCTGCCAGCAAGCCTTCGCGCCGGTTACCTATTGCCTGGGCAAGTGGGGCGATCCTTTGCCGGGCGAGGTCCAAGAGTGGGAGGGCGACTATATCGTGTCATACCTTTCCCGCTGGGTAGTGCCGGACGCGCTGCTTAAGCGCTGCCCGGAAGGCCGCCATTAACTTTCACCCGGCTTCGCCGGATTATCCAGGGATCGGCTGCAACAACTTCGCTTTGTACGAAAATGCCAGCGAATACGGTGTGACCTGCCATCATATGGCCCCGAAAGTCGATACCGGCCGCATTATTGCCGTCAGGCGCTTCCCGGTATATCCGGCGGATGATGTGGCGGCGCTGCTGAAGCGCACGTATGAGAATCAGATCGCTTTGTTCTTTGAGATCATGGAGATCATTGCCGAAGGCAAGGAACTGCCGATCTCCGAGGAGACCTGGACGCGGGCCCCGTTCACACGCAAGCAGTTCAACGAGCTATTCTGCATCACGCCGAGCCAATCAAGAGATGAGATCGCGCGACGCATTAGGGCGATAAGCTACGGCCCTTATCAGCCCTATGTGGAGATCGAGGGCTACCGGTTCCAATACAAACCGGATCAGAAATGAAATCCGCACAAAAAGCATCCACTGAACTGCCGATCGTTTCGTTCCGCAAGTCCAAGGAGTGGCTGACGTGGCTGGAGAGGAATCATGCCAGCTCCAGCGGAGCATGGCTGAAAATCGCGAAGAAAGGGGCTACGGCCCAGTCTGTAACATATGCGGAGGCGCTGGAGGCAGCGCTCTGCTATGGCTGGATAGACGGCCAAAAGAAAAGCTATGACGAGGACGCGTGGCTGCAGAAATTCACGCCGCGCGGGCCGAGGAGCATCTGGTCCAAGATCAATCGGGAGAAGGTGAAAGAGCTTATCAAAAAGGGCCAGATGAAAGCGGCCGGACTAGAAGCGGTTGAACGCGCCAAGAAGAACGGCCAGTGGGACTCTGCCTACGAAGGCCAACGTGGGATCGGATTACCGCCCGACTTTGAGATGGAGCTGGAAGAGAGGCCGGCAGCGAAGGAGTTCTTCGCCGGGCTGAACAGCGTCAACCGCTATGCCATCCTGCACCGGATCCAGACGGCGAAGAAACCGGAGACGCGGGCGAAGCGCATCAAACAATTCATCGAAATGCTAGAGAGAGACGAAAAGATATATCCGTAGAGGAAAGGTTTATCAACTTTACCGGGAGAGAGAAAATGCGAGTTGCAGTGATCTCCGACATTCACGGAAATTGTATTGCTTTAGACAGGGTCCTTGAAGATCTGGGCCGCGGGCCGACCGACAAGATCGTCTGCCTGGGAGACGCGATCCAAGGCGGGCCACAGCCGGCGGAAGTCGTGAAGCGGCTGCGCGGCCTGGGCTGCCCGGTGGTGATGGGGAATGCAGACGCGTGGCTGCTGACCGGTAAAGAGACGGGCAATGAACCTACGAGCGAAGAACGGCAGCGAATCCTGGATGCTGTAAGGGAATGGTCGCTACACCAGCTCTCCGGGGAGGACCGCGAGTTCGTCCAAGGCTTTCAACCCACGGTCGAAGTAGCTCTGGAGGCGGGGCGCAAATTGCTGTGCTTCCACGGCTCGCCGGACTCTTTTGACGATATTCTCCTACCGGACATTCCTCAAGATGCGCTCTACAAATTCCTTGGGAAATTCCATGCGGACGCCATGACCGGCGGGCACACCCATGTCCAACAAATGCGCCGCATCGGAGACGACGCGCGATTCTTCTTCAATCCGGGGAGTGTTGGGCTGGCCTACAGCCATCACCAGCCGGATGCCGGCTTTCAGGCCGACCCGTGGGCAGAGTACGCCGTGCTAACATCGGAAGGCGAGCGATCGGCGTTGGAATTCAGACGCGTCCCATACGACGTAGCGCCCCTCATCGATGTTTACCGATCCAGCGGCCGCCCTTACGCGGAAGCAGCCGTTGCACAATACAGCGGGCGATAGTCAGGGCACTTCGTCCTGTTCACGCTGCAGGATCATTACGCGGTAGGACTCGGAGTACTTGATGCCCTTGTCCTTCCCCTCTGCCTCGGCCCACTCGTGAATCCAATTCTCCACGTCATGGGTATCGCCCTGGCTAAGATGTTTCTTCAGCGCCTGGATCTTCAGCTCGAGGGTATCTCCAATATCGATCCAAGTGTCAGGTTTTTCATTGCCATGGATGTAAAGGCGCCTAACATCATGGGGAAGCAAACCCTCATCCAACAGGTCGGGAAAGATCATTCGAGTTCCAGCTGACGGGAATACGGCATAGGTGGCAGCCTCCGCCGCGGCGCGGTGATCGGGATGGTTGATATATTCGTTACCGTAAAACCAGCCGCTGGGATCGCCCGTTACGACCGCTTCAGGCTTGAAGCGCCGAATAAGGCGCGTGAGATCCTTACGGAGCTGTAGTGAGGCGACCAGCTCCCCATCCGGGTAGCGGAGGAAGACCGTCTGTTCCATGCCGAGGACTTCATTGGCGGCGCGCTGCTCCTCCTCTCGAAGGCTCGCAAGCTCCACTTTGTAGCCGGCATCCCTGGCGGGATCATTCGAGCCGGAATCACCACTGGTAATGATCACAGATGTGATCCTGCATCCGGCTTTGGCCCATTTTGCGAGCGTGCCCACGACGGAAAAATCCTGATCGTCGGGATGAGCGTGAATGCTCATGGCAGATTTTGGGATGAACTCTTTGTCGTTGGTCATGCGGCCGATTTTACCTGAAAGGGCCCGTGATTTGCAGCCTGAAATAGCGGGTGCCTCCCAGAGAGCCTGGGAAAGCTATCAACCGCTCCTCTGATACAATGCTTCGAGGTCACCCGCACGCAGCGAGCAACTGCCTTTTCACGTCCACTGCTTTGTCCCTCGAGACTAAGACTGTCCATGGACTCCACTCGCAATAAGAGGACGCTTTTCATCATTGGATTGCTGGTATCGGCAATCGTGTTGAGCATGGCCGTTACCTATGCACAGGTCAATTATCTCGGCTTACATTTCCTGAGGGTGCAGCAAGAGAAAGTGCATCTGCAGATGCTTCAGGGAACGGCCGGAAACCCATGGCAGTATCGCATCCTAGCCGATGTCATGATCGAGCCGCTCATCAAGCTCTCCAAAAGCATGGGGATCCCCCAGCCGGAGAGCTTTTCATTTATCGCATTCCGGTTCGTACAATGCCTGCTGATCCTGATCGGAGCGGGAGTTTACTATCGGAAATTGGGACTTCAGACCTACGAAAACCTGATCGGCCTGTCGGTACTGGCGTGGAGCATGTCATACTCCCTGTATAACAGCGACCTCTCATTCAATGTGTATTTTGACGTCGCCTTTTACCTGATCGCAGGCATCCTAGTCATTGAGAAGAAGTTCATCTGGCTCGTATTGCTGATGATCCCAGCGGCGTTCAACCGCGAGACCAGTGTGCTAATTCCCTTGATGCTGATATTCGCAATCGGTTTCGACGCAAGAGAGAAGGGTCGACTGAAACCTGCCGTAATTGCAGCCAGTTTCGGGCTGCTGATCTTTGCCATCGTCTTTGCGGGATTGCGACTTTACTACGGCAAACAACCATTCCTTACGGCGGACGGATACTTTCCGGGTATAGGGCTTTTGTTCCTTAACTTTAGCCGCGGGGTGACCTGGGAACAAATCGCCATCACACATGGGAATCATTCCGATCCTGGCAATGTTCGCTTATCAGAGATGGCCGCAGGTCCTGAGAACATACTTCTGGGTGGTTGTGCCGATGTGGATGGCCGTCCATTTTGCGGGAGCATTGGTGGCGGAGACAAGGCTATTGTTGGTGCCGCAGGCCCTGGTTTTTATCCCTGGCGCCCTGTTCGGGCTGACGGGAACAGCGAGGGGCGGCGAGGAAGCGCCAATTGGGCGTGGAGTACAATAACTCAAAACGTTCCAGGAGAATGTAGATGTCCATTATGCTCGACGGGTCGTCCCTGACGATCGAAAAAATTGTTGCGATCGCACGGTACGGCGAGAAAGTGGAACTGGCGCCAGCCGCGCTCGAACGCATCAAGGTCTGCCGCGCCATGCTGGAAGAAAAGCTGGCAGCCAAAGAGATCATGTATGGCACCAACACCGGGATCGGGGAATTCTCCGAAAAGGTGCTCAACGACGAACAGGTCAAGGAGTTCCAAAAGTTCCTAATCTATAACCACGCTGCAGGAATTGGCGAACCAATCGCAATCGAACACGTACGCGCGGCGCTGACCGGGCGGATCAATGTGCACGCACATGGCAACTCGGGCTGCCGACCGGAAATCACGCTGACACTTGTCGAGATGCTCAATAAGGGCGTGACGCCCGTGGTGTGCCAGAAGGGTTCGGTGGGAGCCAGCGGTGACCTTGCGCCGATGGCGCAGGCAATGCTGCTACTGCTCGGGGAAGGGGAAGCATTCTATAACGGCGAGCGATTGCCGGGGGGAGAAGCGCTGCGTAGAGCCGGTATACCGGTCCCAGGGCTGCAGGCGCGCGATGGGCTAGCGGCCATCAACGGATCGAACGTACTAACAGCCATGTCGGCCGTGCATATCTATGATATGGAACGCTGGCTGAAACAAGCAGAGATCGCGGCTGCCATGTCGATCGAAGCGCTGCTCGGCAACCTTAAGCCATACAACACGAAGCTGCATGAGCTGCGCGGATTCAGAGGCGCCATCGCTTCCGCGCAAAACATCATGAAGGTGGTCGATGGGTCGGACCTGACCACCGGCAAGATGAAGACCAAGGTGCAAGATGCCTACTCCATGCGTTCGACGCCACAGGTCATCGGCGCCGCGCGGGATGCCATCGCCTACGCGCGCGCACAGGTTGAAACGGAACTTAATGGGGTCGGTGATAACCCGATCTTCGTGCCGGAGCTGAAACTAACGCTCACCGGAGCGAACTTCCAAGGCACTCCAGTGGCGCTGCCGATGGATATGGCGGGGATGGCAATCACGATGGTATCGGTGCTCTCGGAGCGAAGGCTCAACCGAATGACCAACCCGGCCTTGTCCCAGGGACTGCCCGACTTCCTGGCACACGAACCCGGCTTCTATTCGGGGCTGATGCTGTCGCAATACACGGCCGACCATTTGATCGTGGAACAGCGGATACTCTCGGCGCCAGCATCGATCCAATCGATCCCGGCCGCGGCCGACCAGGAAGACTTCGTATCGATGGGCATGAATACGGCAATCAAGAATGGGCAAATCCTGGATAACGCATTCGGCGTGCTGGGTATTGAGTTCATGGCTGCGGCGCAGGCGCTCGACTTCCGCAAATTCACCGTGGGAAAGGGTACACAAAAGGCCCGCGATGTAATCCGCAAGTATGTACAACATCTCGAGGTGGACCGTCCGCTTTACCCGGACCACAATCGAATGAAAGAATTGGTGAAGTCGAGGGAAATATTAGCGGAAGTGGAAAGTGTGGTTGGCGCCCTTATGTCTTAAAATAAGAACATGCAACCTGCTGGAACCAGGAAATCACTCTGGAAACCAACGCACGAAGGCCGGATATGTATCCGGCCTTCGTGCGTTTCAGCACGCCGCAATGGTGACGAAAGTTCTACTTAATCCAAGGGCACGTATGATAGAACTTAATCAACTTTTTCCGGGCGAGGAGCCATTTGATGAAAGACTGGAGAACAATCCTTGGAACCATGCGCCTGCCATTCGTAATCCTGGCACCCGTATGTGCACTCGTTGGCCTCGGGACGGCCTATGCCACAACAGGCGAGGTCCGTTGGGCCTACTTTGTCCTGGCTATGATCGGCGCGACATCCGCGCATATCAGCGTCAATGTATTCAATGAATACTTCGATTTCCGGAACGCGCTCGATTCTCGTACGCAACGCACGCCGTTCAGCGGGGGCAGCGGAACTCTGCAAGCCCACCCCGAGCTAGCGCCTCAAGCGCTGATGATCGGCTGGATCGCTCTGGCGATCCCGGGCGTGATAGGCTTCTACTTCACGCTCGTATGGGGTTGGATGGCGCTGCCTTTGGGACTGTGCGGCTTGTTCCTGCTTTACGGCTACACGGCGTGGATCGTCAAGAATCCGGTGCTGTGCCTATTGGCACCAGGGCTCGGCTTCGGCCCATTGATCGTGCTCAGCACGAACTTTGCCTTGACGGGCGGTTACTCTATCGAGGCGCTGATCGCCTCCCTGATCCCATTCTTCCTGGTTAACAATTTGTTACTGCTCAACCAATTCCCGGATGTGGAGGCGGACCGATCCGTGGGCCGACATAACATGCCAATCACCATCGGACGCAAGGCAAGCGGGTACATTTATATCGCGTTCCTGATAGCCACCTATGTGGTTATTGCGCTGAGCGTGCTACTGGGTCTGCTGCCACGATTCAGCCTGATCGGCTTATTAACGCTAGTGATCAGCGTGCAAATCATCCGGAATGTCCTGGCAAACTCCGACAATGTGCCGGCACTGATCCCGTCAATGGGACAAAACGTGATCGTCAACCTAGTCACGCCAGTTTTGCTCGCTGTTGGGTTATTCATCCGGTAACACTATTCCCCTCTCAACACAGATATGAAGCATAAAGAACAAGAAGCCCGGAACTCCGGGCTTCTTTGCTGCGGAAATGAATAACGGCAGGCGCAGGTCAAAATCCATGCAAGGCGCGGATAGCCTGTATGTGCGGCAACGCCGATTTAGGCTCCGGCATGGGCATTGGGTCATGCGCTGATCTGCCGGATGTGGAACCTGTAAGGGCAGAGAACACTGCCGCACACCCATTGGCAAGGTTGGAGGGATCGTAGCCACCCTCCAACACGAAGACTATCCGTCCGGCACAGTACTCTTCTGCAAGATCGACGAGCCGCTTAGACAACAGATAGAAGCCGGCGGTTGAAAGACCCAACGTGGTTATAGGATCGTTCCAGTGCGCGTCGAATCCCGCCGATACAAGGATCAAATCCGGGTTGAACGAACGGATGAATGGACCCATAATCTCTTCGCTGACGTGCTGGAAAACGGTATCGCCGGAGCGCGCCGGCAAGGGCACATTCACAATGCGTTTTCTGGCGCCGGGAGCTTCCTCGTACCACCCGGTGCCTGGATAAATCCCCCACTGATGCGTAGATAGATAGGCAACGCGAGGGTCTTGAAGGAAAGCGGCCTGAGTTCCATTCCCGTGGTGGGCATCATAGTCTACAATGGCAACGCGCTGGATGGAGGCTGTGCCTTCGTTCAATGCGGCAAGCGCGGCGATAGCGACGTTATTGAAGATGCAGAAACCCATGGAACGATTTGGCTCGGCGTGATGACCGGGCGGACGGATGATGGAGAACGCGTTGTGCGCAGCGCCGGACAGAACCGCACGTGCACAATCCAATGTCGCACCAGCCGCCAGCAGAGCGTCATCAAAGGAGGAGGGAGTCACGTAGGTGGGAGCGGGATCGATAATCGCCGTCCCCCTCTTGCATGCCGCTTCGATCGAGTCGATGAGCCGGGCATCATGCACCAAGGCAATTTCCGCCCTTGTCGCGGGACGGGCCGACAGCCGCTCAGCGCCGAAGGCATCGAGCTGTGGGGCCAACAAGTCGAAGCGGCTCGGCGCTTCGGGGTGGTCGGGATAGGCATGATGAGGCGCAGGGGCGAAGGTGTACGCGGTGGTCATCGAGGAAATTATACTTTGGGCTTAAATGATTACCAGGCGTGTCAAAGACACGCCTGGTAATCTTGAGGGGGGAGGGACACCACCGTCAGCCAACATGGGGGGGGCATGCGGACCGATTTGTCGGTGGTTGACACCTTTAATACCAGTAAAAGGGAGGGCAGGTGTCGTGCGGCTAATATACCTCCAATTTGTCTGGTTAACCTTAGATTTCGATTAGAGAAAGAGAGCACGAGCTATTTCTTGCGATCAAATAGTTTCATCCACTCCTGAATTTCATCCGGCGATAGTTCTCTGTCCCCCGCCGGCCGGTTGGATGATTGACGCAACTCTTTCAGACGCTTTGCGAACTGCTCGGAGGAAAGTACATCCGCATGGGCGAGGCGAGCGGCGACTTGAACCTCACGGTCAGAAGTGACCACCACCCAATTGCGGGCGGCATTGCCAAGCCGTTTCAGCTCTGTCTTGATGGCGGCGTCAGCCGTGCTTTCCAACCGGATAAAGTGCGCCGTGACCAATCCGAACCTCTGCGTTCGGGCTTCGCCCACAGGCGCGCCGTCAAAATAGATCTGCGCCTGGCGGCGTGAAAGCCGCGAAAACTCCTGAATAATGCCTACCAGCTCCATTTCGTCGTCGGGCGAATCCAGCCGCAATCCAAGTTTTGGAATCAGGTTATGACCGTCAATCAGGTAAGGCATGGCGACGATTTTACCCGAACTGATATGAAACGCAGGCAGAGGCGAGGTAATAAAACCACAAGGGTATAATGTGCGTATTCATTTGTAACAATGTGCCCTGCGAGTCCGGTGCGGGGCTTGACCCCGAGAGCGCCCAGTGGCATGTCCCGGTGTAACGGTTGTCCGGCGAGAGTCGCACAATCCTGAAGAGTCCCACGTTAAACCGACCAGATAGGAGCATTCGATGGCTGACAAGAAAGATATCATGATTCCTCCGCAGGGCGGGGTCATTCGAGATTTCATACTAAGAGTAAAGCTGATCCTGCGTCTGGTGGGCGACCGCCAAATCAACCCATGGTTGAAGGTGATCCCCGTCGCGGGCCTTGCCTATTTGATATCGCCGTTCGACCTCATTCCCGATATCATGCTGCCGGTAATCGGGGAACTTGACGATGCGGCGGTTCTGTGGCTTACCAATTACCTGTTTATTGAACTGTGCCCGCCGGAAATCGTGCGCGAGCACGTCAAGGCATTGGGTGCGAGTACGAGCCGGAATGAGGATGACGATATCGTAGAGGGAAAGTCGATCGAGATCAAGGATCAGAGGAAGTAAGGGGACAAGGATCGCAGATCCGTGCAAGCCAAGGAAAGTCCGGGGTCCTCAGTTCTCACGGACTTGTTAAGATTCCAAGTATGCTGCCAGGAGGAGCATGAAGCTCTTTACTTCTTTATTGGTATTGCTGTTCGTTGTAACGTCATGTGGAGGCTTGAGCACGACTCCGGTTCCGACTATAGAGAGCTCTCCAACAATTGAAGCGACAGAAACGGCCTTACCACCGACCTCGACTGTTCCGGCTGCCAGTCAGACGCCCAGAGCTGTGACGTTTCCCGACGCGACCGGGTTTACCTGGGCGCCGGTCGCTACGGGGTTTGTCTCCCCCACCGACATCGAGTTTCCCGATGATGGTTCCGGGCGTATGTTCGTCCTGGAGCAAGCGGGTCAGATCCGGATCGTCAAGGGGGGTAAGGTCGCGAGCGGCACATTCCTGGACATTAACAGCAAAGTGGGAAGCGCCGGCAATGAGCAGGGTCTGCTGGGTCTGGCATTCCATCCGGACTTCAAGGCCAATCCATATTTCTACGTCAACTATACCGATGTAAACGGCAACACTGTGATCGCGCGCTTTACTGCTACAGGTGATGTCGCAGATCCGGCAAGCCAGAAGGATCTGATCCACGTGGACCAGCCTTTCCCGAACCACAATGGAGGCGTGCTGCGATTCGGCCCGGATGGGTACTTGTACGCGGGGTTAGGCGATGGCGGCTCCGGAGGCGATCCCTTTGGCAACGCTCAAAATAAAGCTGTGCTACTGGGGAAGATCCTGCGCCTGGATGTTGACCATGGAGATCCGTATCAGGTGCCGCCTGACAACCCATTTGGAAATGAACTATGGGATTATGGATTGCGAAACCCATGGCGATTCTCGTTCGACACGGCGACCGGCGACCTATATATTGGAGATGTAGGACAGAACACCTGGGAAGAGGTGGATTATGTCCCGGTTGGCCAAGGTGGCTTGAATTTCGGCTGGAATTACCGCGAGGCATCCCACATCTACGCGGGTCAACCGCCTGCCACGTTGAAGCTTACCGACCCGGTGGCTGAGTATAGCCATACAGGCGGACGATGTTCCATTACCGGCGGGTTTTTGTATCGCGGCAGCATGCCCGAATGGCAGGGGATCTATTTGTACGGAGACTACTGCTCAGGGGAAATATGGGGCATGATCCGGTCGACGGACCCAAGCTCGAAGACCGGATGGGATTCAAAGGTTCTGTTTGAGACGGGAGCAAATATCACAAGCTTCGGACAAGATCCGACGGGAGAAGTATATTTTGCGGGTCGGAACGGGACGATCTACCAACTAGGGAAGAAGTAGCACTCGAAATTCGGGTCAGGAGCAAGAGGAGAGCATGCTTACGCGAAGCGGGCGCGGCCATCCAAGCTGCACCCTCTTCTTTGCTTGAGTAATTTACTCGTGCAGATGTGGACGACACATGATTCGTTTGGGGCAATGTACAAGAAGCGCACAAGGAAGCGGGTCTATTTAGTCCGAAACGCGGGTCGTTTGTCATGAGCATTGATGACGCCTGTCACTGGCAACGCTGTCTGACATCTCGTAAACTAAGCGAGTAATCTGGAGGTTGACTGATGGCCTTCCAAACATGGGAAGTCAGCAAGATCAAGTATTGTGAGCACGTTGGGCACGAGATCGCGCTGGAGACGCAGGTAGTTTATCCAGCCGAGCACCTACCCGACCAACCTCCCAGAGTGGTCGCCCGCCGCTGTTCAAATGCCCTGGCATGCAACCAGCTAGATCAGCCAGGATGCATTTGGTGCGGCACGAACCCCGACCACAACCCAATTTAGTTGTCCTGTTGGACCTCCATAGAGGCCCTACTTGGCAGACTCTCTCTCCTCCCTCTGAGTTGGTCTTTGGCTACCCCGCGAGCGATCGTGGGGCAAGCCGTTAAATAGGACTAACGCGGCATTCCGCGCAAGAAGACTGCAACCTCGTCATCAACCGGGTGAGCCCTGACAGCAGCGGGCAGCCCAACTTGCCGGAGCGTCCCAGCGACAATGACGGCGACGCGATGACCAAGCTGTGCGGCTTCTTTCAGATTGTGAGTCACCAAGATCGCAGTACAGTGATCGGCAGCCAACAGCGACGACAAATCTCCCATCAGTTGTTCGCGTGCTGAGGGATCCAGAGCGGGAAAAGGTTCGTCGAGCAAAAGCAATTCCGGCTCGAGCACAAATGCGCGAGCCAGACTAACCCTCTGTGCCTCGCCTCCGGACAATTCGGCGGCATGCCGTTTGCGAAGCCCTTCTATCCCCAGCTTCTCCAGCCATTTGTTTACGCGTGGGACGATCTCTTTTTGCGGGAGCCCTCGAAACTTCAGCCCCAAGGCCAGATTGTCTGAAACACTCATATCCAGTAGAAGCGGCACCTGGAAAACGAACGAAATCCTGCGGCGATATTCCAGAGCGTTCCACTGCGCAAGAGGCCGACCGGCAAAACTGAGTTCACCATGTTCAGGCTTCAGCAAATTCGCCAGCGCAAGCAGTAACGTAGTTTTGCCCGCACCGTTCGGCCCGACGAGCGTCAGGACTTCTCCTCTCTCCACATCCAGCGACTTCACATCCAAGACAGTCCGGCCAGAACGCCGGATCAGCAGGTCACGGACCTCCAATAGCAGGCTCAACGCTTCGCCCCCTTCTGCTGTAGCGAGGTCAACGCCCAGTTGACGAGAAACGTGATGATGAGCAAGAGGACGGCCAAGCTGATCGCGTTATTGAATTCGCCCTTGCTTGTTTCGAGGACAATCGCGCTGGTTAAGACGCGCGTCTGATAGCGAATATTGCCCCCCACCATTATGGAGGCGCCCACCTCTGAAATGACACTGCCAAAGCCGGCCATTAATCCGGCGAGCAATGGCAGACGCGCCTCACGCCAAATCATCCAAATCATCTGAAAGCGAGAGGCACCGAGCCCAAGGAGCTGTAACTCCAAGCGCGGATCAATGGCCTGCAACGCGGCAGTAGTCAGGCCGGTGACAACCGGAAGAGCAATGATCAATTGCGCAATCACAATGGCTGCCGGCGTGTAAATGAGGTGAAAGTCGCCGAGCGGACCCGATCGCCACAGGCTCATGGCGACGAACAGGCCAACAACCACCGGCGGCAGACCCATGCCAGTATTGACGATACTCATGCAGAATGAACGCCCTGGGAACTTGCCGAGGGCAAGCAGCGTGCCAAGCGGCAAACCCAACAGGAGGCTCACCATCGTGGCGCTCAAGGAAATTTCCAGAGAGAGGGCGGTGATCTGCAAGATCTCGGGGTCTATTGACATGTTTTGATACGTGCGGGAATCAGCTCGTAGAGGGCGGGCTCCTGGAACAGAGCCCGCCCTTGCCTTAAGTATTTAGAGGCCGAGATCGGCGTCGGTCTTATTTGCATCCGGAACAAACAACTGCTGCCCGAATTTATCGACACCAAATTTGCCGATGACATCCTGCGTGGCAGGCAGAGTAATCCATTTCGCAAAGGCCAAGGCGCCCTCATAATTGACTTTGGGCCATTTATCAGGGTTGACCGTGATGACATGATACACATTCAACAAGGTCGCGTCTTTTTCCACAAGAATGTCCAATTGCAAGTTGGATTTGTTAGCAAGATATGTGGCGCGGTCAGTCAAGGTATAGGCGTTTTTTTCCGAGGCAATGGTCAACGTGGAACCCATGCCCTGACCTGACTCGATGTACCAGGCGGGTTTTTGTCCGGCAGGATCAAGCGCCGCGCTCTTCCACAGCGCCAATTCCTTGGTATTCGTGCCGGACTTATCGCCACGCGAGATGAAGGGCGCGCTGGAGGCTGCGATCTTCTTGAAGGCGTCAACCGCAGCAGCATCGCCTTTGATCCCAGCAGAATCAGACGAGGGCCCGACGATGATGAAGTCATTGTGCATTACAAGCAAGCGATCCTTGCCAAAGCCGCCATCCATGTAGGTCTTTTCGGAAGACGGAGCATGGACCAGGAGGACGTCGGCGTTACCGTCCTGCCCCATTTGGAGCGCCTGCCCAGTCCCGACCGCGACAACCTTGACCTTGTAACCTGTCTGCTGCTCAAAGAGGGGGATCAGGACATCCAGCAAGCCGGAGTCCTGGGTGGACGTCGTAGTCGCAAGGATCAAATCGGGATTTGCCAGCGCTTGGGCAGCGGGGGCAGCAGTAGCTGGCACGACGGTCGTGGGGGCGGCGGTTGGTGCAGCAGCCGGTACGGTAGCTGAAGCGGGCGCGCAGGCCACCAGGCTCAGACTAAAGACCAAGAGCAAAAGTAGAACAGGCCAACGGTTTCTCATTCTTCTCCTCTAGAATCGAATTTGTTCACCGCTGTGTGCAGTGTTGTAGCCCGTTAGTGCACCCAACGCATGGCGGAAATTTGCCGTTTGAATGTAATCCAGGAGTGGGGCCAAGGCGCGTTCGTGAGTATGCGGCAAGACAAGATCGTAGCGTTCTTCGAAGAGCGGCAGGAAATCGAGCTGGTATTGATGAGCGGCGGCCTGCAGGCCGAGGGATGTGTCAGCCTCGCCTGCTTTAATCAAAGCGGCCGCATTGGTATGAGTGCGCACCTCGTGGGTGTATCCGCGCACTGATCCAGGCCATATATGGAGTTCTTTAAATTCGAGATCCAGCCATACTCGCGTTCCGGACCCAGCGTTCCGGTTCACAAAACGAATGTCGGCCCGTGCCAGATCGGACATCCCGCGAATGTCTTTTGGATTGCCCGCACGGAACATGAGACCCTGGGTGCGATGAGCCAACGTAAGCAATTCCACCTGGCGGTCCGGGAAAAAGTGACGGATATAGGGCGTGTTGTATTCGCCGTTCTCGTCGAGCAAATGTGCGCCTGCAATCTGGCATAGACCCTGGCGCAGATTCAAGAGCCCATCCAGCGAACCAACAGGCAAGGTCAGCAGGCTAAAGCGCCGCGCAAAGTGCGTGGAGAACCCTTCCATTGCGAGATCATGGCTGCCTGAAAATACAATTATGGGCTTGCCGGTTTTGGGGAGGATCATCTCTTGCAAGATGAACGCATCGGCTTTCGCACGATAGAATTTTTCCGTAATCTTCCCCGTTGTCCGAATCTCCGCGATCTCGATGAGGCCAGCGGATTCCAATATCTTCAGGTGATGACGGACCCACGCTGGGGAATGCCCCATGGAACCCGCCAGTTGGGTCAACGTGGAGGCCGAGGCCATCAGCAGACGCATGATCTCCATGCGGCGCGGGTCCGCCAGGAGCTTGAGCGTTTCAAGGGCATGCAAGGTTTGGAAGGCACCCATGACGGTTAAGTTTTTCCTAAGTCGAGCCGAATTGTAACACCTCCGCATGCAAGCCAGCAGTTCTAGCTATTTGAGAAGATGCTGGAAGTTCAACCGATCAGAGTCCACCCAGACATGAAAGAACAGCAACCGGGATCGACTTTCGGCTGAAGGCGGTCATAGCGTGAGCTGTACGTTGCACAAACGTGGGGCCGTCAGTATGGCGAACTTTTCACCATATCCATTTCGCAAGCAAAACGCCTCTCATAGCGAGAGGCGTCTTTTTGATCAGCACAGGACCAGCAAACAGCATTCCTGGCAAGAGCTAGCTAGAGAGGTCCTTGACGCGTTCCTTATCCAGGACATACCAGACGTGCTTTTTCTCTTCCACGTACAAAATCGCCTCCCCGCCACGCAGTACTGGACGGCACCACTCGCCGACATCTACCAAGGCATCAGCAGGAATGTCCACGCCGTCCAGAGAACAGATGCGATCGATGCGCGAGTGGTCACGTATCTGGGCAGCCGTATATCGGCCCTGAAGCTCAAGCAACCCTGGGAGCCACGAGAAACGACCGTCATTGCCATCCCGGTGGAGACCAATAGCAGCCAATGCGCCGATCACACCACCCCCATTGCCTGTGAGGCCTGCGAAGCGTACCCGCGACTTAGAAGCAATTTGCCGGGTCTCCTCCAGAGTCAAAATCTCTAGCTTGGAGCGATGACCGAAACCGAGGACCTCGCGGGGCATTGCATCCCAGGGAGCCATGCAGAGGCCAGCATCCGAGCCAGCGGCCGATTCGAGTATCAAGAAATCGCGGGCCGTTTCCCAGACATCCTCGGGATTATCTGCATCGATGGACAGGCAGGCGGCAGTGTTATGAGCCGTATAGGGAATTTGTGGATCTACGAACAACTGGTGACGGGTGATGCCGCGCGCCTCGGCCAGATGATCCGCTTGCAGCCACAGGGCCAACTGCCGGAGCAACTGCGCCGTGCCGCGCGATTTAAGATTATCGGTGTCATCGACGCCGATCAAATACTGCATCACTTCTCCGTTATCCAAGTCACATTCCTGGTCGACAAATTAGCTTTCATGGAAAATAAGTCTACGCTAATGCCAACGATTTGACAATCCCATGTGCCTATGATAAACTCCCGCAACAATTTGAATAGCTATACTCATCCAGAGAGGCTGAGGGACCGACCCGTTGAAGCCTCGGCAACCGAATTTAGTTGAGTAGTCGGATCTTCCACCGCTACAAAGCTGTGTAACTAAACCAGGTGCCAATTTCGGCAGATAGCCGGGCGAAATCATGTTCGCCCCTACTGGGAGATGAGAGATGACCCGGTTCGCATGTCGCCTCTCGTTTCGAGAGGCGCTCTTTGTTAAGAGAGCAGACGATGAAGAGTGGAGAAAGTTATGGAGATCGGCGAGACAATCTACGTGACTTCGCCGGCGCAGTTCCGCAGGTGGCTGAAGGCGAACCACAAGATCAAGACCGAAATCTGGGTCATCCAGTATAAGAAGGCTACCAAGAAACCATCCATTGACTATATCGAGGCGGTGGAGGAAGCGATCTGCTTTGGATGGATCGACGGCTTCGAGAAAGGCATGGATGCGGAGCGCTACGTAACGCGGTTCAGCCCCCGCCGGCCCAAATCAAACTGGACAGAGACCAACAAACAGCGGGCGAAGAGGATGATCGATGAAGGCAGGATGACGGAGGCGGGTCGGGCAGCGCTGCCGGCCGATTTCACAGAGGGCTGATACCATCGAACAAGCAGAGGAAAGAGGGCGCTGTGGCCGCCATAGAAATGATCAGAACATTTGTTGAGTATCATACGGACATGAGCCAGCGGGTCTGGGATTCCATCGGGCAGATCAGCGAGCAGCAGTTCCTGGCGGATGAGACGTACTCGCGGGGTTCGATCCGGAACTTGATGGTGCATATCACTCACACGGAGCTGCGCTGGCTTACGGGCCTTAAGAACCTGCCGGACCCTGGCAAAAGCATGAAGAAGTATGAGGAATACCCCGACCGTGCGAGCGTGCGCGAGTATTGGGATACCGTTGCCGCAGATCTGAGCGAGTACGTCAACAGCCTGGACGATGCGCACTTAGGCGAGAATCCGATCGATATCCCGGGCCCGCGCTGGGAGGTACTGTTACACCTGGTTAATCACGGAACGGATCACCGGTCAACAGTGCTGCAGAAGCTGCATGATTATGGAGCACCCACCTTTGACCAGGATTTCATCATATGGCTGGCGAAGCGAACGTAAGATGCCCCGAGTGCGGTGCGCCGGATAGCGCCTGCGAGGCCCGCTTCCACGAGCTGCTCGCCCTGGAGTTTGAAGAAGCAGGCTACGGGGCGGTGCATCATCTGACGGTTGCGACATACATGGTGCAGCATTCCAGCAAGCTGACGCGCGAAGGCTGGATCTACGAACGTGATCTGCTGCGGGAATTCGTCCTAGATCACAAATCGCCCGACCTGATCCGGAAGCAGATCAAGGACCTAGTCGACAGCGGCAAGCGGAAGTTCAAGATAACGTCAAAGGACGGATCGCCGAAAATCGCCCGCATGGAATGGACGAGGACGATCCTGGATGTACGCACGGAGAATTCAACAGCGTATTGTGCGGACATAACCGCATGGGCAACGGCCACGCTGCTGGAATGTGAAGGGATCCGCACCTTCTAATCGGTTTTGGGGCACGGAGTAAACGCAACCGTATTCCTGTGCAAGAGAAGTGGTTGATCCGGTATGCCTGTTTATTTTTGGTAGGTACTCTCTGGGAGTAATATGAATCGAAAATACACCAACCGCCGCTACCTTGACGCCCTTGAAAAGAAGGTGCTGGTCTTCGACGGCGCCATGGGGACAAGCTTGCAGGTGCAAAACCTGACTGCCCAAGAGTTCGGCGGCGAACAATATAACGGCTGCAACGATTTCCTGGTCATTTCCCATCCGGAGGCGGTGGAAAAGGTCCACCGGTCATTCCTTGAAGTGGGCGTGGATGTGATCGAGACCAATACCTTCCGTGCGAACCGTATCACGATGAAGGAATATGGTCTCGGCGACCGCGTGATCGAGATCAACCAGACCGCCGCCGAACTGGCGCGCCGATTGGCAGACGAATATGCTCAGAAAACGGACCAGCCGCGCTTTGTCGCAGGCTCCATTGGGCCATCGGGGAAGCTGCCTTCCGCCAACGACCCCGACCTTTCCAACGTCACTTTTGATGATCTTCTTGAAGTATTCCGGGAACAGGCCATCGGCTTGCTAAACGGCGGCGCGGACGTGCTGTTGATTGAAACGTCGCAGGACATCCTGGAGGTCAAGGCCGCGATCCGGGGCATTCACAAGGCCTTTGACGAGACGGGCATCTACCTGCCGCTGCAGGCCCAGGTCACGCTGGATACGACCGGACGGATGCTACTGGGCACCGACGTTGCCGCGGCACTGACGATCCTCGAAGGCTTAGGCATAGATGTCATTGGGTTGAATTGTTCCACCGGACCGGAACACATGCGCGAGCCAATACGAATCCTGGGCGAACAATCCAAGCTCCCAGTGTCCTGCATCCCGAACGCGGGTTTACCGCTCAACGTGGATGGGCAGGCTGTATATCCTCTGGAACCCGAGCCGTTTGCCAGCGCGCTGGTCGAGTTCGTGGAGAAGCATCACATCTCGGTGGTGGGCGGATGTTGTGGGACAACGCCGGCACACCTGAAGTTGCTCGTGGACAAGATCAACGGACGACCGCATCCCGAGCGACCGCACCAGACCGACGCCAAGCTAGCCTCGTCCATGACCGCCATCCTTATGCGGCAAAACCCACCCCCCACCCTGCTCGGTGAACGCTGCAATGCACAGGGCTCTCGCAAATTTAAGAAGATGCTGCTCGAGGAAGACTATGATGGCATCCTAGAGCTGGCACGCGACCAGGTGGCCGGTGGCGCACACGCGCTGGATATTTCTTGTGCCGTGACGGAACGCCCAGATGAACTGGACCTGATGCGCAAGGTGGTGAAGAAGCTGGAAATGGGCGTCGACGTCCCTTTGGTGATCGATACAACCGAACTGGATGTATTGGAAACGGCGCTCAAGACCGCGCCCGGACGCTGCCTGATCAATTCCACGCATTTGGAGGCGGGCCGCACCAAGGCCGACAAGGTCTTCAAGCTGGCGAAAGAGCACAACGCGGCCGTGATCGTCCTGACAATCGATGAAAACGGCATGGCGAAGACGCGCGACAAGAAACTGGAGGTTGCCCGGCGTATCTACGAGATCGCCGTGGATGAGCATGGCTTGCGCCCGCAGGATCTGGTTTACGACGCGTTGACATTCACGCTCGCGACGGGCGACCAGGAATTTGCGGACTCCGCCATCGAGACAATTGAGGGCATCCGCCTCATCAAACAGAACCTGCCCGGCGTGATGGCATCCCTGGGAGTGAGCAACCTGTCATTTGGCCTTGCACCGCAGGCACGTCCCACGCTGAACTCGGTGATGCTCTATCACTGCATGCAAGCCGGCCTGGATATGGCCATCGTCAACGCGGCACAGGTGAAGCCATACGCCGAGATCGATGAGCAGGAACGCAACCTAGCGGAGGACCTGATCTTCAACCGGCGCGGAGATGCACTGCAGCGGTATATCGAATACTTCGAAAAGGTCGCCCCACAAGCCTCGGATGCCGGGGCATCCAGCCCGACCGCGAGCATGACACCCCAGGAACGACTGCACTGGTCCATATTGCACCGGCATAAGGATGGGGTCGAGGCCGATATTGACACGATCATCGAACATTCAGTGAACTCGCCAGCCGCCGACGGATATGAGCAGTTCGCCACCAAGCATGAGGCGGCGGTCCACATTCTGAACACTGTCCTGCTGCCGGCTATGAAGGAAGTGGGAGACAAGTTCGGCGCGGGCGAATTAATCCTGCCTTTCGTGCTACAGTCCGCTGAGGTAATGAAGAAAACCGTGGCCCATCTCGAAAATTACCTCGAACGTAAGGAGGGGGTGAGCAAAGGGCTGGTTGTTCTTGCTACGGTCTATGGCGACGTGCATGACATCGGGAAGAACCTGGTCAAGACCATCCTCTCCAATAATGGCTACGATGTGATCGACCTGGGCAAGCAGGTGCCGGCTGAGACGATCATCACCAAAGCGGTCGAGGCCCATGCCACAGCGATCGGGCTTTCTGCGCTGCTGGTCTCTACGTCCAAGCAGATGCCGCTGCTCATCAATGAACTGCACCGGCGCAATTTGCATTTCCCCGTGCTGGTGGGAGGCGCGGCTATTAACCGGCGCTTTGGCCGGCAAATCCTATATGCTGAAGATGGCAAGCCGCACGACGGAGGAGTCTTCTATTGCAAGGATGCCTTCGAAGGGCTTGAAACCATGGACCAGTTGATCGTCCCCGAGAAGCGGGAAGAACTGCTGGCGCAGGTACTGCGAGAAGGCGAGCTTGAGATGGGCCGCGCATCGCAGGTCCCTGAGCATCGCAAGACCGCGGCAACGCGTTCCGATATCCAGCCAGAACCGATCGCCCATCCACTAAAGTGGGGGCAACGCGTCGTCAAGGATATGCCATTGGAGATCGTGCTACGGCATCTTAGCATCAATGAACTTTACCGACTATCCTGGGGCGCCAAGAACACGCATGGTCCGGAATGGGAGAAGCTCAAGAAGGATTTCGATGCCCGGCTGGCACAGATGACGAAGGATGCCCTGCGCGAAAAATGGCTGCAGCCTAAAGGCGCATACGGCCTCTTCCCCTGCCAATCCGACGGCGACGACGCTGATCGTATACAACCCGGATTCCATAGACACTGCGTCCCCGGACGAACTCACACGCTTCACATGCCCACGCCAACCTTACGACGATCATCTTAGCCTTGCCGACTACTTTGCTCCGGTTCAATCGGGCAAGATGGACGTGGTCGCATTGCAGGTGGTAACAGTTGGCGAGGAAGCAACCGAGCGCTTCGATGCGCTGCAAGCCAAGGGCGACTACTCAGAAGCCTACTTCACTCACGGGCTGGCGGTCCAAACGGCAGAGGCAACGGCAGATTATCTGCATAACCATGTGCGACGCGAACTGGGCATCCGGGAAGAACAAGGCAAGCGCTACTCCTGGGGCTATCCAGCGATCCCAGACATTTCCGACCACCAGAAGGTCTTCCAATTGCTACCTGCGGCATCCGCGGAACTTGGCATGAGCCTCTCGTCCGCCTACCAGCTCATCCCGGAGCAATCCACCGCCGCGATCATTGTGCATCACAAGGATGCCAAATATTACAGCGTCGGAGAATCGCGCGTTGAGCAGTTGATGAAATAGGCCCGGAAGTCACTCTGGTTTCCCGAGGCGCGCGCCATCCTTCCATAAGCACGGGACGGCGGACAGGCCCGCAATGCAAAAACGCGAAATTGAGATTATGATCTTTGGGGCAAGGGCTAAACTTGCTCCCTGGCTGCCGTGCAAATAAATCGCAAGCATTTTCCGATCCTGATCCTGCTGACCATTGCTCTATTGATCGGCGTACTTACGGTAAGGCAATACGGCGAATCATGGGACGAGCTGCAATTCTATAAATACGCCGACCGCGCGCTGCAGGCCTACTCCACCTGGCCGCGGACAGGCACCGTGCCGCTTACCGGCAATACATACGATAACTACGGACCGGCATACGTTATGCTCGTGGCGCTGGGGGCACGGCTGCTCGGTTTGTTCATTCCATGGATCACGTCGGACCTGCGGCATCTCCTCTATCTCATAACCTACCTGATCGGTATTTGGGCTTTTCATCGATTGGCGAGGCGGTGGCTGGCAGAACTCGCTGCCTTCGGAGCCACGCTGCTATTCGCTACGCAACCTCTGTTCTGGGGACATGCTTTCATAAGCCCCAAGGACATCCCCTTCCTGACCTTCTTTCTGCTGAGCCTGGAGTTCGGATTCCGAATGGTCGATGCGCTGCCCGGATTGAACTGGGATACGGTAGGCAGTGGCGTGCAGCGATCCTTACCGATCTTGACCGCCGGCTGGCTGACGCTCTTCCTAGGCACCTATGCCGGGACACAACTTATCCACCAATGGATCGACGTCATGATACGTGCTGCATCTGTGGGACAAACCAACGTCTTCTCTTACCTGGCGTCAGATATTGGCAGGGTCAATCCGGCCGTGTATACCGAGCGTTATTTTGTTTTGTTCATCTGGTTTCGCACTATCTTCTTTTTCGCTTCGGGCGTTCTACTCATCTGGCTATGGAGCAAAGCGCCTTCTGTCCTAAGACTGCTAATGGTCGTTGTCCCGGCGGCTCTCCTACTGGGGCTGACAACGTCAATCCGGGTGCTCGGACCCTTCGCGGGCCTGATCGTCGCCGGGTATGCCATCTGGAAGGTCGGCAAAAAAGCAATCCTCCCACTCGCTACCTATGCGGTGGTGGCGTCAATCGCAATGTATCTGAGTTGGCCGTATCTGTGGCCATCGCCCATCGGACATCTCATGGAGAGCGTGCGCATCATGTCGGAATACCCGTGGAGGGGACAAGTGCTCTTCAACGGCGTAATGTACACATCCACGGATATACCACGCTCATATTTGCCGGTGCTACTGGGAATACAGCTTACGGAGCCGATATGGTTCCTATTTGCAGCAGGCCTGTTGGCCATCATCTACGCGACGGTCCGGCACAACGAGCGAAGCCGCGCGCTAGTGATCCTGACTTCGGTGTGGTTCATCCTGCCACTGATCGGGTTCGTCGCTACACGCTCGCCGTTATACGATAACTTCCGACAGGTCTTCTTCATCCTGCCGCCGGTATTCCTTGTGACCGGCGCAGCTTTCGAAAAGATCAAGCCGCCGATCTTGCAGGCTGCACTCATCGGACTGATGGTGTTGCCGGGGCTCATCGAGGGCGCACCTTTACACCCGTATGAGTATGTCTACTACAACCGTTTTATCGGCGGCGTGCACGGCGCAGATCGAAGATTCGAACTGGATTACTGGGCGACTTCATACCGAGAAGCGGCTGATTATCTGAACGGAATGGCAGTGGCCAATGGGACCGTATGGGTGGAAGGTCCAGCCCACTTATTACAGCTCTACCTACGCCCCGACCTCAAGGTCTACTCGACAGGCGAGGTCGAACGCGCCGAGCACTACGATTACGTAGTCTCCATTACCCGCGGCAACCTTGATCTACGCACGTATCCCGATGGCCCGATCCTTCACACCATCGAGCGGGATGACGCGGCCTTTACCGTTATCAAGAAACCTTAGCGGAGCCCATATGAGCAATGTACTGGAACGCCTTTCCACTGAAGTGCTGCTGGCCGATGGCGCGATGGGGACGATGCTCCACAGCCATGGCGTCAGTTTCGAGAAATGCTTTGATGAGCTCAACGTGTCCAATCCCGGCGCGGTAGCCGAAGTTCATCGCGCATACATCGAAGCAGGAGCGCAATTGATCCTGAGCAACACCTTTGGCGCCAACCGCTTCAAGCTAAGCAAGCATGGGCTGGATAAGCAGGTGCAGGAAATCAACAGGATGGGGATCGAACTGGCCAAGCGCACGGTTTCCGCCTCTTTCAAGGACGTGCTGGTGGCCGGCGATATCGGACCCCTGGGCATACGAATCGCACCGTTCGGAAGAGTCCAGCCGGAACAGGCACGCGCGGCGTTCGCCGAGCAAGTAGAGGCGCTCTGCGAAGCGGGTGCTGACCTGATCGTGATGGAAACCATGAGCGATCTGTTCGAGATCCTGGAGGCTGTTAAGGCTGCACGCGAAGTCTGCACGCTGCCGGTGGTTGCGTCGGTGACATTCACCCGCGATGACCGAACGCTACTGGGCGATAACCCGCAGAAGGTGGCACGGGGGCTGAGCCAGGCGGGGGCCGATGTGATCGGCGTGAACTGCTCCGGCGGCCCCGCGCAACTCTTACGGATCCTGAAGCAAATGCGCCAAGCCGTGCCAAATGGCCGGTTCTGGGTTAAGCCAAACGCCGGCTGGCCGGAGCAAGTCGGCGGCCGCATCATGTATCCAGCGGATCCGGATTATTTCGGCGAGTACGCCGTCTCCTTCCGGGCGGCGGGTGCACATATCGTGGGCGGCTGCTGCGGCACTACGCCACAACACATCGCGGCGATGCGGAAGGCCCTCGATACGTCTCCAGTCGGCGAAGCGCCTCCTGTGGTCGTGCAAGCTGAGGAGGAGCTATCCGAAAGCGCACCGGAGCAGCCGACCCAGTTCGCGCAGAAGCTTACAGCGGGGAAGTTCGCCATTTCAGTAGAGATGGACCCGCCGCGCGGCCTCTCTACGCACAAATTGCTCGCCGGAGCCTCGCTGCTCGCAGAAGCGGGAGCAGACATCATCAACGTTGCAGACAGTCCCATGGCGCGCATGCGCATGTCCGCGTGGGCCGTGTGCGACGTGGTACAGCGCCGGGTGAATGTGGAGACCACACTCCACTTCCCCACCCGCGGCCGGAACTTGTTGCGCGTCCAGGGCGATCTGCTTGCAGCGCACGCGCTCGGCATTCGCAACGTGCTGGTGATCATGGGCGATCCCACTGCCATCGGCGACTACCCGGAAGCGATGGACAATTACGACCTGGTACCGTCCGGCCTAATTAAGCTGATCAAGCAAGGCTTCAACGCGGGACTGGATCATTCGGGAACGAGCATCGGCCAGCCGACGAATTTCTTTGTAGGCGCGGCTCTGAACCTGTGCCCTCCGGAGCCCGCACAGGAGATCAAGAACCTTCAGAGGAAGGTGCGGGCGGGCGCTGACTTCTTTGTAACACAGCCGGTTTACCGGCCGCAGGATGGCGCGGAATTTCTTTCCCGGTATGAGGCGACGGCCGGCGGCAGCCTGCAGAAGCCGGTGCTGGCCGGCATCCTGCCATTGGTCAGCCTGCGGCATGCAAACTTCCTGGATCATGAGGTACCCGGCATCTCGATCCCCGAAAAGACGCTCCGGCGCATGGAACAGGCCGGCGAGCAGGCCGCCGAGGAGGGTGTTCGGATCGCGGTAGAATTAATTGAGCAAATCAAGCCATGGGCGCAGGGGGTGTATCTCATGCCACAATTCAGTCGCTTTGATTTGATCGCAGAGATCATCGAACAGGTGAAAGCCTAGATGCGGATGAAGAACCCGGGCGTCGTATTGCGAAGGTCTGTCTTTGCACTTTTCCTGATGCTCGAGATCTTCGTAGGATGGAAGAACTTTCAGGAGATCTCAGCAGGGGAGAAAGCAGCGGGGGAACCCGTGGCCGAATGGGAGAGGCGCCTCCTACCGCTGAAGAAGATCATGCCTTTCACCAAAGGCGTTGTTGGATATGTTTCTGACTCGGAGGACCTTGGCATCGATTACTACAATCCGGATGATCAGATCGAATATACGCTGACGCAATACGTGATGGCCCCTGTCGTCGTGCGTAAGGGCGCCGACCACGAATGGATCATCGGGAACCTAAGCAAGCAAGGCTACCAAAACTGGAGCCGATCCAATCCGGGGCAATTCGACGTTGAAGTCTCTGAACTATGGCTTCTACCTGATCCACAGGCTGGACAAATGAGCTTGCTGCAAAGCGCTGGGGCCTTCCTGCCCGGTATCCTCACCGGCATCCTGGTGGCGGACCTACTTTGGGACGACGAGGCGCCAACCTCTCTCCTCCTGAAGTTTTTCCTTGGAACCGGCCTCGGGTTGGGCATCACCTCACTGTTATATTTCCTGTATCTGATGGCTTTTGCCGGACAGCATTTCTTCATCTACATCCAACTTGCCACCCTGTTCGTGGCGTTATGGCTGGAGATACGACGTCGGAAACTGCATCTTGAAATCAGTCTTCCAAAGGGTCACCTGAAGCTATGGCAAATCGCGCTGCTGGCGTGCACCGTGGTGATGATCGCATTTACGGTCGCCGGCGCCTCCGAAGCATGGATCTACCGGCCATACGGGACGTGGGACGCATTTATGATCTATGACCGTACGGCCCGCTTCGTCTTTCGAGGGCAGGCCGATTGGATGCAGTCCTTTTCTCCGGAGATCGACCCGGCCTTTCATGCCGACTACCCGCTATTGCTCCCCCTGGACGTTGCGCAAGCATGGGATACCCTGGGTCGTGAGTCTCAAAGCGCGCCGCGGTGCTCAGCGGCCTATTCATGTTGGTGTGCGCCGGCATCCTCTTCACTGGGATCGCTTCGTTCAAAAGCGTCTGGCAGGCGCTGCTGGGACTTGTGGTCCTCCTGAACACGCCATTCTTTACCATCAACGGCCCATCACAGACTGCAGACGTGCCCCTGTGCTTTTTTATCCTATCGACCGTGGTGCTAATTTGCCTGTACGCTGCGCAAGAAAAGAGCGGGCTGCTGGTCCTGGCTGGTCTTACAGCCGGGCTGGCTGCATGGACCAAAAACGAGGGCGACTTGTTCGTGGTCGCGATCCTCGCCGGCATGCTGCTGGCCTTCATAAGGCCGGACCCGCGGCGCCGGCTCGGCGCGTTCCTGGCAGGGCTAGCAGTGCCGCTAGCAATCATTCTGTACTTCAAGCTATTCCTGGCCCCCGCGAATGACATCCTGGGCAGTGGGACTTCCGGCTTCATCCAGCGTATCTTCGAATGGCAACGGCATCTGGCGATCCTAAGGAGCTCTCTCGCACAACTACTAGCAATCGGCGGTACCGCAGTGAGCGTCATCCCAATCCTGGCCGCTTACGCACTCATCTTCGGACTCTCGCCGGTGAATCGCTTCAAGCGGGCTTACTGGACAATCCTAGCGACGGTAGTCGTGCAGGCTATCGGATATTACGGGATATATTTGATCACGCCACACCCGATCCGCTGGCAATTGCAGTTCTCATTATGGCGCGTGGTCTTCCATATGTATTTGCCCCTTCTTTTCCTCCTGTTCGTGATCGTGACCGACGTAAAAGACGCTCTCGCTTTCAAGGCGAGAATAAACACCGCTGAAAGCCCGGCATGAATACCAAGTGGGTCCAGCGAGGCTTCATCGTTCTGATCGTTATAGCAAGCCTTTATGCCAGCGTTCAAAACCTGGTTTCGACGAAGCAACTCGGAAGCGTTAGCGACGACCCCGTGGCTGACTGGGAAAAGCGATTTGCCCCGATCAAGGAGCAGCTTCCATTCCAGCGCGGCGTCGTGGGCTATATTTCAGATTCCAACGTGGCGGGCGCGACTTATGATGCAGCGAATGACCAGGGCGAGTACGTGCTAACGCAGTATGTGCTTGCGCCGATCGTCATCGTGAAGGGCACCACCCAGGAATGGAACATAGCCAATCTCGACCGACCAGCCTTTGACCTGTGGAGCAAATCCAACCGAGACCAGTTCGAGGTGATCGCATACAAGGGCGGCTTGTATCTGCTCCACCGGATCAGGAACTGAGCCAAGTATGATCGCAATCTTCCTAGTACCCATCCTGACCGGCGGCCTGCTCGCGCACCTACTGTGGCCGGACCGTGCGCTGAAAAACCTGATCTTGAAGGCATTCCTAGGGATCGGCATCGGACTCGGAATAACGTCCCTGAGCTATTTTCTTTATATGTCTCTGTTTGCCGGGGAACACTGGTTTGTTGTAGTTCAAGCGACAACCCTGCTTATCTTAGTGGGAGCGAATGTTTGGCGGGAAAGAAAGCACACGGCCGAAGCGATGCCGCAGTGGAATTTCACGGCACCATCGCGATTGCAATATGTCTTTGCGGGCCTGGGTGGAGTCATTTTCCTGGTCTCTCTGGGCAGCACGGCGAGTTACATCCTACGCAGAAAGCAGGGAGACTGGGATGCGTGGATGATGTACAACCGCGCAGCACGCTTCATTTATCGTGATCAGACGAATTGGCTGCAGTCCTTCTCGAGACAGATGGATCCCATTTTCCATGCGGACTATCCGTTGTTTCTCGCCATGAACATCGCGTCTGGCTGGGATACACTAGGCAACGAAACCCCGCGTGTGCCGATGGTGCAGAGCGCCCTTTTTGCGGTGGCATGCGCCGGGCTGCTGGTCAGCGGGCTAGCAGCAACAAAAACTGCAGGTCAGGCCGCGCTGGGGCTGATCATATTCTGGGGAACTCCAGCGGTGGTCAACGAGGGGGCTCGTGAGCTGGCGGACCTGCCATTAGCCTATTTCTTTCTGGCGACAGGTATCCTGATCTACCTGTACATACTGTACCGCAAACCGGGATTGCTGATACTTACAGGCTTAACGGCGGGGCTTGCTGCATGGATGAAGAATGAAGGCAGTGTATTTGTAATTGCGACTGCGGTGGCGCTCGCAATCTCGCTTCTTCGGCAAAAGCCGTGGCGGGCCTTGCTTTGGTACGCGGCCGGACTTGCCGTCCCCATGGCATTTGTACTGTATTTCAAGTTCTTCCTGGCCCCGCCGAGCGATGTGCTAAGCAACGGCCCAGCACGCTCACTCGCGCAGATCGCGGAACTGTCCCGTCACCTTGAAATCATCCGGTACTTTGCAGGTCAATTGCTAACCTTTGGCGGGTGGACACTTTTGGCACTGCCCATAGGCATTATCGCGATTTTGTTGGTATATTTGATAGTCGCCCGAGAGCCACTTTCCAAAGAGCGGGCTCCATTGGTCATAGCCTCGAGCGCCATGCTCGGCATCCAAATGCTCGGATACTATGGGGTGTATCTGATCACACCGTATGACCTGACCTGGCATCTGAGCTTCTCGGTCGAGCGGATCTTTCTTCAGATCTTTCCTTTGCTCGCATTCGTAATATTGAGTGCAGCACGGACACCCGAAACCATCTTCAGGGGCAACTAAGCGGAGCATTCCATGCTGCTTGCCATCGATGTCGGCAATACCAACCTGACCCTTGGGCTCTACGAGGGTGATCAGCTCGATCCACACTGGCGGCTAGCTACAGATCACGAACGCATGCCGGACGAGTACGGCCTGCAATTTCTGGGACTGCTCGAGCATGTGAGGCGCTCGGAGGCAGACCTGACAGGCATCTGCCTGGCATCGGTGGTGCCGCAGCTAACGCAGAGGATTGCCCAAGCCTGCCGGGAATATCTTAAGCAAGACCCACTCATCGTTGACACGGGCATTAAGACCGGCATCCATATCCGCTATGAGGACCCGCGAGCGGTCGGGGCAGACCGGGTGGCCGATGCAGTTGCCACATTGCGGCTGTATGGCGGACCCGCCTGCATCGTGGATTTCGGTACGGCCACGACCTTTAACGCTCTCACCAAAGACGGCGACTATCTAGGCGGCGCAATCACTGCCGGTATCAACCTTGCCGCAGACGCCCTCTTTACGCATACGGCGAAGCTACAGCGCATTGACCTGCAACGGCCCCCTTCTGTGATCGGGCGCAACACGGTGCATGCCATGCAGTCGGGTTTGCTGTTTGGATATGTCAGCATGGCGGAAGGCATGGTGGCTCGATTCCGTTCCGAGCTGGGCAGCGACATGAAAGTGGTGGCAACTGGCGGGTTGGCCGAGATCGTTTCTCAGGAAACGAAGGTAATTGACGTGCTGGCACCCTGGCTCACACTTGACGGTCTGCGGATCATTTGGGAACTCAATCGTTGAATCCGAACTGAACGCTGATATCTACAGGGTGAATCAGGGGTAAAATCCGGCGTCCGCCTGCTTCTCGAAGGGAAAGATGAAACTACGCATCATAATGTTATCCGTGGCATTTGCATTTGCCGGATGCAATGCCATTGCTCCGGCTACACCGACTCCGAGCGCCACAGCTACCGCGACGATCGACCTCCCAACGGAGACGGCTACGCTGAAGACACCCCCAACAATTACGCAAACGGCGACCCCTCCAGCGACCGCCACACCAGCGTGGGTGATGCAGGGACCGGACCAGGTGAAGGTGCCGATCCTGCTATTCCATCATATTGCCGTGTCGCCAATCGGAAGCAGATATTACGTAACGCCGGACAATTTTGAGGCGTATCTCAAACTGCTGCGAGAATGGGGCTACCAGACAATCACAACCGAATCCCTGATCCAGGCAATCACGCAAGGGGCCTCGCTACCCCCCCATCCGTTACTAATCACATTCGATGATGGCAATGAAGACAACTACACCAATGCCTTTCCAATCATGCGTAAATACGGATTTACCGGCGTGCTCTACATCGTCGTGAAGTACATGGATCAGCCCGAGTATCTGACGACCTCTCAGATCAAGGAGATGGCGGCAGCGGGCTGGGAAGTCGGAAGCCACAGCGAGACACACAAAGAGCTGCTCACAGCACCGGATGACGTGCGGTTTGAGGTTGTACAATCGAGGGAGGATCTGCAAAGCAAGCTTGGCCTCCCGATCCTGACATTTGCGTATCCTTTTGGTACCACCGGCAGCTCGGCGGATTATGTGCATTTTGCCGGCTACATCGGCGCAATGGGTGCAACCGGTTATTCATGGAATCAAGGGTCTGGGCAATCTCTTTGTGCTGCAAAGGTGCGAAATAAAAGGCTCTGACACAGTCAAGAGCCTGACGCGCTTCCTGCCATGGCTGGGCGATCCGGCATTCCTGCCGACAGATACTCCGACGGCTACGCCGACTTCCTCGCGAACGCCCATTCCAACTTATACGCAGTACCCCACGCGGACACCCAAGCCTTCAGCGACCCCATGATGCCTGCGAGAGCTTTCGCCTATGCGCGAGTCAGACGCGACTGCGGAGGGCCCCAAAGTCGGTCGAGGCGGCTATTGATCAGGGACCGCGCCCTTTGACGATAGAGAATTGTGAAAAGTGAGGCCGGGGCGATGTGCCCGGCCTCACTTTTTTCTGAACCTAACCGCGGCAGAACCTATTGGCCGAAGGCACGCATAGAACTGAGGGGATAGTCCATCCACCCGATAGATGCGAATGTATTCGATGCCATTGAGCCAGATGGTCTTTTCAGGCTGCACACCGCTCAGGGCATGCATCACATTTGCGGGCGAATTCCTGGCGTGCTCCAATTCATAGTAGAGCACAACGTATTTCGACGCGTGGATCACCTGGAGCAATTGCGGAACGTTTTCGGCATCCGCATAGACCGGCTTCAGCTGCTCCGTCTTTCCAGGGTAAAAATAGGAAAAGGGTCCACGGCCGTAGAAGGCGACGACAGTCGATTTTGCTGCGCCCGGTTTCTGAGCAAGATAAGACGCAGCCAAGTCCAGGCCCTCGCCGTATCCGAAGCTTGGGTTCTGACGCCCTGGCTGGAAAGCCTCCATGATAGGATCGTAATAGGTGTAGTAATAGGGGTAATAAGGCAGGGCGCTTCCGACTTGGAGCAGCACCGCAACGCCGAGAATTAGCGCAGGCAGGGCCTTTCCACGAGCGTCGGGGAAACGAGAGGCCAGCCAGTTTGCAGAATAGGCGAAGCCAGCAGCGGACAGGATATCCAGAGAGACGTATGAAGTGAGCACATAGTGGGCTGAATTCCGACCGCTGGCGACACCGAACAAGAGAATGAATAGCAAGCCGATCAGGAAGAGAGAGATAAGCACGATGCGCTCGTGCCATGTTTGCCACACAGCAGCCAGCAGGCATAAAAGGAATCCGAACCACGCTATCGGCGTTGTCCTCCAAAGCACGGACCGGAAGTAGGCGAGAATATCCGCAATGTGGAACTGGAATTGTGCAGGTTGGACTCCACCGGTCACTGAGAGCCGCGAGCCTTCGAAGGCATAGCTCAATGCATTGCCAAATACCTGATAAAGCATTTCGCGGGGCGCGACCCACATCCCCGGCCAGAAGACGAAATAGACAAGTGCCAGGATAATCAGCCAAGCCGCGGATTCCCGCAAGGCGGCGACGAGCCGCTTTTTCCAACTGATCCCGCGAGGTGCAAAGATATCAAGCAGGAACAACAAGCCGATCAGCGGCAGGATCGCAACGGATGACGATTTGGTCAACTGGGCAAAACCAGCCGCGGCGCCTGAGATCAGTAGATAGATCAGCCGGCGCTCCGAGAGAAAATAGGCGAGCAGAGCAAGCAGCGAGATCATCACGAACAGGGAAAGCATGCCCTCATGGTTGAGCAGGCGCGAATGTCCAAGGAAGAAGGGGTCAAACGAGACGAGCAACAGCGCCCCCCAAGCTATCGCATCGCCGAGGAGCCTCCGCAGGAACCAGAATACGACCAGGAGCAAAAAGACAATTACCAATGCCTGGATAATCCTACCGGCAGCAAGCAAACCAAGCGGCGTGTGATCATGGGACAAAAGGAAGCGTTCCAGGGAATCCTTATAGACGTCAAAATAACCCTGGCCAAAGCCCCTGTACTGGGGGAAATAGGCGAGCATGGCGGCTGTGACGATCCACATGGTTGTGACAGCCGGATGATAATCGTAGACCGTATTAGCAAAAGCCCGCTGGCCCAGAGCATAGTAGAAATCTGAACCGGCCGTGAGCCAGTACGGCTCATCCACGGTGGCGAACCGGTCGATCGCGATCAAGCGCGGGACTGCCAGAAGCGCGACGAGAAGGAGGAACAGAAGAGCCTTCACGAGCCGGGATCTCATGCAGAAGATTATACCTGTCCAAAAGGAATGGGCACAAAGCGAGGCTTGACAGTCTGTTGCTTTTGAAGATAATTACCGCAATCATTTTTTGAAAAGCAGTGACGGAGCAAAGTACGTCAGCAAGAGCCGACAGGGAAGTCCGGGCAAGGATTGAGACCCGGGCACGGTGGCAACTGACAGAAGTTCGCTCCCGAGCCGCTCAGGTGAGGGCCCACAAGCGCCATGTAGTCTGAGCCGTGATCCTCCCGTTACCGAGGAGAGAATGAGAAGTCAATTGCCTATTCTCTTAAGCGAACTGCACCGGCAGTTAACTTGGGTGGTACCGCGGGAACCTTCTCCCGTCCCATTTGTGGACGGGAGTTTTATTTTAGAGAGCGAAAATTCGCAAGACGAGATCAGCGCCAGGATGCCTGGCGTGGTCCGCTGGTCTGCAGACACGGAGGCTAAATGATCGACAAACTGAGTGAGATCGAGCGGAGCGGCCTGGAGGCCCTTGGCTCAGTGCAGGATGAGGCCGGGCTGGAGGCCTGGCGGGTGACGCACCTGGGACGCAACTCGGCCTTGATGAAAGTCTTCAGCGGGCTGGGCGCGCTCACGAAGGAAGAAAGGCCCGCAATGGGGCAAGCAGCGAACCGAGTAAAAGTGGCGCTGGAGGCTGCGCTTGCCACAAAGATGGATGCAATCAGGGAAACCGCGTTGGAGCGGTCGCTATCGCAGGAGAAACTGGATGTGACGCTGCCGGGACGAAGCATTCGTCGGGGACGATTGCACCCGTCCACGCAGCAATTGCGACGGGTGCTGGAAATCCTGGCGGAAATGGGCTTCCAGGTCTACACCTCTCGTGAGGTCGAGACCGATGAGATGAACTTCCAACTGCTGAACTTCCCGCCGCATCACCCGGCGCGCGAGATGCAAGAACTCATTCTATATCGATGCGGGAGCGAGGGGAGACAACCCAATCCTGCTGCGGACGCACACATCGCCGGGGCAGATCCGCGCGATGAGTGAATTTGCAGCGAGAGACCCTGCCAACCCGCCCGCCATTCGCATCGCGCTGCCAGGGATGTGCTTCCGCTATGAACAAATCACCGCGCGCTCGGAAGTGCAGTTCAACCAGGTAGAAGGACTGGCAGTGGGACGCGGCATAACGTTTGCAGACCTAAAGGGCACGCTGACCAATTTTGCGCGGCGTATGTTCGGGCAGGCAGCGCGAGTACGGTTCAGAGCATCCTACTTCCCCTTCACGGAGCCGTCCGCAGAAATGGATGTGGAGTGCTTTGTGTGCGGCGGCAAGGGATGCGGGGTCTGCAAAGGGTCCGGCTGGCTCGAGATCCTTGGCTGTGGAATGGTGCACCCGGTCGTGCTGGAAAATGGCGGGTATGACCCGAAACAATACAGCGGGTTCGCGTTCGGAATGGGACCGGAGCGCCAGTTGATGCTCCGATACCGGATCGACGATATCCGGTATTTCTGGGCAAATGATGTGAGATTTCTTGAACAGTTCTAGGCAAAGGCGCTGAGAAATACGAATGGGCACTTCGGGCATTTGGAGTATTTTATGAAAATACCGCTCTCATGGCTGAAAGACTTCGTCAACCTCGATGGAATATCCGTTGAGGAAGTTGCACGCAAGCTTACGCTTGCCGGCCTGGAGGTAGATGAGATCAGGCATGCCGGCATCCCCTTAGCATCGCCGAAGGAGGGCGAGGCACGCGAATTCAAGACGACGGGCTTCGGATGGGATAGGCAGAAGATCGTCGTGGCAGAGATCCGCGAGGTGATGCCTCATCCTAATGCCGACCGTTTGACCCTACTCGACCTGTACGATGGCGAGAAGCAACAAACGGTGTTGACCGGCGCGCCTAACATCTTTCACCTCAAAGGGCAGGGGAAGCTCGAAAAGCCGCTGAAGGTTGCGTATGCCAAGGAAGGCGCGACCCTCTACGATGGGCATGCAGAAGGTCTGCAGCTCACCACGCTAAAGCGGACCAAGATACGTGGCGTAAAGTCGTACTCGATGGTCTGCTCGGAAAAGGAATTAGGAATCTCCGAGGAGCATGAGGGCATCATCCTGTTCGACGAGGATGCACCGGTTGGCACTCCCCTGGCCGATTACATCGGCGATGCGGTGCTGGACATCAGCATTCTGCCGAACATGGCACGCAACGCCAACGTGATCGGGGTGGCACGCGAACTCGCGGCGCTGACAGGCCGCGAGCTGAAAAGGCCGAATCTGGATTACAAGACGCGAGGCGAAGCGGTTATAGGACTCGCATCCATAGAGATCACCCAGCCGGAGCTCAACCCGCGCTTCGTGCTTGGGCTGATCCGCAATGTGAGCATCAAGCCCAGCCCCTATGAGGTGCAGCGGCGGCTGAAACTGGCGGGCATGCGTCCCATCAATTGCATCGTGGATGCCACCAATTACGCCATGCTTGAACTGGGTGAGCCTTTGCATGCCTTCGACTATGACGTGCTCAAGGAACGCGCGGGCAACAAGCCGATCCACATCATCACGCGGGTTGCCAAGGATGGCGAGAAGCTGACCACCCTGGATGGCATCGAACGGACGCTAACCTCGCTGAACGTGCTGGTTTGCGACGACAAGGGCCCGCTATCCCTGGCGGGCGTGATGGGCGGCGCTGAGTCAGAGGTTACGGACGCGACGCGAAATATCCTGCTTGAAGGCGCGGCCTGGAACTTCATCAATATTCGGCGGACCGCTCAACAGCACAATCTTCCATCCGAGGCCTCGTTCCGCTTCTCGCGTGGGGTACATCCGGCGGTGGCGGAAACAGGAGTGCGGCGCGGCCTGCAATATATGGGATCGTGGGCGGGCGGAGAGATCGCACCCGGACTGGTGGACGAGTATCCGCTCAAGCCAAGCGAACCGGTCGTGGTCGTCAGTCCGAAGGATGTGAGGCGGCTGCTGGGTATCGAACTGAGCGCAGATGAGATCGTGAGCCTACTGGAACGGCTCGATTTCAAATGCAAGGTCAACCAGCCGGAAAGCGGGGATCGGAATTCAAAGAGGAACGGAGAGGCACAAGTGTCGGTGACCGTCCCTCCGGACCGGCTGGATATCGGCGAGGGGCTCGTGGGGCTGGCGGACGTGCTTGAGGAGCTGGCTCGCTTATACGGCTATGACCGCATCCCCTCTTCGAACATGGCGGACGCGCTGCCGCCGCAGATCGGAAACCCGGTCTACGAGTGGGAGCAAGACTTGCGTGATCTACTGGCAACGCTGGGCCTGGACGAGGTGGTCAGCTATCGCCTCACGTCGGCGGAAAGCGAAGCCCGGCTATTGTTGGGAGAGCCCGGGCACGTGCGGATCGCCAACCCGATAGCGCCGGAGAAGAGCGTACTGCGGCGAAGCCTGCTGGCATCGGTGTTGGATGACCTGGAGCGCAACACCCGATTGAGCGAGAGTCTGGCGTTCTTTGAAATTGGGCCGGTCTTCGAGCCGGCGGCCGGCGACTTGCCAATTGAAGCTCGCAAGCTGGCAATAGCGATGACAGGCCTGCGAGGCAGCACGGCCTGGGACGAAACAGAGAGACTACGGATGGATTTCTTCGACCTCAAAGGCCGCGTTGAACTGCTGCTGAGCGGACTGCATTACACGGGCGTCAGCTTCGCACCTACCAGCGAAGTAGTGTACCTGCATCCAGGCAAGTCGGCGGAGGTCAAAGTCGGCGGGCGGAGCGTGGGAGTCTTGGGCGAACTGCACCCGCGCGTCGTAGAAAAGTATAACTTCGGAGGCTCACCCGTACTGGTTGCGGAGTTCGATCTGGATGCACTGCAGGGCATTGCCCCTACGTATCAAATCAAGCCAGTGCCGGAGTTTCCACCTGTCCTGGAGGACATCGCATTAATCGTTGATGAAGCAACCCCCGCGGCGGATGTGGAAGCGCTAATCCGGCAGACGGGCGGCAAAGCGCTCAGCAGCGTACACCTATTCGACGTATACCGCGGCGACCAGATCGGCGCGGGCAAGAAGTCACTGGCGTACAATCTGGCGTACCAATCAGCGGACAAGACCATGACCGACGCGGAGGCGGCCGGCATCCGAAATAAGATCGTAAAGAGAGTCGAGCAGGAACTGGGTGCGAAGCTGAGAAGTTAGCGAATCACATGAGAGGCAACACATCGCAGGTTTGCCCCTGACAACCTGCGAGGCAATTGATGGCAAGCTCAACCAAAGCATTTGAAGAGGAGGATACATCATGGACGCTCGTACCAAAGGCATTCTCGCGACGATCGCCTCGATAATCTTGTGTGGGTGCCCCGGCCTGTTTCTGTGCGTGCTCCGGCGGGCTTGTAGCTGTAGGCGCTCCGGTTAACACCGAGTTCAACGGGGTCAGCAATTCCACAACTGTGCCGGCAGCTTATGGAGTGGCGATGCTATGTGCCGCGGTGGTATTCATTCTCATACCGATCGCGGTGGCATTCTTCACGCTGCGAAGGAAGCCGGTGCCTCCGGCACCAGTCACGAACGAGCCGCTGCCGCCGGTCGGATAAAGCGCGCACCGACAGATCAAGAAAAGCCCCGCAACAAGAAACGTTGCGGGGCTTTTGTCATTCCATGAGGGTTTACTTAACCTTGATCGAGACGGACAGGCGGCAGAAGGCGTTCTTTCCGCTTTGGAGCGTCCAGACGGTCCTATATGTATCGGCAGCACCGGGAGCAGTCATGCTCAATTTGAGCGTTATGGAATCGCCGGGGCCGACGGATTTAGGCAGGTCGGCCGCTTTCGCCTTGGCTAATTTGGCGCCGCTGACATACACAAAATCGACGGTATTAGTATCCCAGACGGCGGAGCCGCTATTGGTTACCGTCCAACTGGTGGAGAAAGCTTGATTGCCCTGCACAGTGGCATCATTGGGGGATCCTGCGCCGTCAGGGTGCAGGCGAGGCCGTCAGACGCAGGTACCGGCGTGGTCGTGTGGGTAAAGGTCGGCAGGATAAAGACGAAGGTCGGGGAAGGTAAGGGCGTTACCGTAGGTGTATTGGTTGGCAGCGGAGCAGGGGTGGGCGTCTGCGTAGGAGACGGAGCAAGCAACGCCGTCTGAGTAGCGGCAGCCTCAGCCGTCTGTGCGATGATCGTATTCACCCCGCCGGGAACAGATGTGGGGGCTGCCGGCGTTATCAACGTCGTCAGATCGCAACTGATGGCGAACAGCGTCAGTGCAAGCAGCAGATGAACGGTGGTGCGATGTGGCTTCTTCGTAGGCCTGTCTCCCAGAACCAAGAGAGTGGTGCAAACCCAGCCCGAACGGGCTGAATTGGAAACCAAGATCTAACGCAAAGCCGCCAAGAATGGAAGAATGACACATCTTGCGGCGGACCGCACACCTGGCTCCATGCAATTGCCCGCTTACGGATCCCGAGGCTTGCCGACCTGAATGTCCGTGGTGGGGAAGCAAAGCCCGCCTTCCACTTTCCACTTCATCTCATAGAAACCCGGCTCCTTCGGGGCATTGGCGTCGAAGGAAACGGTGGTCGTCTCACCGGACTTCAGAGCGGGCAACTCCACACCGGTGCTACGGGTGAACCGAGTTCCGCTCAAATAATCGAGATCCTTCTTGGATGGCCAATCCTTGGTGCCTATGTTCTTGATGTAATAGAGAATGTCAAATGGATCGCCCGGTTTGAAGAGGTTGACGGTCGGCTTAAGCTCGGCGTAGGTGCAACCATAGAGCGGCTGTGTCGAACCGGTACCGCCACCGCCGCCGGGCGGAACGACCACGAACGGAGTTACCGTAGCGAGCGTGGGCGGCAGAGTCGGCGGGTCCAGCGGAACGAGGGTCGGCGACGAGACGGCAGTGGCCTGAGGCGCCTGGGCAGTCAACGTCGATGCCACTGCGGCTGCCATTTGACCCTGCGCCTGCACGGTCATGGCGACGGAGGTTTCCACCTGCGCCTGGATCTGGTCGGCGGATTGTGCCGGTGCGCAGGCAGCCAGAAAGGCTGTCAACGTCAGCACAACCAGAAGTGTTTTACTAAACGCGTGCAGTGCGGCCCGTTTCTTGAGCATTGTCATTCTCCTTCATGATCGCTGCTAAGTCTCTTGCTCAAAATCTACCACAGATGAGTGTGATGTGCTCATTTTGAATGGCGCACATCACCGGCTTCCTCATGTCGGAAACTCTGTCCCGACATGAGGAAGATGCGCATCACCTGCGGCAAAAAACCATCGTGAAATACTCCGCCAGCACGGCTAAAGCTCGTCCTTATGAGTACCATCGCCGGCGCCGATACCCAAGGGCTGCCATTTCTTTTCGTCCTTGAGGCGATGCTGCACGCCGTGACGGTCATGCAGGACATCGAAGCCCTGGGGCTTGATGAACATCTCGTCGCCGTCGAGCATTCCAGTGATGCCAGTCTGCCCCGGCTCGAGGCGTTTGTTCTGGCAGTACTTGCAAGTCTTCGGATCGTGAGGAGTGTAGTGCTCCGGCTCCTCGTAGCTTGAAATATAACCTTCGTAGTTGCGGACGATGATCTTGTGGTCGGACATGCTGATGAGGTAGTTCGGCATGACCGGGATCTTGCCACCGCCGCCCGGAGCGTCCACGATGAACTGCGGGACCGCGTAGCCGGAGGTGTGCCCGCGCAAGCCCTCGATGATCTCGATACCCTTGGCGACCGGCGTGCGGAAGTGACCGGCACCCTCCACCAGATCACACTGATAGAGGTAGTAAGGGCGGACCCGGATGCGGGTGAGCTTCTGCACCAGCTCGCGCTGGATATGGACGCAGTCATTCACGCCCGCCAACAGCACCGACTGATTGCCCAGAGGGATGCCAGCACGCGACATGCGGTCGCAGGCATCTGCCAGCTCCTGAGAGATCTCATTGGGATGGTTGACATGGATATTCAGCCACAGAGGGTGGAACCTGCCGAGCATATCGCAGAGCTCCTGCGTGATGCGCATGGGCATAAAGACCGGGACGCGGGAACCGATGCGGACGATCTCGATGTGGGGAATCTCACGCAGGCGGGTGAGTATCTCCTCAAGAATCTTGGGGGCAAGAACCAACGGATCGCCCCCGGAAAGGAGCACGTCCCGCACCTGCGGCGTCCGCTTGAGGTACTCGATCTGCATCTCGAACTCTTTGCGGGAGAAGGTCTGGGCGGGGTCGCCGACGATACGGGAGCGGGTGCAGTAGCGGCAGTAAGAGGCACACTGGGTGGTGACCAGCATCAGAACGCGGTCGGGGTAACGATGGACCAAGCCGGGAACCGGGGAATGGCGGTCTTCGGCGAGCGAATCCTCCATCATGCCGGTAAACGGCGCGACCTCCGCATCGGTCGGGATGATCTGCTGCCGGATGGGGTCGGAGAGGTCGTCAGGATCGATCAGGGAAATGAAGTAGGGAGTGATGTCGACACGGAACAGGCCGCTGGTGTTGAGGGCTTTGCGCTCCGAGTCGGTGAGGGTCAGGACTTTCTCCATATCCTCAACGGTGTTGAGGCGGTGGCTTAATTGCCAGCGCCAGTCGTTCCATTTTTCATCTGGAACATCGGCGTAGACGGGAGCTCGCCTGGAGACTATAGGGGTAGGCATGGGATTTTTCCTCCGATTCTAATAAACGATAGTCGATGGTCGACAATCCGACGATCGAAACGGAGGATCATGGTCGGGGCGAAAGAAACCCGCGAATTGGTTCGCTATCCAAGCCATCCTTAATATTGTACGGTTAAACAAAGGGCAGGTCAACCTGCCTTCCCGACGACCCAATACGACCACGATTGGAACCCAAAGGGCTTGAGGAAGCCTCTCCAAGGTAAGTACGAGACGAAACCTACGCGCATGCATTCGCAGAGCACTCGAGTGCTATCAGGGTGCCGAGGACCGAGCCATCATTTCCATGAAGGCTTTCACAACCAGCGGATCAAAGTGCGAGCCGGCCTGGGACTGGATGTATTCGAGCGCCCTGTCATCGGGCCAAGCTTTGCGATAGGGACGGTCTGAAGTCAGCGCGTCCCAAACGTCCACGATGGCAAAGACGCGGGCCGAGAGGGGTATCTGCTCGCCTCGAAGTCCGCGGGGATAGCCGGTGCCATCCCATTTCTCATGGTGGCAATAGGGAATCTCGAGCGCAGAGCGGAGGTATTCGATGGGGGAGATCAGCTCGTAGGCGATGGAGGGATGCTTCTTCATGACGACCCATTCGTCTTCGGTGAGCGGACCCGGCTTCAGGAGGACGCTATCCGGAACGCCCATCTTGCCAATGTCATGCAGAAGGCCGCCCCGGCGGATATTCTCCAGCTCTTCGTCTGAGAGGCCGAAACCCTTGGCCAATTTGACGCATAGAGCTGCCACGCGCCGGGTGTGGCCTTCGGTATCCTTATCACGGAGGTCGAGCGCACGCGACCAGCCCTCGAGGGTAGCATCATAGGCGAGGGCGAGGCTAATATTCGAGCGCTGCAAATGCTTGAACATGCCAGCGTTATCAATCGCAATGGCTGCCTGCCCGGCGAGGGTGTTCAGGAAGTCGAGCCACTCCTGATCGGCAGCCAGAGGGCCGCGTTTGAAGACTTCCAACACTCCCACGACCTTGCCTTTTACAATCAACGGCAGGCCGAAATAGGTATCGAAACCTTCCGATATGAATTCTGGAGAACGGACAAAATCTGAAGTGTGTGCAAGAAGATTCGTCAGATGGAGGGTACGGCGCTCGAGTGCAACCATTCCGGCATGTCTCTCGCCCAGGTGCAGCCGCGTATGCTGGAGAGCCGCGGTGCGGAAGCCAAGGCCTGCGGCGTAATCGAGCATGTTCGTCGATGGGTCGAGCACCAGGATATCTGCGGCATCGGCGCCGAGTTGACCGGTGACATGGGCGAGGAGCTTGAGCAGGACGAATTTGAGGTCGAAGCTAGATGAGATGGCACGGTCAATCTCACTAAGAGCGGTGAGATGGTCTATGTGCCGCTTGATCCTGGATTCGGCGGCCTTCCGATCCGTAATGTCGCGAATTGCGCTGATGTATCCGGTAATCTGTGCGGCCTGATCGCGGAGCACAATGGAAGATACCTCAACAGGAATCCGTGTTCCGTCTTTGCGGAGCTGGGTAGCTTCGCCGCGCCAATGACCCGCCTCGGCAATGCTGCGTCTCATTTCCCCGGCATCCACATCTGCCCATTCGGTCCGCAGCAAGTCAACGCCGTTGGCGCCAAGGACATCGTCGGCCTTCCAGCCATACTGCGCCTCGGCAGCCGCGTTCCAGGCAGTGACCCGGTACTGTGCATCAGAGGCAACAATAGCATCATTCACATTGGCGAGGAGAGCGGCGTCATAGCGCAACTGCTCCTCGGCCTGCTTGCGGCTGATGGCAATGGCGACTTGCGAAGAGACAAATTCCAACATGTGCTGCTCACGCTCGCCGTAGGCATGCGGATCCGAGTAGTGCTGGACCACCAGCGCGCCTATTGTCTTTTGTCCGACGATCAACGGCACCCCCAGCCAGATGGCCGAAGGTACGCCCACCAATTGGACCTCTCCCTGTTGTTCCAGCTCGTCATGGAGCGCTTGCGTACAGAGTAGAGATCTGCCCGTCCGCAATACGTAGGCGGTCAGCCCCTTACCGGGCGTAAGCTCGACCGGAAACGCGTCGTCTTCCAAGTCTCGTGAATAGGGAAATCGCAGCTTATTTTGTTCTTCATCATAGAGTGCGATGTAGAAGTTTTCAGCGGGCATTACCGAAGAGATAATTTCATGAATCTGAGGATAAAGAGCATCCAGGCCCGTGGTCTTATCAGCCGCTACCGCAATGCGGTATACCGCGGCCTGGAGAGTTTCGGCCTGCTTACGCTGTGTGATGTTGTCGAAGACGGCGACGAACTCGCCGGGCTTCGGAGAATATACGGAGATGGAGAACCAGATCTTCAATCCGTCCACGTATGTCTCGAGCTTCCCGGGCACACCGGTGGAAGCCGCGTTGCCGTAGACCTCAAATAACTCAGGATTGGCCTCTCGAATGCCGGGGATCAACTCGCTAACTTTTTTGCCTACAACGTTCTTCAGCCCGGTGAGGGTCTCGAAAACCGGATTGACGTGTAAGTAGATAAAGTCTGAGGGGCGGCCGTCCTCGTAGATCATCCGGCAATGAGCATAGCCGTCGAGCATGTTCTCAAACAAAGAACGGAAATGCTCTTCGCTCTCCCTAAGGGCCTCGCCCGCGACCGTACGCTCGGTGACGTCGTGATAGTTGACGACAATGGCTTTGACGCTCGGCTCCTGGAGCATATTGGTGGCAACAGCCTCCACCCAGCGCCAAGTGCCATCCTTATGGCGAATGCGGAAGATTCCACTCTGGCGGCCCCCCGGCTCCTGGAGGAGCATGCCGAGCAAGGCCTGGACCCTATTTGCATCGTCAGGGTGAAGGAGATCGAACATGCTGCCACCGATGAACTCACCCTGCCGATAGCCAAGAGTGCGCTTAACCGCGGGACTCTCCCACATGAGAGTCCCTTCCGCGGTCACCAGCGAGATGTTGTCACGACCATTCTCGAGGAGGGAGCGGAAGCGGGTCTCACTGTCCTGCAATGCCTCCTCGGCGCGCTTGCGCTCGGTAATATCGTGGGCGACCCAGAGCACGCTATCAGCAGAAAAGGGGGAGACAAGGGCGGAGAACCACCGTACCTCATTGCCCAGAAGCAAGCTGTAATCCAGTTCGATTGGCTGCCCGATCTCCAGAACGTGGCGGATGTTATGGAGCAGCAGACCGGCCTCTGCGGGAGTAAAGAAATCGCTGACGGTCCTACCCAACATCTCGGCGGGAGGGCGGGCAAGATTTATGGGATTGGTTGGCCCGATCTCAAGATAGCGACCATCGGCATCGTAGACAATGACAACGTCGGTCATGCGTGCGAAGAGCGCCCTGAGCTTCTCATCTGCTTCGGCGAGAGACCTTCGAGCGGGCACGTATTGCGCGACATCGTGAACGTGGCACTGAATCATGAGCCTATCATTTACTCGATAGGAGGCCGCGAGGAAATCCACCAGAAGGGCACGGCCATCCCTCGCTTTTAGTGGCAGGTCGGCGTAGCGGAGAGGGTCTTCGTGTTGGAGACGCTTGAGGATCTCGCTCCCGATCCCGGTATCTGCGAAGGCGGCAAGGTCCGAGAGTTTTTTGTTCAAGCACTCGTCGCGCGAATAGCCGAGCATTTGCAAGAGATATGGGTTCGCATCTTCCACGACACCTGTAGTGGCATCGAGAATCAGTATCCCTTCCTGGGCGGCCTCGAACAAGCGCCGATAGCGAAGCTCGGAGCTTCGGAGCGCTTGTTCCTTCTTCGCAGTGCCAGTTCTTCGTAAAGTTTTCATATTAGGCTTGGAGTATGGCCGTGAGGCGGCGTGCGCCGGTGCCGTCCGAGGTGATTTTCCCGCCTTCCGTTGCGGCTAAACCGATGACAGCTATTTCTACCGCCGGTGAATTGTAAGACCGGGCAGCCGCATGTTTCATTGTAGAGATATTGCATTTCAGACCAGCGGGGGGAATTGGGAATTGGGATTTGGGAATTGGGAATGGGGAAAATAGAGAATGGTTCATGGAGATCAGGAAGAAGGGGCGACATCGGCGAGTTGTGTCGACGACGTGCGCAAGGGCGGCATTCCCGCGGCGGTGCGCTCCGGCTTCGCTTGGACTGGGATGCACGCCGATGACCCGACGTACGCGGGCAGCGGGCGGCGGGCTGAAGCCCTGCCTCAGAACGTGGAAGTCGGCTAAAGCCGACTGGGGAGTGCACGAGGGCAAGTGGCGGGATGGGAAGAGTTCGGAGGCACCAAAGCGTGGGATCATCCAAGTAGGAGATTGCTGCCTTACAACCCCTGAGTACGGCTCGACCCGCGGAGAGCAGGATCTCCGCTTCGCTACGACAAGATAGGGGACAAGGTCTTCGAGACGCCGGGTCTCCGAGTCGTCTCGCAGATGTGCGCAAGGGCGGCATGACGCCGCCTTGCGCGATTGCGCGATGCGAATTCAAATGAGGTTCGAATAGTACTTGCGGATAGCCTTGTGAACGCAGTGTGCTGCTATTAGAGAGAAGGAAGCGGCGGGCAAGGGCAATATCTATTCGCCGACTATGCGACCTGGCGGGGAGAAGAATGTTAACGGGCGCAAGAAACGCGGGAATGCATACTTTGCGTGGAGAGCGGCGAGCCGAGAGGGCTGAGTATGGGATGCGCGTGTGAAAACGGGTCTGGACTATCCCAGCGAACGGCGCACGGCGGAAGCCGGCTGGAGCCTGCTCGTCGGTATTGAGAAGCGAGGCGGGAAGGAAGTCGGATCGGCGTTCGGGGGACAGATGTGCGGGTTCGGAGCGCGGGGGCCGGGCTGGCGGGAAATGGAGTTGTTGCGCGGAAACGTGGAGCTGCATGGAACCATGATAAAGAACATACGTGCTAATGTCAATGACAGAGTTTGTACGCCGGCGTACGCCCTTGTATTAGTACTACAATGTTTGGGGAAGAACCGGGAATCGGGAGTGGGAAAATAGAGAATGGGTAATGGATCATAGTTAATGGAGGATAGGGTTTGCGAGGGCGAGGCGGAAGGGCGGCGCCGCCAGGAAGCAGCGGTGCGGTCCAAGACACGGCAATCCCGTCAGTAGACGGGGCATGGCTGCGACCCTACCGGAGGGATTGGGGTGAGGTGGGCGTCTTAGGGGAATTGCGACAACGCCCTATTATGAGAGGAACGCCGCGGGTATAATTTTCCGGCAGACTAACGCTACGGAGGCAGTATGGTCGTATTAGGTTGGATCGTGATCGTGCTGGGTGTAGTGGCAACGCTTGCCGGTATCGCCGGAGCTGTTGCGCAAATGATGCGGAATTACGCAAGCCGGAAAGGTACGTCGCTAAATGACTTGCCCACCGATTTCATACAGGCCATCACTCAATTGATCCAGACGCTAATCCAGGCGCCGATCTGGCTGGTGCTGGTGATCCTGGGGTTTGCGCTGCTGGTATACGGAGGAACGCTTATCCGGTAACAGAGGCGGCGAGCCAGAAGGGCCGCACACCAATGGGGGAAGTACATCCGGGTCCGATAACTACGCGCCGCAACGAGGCGTACGTTGTCGTCGCGACCCACTGAACACAACTTCTCCCCCATTGCATTGCTAAAGCGCCCGGGTCATTTTGCGGGAGAAAGTGCCAGCGTGTGAAAGACGCCGAAGAAATCGCGTTTCGCGCTGAGAATACGGAGGCCGGCCTGCGTCACGAGCTGCTGCGGCTCCTGATTCCATCGGCAACCACCTTGCTCAATCTGCTCCTGCACATGACGGTCCTGATAGTGAGCGAGCCAACTCAAGCTACTGCGCCCATGTTCGATCAGCAGGATCCGTCCTTCGGGCTTGCAGACGCGCCGCATCTCTTGCAGGGCGGTAATGGGGTCAAAGAATGAACACGTGGAGAGGGAGGAGATAACCGTGTCAAAGGAATTATCGGGGAAAGCGAGGGATTCCGCGTCGCCTTGGCGCAATTCAACCGGGATGCGCAACTCGAGGGCGCTCGCACGAGCCTTATCCAACATAAACGGGCTGAAATCCACGCCGGTGATATGAGCGGCACCGGTGAGATAAGGGATGTTAATGCCGTAACCACAGCCAACGTCCAGCACATTGCCGACAGCCTGTGAGAAGAGCGCTTTGCGTTTACGCCCCACACCGAGCAGAACTTCCCTGGACCATTCTGAGTCTATGTAGGACCTGGCTGCACGGTTATGCAGCGCGAGCCAATCGTTGCGGGAATAGTTCGCCATCAGAGGCGGCTTCTGCTCCATAGAGGTTTGAACAGGTACTCACCCTGCTTGCGGATCAGCGTGAGGCGCCGGCCGGTCCCAAGGCTGGAGCTGAGGATGCGGCAGCAGGTAGGATCGCAAGATTATACGAGAATTTATGGATGGGCTCAAGAAAGGACCTAACACCCGTCCCCCTCCGCCTCGCTGAAGCGGGGCCTCCGTCCCGCCTTCGGCGGGATCTACGCTTCGACTTCGCTAGGCATGGCTGCGGCGTTCGCAGCTTCCGGACCTAACCCCCGGCCCCTTCCCGAAACGGGAAGGGGTGCCTGGCAAGATGAAGAAAGATGCAACGAGCGACGAGACGTTCCGGGCATCCCCAAGTACGGGGACGATGTCCCCAAAAGCGGGGATGATATGCTTCGCAAGGTCACGTGTGGATCCGCTCCGCGAGTGCTTCGCGAGGGCAGGGGTGCTGGCATTAGGAATGAGAATGGGTAGATAGATAGTGCATGGTCGGACTGGCAGTCCGACCTACATGAGAGAGGGTGCCTGCCGATGGAAGTGCTTCGCGAGGGAAGGGGCCTGCATGAAAAGCTTTAGGGAAAGACTCAATCAGTCGATGTGCGTGTTTTCATCGTAAGATGCCTATCCGACAAAACTAGCACCGAACGGAGCAAGGCGTCAAATTCGCGGCAGGCCACCGGGAAAGTCGAGCCTCCATTCATCCCGGATAAGCTCGGGAACTTCCCGCGTTGACGCTCTACTGTTCGCCCAGGCAAGTAAGTCCGGCTCCCTGGCAGCCGCGGTGCAGAGCCGGTCGGGGCGAGGGCGCGTGCCGACACGGAGGAGGTCCAGGCGGTCGGCATCCCAACAGGCCTGAACGCTGACATCGGCCTGCGTAAGGCCGGCGGTATGTTCCTGACAGGCGTATTCGAGGAGGGCGAAGCGCTGATCGATCAAGATCAAAATAAGCGCCGCGAAGCTCGCGGGCGAGTACGGCACCGCGTCGGCCGTGCCCGTGGTCCCAGGCCTCATTGAGGCGGCGAGAGTCGTGGAAGATGGCGAAGAGCTCGACCACGTCCAAATCCGCGCCGGAAAGGGCGGCGACTTTGCGCCCGTTCTCAAGGACGCGGGCCCAGTGGGAAATGCCGTGGGTGCCGGTGAGAGGGAGGGCATAGCCGGCGAGGATTTTGTCCAGGAGTTTTGGGGTGATGATCATGGTTATCGACCTGCCTTCTGGATGTGGAAGATCTATTCTACCTTCAATCCGAGTGTTCGCACGCCCTTGTATGCCCTTGACTAAACGCTACAGAGTTTTTGGCAGGCCGGAAAAAACCGCGCTGGCGCCAGGCAGAGGCGTCCTTGGGTAAAGACTTCGGAAGTCTCCTATTGTTTGACCACTCGAGCTGAACGCTGTAGGCGCCAACCTGTTTGGTCTTCCACGCACAGATGTCGCCGATTTCCCCGTCCTGGTGATCGTACCAGCCCTGCCCGGGAATGGGGTCGGTGATCGCTTCGCACAATTCGTGCGAGCTGGTGGGGGTCAGCGCATCGAACTCGGCCAGCCCTCCGGGCAGTTCTATGGCCTGCTCTTCGTTGATACGTCCAGGGAAGGATTGAGCGCAGCGAGTCCATTCGGACAATTGACTTTGGCATGTGCTCGTGCTACTATATTCGTGGGGATATTATTGTTCTGAGTGGGTGGAATTCTTATCGTTGAGCCAAGTCTGCCGGCAAATCGTACGCTTTTCGAACTCAATCAGGATATTGGTCGGCGACGCCGATGCGATACTTTCTTCGAGGGAGCAAAAGATGAAAAGTGCGCGGCAGGTTTCCATTTGCGTTTTGGCAATTATGCTGGCAATGGGGTCGTTGCTGTTCCATCACGGCCTTGCTTATGCAGGGAATCCACCGGGCGCATTCAATAAGGCGTACCCATCCAATGGCGCAACAAACCGAGGGGCATCCGAGTCGTTGGCATGGATTTACGACAGCACCGTAAGCCACTACGAGCTATGCGCTAGCACCACCGATAGCTGCAATTCATGGCAGAATATTGGCTCACTCCCCTACGTTCAGTTAGCAGGCCTGCTTCCGTACAGCACTTACTACTGGCATGTGCGCGCCGTCAATGACTTCGGTACAACGTATTCGGATGGCAACGTAAGCGCCATCTGGTCATTCACAACCGGAGGTGCTCCGACCGCCTTCAACAAGTCCGGTCCAGCCAACGGCGCTGCCAGCCAGCCTGCCAACCCAACCTTAAGCTGGACGGCCAACACGAGCGCCGCCGCGTATTACGAGTACTGCTATTCTACAACGAACCCCTGTACGTACTCGGAGGATATCTACACGTGGGGCACAAGTATCCAATTGAGCGCTCTAAGTCCAAATACCACCTACTACTGGAATGTGCGGGCTGTCAATGGCTTCGGCGCCGTTGACTCAGACGCCAACACTACGGACTGGTCGTTCAGGACGGGTGATGTGCCGGGTACCTTTACAAAGTCTGGCCCGGCCAACGGAGCGTTCGACCAGTCCGCCAATCCCACATTGAGCTGGACTGCCAGCAACGGTGCAACGTCCTACATGTACTGCTTGAGGACAACCGTTTCCGATTGCGCCACCCATTGGACGTTGGTTTACGGGACAACCAGTGTGGTCCTGAGCGGGCTCAGTCCCAGCACCACCTACTACTGGAACGTCATGGCCAACAATTCCTTTGACTCGACTTTTTCAGACGGCAGTGCGGCGCTGTGGTCTTTTACCACCGGGGCCCCGCCGGGAGCGTTCGGCAAGACCGGCCCGGCTAATGGGGCAACCAACCAGCCTGCCAACCCCACCCTGAGTTGGACGGCTGCCAGTGGCGCGGGCATATCGTACGAATACTGCTATTCGGCAACGAACAACCCATGCACGAATTGGACTGTCACCAACAATACGAGCGTTCAACTGGGTTCGTTAAGTCCGGGCACTACCTACTACTGGAACGTCCGCGTCGTCAACTCCTTCGGCACCCTTTACTCGGACGGCAGCGCCACAGACTGGTCCTTCCTCACTGCCGCGGCGCTTCCAGCGGCTTTCAGTGCCAACCCAACCTCCTGGAACTATGGCCTGGTCAAAGCGGGCACAACTTCCGCAGCCAAGTCCTTCATCGTCAAGAACATAGGCGGGAGCAATCTGGTTATCGGCTCGGTTTCGTTGGCAGGCGCCTACGCTGTCCAATTCCGCTTGACGGCCAATTCCTGCTCGGGGCACACGCTGGCTCCCAAGGCAACCTGCGCTGTCAGCGTGACTTTCAAGCCCACAAGCGCCGGAGCCAGGACTGCCTATATCAACTTCCCGGACAACGCAAGCGGAAGCCCACATAAGATCTCATTAAGCGGCAAGGGCGGTACGGAACAGGCGCTCAACGGTGGATTCAATACGTTTGCAGGCTCCACCGCCAGGATCCCTACTAATTGGCTGGCAGCCAACTTTGCGACCACAGATGGCAAGAACACACAGTTCAAGTACGAAGGCGCTGCTTCCGTAAAGATCGGCAACACCTCCGCCCGCACCAAGGCACTGACGCAGACGCGCCTCCTTAGCGGTGCAAAAGGGAGTACGTTCCTACTGAGCCTGTGGGGAAAGGGACAGGGTATCCCCACCACTGTCGGAGCCGTGCAAGTCCAGGTGCTGTTGTATAAGGGAAGTACGCCAGTGCAACTCAACACCCTGACGCTTCCCAACGGGAACTATGGCTTCACGAAGAAGTCATTAGTGTTCACAGCACCGGGCGCATACGACAAGATTATAGTCAAGTTTAATCTACAGCAAGAGCAGCGGGACGGTCTGGTTCGACGGATTGAGTTTGCTCAGGTCTCCGTAACGCATTAGCCGTGGACGGCGATGTCATAACCGTATGCGAAAAACTGGCGCTCACTGTATCAAAGTAGAGGAGGCCGTTCTTTGGTAGAACGGCCTCCTCTACTTGATCTTTAGAAAGCGGATAGCATGTGATATTCGGGCATCACCCGCATGTAATCTTTTGATTTGCTTGACCACTCGAGTTGGACGGTGTAGCCGCCCAACCTTTTTGGTGTTCCAGGCAAACAAATCACCGATTTCTCCGTTATAGTGCTTGTACCAGCGTTGCCCAGGGATGGCTTCCGCAAAATGCAAGAGCGCTGGCGCAACGATGCCGGGGGGACGGGCAGGGCATAGGTCAGAATGGAAGCCTGTTGGTTCCTACTTGCCTTTTTTCAAAATTTCCTTAAACTATGAAACATCCAACTGTTTCCGTTTCGATCCTTAGCGGAAGGTTGCCATGTCCCCTTTAGACTGGAAGCGAATCCATCACGAGGCGACGATCGTGGACATGCATGTTCACCCGTCGATGCAACAGCAGCTATTCAACCGAAATCTTAACCTCCGTTATATCGTCAACCGCACACTGCATGCCAACCCGTTGAACGTGCGGGCAAGCTTTCCGCGTATGCACGACGGCGGGTATGATGCGATCTTTTCGACCCTGTATGTACCAGAGCATGGCATCCTGAAAGATTTCCCCATCGTTAAATGGTTCCGATTTCTGCGCCCGGATATCTGGAAGAAATTGATCCAGTCGAAACCGTTCGATGCCACGCTGAAGATCATGGATGACATGGAGAAGGCGGTCGCAACGTCCACGAGCGCCGACGCGATGAAGATGGCCGGATCCCTGGCGGAGCTCAACGACATCCTGGCCGGGACGAAGGGCAATCGGCCGATCGCAGTTATCCACGCCATTGAAGGGTCTCACAGCCTGGGAAGCGAGCATACCAGCGATGAAGACGTGATGCGCCACCTGGAAGTACTTTTTGGCCGGGGTGTGATCTGCATCACGCTGGCGCACTTTTATCGGAACAGGGTGGTGCATCCCTGTTATCCATTCCCGGAGGATCTGGCGAGGCTGGCGCGCCACCCTGCCCTGTGGCGAGATCTGACGCAGGGGCTGACGGACCTGGGATTCCGGGTTGTCGAGAGGATGATCGAACTGGGGATGATGATCGACCTATCGCACTGCACACCGACGGCCCGCCAGCAGATCTACGATATCGTGGATGCGAGCGGCCGGAAGGTGCCGCTGCTTGCGACGCATGTGGGGGCGTACGGACTTGACCCGTCGCCCTACAATTTGACGGATTGGGAGATCCGGCGCATCGCGAGGGATGGCGGCGTGATCGGGGTAATCTTCATGCCCTACTGGCTGATGCCAAAGGAGAGCGGGCAGGGCATCAACTTTATTTCGCGCCACATCCAATACCTGATCGATACAGGCGGCGAAGATGTGGCGGGAATTGGAACGGATTTCGACGGCTTCACAACCGCGCCGGATGACCTGGAAAATGCTTCGCAGATGCCGCGGCTGACCCAACGGCTGATCGTGGATGGTCACCCGGAGGGGACGATCAAGAAGGTGCTGGGAGGAAACGCGCTGCGAGCCATACGATGCAACTGGGGGAAATAGCAGGCTTGTGAGCGCTATCACTCACGAAGCTGATATCAGGTATGCAGTGCAAAAGGCACAACACCGATTCTCTGGAGGCACCGGAGATTTACTGCCCAAATACTTTACAATTAAGGTCATACCAATCTATAATGGCACACCCAACGAGACCGGTATACCCTTAGAGACTGTTTCTTAAATGGTAATTACTCGCAAGGGGAGGGAGAGAGCAAGTACAACGTGTGAGCACGCAGCAGAGGACTTAGAAACACTCTCTTAGTGATTTGAGATTCATCCGTTATCAAGAACATAGAAGAGGAGAGCGAAATGGGCGACGATATCAGTATTAGCGGCAATTTGAACAACGTAATCCTCAATATCAAATCGACCTTGAGCAACGTGCAGCAGTCGGTTGGCACGATGGCTGCGGTAGATGAGGCCGCCCGGCAGGAGCTTCAGCACTCGATCGAGCAACTCGGCAAGGCATTGGAGCAGGTCCCGGTGAGCCTGAAAGATGAAGCCGAAGCGGTAGCCGCTTCTGCTCAGGCGCTGGTGGATGCCGCAAAGGCACAACAGCCGAACAAGACCATGGTGCAGATCACGGGCGAGGGCCTGAAGAAGGCCGCCGAGAATCTCGCGGGGGTTGCGCCTGCGGTTGTCGGTATCGCCGGCCAGATCGTTGCGACCGTCCTGCGCATGAGGGGCCTGGCTTAGCTGCGGGGACAAGCCACCGAAACCCAGCCCTCCGTAGCAAGAGACAACCTCAATGCCGGACGCATCGACAACAGGCGAGGAACAATCAGGTCACGCTACAACAAGTGGAAGCGGCGATAGCATCAACATTGCCGGCAATATCGTCAATTCCACCATCATCATAAAGTCCGTTGTCCGAGATGACCAGGTGGTGGACCTGGAGGCACTGCCTCCGGAGCCTGGGGAAGCGCCGTACAAAGGACTGCAATATTTCGACGAAGAGGATGCGGGACATTTCTTCGGACGGGAACAACTCACCGCCCGCCTCGTAGGACGGCTGCACCGCTCGCGATTCCTGGCAATCGTGGGGGCATCAGGCAGCGGAAAATCGTCCGTCGTGCGGGCGGGAATGGTGCCGGCGCTGAAATCGGGGGCGCCTCTTGGCAGACGGCTCGCTGCCGCCATCCGACAGCGCACACTGGTGCTACCGGGTTTTCAACCCGGGCGGACATCCGCTCGAATCGTTAGCTGCAACCTTATCGGCTGAGGGCGCGCTTCCCAGCCAGATCAGCAGCCTGCGGGACGAACTGGCGGCCGATCCCAAGGCGCTGGCGCTTGCAGCGCAATCCCTACTCTCTCAACAAAAAAGCCCTCACCTTCTGCTGGTCGTTGACCAATTCGAGGAGATCTTCACCGTGGCCCGCTCCGCAGAGGAGCGTGAGGCTTTCATAAACGCTTTGATCGCAGCGTCAGGCTCGGAGGACAGCCAGCCGGTGAGCGTGCTGGTCTGCCTGCGGGCCGATTTCTATGCACAGGTAGCTTTGCACGACCGCCTGCGCGAGATGATCTCACAATACCAGGAGTTCATTGGGGCGATGAGCCCGGCGGAACTGGTGGATGCGATCGTTGGGCCGCTGGCGAAGGATGGCTGGAAGATCCAGGAGGGGCTGGTCAAAGTGATCCTGAATGACGTGGGTTTCGAGCCGGGGTCGCTGCCGCTGCTCTCCCACGCACTTCTGGAAACATGGAAACGCCGCCATGGCCGCACGCTGACACTTTCGGGCTATGTGGATTGCGGAGGCGTTGAGGGGGCGATCCGCGAGACGGCCGACAGTGTGTTCAAGGATCGACTGAGGCCGGAGCAACAGCCTGTGGCGCGGATGATCTTCCTGCGCCTGACAGAGTTGAATGAGGATGCGCAAGATACACGCCGGCGAGCCCCGTTCAGCGAGCTCATCACACGGTCAAGCGATGAGACGACAATCCAAACCGTCATCAATATCCTGGCCGATGCGCGGCTGGTAACCACGAGCACTGTCGAACCGGGGGATCAAAAAGTGGTGGAGGTGGCGCACGAGTCATTGATCCGTGAGTGGCCGACGCTGCGGAACTGGCTCAACGAAGATCGCAAGGGACTGATCCTGCACCGCCAGTTGACGGAGGCGGCTGAAGATTGGGTCAAGAATGAACGTGATGCGGGGCTGTTGATCCGCGGCTCGCGGTTGAAGCAAGTGCAGGAGTGGGCGGCACAAGGCAACAACTCGGAGACACTCAGCCTTCAAGACATCGAATTTCTGGATGCCAGCAAGGGCGAGGCACGCAAAGAGGCCATGAAAGAGCGGCGGCTGAGGGTGACGCAAACCGTCTTTGCTGGTGTGACGGTCCTGCTGCTGGCTGTCGTAGTTTTCCTTTTACGGCCGAAGCCGCCCATAATGAACGGGCAGTACAACATTGCGGTTGCCGACATCGGCGAAATACTTCCGGATGGGAAAGTGCAGGCACTTGGGAGCGGAGCCGCTCTCAGCCAGGATATCTCCAAGGCTTTGGAACATGCACTAGAAAGCAACCCGGGAATCTTGATATGGGACGACCGACCGGGGCTCAAAATCCAGGGCGTGCAGATCGGTACATTGGAGAGCGCCACGCCGGCGGGACAGATCGAGGCGGCGTCCAATCTTGCACAACGGCTGCACGCGGACATGGTGATCTACGGTGCGCTGGATCGCCGGCAACAGCCGCCGATGCTGACAGTGGAGATGTTCCTGACACCGAAGCTATCGGATTCGCTGGGGGAAGTGCAGGGAAATTTCCAGGTGAGCGCGCCAATCGCTGTCGCGGGTGATCTGCAGGCGAGCGATGTACAAACCAAGGTCCGCCAGCAGGCAAACATGCTAGCCGTGCTGGCGCTGGCACAATCCGAAGAGCATGCAGGGCGGACGCTCGAAGCCCTGGAGTACTACTTGAAGGCGGCAGAGCTTGCGCCTGATTCTGATCTGCTGCAGTTCTTTATCGGGCGCGAATATTTGTTCACCATCGAGCGCAAGCCGATTCCTGCTGCCGCAGATGCGGCATTTGAAGAGAAGGCTCTCGAGGCCTTGCAAAAAGCTGTGCAGTTAAATCCCCGCAATGCGCGCGGATATGTGGGCCTAGGGACTGCCTACTTCAAGCAGGCACAGATACTGGTGGAGGGAGCGGCATCTGCAGGGCTCACCGACCCGGGCTTGCAGAAGGTGACGCAGTTGCTGGATCAGGCGGAAGCGGCTTATGGACAAGTGCTGCAGCTCAAGCCGGTCGCTGCGGATTACGGTGTGCCGGTGGAAGATATCGCCCGCCTTGGACTGGGTGACGCTGAACTGCTGCGCGGAGTCGCGCTACAGGAAAACGGCAAGAACGCCGAAGCAAACATAGCCTTCCAGCAGGCGATCGCGAAGCTCGAGGCAACCCTGCCCGCATTTCAGACACCGGGATTAAGCCGCTACCTGGCTCAGAACCATCAATTCCTGGGAAGCGCTCTCCAATGGTCCGGGTACCTGTCTGAACTGGCTGGCGATAATCCGACGGCAATCGGGGCCTACAAGGAAGCAAGCCAACAGTTGAACGCCTGCATCGATATCAGCAAGAATACATCCGACCGGATCATCACATCCGATATTGTGGACAGCAACTGCAGGCCGATCCTTCAGCAGACCGAAGACCGTCTCAAAATATTGGAAGGAGGCTCCTAATGTTATCCGATGCGCCTTCGAATTCCAATCGCAGACAATTGCGGCGGAGCTCCCTCCTGTTATTAGGAGCGCTGCTCCTGCTGATCAACGCCTGCAGCTTTGGAGTGCCGGCTCCATCCCCCACGCCTGTGGTGGTCACCGTCATAGTGACAGCAGCATCGCAGACACCAGCGGCCAAGGCATCCGCGACGACTACGCCGGTCGCCAGCACGGGGACGCCAACTGCTGCGTGCACCGTGCTGCAGGATGTGAACCTGAGGAACGGCCCAGGTACGGCCTATAATCCGCCAATCACGTCGCTGAAGGCCGGAACCGAACTTCGGCCCACAGGCTTCAATCCGGTGGGTGTTCCCAACGGGACATGGCTGCAGGTTGATGTAACGGGACAGAATGAAAAGGGCTGGGTGAGCGTGGGGACGCAATTTATCTCATGCAACATAGAACTGGCATCTTTGCAGCCGGTCAACGTCGCTCCCCCTCCTACGCCGCAACGGCCCATCGTAAGCGCGGGAGCGCCGGATGGGAACAACCTCGAGAATTTCCGCATCTCGCTGGATTTCAATCCTGACTACTTGCTGCATGTGTATGTATTCTATACGGAAGACCCCAATGAGAAGTTCAAGGCGAATAAGGATGGGCACGACATCGATTCGGTCGAATTTACCATCACGTCTCCGAACGGCGATAAGCAGTATTACGACAGCACGGAGAATAATCCGGGTTACTGCATCTTCGGAGGCGGGGAGCCGGACTGCAATCCGTGGATCGTGGAAGACGGCCAGTACAAATGGAAGCAGGGCGGAGGGCCGGTCAAGTCGGGGAAATATGGCCTGACGATCAACGTGACTGCCACCAACGGCGAGGTGGGCACATGGTTATGGAATTCGAACTCGCATAATCCGATCACAATTGATGTGCCGTAGCAGGCCTTGATAGGTCGCGCAAACAAGATAGATCATGACTTCCGTCCGGCTACCAAGATCTGGTTAGCACAGGCGAAGAAGGCGCTAGGTAGAATTCTCAACGGGCGCGTACGAGAGATATACAACGCCGGATGTAAAGAGGCGCGTTTCCAAGAGCCGAAGAGGGTGAGGGGCGGCGCCATCTTTGAAGAGGCGCTTACCCGAACCCAGCACGATCGGATGAACCAGCAGGCGGTACTCGTCGATGAGACGATGCTCCCCAAGCCATTGGACGAGCGTGGCGCTGCCCGCGACGCCGATATCTCCACCGGACGCCTGCTTCAACCGCGAGATCTCGTCAGCCACATCCCCACTAATGATCGTGGAATTTTGCCAGGCTGCATTTTTCAGCGAGGATGAGACGACGAACTTGGGCATACTGTTGAACTTATCCGCCAGACCGAATTCATTGTGGGTTTGCAGGGGCCAGAATTCGGCGAAGGCTTCGTAGGTCACCCTGCCCAGCAGTGAGACTTCGGGCGCGAGGGCTTGCTCCATATTGAACTCGGCTGTATCGCCGGTCAGATAAGGGAACTGCCACTTCTCGGGCAACTCCATCACACCGTCGAGTGTTACGTATTCATAAGCAATGATCTTTCTCATGGAGGGCCTCCTTGGGTTAGTGTTCAGGATAGTCCTGACAGGGCTGCTTATTCTTAAGGCTTCAGAGCTTTCGTCGCAATAAAGGTATCCATGTATTTGCAGAGAGGATTGTTCGCCTCGTTCGGATCGCGATCTTCGTAGAAACCGGTGATGAGGAAGCCGGCGGCGAGCTGCCCGCCGATCTGCTCTTCAAGAGTGTGACTGAACTCGAAGGGCCTGCCTTCCGCGAGGAAGCGGTGCCGGTCTTCTTCAGTCAGATGATCGATATCGGAATATGGGAGGACATTTATTACTTCAAGCGTGCCAGTGCGCTCAACCAGTTCGTAGTCGAATAGAAATAGAGCGGGATTGTCGAAGCCGGCAATGAGGATGCCGCCGCTGCAGAGAACGCGGAAGGCTTCCTTCCAGACGGGAAGGAGGCACTGGGCGAAGACGTTCGATACCGGATGCACGATGAAGTCGAAGCTCGCATCGGAGAACATCGATAGATCGGCCATGTCTCCTTCGACCGTAGTGATCGCAAGCCCTTCGCGGTCGGCGACGGAACGGTCGCGCTCAAGCTGCCTCGGGGAATTGTCGAGGACGGTTACATGCGCGCCCGCGGCTGCCAGAACCGGTCCCTGCTGCCCACCACCGGAAGCCAGACAAAGGACGCGCTTGCCCGCCAAGCCAGGCAACCAATCCCGAGGCACCGGCCTAGTCGGAGTAAGGACGATGGTCCACTGGCCTGTGCGCGCGGCGGCGATGGCTTCGGGACCGACGGGCACGGTCCACTCGTTGCCGCCTTCCACCTGTTTATCCCAAGCGAGCCGATTGTGTTCCAGAACGTTCATAGCCTTGTCCTTTTCGATGACCAAAAGAATTGCTGCGCACACAGTATAAGGAGAAGCGTGCAGCGATGCAATGGCGCGCGGAGGAGGCGGGGGCAATTCAATCGATGCCTCGAGGGGACGGATCGATGACGCAAGGGCCGACGGCTGAGGCCTTTGTTGGGAACTGAATAGAGGATGGCCATATCCCGCTGCAAATGCTGCGGGGTGCGGAGCGGCGGCTCGATGCCGCCCTCCGCGACCTACATCGGCTGGATGCTTCCTCGTCTAAACGCGCGCCGAAATTAATTCAAGTAGGATCAATGAGTGGAAGGGGATGACGCGAACGAATATGCGACGCGGCGTGTCAAACCAGTACTAACCAGTTGAACGGAGACACAATAAGGAGAGCAAAGCACTGCAAACATCACAAACATACGTGAGGACTCGATGACTCAACCTTAAAAGATGTTCGAAAGCTGTATTTCTATTGAATTCGAAACAATGTAGATGTAAAATGTGAGTGAAGGGGCCGTAAATAAAAACACGGGTGGATAGATGTGTTGTGTATCCTCTTGGATGTGACCGTTAACCAAGGCCCGGGTGATTTATATAATGCGGAAACCAGCTAGAGGATGATGAGATGAAGAACCGGAAACAAAGAACAGCGCGTGCGATTCCCGATGTGAAGAGATGGGGCTTTGAGATCTTTAGAGGTGCGCGCCTTCAATGGGTGCGGGATCACCTGCTCTCGGCCCCTGTCATTATTTCCCTAATGCTTGCTATCAGCCTGTCATTCCTTTGGAACGCGGCGGGGTTCGCGCAGAGCGGGCCGGGGGCAATCCGAAGGGTGAGGGCACTAGAAACGAAGAAGACCGGGCTGCTATACCCGATGGGGCTGGCGTACTCACTCAGCGCGAACGCGTTCGAAGCGCTGGAAGCGCCCGCGTCGGGGCAGCCTGCGCCGTCGACAACCGAGCTCACCAGACTTGCTTCTTATGGAAAGCGAACGGGTTCGCTGCAGATCGCGGCGAAGATCAGCGACCCGATCAACACGGCGTTCGACAATAAGTATCATCGCCTGCTGATCCTGCAATTTCCAGAGAACGTATTGCTGGCAGTCCCGGAAGGAGCGGACGGCAATCTAGTGCCAACGACACCGGTCAGCTATGATGCCGCCGTGTTTGGGGTGCAGAATCCGCAGGGCATGAGCGTGGACCCAAGCAGCGGGACCCTGTTCATTTTGGATGCGGCGGGGCCGCGCATTGTGCGAGTCCAGCCGGGAGTGGGCGGGAGCTTTGCAGGGGCGACGATCTCGGCTGTCAATCTGGCAGCGAGCGGGATAGTGGCACCGCGCGGCCTGGCGCTCGACTCGTCCACGGGACATCTTCTTGTAACAACCCCGGCTGAGCAGAAGCTGCAGGAGCTGACACAGACCGGCCGGATCGTGACGAGCCGCGACCTGACACCGTTCCGACTTGGCAGCCCGGCGGGTATGGTCTTCGCGCCGAGCGGCGATCAAACAGATAATCCATCGCAGATGAGCCTGTATCTAGCAGACAGCGGAGGGCAAGGTGCGGGGCAGATCGTCGAGTTTTCATTACAAGCATCCTTAAGTCCCAACCTGTCAGCAGCGGCCGCGACGAACTTCACGTCGTCGTTGATACGGACCGTCAACACGGGTGCATTCTCGCCACCCAGCCCGGATCCTGCGGGGTTGACATATCTACCCGACAGCAATACGCTGTTGATCGCCGACTCGGAAGTCGAAGAAATCGTGGGTGGCGTTACCCACTTCCATAACGCAAATATCTGGGAAACCACGCTGAGCGGAACTGTTGTACGTGCCTCCAACCTTTCCGATGTGGGGACGGCGCCCGCTCCCATGACCGACGAGCCAACGGGAACATCGTGGAGTCCCGTTACGGGGCATTACTTTATCTCGGATGACGATGCCTACCTAGTATTCAATCTGAACGCCGGCGGAGACGGGCTGATCGGCACCAGCGATGACACCTGGACGAGCTTTGATACGCTACACGACGGGCTGACCGACCCGGAGGGCATTACTTACGATACGCTGAATAATCAGCTATTCGTCGCCGACGGAGTTAACCAGGAAATCTACAGATACTCGCTCACGGGCACGCTCCTGAGCCATTTCGATGTGGCGACCTTCGGGATACCGGACCCGGAAAGCGTCGAGTTCAATCCGGAGACGGGCACACTGTTCACACTGGGCGGTGAGAGCAGCGGTCTTATCGTTGAGACCACGCTGACCGGCACCTTGATCCAAACGATCGATGTTGGGGCTGACAATGCCCAACACCCGGCGGGGCTGGCATATGCGCCGGCGAGCGACGGCTCGGGTGCGAAGCGTTTCTACATCGTGGATCGAATGGTCGACAACAATACCGATAAGAACGAAGTTGACGGAAGGATGTACGAGATGAGTGCGCCGGGCACTTTCGCTACGGCGACCCCGACCGTCACCGGAACCTTATCGGCTACGCCGACGAAGACAGCCACCTCGACACCGACGAATACTAACACGGCTACTGCGACGCGGACGCCAACGAATACGCCGACAAACACGCCCACCAAGACCAACACACCGACGAGGACGCCGAGCAACACGCCAACCAACACAGCGACGGCGACCCAGACCAACACGCCCACCAATACAGCGACGCCATCTAATACGCCCACGCCGTCCAATACGCCGACGAACACGGCAACAGCAACGAACACGCCGACGCGAACGCCGTCCAGCACGCCGACAGCGACCCATACTGCGACGAGCACTCCAACCAAGACGCCAACGAACACGCCGACCAACACGCCGACGGATACACCCACGAAGACCGCCACGGCAACCAACACAGCGTTGCCGACACCAACCCGGACAGTGTTTACCAAGACCTACACGTCCAGGGCGGTGCAAGACGGCTGGGTATTGGAGTCCAGCGAGACGAGCAGCGCGGGAGGCACCATTAACAGCAGCGCGACCACCTTCCGGCTCGGCGACGATGCATCGAGGAGGCAGTACCGTTCCATCCTGTCATTTGCGACAGGCGGTCTGCCCGATAATGCCGTCATCACGTCTGTCACGCTCAAGATCCGGAAAGCGGGACAACCTGGAGCAAATCCATTTACCACGCTCGGCAACATCGCGGTGGACGCGCGAACCGGTGCATTCGGCAGTAGCGCGGCCGTGCAGACGGGCGATTTCCAGGCGGCTGCCAGCAAGAACACGGTGCTGGTGTTGACGAACAACCCGTCAGCCAACTGGTATTCGAAGGCAATGAGTTCGTCCAACTTTGGGACGATCAACAAGACCGGGATCACACAGTTCCGCCTGCGATTCCAAACAGACGACAATAACAACCAGACTGCCGACTACCTCACGTTCTTTAGCGGCGACTATACGACAAACACGAGTTATCGGCCGGTGCTGATCGTCCAGTACTACCTGCCGTAACCCTCCGTTCGCAGAGTGCACGAAGATAAGCGGCCGTTCCGGAATGGAACGGCCGCTTGCATAAAACATGTAGGTCTATTGCATCCGTTTTGCGGCGGGAAGCGGATATACCTGCTCCCCGCGATGGGCACGCATGTCGGAGCCCAAGGAGTACAATAGCCGCAACAAAAATCGGAGGGACAGTATGGCCAACATCGCGGTATTAACCGACAGCACAGCGGGCGTGCCTGAGGCAATGATGAGGGACCTGCATATCAACACGGTGGCCTACTACATCCACCGCGGGCAGGAAGTGCTGCGCGACCTGCTGACCATCCAGCGGGATGAGTTCCTGCGCTGGCTGACGACTGCCAAATCTGCGCCGACGACCGCGGCACCGGGGGCGGGCGATTACCTGGAGGCGTATGAAAAGCTGGCGAGCCAAGGCACAGAACAGATCATCAGCATCCACATGAGCTCCAAAATCAGCGGCGCCTACCAGGCTGCGAGCGTGGCGAAGCAAATGCTCAAAAATCTTCGTCCGAACGTGCGGGTGGAAGTCATCGAACTCGCGGAATGCAGCGCTATGCCAAGGATGGATGGCAATCGAAGCCGCGCGGGCAATCCTTGCAGGCCTCAACCTGGATGACATCACGGCGGCTATAAAGAAGATGGTGCCGATCTCACACATGATCCAGACAGCGGACACGCTCAAGTACCTGTACATGGGCGGGCGTATCGGACGGGCGCAGAGCCTGATGGGCAGCATGCTCAACATCAAGCCGCTGATCGGACTGGAGGACGGCGAAATCGTCCCCTTGGGGAGGGCGCACAGCCGCGGGCAAGCGTACGCAATGATGGCAGATATTGTGGCGCAGGTGATCGGCGGGCAAAAAGCGAGGATCGGTTACCTACACGCAGGAGCCTTGCGCGAGGCTGAAAGGGTTAAGGAGCTGGTCGAGGCAAAAGTGGAAGTAGTGGAGTCGTTCTTCGGTGAGCTATCACCAGCACTGGCAGTACACACAGGGCCTGGGATGGCCGGACTATGTTATTACCCGGTAGAGGAGTAAGGAGGGAGCGACACTCGCTTTAGCCCGAGGCCGCCTCCCCTCCGCGACGCAATCTCACGAACAGGGAATGCACACATGATGAAGCAAAAGCCAACGGCAAGCATTCCGTTGGCTTTTGCTTTGCAGTGCTGCTAGATCTGGACTGCAGGCGTTATTGTTCTGAGGGTGCGGTAGATGTCGTGAGCGGCGGAAGAGAATGCAGATAAGCCCAAACGGCTTTTAGCTCGTCGTCGGTCATCTTGCCCTTGTACTTCCAAGGCATGAACTGATCCGGCAGATGCGTGCCGGAGGGCGTAACGCCTGTATGCAGGGTCTTTAGAAAATCGGCCTCGGTCCAAGCACGAAGCTCGCCGCCGGGGGTGAGATTAGGAGCCAGCGGAGAACTCGGGTCGCCGGGCTTGCCGCCGGCAAGCTGCCGCGCCGTGACAGTCGTGGCAACCATTGACGGTTACCAAATACTCGCCATACTCTGCATTGACAGCGGGCTGCGGGGCGATGGGTATATCGGCTTTTTGGATCGTGTCGGCACGCAGGAGATGGCCAAAGATGCCGGCCCCGTACATCACTTTGCCCGAGGAAGGTAAAATGCAACTGAGGCTTGCTGGCGACGCGGTCCACCGGCGCAACCGACCTGACGTAAGCGATCACATCCCCAAGGTCCTTGTCGCTCATGTAGGCGAAGTCCTGAGAGGGCATAATGAAGACCGAAGTACCATCCGGCTTAACTCCGTGGCGAAGGATACGCACGAAGTCTGCATCGGTGAGCTGACTGCCCAGCCCGCCTTTGCCTGTCGTCAGGTTCGGGGTATTCGCTCCACCCATGGGCCCGCCGTCAAACCAATCGGGTTGCCCGCCCAAATCTTCCATGTGGCATTCCATGCAGAGAATGGTAGCAAGGTGCTGACCGCGCTGAACGGAGGCGGCATCCGTGGGCACGGTCACAGCTTCGGTTTGCAAATCATATTTCCGGCTGAATTCAACACGTGCCTTGACAAATAAGGAAATAGCAACGAGCAAGATCAAGACGATCAGAGTTCCGAGAACGATGCCAATCCACTTTAAGATCTTTTTCATCCATACCTCCATTGGTAAATTCGGGGCGAATATACTATAAATCAATAGTACAAACAATACCCATATAGAGTTTGAGAAACCACGCCATGAAGGGCCGGAGTGACAGTTTCGTTTTGCCAGGCTGTCAGCATATGAATCGGAATGAACCTTATCGCGCAAGGCTGTACTAGCAGTCATCTCCAAAATACCGTATTGGCACGAACGAGATTGCTTCGCCAAAGTACGGCTCGCAATGACAGACATCCGGACTGCTACGCTGGTGCGCTCGGCTTCGCTACGACAATGACAACGGCCTGTTTTTGAGATAGCTTGTAATCAACGGAGGCATAGCCATGGACCCTAATGGGACGCACGGACTGTGGGCGGACCTGCATCGAGCTGAGCTTTCTCCAGAGGAGGCTGACTTCACGGTGATCGGAATCCCGTACGATGGCAACACGTCGGCGCGGAAGGGAGCGCGGCTGGGGCCGGAGCGAATACGCTTCTGGTCACAACACCTGACGCCGTTCAGCGAGGACAGGACACGGCTGAGCAAGATGCGCGTGTGCGACCTGGGAGATATTCAAATTACGGATGCGGCTCGGGACTTCGAGCAGATCAGGGAACGGATCGCCGGGCTGCCGAACATGCCGATCCTGCTGGGAGGCGACCACTCGGTGACGATCCCAATCTTCCAAGGCCAGCGCGAACGGTACGCGGGCAAAAGGCTGGGCGTACTGTGGCTGGATGCGCATCCCGATCTGTGCGACGAATTTGCCGGATCGCGGTTATCGCATGCATGCGTCCTGCGCCGAGGACTGGAAGCCGGCATTGCCGCCGAAGACGTTTGCCTTGTGGGAGTGCGATCATGGGAAGAGCAGGAGATCGAGCTGATCGAAAATGGGGGGCTGAATGTCTTTACGGCCGCGAGCGTGGCGGAGGGAGGCATGAAGGAGATCTCGCAGGAAGTCCATGCGGTGCTGTCGAGGTGCGATGCGGTGCACGTCTCGCTGGATATCGACTGCCTGGACCCGGCCTTTGCGCCGGGCACGGGTATTCCGGATTCAGGCGGGCTGACCGCGCGAGAGGTGATCACGCTAATCCAGTCGCTGAAGGGGCTGCCACTCGCGGGGTTGGATGTTGTGGAGGTCGCGCCGCCGTTGGACCCGTCGGAGGCGACGGTGTTTGCGGCGCTGAAATTCATTATGGAATTTATTGGGGTGGTGGCGAGGGGATAGGGAATGGATCATGGAGAATGGAGAATGATGGAGGAGGAATGCAGGCGAAGAGGATGGATAATCATGTTCGAGGGCTGTGAGTAGAGATAACCACAGATGAACACAGATAGCCGGAGATGAATGGGATTTTTGGGGGAAGAGCAAAAGAGGGAGCGGCTAAAGCCGCTCACTACATATCCAAGCAGCGTGTCAGCGGGGATGAGGGCGGCTGATCCCACGGCTGCTGCACGAAGCGACTACCAGATTACATGGCGGCTATTGGAGGAGGGTGGGCGCGACCCAGAGGCCGATGGCGGAGCGGGAGACGGTGTCGAAGACGACGTCGAAGGGATAGACTTCTTCACGATCGGGGAATGGGTTATAGATGCGCACCCAGCCACTGTTGCCGACCCTGACGATGTCCTCGATGACGATCCAGTGGCGGATGCGGCTGCCCCACTTCACAATGCCGTTGTAGGTGATGCCGGTGCCGACGATCGCCATGCGCCCGGAATCGAGCATCTTCCGCAGGTAGGCGGGGGTGATGGGCGCAACACTGGTCTCCGCGCGGAAGAATTCATACTTCTTGTTGAACACATCCAGCATGGTTTGAAGGTCGGTGATCGACGTGCCGTAGTCGTTCCCGAGGATGGGAGAGGCCACTGCACTGCCGGACAGCCATTGCTGGAGGAATGGAATCACGTCGCTACCGCCCAACGCTGCGACGCAGAACTCGCCACAAAGATTGTGCTTGACGGTGGTGGCGCCGGTGGCCCTGCTAATTTCGATATATTGGGCGCCCGTGCGCCCGGCGCTCCACGCGGCGTCGATCTCCGGATCGGCAGGGATCCGCAGGCGGGGGCGTGAGAGGTCGAAGATGGTGCGGGCGTTGTCGGGCTGAGCCAGATCGGTCGCCGGCATGGGAATAATGAATTCCTCCAACAGGCTGGCCTTGTACCAACCCTTGAAGCGCTGATCCAGTTTTGTGAGCTCCACTTCATACCAGGTCTTGTACTTCGGTTCCTGGTCATTGAAGCGGACGTGACCCGTCCAACGAAGGACGTCCTGCGGGGAGACCCAAGCGGGGGCCGCGGTGTGCTCCGTGGGCTGTGAAAAGATCCGTTCGGTGCGGCGGGTCCACATGGGCCGGCCACCTGCCATGATGACGAGCCATTCATCAATGGTCGCAGAGGCGAGACGGCCCTGAGACTGGATCTCGGCTGATCCAGGCATCCCAAGCTGAACGATTATCCGAGATCACCTGGCGGACGACTGAGCCGACGGGAGGCTGCTCGCCCGATGAGATGGCATCGGCATAATCTGCGGGAAGCCAGGGAGACTCCTTTCCGGAAGCCAACCAGGACAGGAACGTTGATAAGGGGAGCGACGGAGGGACAGCAGGGATAGCCAAACCGGCCTTAATCACAACCCTGGGAAACATCTCCTGAGTGAGCCGGTCAACGAAGACCGCAGACTTCAATGCATAGCCGGTCACCGGGGGATGCCATTTCGTGGCCTGGACCTTGTACATATCGCCTGCATCCTCAATGACCTGGAGATGATCCTGAGGATCGAGCGCTTCTATTACATGAGATTTGATGTTTGGTTCCCCACGCAGGTTAACAGAGGAACACGCCAAGCCGAATTCAGGGTCCATAGTTGCACGCGCCTTTCGTCCAGAAATTAAAGCACGAGCGGGGACTGCGGACTATGGTCATAAATGCGGTAATGCTGCCGCATTTATGACACCGCAAAACCGCGGCAGTCAGGGGGATGTTTTGAGGGCTGCTTCTTCAGGCGGGAGGGAAGATGAACTCGACCGGGAAAAGGATGGAAAACAAAAACACGCTCGATGAATCAAGCGTGTTTCGCTGGCGGGGAGGACAGGATTCGAACCTGCGACTGAGGATTTCGCCCCAGTAACCGCTTAGCAGGCGGCCCCATTCGACCACTCTGGCACCTCCCCCGGTACTCTATGACCGACTTTCGATTTTACACCTATTGGCAATCGCAAGTCGTTTGGCGGAGGGAGTGGGATTCGAACCCACGTTGGTGTGACCCAAACATGTTTTCAAGACATGCGCCTTCAGCCGCTCGGCCATCCCTCCAGGCTGCAAGATTTTACCATAAGTGGAGATGGGCCATTGGCTTTGGCGGCTGGAGGATGATGGAGCCGGCAGGCCATGAAAGCCAAGGAGTCTGGCTCATCTAATTCCGAGTGCTATTGGTATAATTCAGGGCCTATGAAGTACCATATCTGGACTGAGGGCTGCCAGATGAACGTAGCCGACTCGCAACGGGTGGGCTCGTCACTGGAGCATTTGGGATACGCCTTTACCGATAAGCCGGAAGATGCCGACGTTATCGTGCTGAACACGTGCGTGGTGCGGCAGTCGGCCGAAGATAAGGCAGTGGGGCGGGTGACGTCGCTGCGCCCGCTGAAGGAGCGAAATCCCGACCTTGTGATCAACCTGATGGGCTGCCTAGTGGGAGTACGGGGAGCGGAGAAGCTGCGCGAGAGGCTGCCGTTTGTGGATGTCTTTTCGCCGCCGTCTGACCCGGGGCCGCTGGTGTCGTTCTTAAGCCAGGGCGAGACACGGCTCATCGAATCGGATGAAACGACACGCCGCTTTGCGATGATGGACGGCGACCTGATCCTGCCCCAGCACGAGCGAGGCAAACTCATCAGCGCGCATGTGCCAATCGTGTACGGATGCTCGCACGCGTGCACGTTCTGCATTATCCCCTTCCGCCGCGGGATCGAGCGGAGCCGGCCGGTCGGAGATGTGGTGGCTGAGATCCGGTCACTGGCTGCGCAAGGGGTCAAGGAAGTGACGCTGCTCGGGCAGATCGTCGACCGTTATGGCAAGGATGTGCCTGACGGGCCCAACCTGGCCGCACTACTGCGGATCGTCAATGAGATCGAGGGCATCGAACGAATCCGGTTCCTGACATCACATCCGAGCTACTTCAGCGAGGAATTAATGGAAGCGGTAGCAGAGCTGCCGAAGGTCATGCCGCACATCGAGGTGCCGATCCAGGCCGGGGATGACGGCGTGCTCTTGAACATGAAGCGGGGATACACTCAAAAAGATTACCGCAAGTTGGTCGACACGATCCGCAGGAAGATCCCGGGCTGCTCGATCGCGACCGATATCATCGTTGGGTTTCCCGGCGAAACGGATGAGCAGTTCATGGAAACGTACCGCGTGCTGGCGGACCTGAAACTGGACGTGGCGCACCTGGCGCGTTATTCGTCGCGCGAAGGAACGGTGGCAACCCGGCGAATGGATGACAACGTGACGGATGCAGAAAAGATGCGACGCTTCCGAATGCTGGAAGAGCTGCAGGAAAACATCTTGGGCGAGATCAACGAGAAATACCTGGGGCAAACAACGGAAGTATTGTTCGAAGAAAAAGTGAAGGGGCGCTGGAAGGGGCGCACGCCGACGAACAAGCTGGTATTCGTCGAATCGGAGGATGAGCTGAAGGGGAAAACCGTTCCGGTCCATATCACCTGGACGGGGCCGTGGTCGATGCAGGCCAATCTGGAGAAGCGAAGGGCGATGGTGTCTCCGGTGTCGTGAGGAGGGCAGCCTGTGCCCCGCTTCAGGGCGGGATCCCCCGCTGAAGCGGGGCCTCTATGAGCGCCGTCACACGATCTCTGGAATGGAAAGAGCGCGTGCGGATCCGCTTCGCGAGTGTTGCGGGAAGGAAGGCGTGCGGGTGAGCGAAGGGTTCGGGAGAGGTGATGCGGGAAGATCGGCAAAGGAGCACGGGGCGGAACAAAATGCAAACAAAGTCAAGGCAGACGCTCGGCAATATTATCTTTCTGGCGGGGATATTCCTCGGACTGGGGCTGGCGATGGCAGCGGTCTGGGGAGATTTCGAGGGGATATCCTATTTTTTCAACGGAGCAGGGTACGAGGCTTTTAGGGGACTGAGCTGTCCCATCCTGATGTCGCGGTCGGACGTGGCGACGATCTCTGCAAGATTGGATAACCCGGGCGACACGGAAATCAAACCTTATTACCAAGTGGAGATCAGCGGAGCTGCGGCTGCACGCGGGCTGGAGGGACAGGTGCCGGTGGCGGGGCATTCCTCGCGGACCGTGAGATGGACTGTCGATTCCAAAGATATAGACCTGGGATATTTCATCTTCGTGAAAATGACCATCCTGCCGGTGGCCGGCCATTCGACACGCGAGGGCACGTGCGGGATCGTAGTTCTGAACGTCAGAGGGCCAAGCGGCGGACAGATCTTTGGAGGCATTCTGGGAGCGAGTCTGCTGGGGATGGTGCTTGGGCTGGGCCTGCGGGAAACCGGAAATGAAAATGTTAGTGGCGCGGCTTTGAACTTGCGAAATGGCTCGCGAGCAGTGGCGATCCTGACCTCGGCCGCGATGCTGATGGGATTCCTGGGGTCGTGGCTGATCGGGTTAGTATTGTGTGCGATGGCGCTGCTGCTGATGACCGTGTTACTGAGATTTATCGGAACATGAAAGAGGGTTTTGAGAACTCGCCCAAAGAACGGGCGAGTCTCTCAAAAGATATCCGAAAAAAAGGCCATGTGGGCGGCAAAGAACGCCGCCCACATGGCCTTTTTTTCGGGCGCCGGCGAAATAAGGTTGAAGGGTGGCAGGGCAACAAGTTAGAAGGACGAAGTCGACGGGTGTCTGCAACTGAAGCGGGATCTCCGTTGCGCTCCGACAAAAGCGGTGATGATATGGAGAAACTCGCCCAAAGAACGGGCGAGTCTCTCCATAGAGGTCGAAAAAAGAGCACATGGGTGGCATAGAACGCCACCCATGTGCTCTTTTTCGAGTACATGCAATATGAGGAGGCAGTGCAGACAGAAAACTCGCGGGAAGCTACTCGCCGGGGCAGAGCAGCGTATTGATCTGGGTTTGGATTCCTGTGCTGAAGGCGAGGCCTGAATGCTGCAAGCCGGTGAGGGTGGCACAGGCCTGGATACGAGCGAACGGGTCGCCGTTGAGGCGGTGAGCGGCGGCTGTGAAGGCGGATACATCTCCAAGCTGGGCGTAGGCTTGCAGGAACGGCGTCCATTCCGTCCAGTCTTCGGGATGCAAGCCGGCCTTCGCCACCTGGGCCCCCAGATCGGCCACGGCTTTCCAGTCCTCGGATTGAAGGGCGAGATCGGCCTTCTCAAAGTAATAGCACCAGCGATGGGCCGGCTCGGAACCGAACATGAAGACAGGCAGCTTTGGGGAATTCGCGCCGCCGATAACCTGGTCGGCTTTTGAATACTTCCCTACCGGGCGGACCTGGTCAGGATCCTCGCTGGAAAAGAGGGGCCATTGGCCGTTGATGACGTGCACGCAGGAGGAGGCCGTGGACTGACTGATTACCAAAAGATGATCATAGTCAATGCTTCCCACATGCGTCCGATACCCGCCGGGCTGATCTCTTCCGATGAAGATGTCGTTCGTGGTCTTGCTCGCCTGTGGCAGCGCCATGATCTGATAAGTAGCGGGTATTTGACCAGTTTGACGGGGAAAGTAAATGAAGTTGGCAGGGCCGTCCACAGCGTCTATATTGTCCCCATAATTCAGACCGGGATAGTTGACAAACAGCGTGGTCTGCGGCTTTATTGAGGGAGCGCGCCAAGCCACTTGCTGCCAGAAGCGGGCTATAGTCTGCTCTTCGTCCACGACCTGGACGGAATAGGCAAAATGAGCGAGCACAGCAAAGGCCGCCAGAATTGCAAAAGCATGGATCACAAGGCCAGCAGGTCTCAATGAAAAGAGGAGGCCGGTGATGAACACGGCAGCGGCGAGGGAAGCAGGAAGAGCATAATGGGAGTAACTTTGAAAATCAACATAACGGTTTGCCGCGATCACGGGCAAGACACCGACCACAATGCCGATCAGGCCGATCCAGATGGCCTGCAAGTTCCAGTCCCCCGGGGAGTCAAAGTCGGGAGCTGGCGGATCTTTAGCGGGATCATGCATCAGGAAGTAATTCGCGGCGTAGATGGCGGCGACCACCAGGAGGGCAAGGGCAGCACCAATGAGCATGTCCTTGAGGCGCAGGCCAAAGAACTGTTGGAGAGCAGGCGTGGCCCATGAAAGGATCGCGACGTCGGCTGCGCTCTGGACGAGGCGAATCAGCCAGGTGGAGGCCGTGGCGAGGGGCGATCCCAGCAAGACGCCCAACTGGCGACCGACATCCGTCTGAGGGCGCTCGTTGTGAAAGATGAACAGCCTCCAAAAAAGGAAACCGGCAGGGATCAGGGCAGCGATGGCCCAGGCCCGAACCGCAGAGACGGATCTTTGAAGAAGCGATCCGTGCGGATGAAGCTGGTCGAGCAACACAAAGACACATAACAGCCGGAAGACTTCCATCCCCAGACCGAAGTCGACAAGCGCCAGATAGGCCCAGCCGGTGAGCAGGGAACCTATCCACGCGGCAATTTTGGGAAGCCTGTGGGTAGCGGTAATGGCCTTGAGCGTGAGGGCAAAGGAGAGCGCCTCGAGGCAGACGCTGGCGATCCTGGGCTGATCTTCAAAGCCTTCCATCCAGCGGAGGTAGCCGGGGAAGAGGACGAACATCAATGCCATGAAGAGGGCCACGCGGCGCCGCGAGGGCCATAAGAGGCTGAACAGCCAGAAGGCTGCCAAGCCGCCTATTAACCGCCAGAAGTATGAAGCGAGATGATAAGGAAGAGGGCTGACACCAAACAACTGATAGTAGAGCTCAAAGAAAGGGCCGCGAGCCGGACGGTCGATGCTGAACATGGCCTGGAAAATGCCGGGGCCGCCGATGAGACGGTCGAGGACATAGTACCAGTCGTCGCGGTAAACAGTGGCCTGCAACAGGTTGGGAAGATAGGCGAGCGCCGAGGTAACCAGAAGCAACGCAACCGCAACAAGGTTGGGATGGCTTGATCTACGCAGAGAAGACACAACTCTCGCTTTCATATAAGGAATTGGGCGAGTGAAATTATACCCTTCCCGTTTGGAGGGTATGAGGCGCGGAGGGGCTTTTCCCTGAAGGGGACCTTGACGAGAAGCTGCCACACGTGGGCAAGGAGGAGAGACCACCAGAGATAAACACAGATGGCCGGAGATGAATGGGATTATTTAGGGAGAAGAGCGGGGGACAGGAGGTCTGAGGGCAACGCCCCGCGGGGTTGCGCAGCAAGATAGTGGAGATCGACGGGAGCCCGCGGGGCGGGTAGCGCGCGGTTCTTGTGGCGAGGTGGATGGATAATCATGTTCGAGAGCGAAGAGGAGATATCACCACGGATACTCTACGAGTACGATGTAAACACAGATAGCCGGAGATGAATGGGATTTTTAGGGGGAAGGGCAAAAGAGGGAGCGGCTGAAGCCGCCACTACAAAATACGAACTACGAGCTACAAGCGCGGCGTGGGGCAGTGAGGGAATGAAAAGAAGTGGTGAGTGGCACAAAAGCCACTCACCACTTTCTGTGGACAGTCAGAGGCGGAGGATTGTCTTGCTGATGGTCAGCGGACCAGATTGCGGAGGACGGTGTGCAAAATGCCGCCGTTACGGTAGTAGTTGACTTCCACTTCGGTGTTCAGAAGCGCGGTGGTCTTGAACTCGGTCACCTTGCCATCCGGGCTGGTGGCTTTGACCGTGACTACGCTCTGGGGCCGCATGGTATCGCTCAGGCCCACGATGTCGAACAGCTCATCACCCTTGAGACCAAGCGATTCGGCATTCTGCCCATCCATATACTTGAGGGGAAGCACACCCATGCCGACCAGGTTCGAGCGGTGGATGCGCTCGTAGGACTCAGCGATGACGGCCTTAACGCCCTGGAGATTGGGCCCTTTGGCAGCCCAGTCGCGGCTGGAGCCGGAGCCATATTCCCTGCCGGCAAGGATGATCGCAGGATGGCCTTCTTTTTGATACTGCATGGCAGCATCGAAGATGGTCATTTGGGCGCCGTCGGGGAAGTGTTTGGTCCAGTAACCTTCCTTCGGCGCAATGAGCAGGTTCTTGAGGCGGATGTTGGCGAACGTGCCGCGCGCCATGACCAGATCGTTGCCGCGACGAGAGCCGTAGGAGTTGAAATCGCGGACTGAGACGCCGCGCTCTTTAAGGAATTTCCCGGCAGGGCTATCGGCAGCGATATTGCCGGCAGGAGAGATGTTGTCGGTGTTGATCGAGTTCGCCAAACATGGCGAGCACACGTGCACCGTGAATCTCCTTGACGGGAGGCACATCCAGAGAAACGCTTTGGAAGTAGGGCGGGTGATGGATGTACGTGGAGGCTTCATCCCACTGGTACAAATCATTGCCGGTCACATTGATGGCCTTCCAAGTGTCGGAGCCTTCGAAGACGGTGGAGTACTTGTCGGTGAACATGGAGGAGGCGAGGCTCTGGCCCATGGTATCAGCGATCTCGCGCTGGCGTGGGCCATACATCTTTCAGATAGACGGGCTGGCCGTCGCTGCCTGTGCCGAGCGGCTCCTTGTCCAAGTCAATATCGATCTTTCCGGCCAAGGCGAAAGCGACGACAAGAGGCGGTGAAGCCAGATAGCTGCCTCTGACCAGAGGGTTAATGCGGCCTTCGAAGTTGCGGTTGCCTGAGAGGACCGCGACCGCCACGAGGTCGCTGCCGGTGACGGCCTTTGCGACTTCACCGGGCAAGGGGCCGCTATTGCCGATACAGGTGGTGCAGCCATAGGCAACCAGGTTGAAGCCTAGGGCAGATAACGCATCGAGCAGGTCGGCTTTGCGCAAATACTCTGTGACGACGCGCGAGCCGGGGGCCAGGCTGGTCTTGACGTAGGGCTTGACCTTGAGGCCCTTTTCGACAGCCTTTTTAGCGACCAAGCCGGCAGCCACCATGACAGAAGGATTGCTGGTGTTGGTGCAGGATGTGATGGCTGCGATCACGACAGCTCCATGCTTGAGCTTCATAGAGCCGCCATTGGTGCCGAAGGTTGCCTCCGCGGCGACCGCCTCAGGACTCAGAGCAAAACCCTGCTCCTTGACCGGGGCGGTCAGCGTCTTTTGGAAGGCCTCTTTCATCTCGGTGAGCGCCACGCGATCCTGCGGACGCTTGGGGCCGGCAAGCGACGGGACGACCGAACCGAGATCCAGCTCCAGCGTATCGGTGAATTCGGGATCGGGGCTGGATGAGTCACGGAACAAACCCTGTTCGTGACAGTAGGCATCGACGCGTTCGATGACTTCTGCGGGGCGGCCGGTGAGGCGCAGGAAACGCAACGTTTCCGCATCCACGGGGAAGTAGCCCATCGTGGCTCCATACTCGGGAGCCATATTGCCGATGGTGGCGCGATCGGGCAGGGACATCGTCTCGAGGCCCGAGCCGAAGAACTCGACAAATTTATCCACAACCCCTTTGCGGCGCAGCATCTGCGTAATCGTGAGGACGAGGTCCGTGGCGGTAACGCCCTCGCGCAGCCTGCCATGGACCTTGAAGCCGATGACGTCCGGCAGCAGCATATCCATGGGCTGACCGAGCATGACGGCCTCCGCCTCGATGCCGCCGACGCCCCAGCCGAGGACGCCCAGACCGTTAATCATCGTCGTGTGGGAATCGGTGCCGACGAGAGTATCGGGGAAGGCGACCCATTCGGACTGCGAGCCGGGGAGAAGCCGAGCACCCACAACATCTGCGAGGCGCTCGAGATTGACCTGATGAACAATGCCGGTCATCGGCGGCACCACGCGGAAATTGCTGAAGGCCTTCTGCCCCCACTTAAGAAACTCATAACGCTCGCGGTTGCGCTGGAACTCGATCTCTGCGTTGCGCTGCAACGCATCGGGAGTCGCGAAGAAATCAACCTGGACGGAGTGATCGATCACGAGGTCGACCGGAACGAGGGGGTTAATCTTCTTTGGGTCACCGCCAAGGCGGGCGACAGCAGCGCGCATGGCAGCCAAGTCAACAACGGCAGGGACGCCGGTGAAGTCTTGCATGATGACGCGGGCAGGAAGGAAGGGCACGCCGGGGCGACTGGCGGCGGACGCCTTCCAGGCGGCGATATTCTTAACATCGTCTTCCTTGATCTCCTGCCCGTTGCACTGCCGGAGAGCGGCTTCGAGCATGATTCGGATCGAATATGGGAGCCGCTTGAGATCTGTGAGACCTGCCTTTTCCAATGCGTCGAGGCGATAGATGACGTACTGCCTGTCCCCCACTGACAAAACACTGCGTGCTTTAAAAGAATCGTTCATTCATACTCCTTTGGTGTGTGAAGTCCCATGGCGGTTGACGGGCTGGTGTACAAGCCACGCCCGTACGGCCACGTCTGTCACGCCACATACCCGGGAAGAACACAAAGGAGCGCCTAGGATGTCCTCCGACCCGCGAAGAGGCGGGCTGGTGTGGGCGGGTTATGATAATTCTAATCTAATCACGTGCGCGCAGGGCTTTGAATCCAGCCCCGCAATCAAGGCTAGAATTTTAGCTCTTTTTTCAGACTGGCCAGCAGATCCGCACGTTCCACGTTCGCGAAGGAAAGCTGCATTCGCCGCCGCCAGAACGCACCCCTTTAGATCCTTATCCGAAAGGCCGAGTTCGTCACAGACAACGTGGTATTCGTGGCTCAGGGTGATGCGCGAGATACTCGGGTCATCGGTGTTGACGGTCACGTTCAAGCCGCAGGCCAGCATTCGGGATAAGGGGTGGGGATCCGCCATCGGGACGACGCCCGTTTGGTAGTTGCTGGTCACGCAGACCTCAAATGGCGTAGCCCGTTCCCGGGCAAGGTCAATGATGGAATCATCCTCCAAGATGCGGACGCCGTGCCCGATCCTTTCAGCGCCCAAGGCCTCCAGCGCTTCGCGCACGTTGGCAGCCGGGCCCCATTCACCGGCATGGATGGTGATGTGCAAGCCGGCTTGCCGAGCCTCCTTGAAAAGTCCGTAGAAAGGCCTGGAGCTGAACTCGGCTTCGTTGCCGGCAAGATCCAGGCCCACAATTCCGGTATCGAGGTGCTCAACGGCGAGCCAGGCTACCTGCTCCGCAAGCTCCGGGCTTTCATGGCGATTGACGGAAACGATCAGCTTTACCAGGATACCGAATTCCCGAGATGCATCTTGCGCGCTGCTGACGACCCAGTCGATCACGTCATGGAGCGGAAAGCGCTCCGCACGACTGAGGGCGACGGGTGTGAAGCGCAACTCCATATATTTAACGTTATCCCTGGCCGCATCTTCCACGGCTTCGCGGGTGATACGGGTGATGACTTCAGGGGATTTGTAGAACAAGCGCAGGGTATTGAACTTGGCAAGGAAGTTCTGAAAGGAGAAGAGCTCGTCATCCTGCATCTGAACCAGGTTGCTCAGGCGAATTATGTCGGCGGGGATCGTTATGCCGTGCTGGTCGGCGACATCGAGCATGGTCTTGAGGCGCAGGCTGCCCTCCAGGTGACGGTGCAGTTCCACCTTGGGCAGCGCGCGATATTGTTTGAGGACGGCGGTGACTCGATCCTGCATGGCGGATATCCCCGGAAGGCCTCACGAGCCCGCCGGACTCTGTCAGCGGCTCGTGAGGACATTGAAACGTTAGTGTCTTTTGCGCTTTTTCTTGCCGGCCGAGGGAGCTTCGCCCTGGGGCGCAGCAGTATCCTGCGCCATAGCGACATCGGTGGGAGTGATCTCGACGCGCCGAGGCTGGTAGGCAAACACGCGGCCAATGACGGCAGATCGTACATCCCCCAGCAACTGGTGGAACAGCTCGGAGGCGCGGCCCTTATATTGAACGAGCGGGTCGCGCTGAGCGTAGGCCTCGAGCCCGATAGAAACACGCAAGGCCTCCACCTTTGTAAGATAGTCGACCCATAGCTCCGTGATGGCAGACAGCAGCAATTGCCGTTTGACTTCATTCAAAACGTAAGAGCCCAGCGCCTGAGTCAACTTCTCGCGGTCGGCATCGGTCAGATCGGAGACGGGCCGGTTGCGCCAATCGTCAGGGGAGGCTCCGTCAGATCCAGTGGCGAGGACCTGGGCAGGGAGTCCGAAATCGGCGAGGCGGGCAGCATTCTGACTGAGGCGAGCGTACTCGCCCTGGCCCCAAGCCGTTTGCAAGCCGGCCTCGGCGGCCTCCAAATGATCCGTGACGGCGTCGATCACGTCGTCAGCCGTGCGATCTTCCAGGAGCTGGGCGGCAAGATAGACGTAGTTGAAACGATTGAAGACCTGCTTGACCTGGCGGTGGGTGCGCTGATCAAACACGGTACGGGCGCCCTGCGCAAGCGAAAGTAGCAGCCGCGTCCGGGAAAAGTCGTCGTCGGCAGGTTCACGCTGAAGGAGGAGCTCTATGTCGCGTTGGACCTGTGAGATCAGCCGCTCGCGCTGGCGCTGCATAAGCCGACGAGCCGCTTCCAGAATCTGATCTGCAGCCTCATCCCAGCCGGGAGCTTCGATCTTCTCCCCAAGCGGCTCATCGAGGCGATGCTCGATGGCGCCCACAATACGGCTCACATCGAGGGCAACAATCTGGCTCTCGATATAGCCGCCGAGCCATTTCTTGAAGTAATCGGGGTCGTCGGCCAACTGCCGATACTGCTCGCCATTGAGTCGAAGGGGAAGACGGATCAGAGCGCCGAGTTCTTCGGCGGCCTTCTGCGCGCGGAGCGGCTCTTCGGAATCGCGCTGGCTCTCGAAGAAGGCGTCGACCGCGTCTTTGCGCTCATCGATCTGGCTCTTAAGACCTTCTTCGGTCTTGTCAATGAGGGCCTCAATGGCGCGCTGCGCGTGACGCATGCTCAGTTTCAACCGCACGGGAAACCATGTCCACGATGGAAGTACGCAGATCATTGGACTTTTTGAGCTCTGCCAGGACCAGTGAAAGGCCAAACGTGGGAAAGAGCCGGCCCTCTGATTCAAATGGCGGCTGCACACCTTCCAACCAGGCGATCAGCTTCCAAGGGCCTTCCTCGTCGGTGAGACCGGCCTCGACGCGGGACTCGATCTCGGTGCGCAGCATCTCGGCTACATCTTCCGTAAGATCCTGTTTCACGAAGATGCGATCACGCTGGGAGTAGATCTGCTCGCGCTGCTGATTGAGGACGTCGTCGTATTCCAGCAGGTGCTTGCGGACGTCAAAGTTGGCGCCTTCGACGCGGTGCTGGGAGTTCTCGATGATGCCACTGACCATGCGAGCTTCGAGAGGCAGAGTATCGTCCACCTTCAGGCGCTGCATCAGGCCACTGACCTGATCGCCGCCAAACAGGCGCATCAACTCGTCTTCCAGAGAGAGGTAGAAGCGCGAGGAGCCAGGATCGCCCTGCCGGCCGGAACGGCCGCGCAGCTGATTATCGATGCGGCGCGCCTCATGGCGCTCGGAGCCAATGACATGCAAGCCACCCAACTGCTTGACACGCTCCATGTCTTCGAAGTATTGCAGGAAGAGCCGAACTTCGCCTTCATACAGACCGTACTGCCCGGGATCGACCTTCAGCAAGGCTTGACGGCGGTCTTCGAGAGGCATATCGAACGGATCTTCGTAGCCGGCGCGGCGAAGAACGCGATTGACCGCTGAAATGACCTCTTCGGCGATCTCGCCGCCGAGCTTGATATCCACACCGCGGCCGGCCATGTTGGTAGCGATCGTCACAGCTCCGAAAGCGCCGGCTCCCGCAATGATCTGCGACTCTTCAGTATGCCGGCGCGCATTGAGCACCTGATGAGGGACACCGGCCTGCAGTATTTCCTTGAGCCGCGGGCCCGACTCCACCGGCAAGCTGAGGATCTCCAGCAGGACAGCAAAATTAGAAGGGTCGTCGAGGCTGATAGTGGACAAGCCGAAGCCTGCTGCGAACTTGCGCAGTACATCAGGCGTTATGTTCTCCAACGGTTCGTTAAAAGGCTGCAACTCCGGGATGAGCCGGCCATCCTCTTCGCGCTTGGTGGACTTGACAAACGCATGGCGTACCAATCCTACTTGCAGGAGGCGCCGGAGCGACTCAGCACGAAGCCGATTGGACAGGCGCTCCGATGATTCGACGGAGGTGGTGCCCACCAACAGAGGACGCCCCAGGGCGTTGTAGCGAACGATCTCTGCGGCAATTGCGCGCAGCTTTGACTCGGCCGTCCGATAGATGGCATCGGGATAATCCTTGCGGCGATAGAAAAGGGGCTCGTTCCCATCATCGCGCCGGGCATAGTAGGAATACTGATAGTTTTCCTCGTCCCTGGCCTTGACCTCGACAAGCGAAGCCTTATCGCCGAAAGCCTGATATTCGAGGTTGGTCGGAATGGGAGTGACCTCGAGCTTATAGATCTTGCTGAACTCCTCCGCTTCGGTGAGGGCCGTGCCGGTCATGCCGGCCAGCTTCTTGTACATGCGGAAATAATTCTGCAAGGTGATGGTAGCGTAGGTGACGTTCTCAGGCTCGACGCGTACGCCTTCCTTGGCTTCGACCGCCTGGTGCAAGCCATCGGACCAGCGCCTGCCAGGCATGAGGCGGCCTGTAAACTCGTCGACAATCACGACCTTGCCGGCCTGGACCAGATAGTCCTTGTTACGATGGAAGAGATACTGGGCTCGCAACGCCTGCTCGAGGTAACCGGTGAGACGGGCCTGCTCGGGCGTGACGTCTTCGGGCCGGTCAGGGTCGAGCAAGGGCTGGCCCAGAAGAGCCTCCACGTGGCCCATCCCAACCTCGGTGAGGCTGACCGCGCGGTCCTTCTCATTGACCTCGTAGTCCTCATCCTTGAGCTGCTTCACGATCTGCGCCATCCTGCCATACCATTCCAGGTCGCCTTGAGCGGGGCCGGAGATGATAAGCGGCGTGCGCGCTTCATCGATGAGGACGTTGTCCACTTCGTCCACGATGGCATAATAGTGGCCGCGTTGGACACGGTCTGTGAGCCGCATGCTCATGTTGTCGCGGAGATAATCGAAGCCGAATTCCGAGTTGGTGCCGTAGGTGATATCGGCGGTATAGGCCTCGACACGGTCGACCAAGCGCAGATGCTGCTGATCCTCGTGAGGAGACTCCTTCGCGAAATCGACAATGAAAGGCCTTCTTGCCGTTCTCGGTGGCGGCGGCCATTTGCAGAACGCCGATCGAAAGACCAAGCATCTGGAAGATGGGCGCCATCCAGCGCGCGTCGCGGCGCGCCAAGTAATCGTTAACGGTCACGAGATGAGTCCCGTGGCCGGCGAGGGCGTTCAGGTACATGGCCAAAGTAGCGACCAAGGTCTTGCCTTCCCCGGTCTTCATCTCGGAAATCTGGCCGCGGTGCAAGACGATGCCGCCGATCAGCTGAACGTCGTAATGGCGGAGGCCGATGGTTCGCTTGGAGGCCTCACGCACAGCGGCAAAGGCCTCCGGCAGGATATCTTCCAACGCATCCTGCTCGGCCTGATAAAGTTCTTTCTCAGCTTCGGGAGAGACAGCATCACCGGCTCCCTGCGGAGCGAGCACTGGAGGCGAGGGGAGCCGGGAGCGGAACTCGGCCGTCTTGGCGCGCAACGCCTCATCGGAGAGCTTTTCGAACTCCGGCTCCAAAGCGTTGATCTCTTCGATCTCCTGGCTGAGTTGTTGGAGTTGGCGTTTGTGGGGGTTGCCCCCGACCGTTTTCACGAATTTCTGGAGCATAATTTCCCTTTCGGAAAAGGGATTATAACAGAGGGATATTTGAGGCACATAAGAAAACATTCCGGTCAAAAGGCCGGAATGTTGATAAGAATCCACGTGCGGTGATGCGGGAGGCGCTTATCCCCTCTTGCCAGTGGGAGGTTATCTTGCTTCGGTACGCGGAGCAGGCGATTTCTCAAGCTGAGGCTTGAAGGCGACCTGCCCGCCTGGAGGATCGGCACTGTTCGCACTGGGCTGCTTGCGGTTTCTTGCCCTCCAGAGCACCGTAAGGTAAAGCGCAATGCCGAAATTGAAGAAGTTCGTGCCACGGATATCCGGCACCATCCCGACGTAAAAGTTCGGGGGCCAAAGCAGCGCTATCAAGGCTGCCAACTGCGGGATGATCACCTTGTCGTAGCTATAGATGAGGACGGTACCCAGAATGGCGCCGGTGGTACTGCCTGCACCGCCCAGAATGACCATCGCCAACATCATGGCGGAGACATGAAAAGCTGCGACGTCCGGATCGATGTAACTAAAGGTGCTGGCATACAAGGCACCGGCAATCCCGGCAAGGGCGGAAGATATTACGAAGGCCAGCAGACGGTATCTGGAAGAGTCAATACCAAAGGATACGGCCGCCCCTTCATCCTCCGAGGATGCCAACCAGGCGCGGCCCGTGCGAGACGAAATGAGCCGCCCGCTGGCAAGTGCGGCCAGCAGAACAATGGCAAGCACCAAATAGTACTGGCTAAAAGGCGTCGAGAGAGCGAGACCGAGAATGCGAGGCGGGGGCAGAGCGCTCAGGCCACTTGCGGAACCAGTGAGATTCCCGCCATTCATGATGACTTGCTGAGTCATGAGTCCGAGGGCCAAGGTTGCTACTGCCAGATAGTCTCCGCGAAGACGCCTGGCAACCGCGCCTTTGAGTGCGCCGAACAAGCCTGCGAAGCCGGCGCTGCACAGAAGAACCCAGATGAAGTCCAAGCTGCGATTAGCAGTAAGGACTGCCGCAGCATAGCCACCCAACGCAAAGCTTATGGCATAGCCAAGGTCCAGCACGCCTGCCACACCCAGGAGGATGTTCAGGCCAAGCGTGAGCAGGATGAATATGCCGAGGCCGCGGAACAAGATCTGACCATCCCAATGAAAGACGCTGGTTACAATCGGCAGTACCGCGAGAGCAATGATACTGGCGATCAACCAACGGCGTGTGCGCGCACCCTGGACCGGTGCGGTGAGCACCACCGAGTCTCGAACGGTGATCTCTTCGGTAATCTGCTCGCCGGCGAAACCTCCGCGACGCCAAACCAGGACCGCGGTCAACAAGCCAAGCAGAAGAACGGGAGTCCATTGCGATCTGAGGAAATAGTCGCTGAAAGAACCTACGGCACCCAGGAGCAGGCCGCTGAGGAGCGCGCCGCCGGGGCTGCCGATGCCGCCCATAAGCGCAGCGGCAAACGCGATCAAACCGCTTTCGGCACCGTCCTTGCCAAAGGGACGACCATAATAAATGGCGAAGACGAATGCGGCGGCGCCTGCCAATGCTCCGCCCAATATGAATGCGCGCCGGATGGCACCGTCGCGGTTGACGCCGACCATTTGCGCCAGCTCTTCGTTCTGCGCGACCGCCCTGATGGAGCTGCCGAGCCTCGTGCGCAGAAGTATGTAGGTTGTTACCGCTACAAAGAGAATGGCAGCGATCCAGACGAAGAGGTCTGAGGATTGAAGCACAACCCGTCCGGACAGAAGGTTGCCGTGCGGCAAGAAGATCGGGATACCATCGGTGGGGACTTCGGGAAGACCAGGAACACTGCGATGCTCGCCGCGTATGAATGACTTCTGGTAGGTGCGCCAAACGAGGGCGGCTTGATAGAGGATGAAGGAGATCCCCAACGAGGCGATGAGGGGCGCCAGCCTCGAACGGCCCCTAAACGGACGGAAAGCAAGCTCCTCCACACCCAGACTGAGCAATGCTCCAAAGAGGATCGCGCCCAGCAAGACCGCTGCCAGGATCAGAACCCGGCTCGAAGCGGGCCAATCCAAATTGAGCCCGATGATGTTGATCACGGATGTCACCAGCGCAGTGGTCAGGGCGAAGACATCGCCGTGTGCGAGGTTGAGCGTGCGGACGGTGCTGTAGATGACCGTCACGCCGATGGCATTCAGAGCAAGGATCGCGCCATTGACGAGCCCGAAGATGAGGAGCTGCAGGAGAAGGTCAGCGGCAATTGACATTCTGCCCGCACCAGGAAACGACCACCGGAGCCGCGGCCGCCGCCTGAGCCGGCGGCGCAGATTTAGCGGCGGTCCAATCCGCCTCGATGGTTGTGGAACAGTTGATGCGGCCTTTCCATTCTGCGAGGATATGTCCCGAAGCTGCGGAGCCGGATGAAAACGAGCCGCGAGCGACCAGGTCATCCCCAAGCGTGGAGGAGAAAGCCCCATTCGTGATCTTCGGTCGTTCGCTTTCGGGGATCAAAAGATGGTCGATACCGGTGCAAGACAGGCCATTCAAGCCCGCATAAGTATAGGTAAAGGAGGTAATGGCGCTGTTCTTAACGGTGAAGTCAGCTGTGAGAGAGCGCCCATCTGCGGCTACACCGCTGGCCGTCCATTCGCCATCGTACGGTCCGATGCTGGCAGGCGCGGAAGTTGGAACAGAAACGGGAATCTGAGCGATCGAAGAACATGCCCCCATGCAACACCATACAGACACCAATAGCAACAATAAGGGCCTTTTGGCGAGGCATGGCCCAGAGTATAGCAGAATATTTTAAGGCCCGGAGCGGAAACTTTAAGACACTCATTTGTTCTAGTTTGCTATAATCTATTAACCCCATTTCAGAGGACCCACCCATCATCGGCCCAACCATGACCTTCGCCCACCTCCACGTACATACCGAATACTCCCTGCTGGACGGCTTCTCGAACATCAAGAAGCTGGTCAAGCGCGTCAAAGAGATGGATATGGGCGCGGTGGCGATCACCGATCATGGCACCATGTTTGGCGTCATCGATTTCTATAAGGCGGCGAAAGAAGCCGGCGTAAAGCCGATCATCGGGCTTGAGGCTTATATGGCGCCGCGGGGCATGCAAGACCGCGACTCCAAACTGGACCGGTCTGCATACCACCTGCTCCTTCTGGCGGAAAACGAGACGGGCTACAAGAACCTGCTCCAGATCGCGTCTGCGGCACAACTGCAGGGCTTCTATTATTATCCGCGCATCGACCACGATTTTCTTGCGGCGCATTCAGAGGGTTTGATCTGCACCTCGGGCTGCATGTCGGCTGAGATCCCGAGGGCGCTTTTGGATTCCCGCCCCGAAGAGGCCGTGCGCCGCATGAACTGGTACTACGACGTATTTGGGCCGGACCGGTTCTTCGTTGAACTGCAACAGCATGACATCAAGGAAATCACGGATCTGAACCGGCGGCTGGTGGAGATGGGTGCGCGCCATTCCGCGAAATACATCGCGACCAACGACGTACATTACATCAACCCGGAGGACGCGCGGCTGCAAGACGTCCTGCTGGCAATCCAGACGCAGACGCTACTGTCGGATCCGGCGCGCATGCGGATGACGGACGAGTCTTATTATCTGCGCTCGCCGGAGGAGATGAGCCGGCTATTCGCCGAGGTACCGGAAGCCCTGAGCAATACGCTGCTCATCGCGGAACGCTGCAACGTTGACCTGTCATTCAAGGGCTACCATCTGCCAGAATTTCCGGTGCCGGAGGGATTCACGGCGAAGACCTTCCTGCACCGGCTATGCGAAGAAGGCGCCCGGAGGCGCTACGGCGACCGAGCTAACAGTCCTGAGGTGCGGCAGAGACTCGATTATGAGCTGGGCGTTGTCAACAAGATGGGATTCAATTCCTATTTCCTGATCGTCTCTGACCTGTGCCAACACGCACGGGAGACAGGCATCTGGTACAACGCGCGCGGCTCCGCGGCCGGCTCGATCGTAGCCTACGTGCTGGAGATCACGATGGTGGACCCACTCCAGCACGACCTGCTCTTCGAGCGATTCCTCAATCCGGGGCGGGTATCGATGCCAGATATCGACCTGGATTTTCAGGATGACCTGCGCAGCAAGATGCTGGAGTATTGCTCCGGCAAGTACGGAAGCGACAAGGTTGCACAGATCATCACCTTTGGCACGATGGGTACCAAAGCGGCGCTGCGAGACGTGGGCCGCGTGATGGACATTCCCCTGAGCGAGGTGGATCGGGTCGCGAAACTGGTGCCGTTCGTCTCGGGGCGTACGACGACGATGCAGGATGCGATGGAGGTAAAGGAATTCAAGGAGATCTACCAGAGCCAGCCGCATCTGCATGAACTGATCGACATTGCATCGAAGATGGAAGGGACCGTCCGCAACGCAGGCACGCATGCCGCGGGCGTGGTGATCTCTGACAAGCCGATCATGGATTACCTGCCGCTGCATCGCCCAACATCGAACTCGGAAGAAACGCCAATCAAGACCGTGACGCAGTTCGAGATGGGCATCCTGGATTCGCTTGGCATGCTCAAAGTGGATTTCCTGGGGCTCATCACGCTGACCGTGATGGCGCGCGCCTGCGAAATGATCGAGAAACGGCATGGCATCAAGCTCGACATCAACAACATCCCGCTGGATGATGCCAAGGCATTTGAGCTAATGGGCAACGGGCAGACCGCAGGCGTCTTCCAGTTGGAAGGCAACGGCATGACCCGTTATCTGGTACAGATGCGGCCTACCAAGTTGGATCACATCATTGCCATGGTGGCGCTCTATCGTCCGGGGCCGATGGCCTTTATTCCGGATTACATTGCCCGTATGCACGGTGAGGCAGCGGTCGAATACCGGCATCCCGCGATGGCATCGATATTTGACTCGACCTATGGCATCCCGGTATACCAAGAACAACTCATGCAGGCGGCCGTTGAACTGGCAGGGTACTCCCCCTCCGAATCGGACGAACTGCGGAAAGCCATCTCCAAGAAGAAGAAAGAGGAGATCGAAAGGCACCGCAAGAAGTTCGTAGCCGGCGCCGTCAAACACGGAATGGTGAAGGAGACCGCGGAGGCCATCTTCGCTGACTGGGAGGAGTTTGCGCGCTACGGCTTTAATAAAAGCCACGCCGCGGATTACGGTGTGATCGCCGTTGAGACGGCTTACCTCAAGGCCAACTATTCCGCAGAATTTATGGCCGCCCTGCTTTCGGCCTGGGCAGGGGTCACTGAAAAAGTTGCACTATATGCGGCGGAAGCCCGCAGCATGGGCGTGTCTATTTTGCCGCCAGACATCAATAAATCGAGCTGGGATTTCTCGATCGAGGAGATCGATGGACAGCCCAGCGTGCGATTCGGCTTGGGTGCGATCAAGAACCTCGGCGAGGCCGCGATGGATGTGGTTCTCGACGAGCGAGAGAAGAACGGCCCATTCCGTGACCTGAACGATCTCGCCCGACGCGTAGACCTGCGCGCGCTGGGCAAGCGCGGCATGGAATGCCTTGTCAAAGTGGGAGCGCTGGATATATTTGGCAACCGCCCCGCGCTGCTGGCTGCGGTGGACCGGGTGATCGCGATCAGCAGCAATCATGCGCGTGCCGCCGAAGCGGGCCAATTGAGCCTGTTCGGCGCGGGCACTGGCGTGGAAGAGACCATCTCGCTCCCGGATGTAAATAACGTAGACAAGCGCGAGATGCTGAACTGGGAACGCGAGCTCATTGGACTTTACATTTCCGATCACCCGCTGACCCCGTTCATGCAGACCTTCGCAAAAATCGTAACGTATTTCTCCGGGCAACTCAGCGAAGCACAGCACCAGGAGAAGGTTCGGGTGGCGGGGCTTATTACTATCGTACGGCCTTATGTGACGAAGACCGGCAAGCCGATGGGGTTTGCGACCATCGAAGACATCCAGGGCAATATCGAGCTGGTGCTTTTCCCGCGCACATGGGAAAAGACCCAGGATCAATTGGTTGTCGGGCAGATCATCATCGTGGAAGGGAAAGTCGACACGAGCAACACCCCGCCCAAAATCCTGGTGGATGGGATCCGCACGGAAATCAAGTTGACCATGACGGCTGAAGAAGCGCTGCTAGACGTGCCCGTGGCATCGCCAGAGGTCATCCAGCCAGCGAACAAGACGACCGCATCGACCAGGACCGCCGAGCCGACGGCCAGGTACTCGACAGCGCCCTCCAAGGAGTTCGCGGTGGCAACCGCAATCATGGACGCGCCCAGCGCGGAGCCCGACGGCTGGAACCTCAACGGCATGCCCCCACCGCCTGATAATTTCCCCGCCGGATGGGAATCGGAATGGCAGCCATCTTTCGAGAACGCGGTGATCGCTGCACGCCCGGAGCCGAAGCCCGATAACAAGCCGGTCGAATGGCCGCCGCTTGTGAGCCTGGAAAAACCACCTGAGCCAGAACCGCCGAGTGAGAAGCAGCCGTTCGAACCGCGGCGCGAGGACAGCCCGATGAATGTGGCGGGGCCCAGCATTCCACTACGCGCGGTTCCATCCGCGAAGTTCGAGCCGGCGGCGCTGCCGTCACTTTACGTGCCGCTGGCAGAGGAACAAAAGGAGCTGGACCATCCACCCAAGCAGATCACTGTAATGCTGCGCTCCATGGGAGACAGGGACCGCGACAAGCTCCGCATCAAGACACTGTATGGAACCCTGATCTCGTTCCACGGAAATGATCGCTTCAGCTTCCAGATCTTCGAAGGCGGCAAGGGCCACTTGATCGATTTTCCAAACGACACGACCCGTATCTGCCCGGAAATGCTGGCTCGGCTGCAAAAGCTGGTGGGGGAAGAAAGCTGGCGAGTGGAAGAGATCACGTTCCAGTAAGCAAGTTTCCGAGACAAGCGCGTGAGGCTGACGTCAGCGCCCGGACTCCTGCCGCTGGAGTCCGGCAGGTACAAACAGCCGGGTCAGGAATCAGCGGGCGTACTGTTGCAGCCGTGATACGTTAGCAAATCCATGTTCCAATGCGGCTTAATCGTTCATGTTTCAAGTAACTGAGTCCTGGAAGGCAGCGTATCCGGAGGCGCATGCGGGCGTGCTCGTCCTGCGCGAGGCAGCCAATCCGGCGCACGATGCAGAGTTGGAAAAGCGCAAGGCTGCGTTGGAGAATGAACTGCGCGCCCGCTTTGCCGGGCAGGACCGCGCGGCCCTGCTGCGCCATCCTGTTCTGCAGGCATACGACGCTTACTACCGACGTTTCAAGAAAACCTATCACGTCCAACTCCAACTTGAGTCCATCCTCTTCAAAGGCAAATCCATTCCATCCGTGGCGGCGCTTGTGGAAGCCATGTTCATGGCTGAAATGAACAACATGCTGCTCACGGCCGGCCACGACCTGGACACCGTGCATTTGCCACTTTTGCTGGATGTAGCGAAAGGTACTGAAAGTTACACATCACTAAGAGGGGAACTGCAAACGCCCAAGGCCGGGGATATGATGATCCTTGATAGCGAAGGCATCATTTCGAATATTCTTTACGGGCCGGATCAACGCACGCAAATCACCGGCGGGACGCGGAACGCAGTCTTCACTGTGTATGCGCCGGCGGGGATCACCACGGAAGAGATACAGCATCACCTGGAGGAAATCCGGGATCATGCCCTGACAATCTCACCCAAAGCGCAAGTGGAGCTATTGCAGGTTTTTGCGGCGTGATCGAGGCACAGTATGAACCATGCAAAGACGAAATTGGAAGTGCTGTGGCGACAACTTGTGGAAGCCGGCTCCGAGCACTTGATATTGAGCATGGAGGACGGAATCCACGCAGACAGCCTCTCGGTTGGTGAGATCGACAGCACGACCTACCGGATCCATTACCAACTGGACTGCGACGCAGGCTGGAATGTGCAGAGGCTCCGAATAGAGGATCTGCTACTCAACCACGCGGTGACGTTAGTCCGGGGGAAAGGTAACCGTTGGTCAGACGATGAGAATCATCTACTGGAGGCGTTGGACGGGTGCATGGATGTGGATATCATGATCACGCCGTTCACGAATACGCTGCCCATTCAGCGATTGAAATTGAAGACCGGTAAATCAAGGGAAATCGCGGTCGTCTACATTGGGCTGCCGGGGCTCATCGTGTCGAAGTTCGAGCAGCGATACACCTGCCTGGCGAGGAGTCCGGAGGGGAGCGTGTATCGATACGAAAGCCTGAAAAGCGGCTTCACAGCGGAACTAAAAGTGGATGAGGACGGGCTGGTGGTTGATTACCCGGACATCTTCCGAATGGAAGAGAAACGCAGACTGGCGTCTAATTAGCGCGGAAACTTAGCCCGGGTTGGGCAAACCGGCGGACACGGAATCCCGAACTGCATTGCAACGCGGACAGTCTGCCCGCTGGCAAAGAAGGGCCAGCGGATCTGCCTTGAGGCGGTCCGATACGATCTGAATCAATCCTCGCAGCGGCATAGCCTGAATGGTAGCGTCTCCGGCCTTGACGATCCGGGTAAGGGGAAGCATGTCGGGGGCGATCGCGTCAAAGCCGGCTGAATCACCGGGGAAACCGGGGCACTCCACAATGCGGTCTGGAAGCAGCGCCCAACGAGTGAATTGCCTGCGTCCGGCGAGCTTCTCGGCATAATGGATGCTGGTATTGACCGTATGATCCACTCCAAGGAGCAGGACCCAAGCATCGGCCTCGGCCAGGGCACCAATAGGCCCCAAAGGGTTTTGAAGGGTCTGGGCTGCCAGGAATTTGTCCGCGTAGATGCCCGCAAAAGATTGGATCGGGTGGGCAGTGCGGCGGGCGCGGGACTGGTGACGGAGGGTCTCGGGTACGATGCCCATCTGCCTGTCAGCTCGCAGGTCAGGCTTGAAGGGCTCGGCCATCAAATTTAGATCGACCTCGGCACCGTACGTGATACCGTTGTTCGGCGGGCCGACCTGCGGCGTGATCATGGTTGCATACGTAAAGGTGGGCATGACGAGGGCCCATACCGAATTGAGCACGGCGCGCAGCAATGCATCGGCGCCGCCGATGACCTCTCCAAAAGCGCTAAGAGAAGCATGGGCAATGACGGGCATGTGAGAGAGCCCAAGCTTAAAGAGCGCCGTCCGCAGGTCGGTGAACGTAACGGTGCTCACGGCTGAGGGCCGAACCGTTTTGGCAAGCGCGTCGGCCAACTTAGATCCCCTTCCAGTGGGGCTGGCGCTTCTCGACGAATGCCCGCATGCCCTCTTTTTGATCCTGTGTCTCGAACAAGCTGTAGAACTCCTGGCGCTCCTGAGAAAGCCCGTCACTGAGAGTGCGCTCAAATGCCTCGTTGATCATGCTTTTCGCGGCGCGCACCGCCAGGGGCGCGCGGCCGGCAATTTCTTCTGCCAATTTGAGAGCTTCCTGCAGGCACGCCTCGACGACGACCACGCGGTTGACGAGTCCAAATTGCAGAGCCTCCTGAGCAGTCAGCACCCGGTTGTTGAGGATCATCTCCATTGCAAGGGCCTTGCCGACGGCATGGGTGAGACGCTGTGTGCCTCCAGCGCCGGGAATGACACCGATGGTGACCTCCGGCTGTCCAAACCTGGCGGTCTCTGATGCAACGATCATGTCGCAGGATAAAGCGATCTCCAGTCCGCCTCCGAGCGCCCAACCGGAGACGGCCGCAATGACGGGCTTTCGAACTGCCATGATACGAGCAAATGCCGGAATGAAATTAGCGTCCCTGATCTCCGCGGCGCTCTTGCCAGCCATCTCCTTGATGTCTGCGCCAGCAGCAAAGGCCTTTTCGCTACCGGTTATCACCATGGCGCCAACCCTCTCGTCCTGGTCAAACGCTTGGAGCGCATCCATTAGCTCACGGAGCAATTGATCGTTAATTGCGTTCTTCACCTGGGGACGATCTAAGGTCACCAAGCCAACAGGCCGGCGTATTTCTGTCAGGATCATTTCGTAGGACATGGAATCTCCCATGAAGAGTGCGTCGAGGCTGAGACGATCCGACGTTTGAACAACTGTAAATCAGCTTTCCCGATTCTACACGAGAATACAATTATGCTACCATAGGGCAATTATGGCATCCATAGCATCTACAACGCCCGACGAGAAGCTGGACTTCAGGCGCATCCTGCCGATCCTTGTCATCGTCCTCATCGACCTGATGGGTCTATCCATCATTGTGCCCTTGCTGCCGCTGTTTGCCGCCCGCTTCGGGGCCACACCGCTGATGGTGGGCATCCTGCAGGCCACGTACCCGATGATGCAGTTCCTGGGCGCGCCGGTACTCGGCCGGCTCTCGGACCGGTTCGGACGCAAGCCCATCCTGATCATAAGCCAGATGGGAACTCTGGCCGGGTTCGTGCTGCTTGGGTTCGCCAATATGCTCTGGCTGCTATTCGTCTCTCGCATCGTCGACGGCCTATCCGGAGCAAACATCTCGGCAGCGCAGGCGGCCATTGCCGATACAACAAGCGAAAAGACCCGCACCCAAGGACTGGGGTTGATCGGCGCGGCATTCGGCGTGGGCTTCATCCTGGGGCCAATCGTCGCTTATATCGTACTGGCCGTGTCCGGCGGGGACTATCGGGCTGTGGCACTAACAGCTGCGGCTTTTTCGCTGGTCTCCATCCTGATGACGAGCTTCTGGTTTCGCGAGACACATCAGCGCGATGAACAGACCAACGCGAAGGCAAGCTCGCTTCGCTCGCCGTTCAACTTTGGAGCCATGCGTCAAGCCCTGGGGCGGCAGACGATCGGATTCCTTTTGCTGATCATGTTCTTTTACCAGATCGCTTTCGGCGGATACGAACAGCTCTTTTCCCTCTTCACACTCAATCGGCTGGGCATGGACGCGACCGATACAGCCGGCCTTTTTGCGCTGGCGGGCGTTTTTATCGTTGTCATCCAGGGCGTGCTGATCGGACGCTGGTCCCGCCAAAAAGGCGACCGATGGCTTGTTATCCTGGGCGTCTCAGCCCTGGCAATCGGGCTGATCGGGACATCGCTGACGCCGGCGGTGCCGGTTCCATGGTATAGCCGGTCCCGTGTGCTGCAGAGCCTGGCGGGGCACACGGCAATCCAAGGCTTACCACAGCTCATCAAAGTGAGCCTGCCCGAACGAAGCTGCAAAGGGCTGGTCTGGCATCGTTTGGCTGCTGATCGCGAGCTTCCCCGCGGCGCTAGGTGGAGGCGTGCTACATCCGGCGGTCAACAGCTTGATCACCAAGGCAGCCGGAAAGAACGAAGTAGGCAGCATGCTTGGCATCTCGGCGGGCTTCTATAGTGCGGCAAATGCCATTGCGCCGCTCTTCTATGGATCGCTGTTCCAGTGGCTTGGCGCGCCCGTGCCCTTTTTCGCCGGCGGAGTGATCCTGCTAATATTATGGATATTGGCTCCGCGATCCATTCCCAAAGTCCTCCGGGGGCCGGGGGAGACCGCACCGGCTTAACGCCGGTTGCAAGGAGACGAGCATGTCAACTATTGCAAATGTGGTGATCGGTATCGTCGCGCTTCTGCATCTTGGATTCCTGGTACTCGAAATGTTCCTATGGAATAAACCTTTCGGACTCAAGACCTTCGGCATGACGCAAGCAGCTGCAGATGCGTCCGCGACGCTGGCGGCCAACCAGGGCCTTTACAATGGCTTTCTTGCGGCGGGCCTGATCTGGGGGTTATGGTCAGGGTTGCTGGCGGCGAAGGTGTTCTTCCTGATTTGCGTCGTGATCGCAGGGGTGTTCGGTGGCCTGACCGCGAAGCGCTCGATCCTGTACACGCAAGCGCTTCCGGGGCTGATCGGCCTCATTCTGCTTGTGCTTGCGAGGTAGGATGCGAAAGGTGGCCGCGGCGGCGGGGCTAGCCGGCCCGCTGCTGTTTGCGGTTGTCCTGCTGACACTTACAACTGCCCAATACGGGTTCATGCGCTCGCTTGGCTGGGATCCTGTAACGCGGCCGACCTTCGACTGGCCCAGCGGACTTTCGCTCGGGCCGCTGGGCTGGGTGATGACGGGCACGTTCGTCCTCAGCGGTATGTTCATGACACTTTTTGCGATAGGGTTGCGGAAGGAGCTGCCGAATCGGACTGGCCAAATCGGATCCATGCTGATGATCGGCGCGGGAGTTGCCATGATGGGCCTGGCCTTCACCACTGATCCAACCAAATCACCGGATCCGACCATGCCGGTCACCTGGCATGGTCGCCTGCACGACCTATCATTCCTGACGCTCGGGCTGCTGCTGATACCAGCAATGATCCTGTTCGCCAAGTCCTTCCGGGAACTCGATGGCTGGAAGAAACTGTCACGGTTCACATGGATCACGTGTGCATTGGCAATCCCCACGTTTGCGCTTAAGGGAATAGTCTTCTACGCGTTCCTAGCCGCAATGCTGACTTGGAATGTGGTCGTCGCGCTCAACCTATGGAATATCGGCTCGTGATAGCTGCCTACCGTTATTATGAAGATCAGGAAAGATGCCCTCAGCTCGTGCAGAGACATTCCTTAAAAGCTTTTTGCAGTGGGTCCGGAGCCAGAACGATATCGTGGGCGTGGCGCTAGTCGGTTCTGAGGCCAGAAATACCGCGACCATGGAATCCGATGTGGATCTTGTAGTGGTCAGTAGTAAGGCGGACCATTATTTGCAGGATCGAAGCTGGGTGCATCTCTTCGGAAAGGTACAGCGGCAGCAAGTTGAAGACTATGGGAAACTCATTTCACTGCGGGCCTGGTACGAGGACGGGCTCGAGGTCGAATTCGGGATCACGGACGAAAGCTGGGCAGGCCTACCGTTAGACGAGGGAACGCGGCAGGTCATCTCAGATGGGATGGTCGTATTGTTTGAGCGCGGGAGAGGTATTGAGCCGCCATAGATCGATTTGGTAGTCCCCCAAAGCCGGTGGAGCGGAAAGCTCAGGCGTCGCTTAGAAGTACTTTTTCCAGATCAGAGGTAGCCGCCAGAATGAGATCGGCACCCACCCGCCGTAATTCTGGTTCCTCGCCAAAGCCGCACAACAGGCCGACGGTCTGTGCGCCAGCGGATCTGCCGGCACGGATGTCCACAGTGGTATCGCCGATCATGAGACAGGCCTCGGATGGAACGCCCATCATCTTAGCGGCGAGCCGGATGGGATCAGGGTAAGGTTTCGTGTGCCGGGCGCTCAAAGCGGTTAGGATCACGTTGAAGTTTTGTGTGAGATCGCACTCCTCGAGAAAGGCCATGGTATTGGTCTCATCGCGTGCACTGATAACCGCCATAGGATAGCGCTGCTTGAGGCGGGGCAGCATCTCTGCAACGCCCGGTACGACCATGTATTCGGTGCGCTTTTTCCCAACATGGCGGTACATCCAGTTGATCAATGGAATAGCGAATGCATCCAGGCCCAAGGCGTCGCCAAGGCTCATCAATCCATTGCCCGGTGATTCGAGCCACATAACAAGCCGGCGGGCGACCTTCTCAGGCCCGGAGATGAAGGAGAGGCGCTTGATCCAAGTGGCAAACTGCCGCGCATACACATCGTCGGAATCACTGAGCGTGCCGTCCACGTCGAAGCACAGGGCCTGAATGCGGCTCACATCAAGTGGCATGGCGGCAATTCTAACCGGAACGACGAAGGGTTTCCAGAAGTTGACGATTGGGCAGGCAGTATGCCCTTATGAATGGAAGCGCATGAGGCAGAGCCCGCCAGAGCAGGATGGATTCAGGCCGAGTAATCAGGCGTATTGTTTAATACAGGAAGTGGGCTAAAATATCTTCAGTTTCCGGTCCACGACCGTGAATATTCCAAATCCATGCCCAATCGATGCAAAACCCTGATAGTAAAGGCTCGAAGGGCCGGAGAAGATCCGAATTGAAATTCCTGTTTACTCATAGACCAGACTTCCAGCTTCAGTCGCTGAGGATCAACCAATTCCGAACCTCAACCAATGCCCGAGGGGGCTTCGAAACTCAATGAGCGATAAGCAAAATGGAAGTGGAGCGCTTCTGGAACTGCTCATCCAGGTTAACCGGGAAGTTGCGGCGGCCCTGGATCTGCGAACCGTGCTGCATCGATTGATTCAGGCCGCCATGCAACATGTCGGCGGCGAACGCGGCAGCATTGTTGTGCTGGATGATGCGGGCAAGCCGGTGGACGCCACCATTGTGTACGGCAAGAGCCTTCATGAACATACGATCCGACAGCTAAAGGAGACAGTCGATCACGGACTTGCGGGCTGGGTTGTCCGCCATCGCAAGGCGGCGCTTGTACCCGACACAAATAAAGACGAGCGCTGGCTGCGCAGGCCGGACGATGCCACAACGGCAAGCGGCTCCAAGTCCGCCCTGTGCGTACCGCTGCTGGCACGCGAACGGCTCGTGGGTGTGCTCACACTGGTGCACCCTGCCCCGAATGCGTTTGGCCCCGAACATCTGGAGTTGATGCAGGCAATCGCAGACCAGGCCAGCATCGCGGTGCTTAATGCCAGGTTGTACACGGAAAGCTCACGGCAGGCGCGCATTATGACTGCGCTCGCAGACGGCGCGGCAGCCATCAACTCCTCACTGGACCTGCACGAGGTTTGGCAGCGGGTGCTCAATCAGACGATCCAGGCCATGCAGGTAGAGACAGCCGCGCTAGGGCTGGTGGAAGGGCCAGAGCGCAATATCGTCTTCCGCGCAGCAGCAGGACAAAACGCCGGCAATATCATCGAGCGGCATGTACCGGGCGGGAACGGTTTAGCCGGAGATGTGGTGCGGGAGGGCCATGGCATTGTGATCCCCAACACAGCGGACGAAAAGCGCTACACAGATATAGATCGTTTTTCGGGGATCGAGGCCAGGGCAATTGTCATCGCCCCGATCCAGGCGCAAGGCAAGATCCTCGGCGTGCTGGAGGCCATCAATCCTGTATCCCAGAGCTTTGACGCGGATGCGCTGACGGTCATGACGGGATTGGGAGGGCTGGCCGGCACGACCATCAGCAATGCTGAGTTGTTCGAAAAGCTACAGAACGCGCACGAACGGTATCGGGAGCTGTTCGAAGAAAGCTTCGACCCGATCTTCATCACCGATTGGGAAGGAAGGGTCACCGAGGCAAATCGCGAGGCGCTGCGCATGAGCGGATATGACGCGGAGCAATTACGCTACATGAGCCTGGACCAACTCCACCAGGTAAACTGGAACAGGGTGGGACTGGAATTCGAGAACCTGCGTGACGAGGCCGCGATCACTTATGAATCCATGCTGCACAAAGCCGACGCGGAGAAAGTACCAATCGAAGTCCATGTGCGGAGAGTGGAATTCGAGGACGCCGAATTCGATCCAATGGACGCTGCACGATATAACGGCGCGCAAGGAGCTGGATGCGCTGCGCGAAGATCTGACTTCCATGATCTACCACGACGTGCGGTCGCCGCTGGGAAATATCGTCTCCAGCCTGGGTGTGCTGGGGAACCTTATTGGGGAGGAAAATGAAGCTGCCGTGTCGGTGTTGAAGGTCGCGGCGCACTCCACAGATCGGATCCAGAGGCTACTCGACTCGCTGCTGGATATCAACCGGCTCGAATCGGGGCAAAGCATCGCGGAAAAATCAGAGGTGCGGGCAGAGGATCTAATTCAGGCGGCGGTGAATGATGTCGCTCCGGCATCCAAGGGGCGCCGCCAGACGGTCGAGATCAACATTGCGGAACCTTTGCCGCACATGTGGGTGGATTCGGACATGATCCGACGGGTACTGATCAACCTATTGGAAAATGCCATTAAGTATTCAAAGGCAGATACGACGATCAAGATCGGGGCGGAGGAGGACGATGGAGCGGTGCGGTTCTGGGTGGAGGATCGGGGCCCGGGGATTCCAGCCTCTGACCAGAAGCGTATCTTTGAGAAGTTCGCCCGCATCAACGCCGGGGGACACCGGCCCGCGGGGCTGGGTATCGGACTGGCATTTTGTCGAACGGCGGTACAGGCACATGGAGGCAGCATCCGGATCGAAAGCGAAGAGGGCAAGGGCTCGACCTTCCTGTTCACGCTACCTATGAAGTCTACGAAGGATTGAGGGTACAATGGGCCGTGCGCTTCTCAGTTGCCACGGTCGATAAAGCGGCGTGCAAGAGGTGGATAGTCTTGTCTGTGCGGGAGACTTCATGCAATCCATAGCTGATAACGTCTACATAGAAGATCATTATCTCGGAGTGACCCTGGGAGTCATCCAACAGGCGCGCGGACTTATCCAGGTGGATGCACCGCCTTCGCCTGAGGATAGCCGGTCATGGCGCGCGGCCCTGATGAGCCTGAGCGGAGGCCCGGAACGGCTTCTGGTCAACCTTGACGCGCATCCCGACCGGACACTCGGAGCGCGGGCGATGGACTGCACGGTGGTAGCACAGGAAAAAACAGCACAAGTCTTCCGTCTTCGTCCGACGACATTCAAGGCGCAGGGTACGGAAACGGGTGCAGATTGGGAAACGATCCCCGGATTAGGAACTGTGCGCTGGGCACCGCCGGAGATCTCTTTCACCGATCAACTCTCGTTGCACTGGGGGGACACGCCTGTGGATCTCGAATACCACGCTGGGCCCACGACGGGCGCCATGTGGGTGATCCTACGAGCAGAATCCGTGGTATTCATCGGCGACCTGGTACCCAAGAATCAGCCTCCGTTTTTGGCGCACGCGGACCTACCGGCCTGGATCGAAGCCTTGGACGTTCTAATGGGCCCGGAGTATCGCGGCTTCACCTTTGTCAGCGGGCGGGGCGGCACCGTTCAGGCGGCGGCCATCAAGGCACAGGCGGAATTGATCAAGCAGATCCACGATCGTCTGGAGAAGATGGCTAAGAGAGGAAGCTCGCCCGATGCGACCGAGAAGCTCATCGAGCCTTTCCTGGCCAAATTCAAGTCTTCTGCTGCCCGCCGCAAGCAATATATACAGCGCATGCGCTATGGATTGCGGCATTATTACGCGCGGCATTATCGTATGGGCGCTTCCGCCGAGGAATAGTGCGGCTCCGAGAGCGCTAGAAAATAAGCGCCAGGCGGACCAGGGCACAAGATGTTCTTGAGAGCCTGACTTAGGAGTATATGAGCGGCCCCTTCCTTCCCTTGCTCGAATTGACGCGTGGGCAGACGGTCAAATTGGTTCATTTCGGCGCGATCGCTGTGGTGGATTCATTGGGGAAGCTGCTGTACTCGTATGGTAATGCGAACACAATCGCTTTCCTACGATCGTCATCCAAACCATTCCAGGCACTGCCGTTCTTCGAGCGAGGCGGGCCGGAAAAATTCGGCCTGACGAAGAAGGAACAGGCGCTGATATGCTCTTCGCATGAAGGGTCGGATGAGCACGTGCGAACCGCAGAGAGCATCCAGTCGAAGGCGGGCATCCGAGAGAGCGACCTGCAATGCGGCGTCCATATGCCCGGAGATGCCGCGGCCTACAAAGCGTTGATCGCGCGCAACGAAGCGCCAACTCCCAACCGTAACAACTGCTCCGGTAAACACAGCGGCATGCTTGCACATGCAAAGATGCGCGGCCTGCGCCTGGATACTTATCTCGACCCGAAGCATGAGATCCAGCAGGACATACTGAGTGCCTTTGCAGAAATGTGCAATTATCCAAGGGAGAAGGTGGATGTGGAAATAGATGGGTGCTCCGCACCGACCTTCGCGACCCCACTCTATAACTCCGCGCTGGCTTTTGCGCGGCTCTGCGATCCTCAGGATGTCAGCGAAGCGCGGGAGCAGGCGTGCAAATCGATCACATCTGCCATGACGGCGTACCCGGAGATGGTCAGCGGGCACAACGAGTTTGACTGCCGCCTGATGCAAACCGGCAAAGGCAATATCGTCTGCAAGCGCGGAGCGGAAGGCTTTCAGGCAATCGGCATCATGCCGGGCGTGCTGGGAGCCGGTTCGCCGGGAGTGGGCATCACATTGAAGGTTTCGGATGGGGATCTACTATTTCGCACAATCAACGTGGAGCCGCTGAACCGTGTGCGGCCGGCGGTAACGCTGGAAATCCTGCGGCAGATCGAGGCGTTAGGAGCGGCGCAACTGCAAGAGCTGGCTGACTTCGGCCCGTCGCTGCCAATCAAGAACCATCGTGCTATCGTTGTGGGGCAATCAAGGCCGGTCTTCAGTCTCGAAAAGGCGAATTGAGATTAGCGGACCGAGCCAAGCGGAAATGCAGGTTGCCAAGCTCAGGAGAAGGTCCCGCAGGCGATGACCGCGACAATCAGTGATCCACAACGCGCGACCGATCTGCGGCTGCAAAGGCGTGCGCAGAAGATCCACGAAAAGCTGCTCGAGGCGTTCGGCGAGCCAACGTGGCGGACTCCGCTGGCGCCGGTCGATGAGCTGGTTTCTACGATCCTTTCCCAGAATACGAATGACATCAACCGGGATCGGGCATTCACTGCATTAAGTGCACGCTTCCCGAACCTGGGAAAGCGTGCGCGACGCAAAGACGGCGGACGTCATCGAGTCAATCCGGACAGCGGGGCTGGCAAACCAGAAGGGTCCACGCATACAGAACGTGCTACGCGAGATCACGGCAGAACGGGGAAACCTGGATCTAGCATTCCTGAAGGATATGCCACTGGAAGAGGCGCGCAGCTGGCTGACTAAGTTTCATGGGGTGGGGCCGAAGACAGCGGCGATCGTGCTGCAGTTCTCGCTCGACCGACCGGCCTTCCCGGTGGATACGCACATTTACCGCGTGACGGGACGTATCGGATTACGACCCATGAAGATGAACGTGGAGCAAGCGCACGTATATTTGGAAAAGCTTTTCAAGCCGGAGAGTTATTACGCGGCGCATCTTAACCTCATCCGGCTGGGGCGCGAGGTGTGTCACCCGCGGAAGCCGGACTGCCCCCACTGCCCAGTGCGCTCGCTGTGCGATTACGAGCCGAAGACGAAATGAAGTGAATTCTTGAACCAGAGATAAGCAAAGATGAACAGGATAAAAGGACAAAGATGATGAAGCGCGCACGCCAGCACTGCTTATTGGTCGAGGGCATGAATGGATGAGAAGCCGCCGGCAAGTGCTGCATTAGAGGAGATGGGGGTAGCGCACAGCGTGTTCCGACATGCGGGGCCGGTGGAGTCGCTGGAGCAGGCCGCGGAGGAGCGGGGAGAACAGCCCGAGCAAGTGGTGCGAAGCATCCTGTTCAGACTGGGGGAGGAGCAGTATGCGATGGCGCTGGTAGGAGGAAGAGCTCAGATCTCATGGAAGAGGCTGCGCAAATACATGGGGCAATCACGGCTGACCATGGCGAGCGAGGCGGAGGTGCTGGAGGTCACGGGCTACCGCGTGGGAGCGGTGTCCCCGTTTGGGGTGAGGCGGGCGGTGCGGGTGTTGGTGGACCCGAGCCTGCTCAAGCAGGAGGAAGTCTCGCTGGGCTCGGGGGTACGCGGGACGGCGATCATCATGAAGACGAAGGACATGATTGGAGGCGCTGAAGGAGCCGGAAATGGTGGAGCTGATCGAGGGGAAGGATGAGGATGGGTAAGCGACGGGGAATCGCGCGCTGTAAGTAATTCAATGAGGAACAAAATGAGAGGGAGGAATCATGGGTCATAGAGAATAGATCATAAAGAACAGAGAATAGAGAATAGAGAATAGAGAATTAGAGAATTAGAGAATAGATCGTGGAGCAGGGGAGAATGGGGGAAGAGGGGGTTTATCTTGACAAAATTCAGTGGCTGAATTATAGTGCGAATGGAAAGTCTAGTATATCAATAGACTTATTAGATTATGCAACTCTCTAAACGCGGTGAATACGGTCTACGGGCAATGATCATGCTGGCTACCCCCGGCCCGGACGGACATCCTTGCACGGTGCAGATCAAGGAAATTTCGCAGCACGAGCAGATCCCGGCGAAATTCCTCGAGCAGATCCTGCTGGCGCTGAAGAACGCCGGCCTGCTGCACAGCAAGATGGGCGTCGGCGGAGGGTATCACCTGGCGCGGGCAGCGAGCGAGATCAGCCTGGGCAGTATTGTGCGCGTCCTGGACGGGCCGTTAGCCCCGGTGAAGTGCGTGAGCCAGATGGCTTACGAGCCGTGCGGCTGCCCGGATGAGGAGACGTGTGGTCTACGCCTAGTAATGAGCGATGTGCGAAACGCCATTGCAGACCTACTAGACGGCACATCGCTGGCAGACGTCACCCAGCGTGTCGATACGGCCCGAAGCATTCTTAGCAACCCGTAATCGAGGGTATGACCGCTGCAGCGGTCATCTTTCACGGGCCGAAAGCCTACTTGTGTTATAGACTTTATCATACAGGATGTGGGAAGATTACCTTAGTGGCAACGGCGGATTACCGAAACCATTGTTGGACCAGCTAGATAAAAGCAGAAAAGACATTCGATAGTGCCCATCTCGATAGCAGCCCCACCCCGGCCACCTCCGCCCCGCCTTCGCTCCGACTGCGCTCCGGATCCCCCAAGAAGTCGGGACTTGTCCTCCCGCTGAGCGGGATCCCCAACATCGGGGACGGTGTCCCCAAAAGCGGGGATGATATCCCCAAAGTACGGGGATGATGTCTCCGCCCCGCCTCCGGCGGGATCTCCGCTTCGCTACGACTTCGCTCCGACAAGTGCGGGGACTGATGTCCCCTAAGGCGGGGATTATGTGCTTCGCGATCCCCATTTTTCTTCATGTGGGCGGCACCAGGTTCCAACGGAGACGAAAATGGAGAGGGAGATTGGCAGCCGCTGCCTAGGCCCATTCCGAAAGACTTATCTGTTCTTATTTAGACAAGCGTCCAAACAAACATAGGAGAAAACATGCGAAAGTCCAGCCTGACCCTCTTCTCTGTAATAATCCTGACATCTCTCGTGCTCGAGCGCGTGCGGGAGCAGCGCTCCGGCCGCGACGGCAGCACCTGGCGATCAGAAGCTGAGCGGGACGATCACCGTTTCAGGGGCGTTCGCCCTCTACCCCATGATGACCGTGTGGGCGGACGAATTCACCAAGCTGCACCCGGATGTACAGTTCGATGTGCAGGGCGGCGGTGCGGGAAAAGGCATGACCGATACGCTGGCAGGCGCCGTGGATATCGGCATGATCTCCCGCAGCGTTAAGCCTGAGGAAGAGGCAAAAGGCGCATTCTGGGTGCCGGTTGCCAAAGACGCCGTCTTCCCGGTGGTCAGCCAGAATAATCCTGTAGCAGCGGACCTGATCGCAAAGGGAATCAGCAAGGAGACGTTCAATAAGATCTTCATTACCGGCGAGATCAAGACCTGGGGTGAGGTAGTTGGAAAGCCCGAGGTGAAGGACGAGATCCACGTGTACACCCGATCCGATTCGGCAGGGGCAGCGGACCAATGGGCGCTGTTCTCGGGCGGGAAGGTGCAAGCGGATATCCAGGGCATCGGCGTGAACGGTGAGCCGGCGCTGGTCGATACGGTCGGAAAAGACGCGCTCGGCATTGGGTTCAGCAACCTGAACAGCGTGTTCGATGTTACAAGTGGTAAACTTGTGCCAGGCTTGGTCGTGCCTCCGATCGACATCAATGGCAACGGCAAAGCTGACCCAAACGAGTACTACCAAACAAAGGATGAGGCTGTAAAAGTCATAGCGGACTCGACCTATCCATCCCCACCGGCCCGCTTCGAGAACCTGGCGACGAAGGGCAAGCCGAGTGGAATTGTGCTGGCCTTCATGCAGTGGATACTGACCGATGGGCAGAAGCTGCTGGACCAGGCCGGATATGTGCCGCTAACAGCCGACCAACAGACGGAGTTCTTTAGCAAAACTTAAGTAGTGATGTTTCGCACCGTCCCGCAGGTTAAGTGGTACAAGAGCGAGATTGCTTCCTTGCCAAAGTACGGCTCGCAATCGACGAGTGTGAGTACGGCTTGACTTACGGGAAGCGGGACTTATCAGGCCTGGCTGCCGAACTTCGCTACGACAATGACAGGGTGTGAAGCATGGCTTGACTTACGGGAACCTGCGGGATGTACTGGCCTAAGTAGAATGGTTCAATTTACTCGCAAGACCCTACCCCGACCCTCCCCTAAAGGGGAAGGGACGCACTGGAGCACGAATTTCGAGATAGGTCGTAACGGTAGCACGGCAGAAAACACTCTTACCCATATCTCTGAACAGTCGTACCGGAAGCAAGGCAGAAAGCAATATTCGTTTAGATTGCTACGCAGTACCCTGTAGATAATTACGCAGTACTCTGTAAGAAACACTCTCTAAGGTGAGCTAAGTAGTGATGAAGAACGAAAAGCAGGTATTCCGTTCCGAGATAGCGATACCTAAAGAAGGCCGGCTCAAAAACCGGCCTTCTTCCAGTAGGCGGATCCGAGAAGACCAGACGGCCCGCCGAACGTTTTCGACCATCACATTGCTGCCGGTGCTGCTGATCATCGTCATCACGGCGGCGCTGATGGTGCGAGCGTGGCCCATTATCCGCGTGCACCCGCTGCTGGATACAATTTTCGGCGTGGTGTGGAAGCCGGATGAAGGCTCGTTCGGATTCTGGCCCTTCATCACGGGCACGGCATGGGTTACGGTAGTAGGGGTTTTGTTATCTGTGCCGCCGTGCCTGCTTGTGGCGATCTATCTGTCGGAGTATGCCAAATCGGTGACGCGCTCGGTTGCCAAGCCGGTGCTCGACCTGCTGGCAGCCATCCCGCCGGTGGTATATGGGGTATGGGGGCTACTGGCAATCGTGCCTTTTGTACAAAGCGTCGTGGCGCCCTTCTCCAAACGATGGCTTAATTCAATCCCGATCTTCGCCGTACACCAGCCGACCGGGTTCGGAATCCTGACCGGTGGAATCGTGCTGGCGGTGATGATCGCGCCGCTCATCATTTCGGTGGTGTATGAAATCCTGGCAGCGGTGCCGAACGATCTGCGGCATGCCTCGCTGGCGGTGGGCGCGACGCGGTGGCAGACCATCCGCAACATCGTGATCCCGCGAGTGATGCCGGGCATCGTGGCGGCTGTGGTGCTGGGGGCCTCGCGCGCCCTGGGTGAAACCATCGCCGTGCTGATGGTGGTGGGCAACGTGCCGAAGGTGCCGACCTCCATTTTCGACGCCGCCTATCCCCTACCGGCGCTGATCGCCAACAACTACGGAGACATGATGTCGATACCGCTGTATGATTCGGCATTGCTGGGCGCGGCGCTGGTGCTGCTGGTGGTCATCCTGATCTTCAACATTATCTCGAGGCTTGTGCTCCAGCGTATGCTCGGAAGGAAAATGTCATGATCCGCAACCGATGGGCACGGCGGCACATTGCTGAGGCCATCATGAAAGCGCCTCATGATCAGCGCCTTTGTGGTCGTTACGGCAAGCCTGGGATTTATCCTGTGGACGATCATCATCAAGGGCCTGCCGGCGCTGACGTGGAACATGGTCACGCAAAGCCCCAAGGGCGGCTACTACATGGGCAAAGAGGGCGGCGTGCTGAACGCCATCATCGGCTCGCTGTATCTGGCGGGCGGCGGCACACTGCTGGCGCTGATCTTCAGCCTGCCGATCGCGCTGTACCTGCAAACATACCTGGGTGATTCGAAGTGGGGGCACTACGTGCGGCTGGCGCTGGATGTGCTGTGGGGCATCCCGTCCATCGTATACGGAGCGTTCGGCTTTGCGCTGATGCTGGCGCTCGGACTGCGGGCATCGCTGCTGGCGGGGATCATCGTGCTGTCGCTGCTCGAACTACCGATCATGGTGCGGGCGATGGATGAAGTACTCCAGCTGATGCCGAAGGACCTGGAACAAGCGGCACTGGCGCTGGGCTCGACGAAATTGGAAGTGGCGCTGCGAGTGGTGACTAAGCAGATGCTGCCGGGAATTGTGACGGCGATCCTGCTGGCATTCGGACGCGGGATCGGCGATGCGGCCTCGGTGCTGTTCACGGCAGGATATACGGACCGCATCCCCACATCCCTGATGCGACCGACGGCCTCGCTGCCGCTGGCGGTATTCTTTCAACTGGCTACGCCGTACAAGGAAGTGCAGGACCGAGGGTATGCCTCGGCGCTGATCCTGACCATCATCGTTCTGATCATCAGCCTGGGCTCGCGCTGGATCTCGGGACGGCTGAACCGGTACACAGTAAAATAGGCTAAATGCGCATGAATGCTCAAACTAACGTCAGCGATCTGAACGTACCCACGCAGAAGGCCCAGAGTGCTGCGTATGCCAACACGGAGACGCACATCGAAGTGCGGCAACTGAACGCCTTCTATGGCAAAGTGCAAGCCCTGAAGGACGTGAACCTGCTGATCCCCAAGAAGCAGGTCACGGTGATCATGGGGCCCTCGGGCTGCGGCAAGAGCACACTGCTCAAGACGCTGAACCGGTTCCTGGAATTGACCGATGGGACACGGATCACGGGGCAGGTGATCATCGACGGGCAGGACATTTATGCGAGCGAGGTGGATGAGACCGAAGTGCGGAAACGGGTGGGCCTGCTGGCCCAGCGACCGTCGCCGCTGCCGATGTCGATCTACGATAACGTGGTGTACGGGATGAACATCCACCGGATGAAGAAGAACCGGAAGGAATACAAGGCGGCGGTGAGGCATTACCTGGAGATCGCGGGCCTGTGGGAAGAGGTGCAGAAACGGCTGCACGACCCGGCGACGAGCCTATCCATCGGACAACAGCAGAGACTGTGCCTGGCGCGGGGGCTGGCAGTGGAACCGGAAATCATCCTGGGGGATGAGCCCACGTCCGCGCTGGACCCGATCTCTTCGCAGAACATCGAAAGCCGGCTGCTGGACCTGAAGAAGGATTACACCACGGTGATCGTGACCCACACGCTGCGCCAGGCGAAGCGACTGGCGGATTACGTGGCGTATATGTACCTGGGGGAGGTGGTGGAGGCGGGGCCGGCGAAGGACGTGTTCAACAATCCGCAACATCAACGGACACGAGCGTACCTGGAGGGGCAGTTCTAGCGCCTGGGATGATAGTGGCAATCTGCTGAACGATGGGGTGAATAGGCCGGGAGGATCAGTTACCAGTATTCAGTTATCAGTTATCAGTTATCGGTTACCAGTTATCAGTACAACGAGTTGGGGGGATTGGTTACGACAAATCGCTCATGGACAAATGACGGCTCCCCGAACTGAGGCAGATCGCCGGAACCAGCCGCACGGCGCCGGCTAGAATTACGAAGCCAGCCGACTGAGCGACGATACGCGGCGCCGATGAATTTGGCAAAGGCTCGAGGGTCCGTCGCACCATCCCAGGGGAATGAGGCTCAGCCATGTGGGCCTCACCGCTTAAGCAGATTTACCGGTCTGGGAGGTGCGACGGACGGTTGCAATCGAAGGTCCGTCGCACCATCCTAAGGGAATGAGGCTCAGCCTGTGGGCTTCACCGCTTAAGCAGATTTTCGGGTCTGGGAGGTGCGACGGACGGTAGCAATGCCCCTGCTTTTTTCGGCGTTATAATGACAGGCGGAGGCGCCATGAAAAGAATTGGGTTCTTACTGGTATTGGTGGGGATGGCGTTCCTGAGCCTGCGGGGAGTGCATGCCCAGAGCAACCAGCCACTGATCCTTGTCATGAATGCGAACGGGCCGATCGAGCCCGCGATGCAAGACTACATCCAACGGGGGATCCAAACGGCGGAGCAACGCGGCGCTGAAGCATTAATCATCCAACTGAATACACCAGGAGGGGACCTGGGCAGCCTGGATAAGATCATCCAGGCCATCCGGGCGAGCACGGTACCGGTGGTCATCTATGTGTCACCGAACGGCGCGATGGCGGGCAGCGCCGGCGCGCTGGTGACGATGGCGGGACACGTGGCTGTGATGGCACCGGAGGCAGCAATCGGCGCATCGAGCCCGGTGAGCTCGGGGGGCACGGACCTGAGCACGACCGAGAAGGCAAAAGTCAGCGAGATCATGAAAGCGACCATCCGGCCGCTGGTGGAGCGGCGCGGGCCGACCGCAACGCAACTGGCACAGGATATGATCGATAACGCCAAAGCGGTGTCGGCGAAGGAAGCGCTGCAAGCACACCTGATCGACTTTATTGCGACGAATGTAAGCGACGTGGTGAGGCAGTTGAACGGATTTACGGTGACGCTGGCAAACGGCAGTCATACGCTGCGGACGACCAACGCAACGACCGAGTCCGTGGATATGACACCCATCGAACAGCTCCTGCTGGTGCTGACCGACTCGAACATCGTATTCATCCTGCTGTCGGTGGGGGTGCTGGCCTTGCAGGTGGAATTGACGCACCCGGGCGCGTGGGTGCCGGGGCTGATCGGCGTAACGTGCCTGGCGCTCGCCATTTACGGACTGGGACTGCTGCCGGTGAATTGGTTCGGTCTGATCTTCATGGCCATGGCGTTCGCGCTCTTCATCCTGGATATCAAGGCGGCGACGCACGGCGCGCTGACGGTGGCAGGCGTGACTTCGTTCATTGTGGGCGCACTGGTTTTGTTCAACTCCCCGGGCGTGCCGCAATTTGAAAGGGTCTCGGTGCCGCTGGTAGTAGGCGTGGGAATCGCGATCGGGGTGATGTTCGCGGGCATCCTGGCCTTCGCCTTGAGGAGCCAGCATGTGCCGCTGCAAAGCGGGGTTGCGAACCTGATCGGGAAGCTGGGGACGGCGCGCTCGGATATCGGGCTGTCGGGACAGGTGCAGGTGGAGTCCGAGCTGTGGACGGCGGAGGCGATGCAGGGCTCGGCGGCTATCAGTAAGGGGGATCCGATTGAGGTTGTCGGAATCCAGGGACTGAGGTTGCGGGTGCGCAAGGTGTGAACGCGATGCAACCACAGATGAACCACAGATAAATGATTTGATGGGAAGATAATAAGAGAGAAGATAATTGGAAAAGAGATAATTATAGAAGAGACGATTAGAGAAAAGATAATTAGAGAGAAGACAATTAGAGAAGAGATAATTAGAGAAAAGACAAGAAGAGCAAGCAGAGATAGACAACGAGGTTGGTTAAGGCCGATAGATTGATGATGTTCAAGGATCCTTACGAGATATTATGACAGTTAATCCTACACGCGATCGAGTTAGCCCTGAGGTGCTGGACACGCGGCCGCTGCGGCGGCCGGAGTGGATCAAGGTACGCGCGCCTTCGGGGGAAACATACGAACGGCTTCAGACGCTGATGCGGTCGAAGGCGCTGCACACGGTATGCGAAGAGGCGATGTGCCCGAACATGGGGGAATGCTGGGGCTCCGGGACGGCGACGTTCCTGATGCTGGGCGACGTATGCACGCGCACCTGCGGCTTCTGCGACATCAAGCACGGCAAGCCGGGGCTGATGGACTGGGGCGAGGCGGAACGCGTGGCCCAAGCCGTGAAGTCGATGGAACTGAAGCACGCGGTGATCACCTCCGTCAACCGGGACGACCGGAGGGACGGCGGCGCGCCGATCTTTGCCATGGTGATCCGGCGCATCCGGGAACTACTGCCAGGATGCTCCATTGAGGTGCTGATACCGGACTTCAAGGGGTCACTGGAAGCGCTAAAGATCGTGATGGAGGCGCGGCCGGAAATCCTGAACCACAACGTGGAGACGGTGCCGAGACTGTTCAAGCAGGTGCAGCCGCAGGACAGCTATGACTGGGCGGCAGCCACGCTGACGCACGCGCGCCAACTCGACCCGGAGGTGCTGACGAAGTCGGGCATCATGGTGGGGCTCGGCGAAGAGATGGATGAAGTGAAGGCGGTGATGCGGGACCAGCGCTCGTGGGGCGTAGATATCCTGACGATCGGCCAGTACCTGCAGCCGAGCAAGAAGCACCTCCCCATTACACGGTATTACACGATGGAGGAGTTCGTGGAATTGAAGAACTACGGCATGGAAATCGGCTTCAAGTGGGTGGAGTCGGCGCCGCTGGTGAGGTCGTCGTATCACGCGGCGGAGCAGGTGAGGGCGTTGAGCATCGTGCATCGGAAGCTGTATGGGGGGGCGGTTGACGGTTGGCAGGGAACAGTTACCAGTGATCAGTAACCAGTTAGAGAAAAGTGAACAGTGATCAGTTAGAGAGAATGGAGAAGGGTTAATAGGTCATGGTGGAGAGAGGGCGGGGGGAACGGTAATCAGTGAGGCGGGAAGGCGGAAAGAAGAAAGCGCCGATGAGATGATGAAGGGCTTCGGGGGGAAGCCCTTTTTGTTTGCGCCCAGGCGGCGGGAATTGGAGTGTGACAGGGACGGGGGTGGGTCGTTAAAGCAGGAAGGCATTAAGGGCGGCGTAAACGGCAAGACTAGTGTGAACCCCACAAGGAAAGGAATAGTTATGGCGACTACCCCGAAGATGAAGCAGAAAATCGAGACCCGGATCGACATTCCGGCACCGGTACGCGAAGAGATGATGTCGCTGCTCAACCAGCAGCTTGCGGATATGTTCGACCTCTACAGCCAGACCAAACAGGCGCATTGGAACGTGAAGGGCGAGGAGTTCTTCCAGCTGCACAAGCTCTATGATGAGCTGGCGGAGGAACTCCTGGCGGATTCGGACACGGTTGCGGAACGCGTGACGGCGCTAGGCGGCGTGGCGATGGGGACGACGCGCATGGCAGCGCAATCGTCGCGGCTGCCGGAGTTCCCGGGCAGCCCGGTGACGTCGATGCAGAGCGTGGAGGTGCTGGCGATCCGATATGCAAGCCTGGCGGAGACAACGCGGTCTGCGGTCGATACGGCGAGCGAGAGACAGGATGAGACTACGTCCAACATCCTGCAGGATATATCGCACCGGCTGGATAAGAACTTGTGGTTCCTGGAGGCGCATTTGCAGGATAGGCCGACGGGGTGAGGGGGAGACACAGGACCTAACCCCCGGCCCCTTCCCAAATGGGAAGGGGTGCCGGCGAAATTATGACGAGGGAGTGGATAGATATATCCGCTTCGCTACGACTGTGCTCCGCGAATGGCAGTATTGGGAAAGTGCTAGATTGCTTCGCCAGAGTACGGCTCGCAATGACAAAAGTGATGAAGGTAAAAGAAAGATCGGTTGCCTAGCAGAGTCGCGGCGGACCTAACCCCCGACCCCTTCCCGAAACGGGAAGGGGTGCCGGCGAGATTATGACGGGTGAGTGGAAAGCCGGCTGGGAGCGCCGATTGCGGAATTCTCAAGTACGTGGATGATATCTACGCTTCGCTAGGGCAACCCGACGTGCGTGAACAGCGGGCGGCGGGCTAAAGCCCTGCCTCAGAACGTGGAAGTCGGCTAAAGCCGACTGGAGAGTTTGCGCAGGCAAGGCGCGTGAGGGGAAGCAACTGGGCGTCCGTCGCATCCGGTCCGTCGCACCAATCCTAGGGAGAGGATTGGGGGCTGAGAGCTTTATCCGTTTGGGAGGCTACGCGGGGGCTGTAGAGTGCGACGGACTATCACCAGAGCGTGGGATCATATAAGTAGGGGATTGCTTCCGTTTATCCCCTGGGTAGCGGAATGCGATTCCCTACGTACGGCTCGATCCGCGGAGAGCGGGATCCCCAAAATCGGGGACAGTGTCTCCGCTTCGCTTCGACAAGATCGGGGACGATGCCTGCGCTGGGGTGTGCGACGACTGCGATGCGCTGCGACAATAACGCTGAGGCGGATGGGGCATGGTTGAGAGGGGTTGCGGTGATAGAATTTGGGTAGTGCAACAACGGGCGGAGGAGATTCGCCCGTTGTTGTTGTCGCCAAGCAAGGAGGCCCGATGCAGAAATTCCTCGAACAGTGGGGCGCGCAAGTGCTTTATTCGATCCCCAATATTCTGACCGCCATCGTAATCTTCGCGGCGTCTCTTTACCTGGCGGGGCTGGCTGCAAGGGTGCTGAAGGGGGTGCTGGAGAGACGGCGCTTCGTCTCGCACCTGACGAACCTGATGACGCAGGTGCTCTATTGGAGCATCGTTATCATCGGGCTGCTGACGGCGTTGGAGCGGTTCTTCGACGTGACGGCCTTCCTGGCGGGGTTGGGAATCATCGGGTTCACAGTGGGCTTCGCGCTGCAAGATATCATGAAGAATTTTGCGGCGGGAATTGTGCTGCTGTTACAGCAACCGTTCCGGGTGGGGGAAGCGATCAGCGTTGCGACGTATGAGGGGACAGTGCTAGCGGTGGACCTGCGCGCGACGGAAATGCAGACGTTCGACGGACGGATGGTGAGCATACCGAACGCGACCGTGCTGACCAGCCCGGTCATCAACTTCACGCGGGCATCAAGGCGGCGAGTGGACGTGCCGCTGCAAGTGTCGCCAGGAGCAGACCTGGAGGCTACGCGCCAGATCGTGCTAGACGCGTTCCGAGACGTGCCAGGGCTGGTGAGCGAGCCGGCGCCGTCGGTAGTATACGAACAGATCGCAGGAACGTCGGTGGCGCTGGCGGGTGCTTTTTGGGTTGATGTGACGAGGGCTGCGCCGGGGGTTGCGAAAGAGGCGGTGCTACTGCGCATCAAGGACGAGTTCGATAAGGGCAACGTCAGCATGCCGGTGCCGACGAGTGAGGTACATCTGCACTCGGACGGGGACGGGCAGCCGACGAGCTAATATATAAATCGCGATCGCTCGAGGGCGCTAGCGCTCGTTCTTTGGCAGGCCACAGGCAGTGAAGAACTCGGAGCGAAGAGAGGTATCCTCGGCGTAATGGCCGCGCCAGACGGTGGTGCGGGTCATGGGGGCCACTTCACGGACGCCGCGCATTTCCATGCAGAGGTGATGCGCTTCGAGGAAAACAGCTACACCATGGGGGTGAAGCATGGTTTCCAGGGTGTCGGCGATCTGCTGGCCGATGCGCTCCTGGACTGCAAAGCGCTTCGAAAAAAGCCGAACGAGGCGGGTGAGCTTGGAAATGCCGATGATATTCTCATGGGCAATGTAGCCGACGTAAGCATTGCCGTAGAACGGCAGGGCGTGATGCTCACATAGGGCAAAGAATGGGATCGGGCCTTCGATCACCTGGCTTAGGTGGCAATCGGGGTCGCCATGGCATTCGGTCTCGAAGACGCGCAGCAGCTTGGGGTCGCCGTCGTAGCCTTCGGTGGCGTCGAAGAGGGCCTTTATGAAACGACGCGGGGTATCTTTGGTGGCGGGCGTATTGAGATCCAGCCCGAAAGCGGAGAAGATCTCGCCGGCGTAGCCTTCGAACTTCCGATATTGCTCGTCGGAGATCTGGCGAGTGTTCAACTTCATGGAGGCTACATAATCCATGTCTTCGGGGTCGTTGTGAATATCCATCTCTGGTTCCTGCTCCTTGGTATTGGGTCTGCTCTCGCGATATTATAGCTCCCACCCTGGCTGAGGTCTCTGACGATGTGTGGAGAGGGAGATATTACGGGGCCAAAAAGCGCGCCGCGGATGCTGAGTAGAGATCACCACAGATACTCTACGAGTACGATGTGAACACAGATAAAAGAGGATGAATGGGTTTTTTGGGGAAAGAGCAAGTGGAGATGCGCGGGCGAGGAGCAGAGATCACCAGCGATACTCTACGAGTACGATGTAAACGAAGATGGCCGGAGATGAATGGGAATTCTTTGGGGAAGGCAGAAGAGGGAACGGCTGAAGCCGTCACTACAGATACACAATGGAAGGGGGACGCCGGAGCCCATTGGGGGCACTGCGAAGCCGTCAGTACAAGGGGATGGAAGGAAACGGCTGAAGCCGTCACTACGGGCGTGTTAGGCCACGCGCAAACGTTGGCGTACTTTCCACAGCAATACCACTAAGAGCACCATGGTTTCCAGAGAGGCCATGACCGCCATGGAAAGCGGGATGGCGAGGACGCCGCGGGTGGTGATGAGGAGGGACATCATCAGGGCACGGGAAAGAAGCTGTGCGGTATTCGTCAGCAGAGGCGTGCGGGTGTCGCGCATGGCGATGAGGCCGCGTGTCACAACCTCGGCTCCGACATAGGCAGGCAGAGCGGAGGCATAGACCTTGAGAACATTGAAGGTGAGGGTGCCGGCGACTGCGTCAAATTTGCCGTGCTCAAAGAGCAGGTGGACGAGCGGGCGGCCCAAGAGGTAGAAAGCGGCAAGAGCGGGGAGCGCCAAGCCGACGGCGATGCCGAGAGAGATAAGGACGGTGCGCAGCATCTTGCGATAGTCCAGGCTGGCGGCGTGGGCGGCGATGCGCGGAAAGGCCGATTGACCGATGGCCTGTCCGAGCAAGGCGATGGGAAGGCCGACCAACAACCAGGCGTTGGCAATGGCTGGCAAGCCGGCCATCTCGCGGGCTTTCGAGGCGAAGGCAGTGTCGAGGATGAAGCCGGCATAGCCCACGCCGACCGCGAGTCCATTGGGGATGAGGAGGCGAACGACCTCGCGCAGGCGCGGGTCGTGGATATCCAATGAGGGGCGGTAGAGGGCTCCGCGGCCGCGGAAGCCGGGAAGGAGAATAAGGGTCTGAAGAATTGCGCCGACTATCACGCCGAAGGTGGGGCCGTAGATGCCGAGAGAGGGCACCAGACGCGCGACGAGGATGCCGGCAATCAGCGAGAAGTTGTGGCTGGCGATCGAAAGGCCTGTAAGCGCAAAACGATTGCGGCTATTGAGCACGGCAGTGGCAACGGAGCCGAAAGCAAGCACGACCGGCTGGACCAACATGATGCGCGTGAGGGTCACCGTCAGCTGCGTGGTGGGGGCGTCAAAACCGGGGGCAAGCAATTTGGTGACAAAGAATGGAGTGAAAATCTCTCCGAGAACGACGACCAAAGTGAAGACCAGCAAGAGAAGTGTAAGCACATGATCAATGAGGCGCCAGGCGGCCTGCTCCCCATCGCCGGCATTCGCGCTCAGCAGAACCGGTATCATGGCGCTGGAGAGCGCTCCGCCGGCAATGAGGCTGAAGAGAGTATCGGGCAAACGGAAGGCTGCGTAGTAGGCATTCGCTTCGATGCCCGCGCCGAACTGGGCGTTGAACAAGATCTGCCGGAGAGCGCCGAGGGCGGCCGAGGCGAAGAAGGAGGCCATCAGGACGAAGGTGGCTTCGGGGATGGTCAGCTCTCGAGAGAAGATGCCGCGCAGATCGAAGCGGCGTGCCCCGCCCACCGCAGTGCGGAGGCGGGGCACGGCCTGGCGAACAGGCTCCAGAAATTCGGAGGCCTGCGCCAGGCCCATCCAGGCGCTCTCGGCGAGGGCCGCGAAACCGCCGAGCATCGGGGGCAGAGAGGCAATTTTCCGCGCGGGAACGGGAGCTGAAGCGGTGGTCATTTATGAGTTGGTGACGGCGGACATGGTATCCCCGGCGCGACCGAAGCGTCATCGTCACTGAGATCGTGACATAAACGGTGGCTGCACCAATCACCAGGACGATCAGAAGCGGATCGTGGGAAAGCAGTCCGAGAATGGCGGCAACCAGACTGAAGGCGTTGAAGACCAGGGCCATCACAAAGGGCAGGCGGAGTTCCTGCCAGGCGCCGGAGCGGATGCCAAAGTAGGCCATCACGGCGTATCCGAGAGAAGCCGCGCCGGCCTGCCGGATGATAAACACATCCGTGCCCTTGTAGCCGACCAAATGAGTGAGGAACACAGGCGCGAGCAAGGGCAGCAGGCCGAAGACTCCGGATAAGACGACGCCGAGACCAAGCCCGCGGGTTGTCGCGACGGACACGTCGCGGGCAGGCTGGGGCTCACCACGGTGTTGAGCCAGGACCCAGGCGGTAATGGCGGTGATGACAATCGAGGCGACCGTGATCAGATAGGAAAACCACGAGCCGTTCCCACTGAGGATCTGCAAGGCGCAGGCATAGAACGAGGCGATGTTGAATACGAGGGTCGCAATCACGAGCAGGCGCACGGGAGCCCATGCGGACTGCCTTAACCCCATCGTCAGGGCGACGCCATAGCCGAGCGTAGCGGCTCCGGCCAAACGATAAATAAAGGCGTCATCGCCGGAGTAACCGACGAGGCGCCCGAAGGCACCGCCCATGAAGAAGGGCAGGACGCCAAATACGATGCCGGCAACGGTGGGGACGAGGAGCAGGGTGCGCTCCGTGCTGCCAAGCCGGGAGAGTTGATCTGTCGCTTTCATGAATCTTCCTCCATCTTGAGATAGATATGTCTGTGCTTAATACGGGAGTGAGGGCAACTTAACATCTATCCAGCGAGAAATCAGAGGTCGAGCGAGGTGCTGATGGATTGTTCAACACGCCAAGGGACGGGGAGGTGCGGCGGGGCAAAAGTGGGGCCGCGCTGACCGGCTCCTACGACTACAATTGGAGAACCGTGCGCGCTCGCCGGCGCACTGACAAAGGCGGATCAACTCTTATGCAGGCTTTCATATGGCCCTACCTTGCAGGACTGCTGGTTGCGGCGCTCATCATTATGCTGGTGATGAATGCCCTGTACGCGAGCTCCAAGAGGAGCCGCGAGTTCGTTCGACCGGGCAAGGCCGGCGACGGCACGCGTGCTTCAGGTGGGAAGCTCGACCACTTCCCGGAGCTACCGGGGCGTGGTGATGGAGCTGAGAATCCAAATCCATCTGACCGGACTGGAACCGTATGAGCTGGATACGCTGTGGGCGATAGACCCGTCGGTCAGCGCGAAGATGCAGGTGGGCAAGACGTTTGCCGTGAAGGTGGACCCGGAGGATCACCGTAAGATCTATGCGGGGGAGGGATGGGCGCGCAGCCTGGGCGCGATGAAGAATCCGATCAAGGAGCGGGAGGGGAAGTAAGACAGGTTAGACCAGACTCTCGTACGATCCGATGAGAGTGGAACTCCGCAATCGGTGACTTCGAAAGGCAGCAGAGCCGGCAATTATCATCAGGCTCTGTTTTTTGAATTGGGATGGGCTCGCTAACGAAGAGAAACGGTTGCTTCCCAGTTGTGGCTATCCCACGAGCAGACAAAAAAACAGCCCGCTTGCGGCAAGCTGTTAGGGGCAACAGAAAGCATTATGTTGATTATTCGTCGACGACGATGTTCAGGTCAAAAGTCTGCGAAGGGGGCTCCGTGGGCGCGAAGGGACGATGGTAGATAAGCTGAAGGCCGGAGGAGCCTGGCTGGACCGCCTTGAATGTAAAGGTCATGACGCCGCCGGATCCGACAGCACTATTGGCTACGTACTTGCCATCACCTTGCTGGGCGAGCAAGGCACCCGAGTCGGGGAGGGCCTCCCAGGTGTAGCCTGTGCTGGTGTTGCCCTCCAGAGAGATCTCCAGCGTATCGTCCACTTTCATATGTACGGTAGAACCCGAATCTTTAGCCTCCAGCTTCGTCACGGTAGGCTTGGCGGGAGAGCATGCAGACAAAGCTGCGCAGAGCAGAAGAGATCCAAACAAGCAGACCTTACGCATCGACATAACAAGATCCTCCATCGCCGGCGCGCTGCAAGGAGGATGAAGGCTGGGTCAGAGCTGGAATGACGAGCTAGATATCGCGCTTCTGAAAGACCCGGACCGTCAGCCACAGTGCGCCGAGCAGATAGAGAACAGTATATCCCACCATCAATGGACTTGGAACAGACGAGGCCCCAAAGGGTGACATGCCGAGGGCGCTGGCGAGGGGTGTTTGCATTTCGAAAGCCGCGCGCCGCCAGAGAGACTCGCTCGGAATGATGAGACTGGCAATAATGCCGACTTTGACGGCGGTCGGATTCTGGATGATGGCGCCGATCTGCTCGATCCAGCCGCCGATGAACGCCAGCCCGTACAAACCGAATACGATCCCGCCCGTTGCCAGCGCGGAGAGGGCGCTGGAGCAGGCCATCGCGACGGTCATGATCAGCAGCGCTTCCGTATAGATCAGGAGGAGGCCAGCTAAAAGGTTATGGGGGGCATAGCCGGATTGGAGAAACACACTCAGTACGGTGCCGCCGGCGGTGAGGAGCATATAGAGGCCCAGGAGAAACGCAAAGCCGAGCCACTTTCCGAAGATCACATCAGAGCGACGGATGGGCTTGGTGAGGATGGTCTGGATCGTGCCGGAGTTGATCTCACCAGCCAGCGTATCGGCTGCGAGCAGGGCAGCCATGGCGATGGAAAGAAATGTGACCGCATAGAGGCCGGCGAGCAGCAGAGTATTCGCTCCCTCTACAACGGCAACATGGGCAATTGCCTGACCGGCCGCGTCGCCCTGGACGCCGGCGATGCGAGCCTCTCTCACCTGGACGACGATGTAATGGAAGCCGATGGAGAAGATGATCAGAAAGCACAGACCGAGGAGAAGGCCGGTGAGGACGATGCGACGGCGCATGGCCTCGCGGAACGTCATGCGGGCCAACGTCCAGATATTCTTCATAGGCCGCCATCCTTTCCGACGGTTTCGATGAAGATCTCCTCGAGGGACGCGCGCCGGGGGTTGATCGAATACACGTCTGCACCCTGGGCGACCAGGTAACGGGTAATCTCGGGCATCAGAGATTTCAGAGAAGAGGGTCATGGTGATGTTCTCGCCGTCCAATTCAATATCAGTTCCCCACTGCGAAAGCCCGGCACAAGCTTCTGCGGGCAGGCGGGCGGCGCGAATGGTCACGTTGACCTGACTCTGATCCAGGGAGGCGAGCTCGAGAGTCCGGATGACCTCACCGTGGCGGATGAAGGCAACCCGTTCACAGGTGACCTCGATCTCGCTCAGCAGATGGGAATTGAGGAATATGCTGGTGCCCTGGCCGCGCAGCTCGTGGATGATATCGCGGACGAGGCGACGGCCAACCGGATCGAGGCCGGAGGTCGGTTCATCCAGGAAGACGAGGCGGGGGCGATTTAACAGGGCCTGGGCAAGGCCAATGCGCTGCAACATCCCCTTGGAGAAGGTACCCAGCAACCGGGTGCGGAAATCGGTGAGACCGACACGGTCCAGCAACTCGTCGATGCGGTGGGTAAGATCGGGGCGGCGCATTCCGTAGAGCTCACCGTGCAGTTCCAGGAACTCAGCGGCGGTCAGCCATTCCTGGAAGCGGAAGTGTTCAGGAAGAAAGCCCATATAACGCAAAGCAGCGCGGTCGCCGATGGGAGCACCCAAGAGCGAGGCGCTGCCGGACGTCGGGGCGACGAGGCCGAGCAGCATCTTGATGGAGGTGGTCTTGCCGGCGCCGTTGGGGCCGAGAAAACCAAACACCTCGCCCTGCTTGACTTGCAGAGTGAGGCCTTTTACGGCGGCTTGCTCGCCGAACATCTTGCGGAGTTCATGAGTTTCTATCGCGAGGGATTCAGGCATAAGGAGTTCTTGAAATATACTACACGATCCTACGGAGCAAAATCAGAGAAAAGCCACGGACGATTTGGGCCTGGCAAATCGCGGAGCCACCGAGCCCTGGTACTTATTCGCTCGGTGGCTCCGGTCTCTGCGTTTGATCGTTAGTGGCGCAGGAGCCTATCGATCTGTGCGCCTAGGGGAGGGAGTTGGCCATATCAATGGCCTGCTGCGAGTTGGCGCCCAAGCCGCCGATGGAATAGACGATCCCATCCTTCACCCAGAGCAGAAGGAACTCGGGTGCGTCATCCGATGGGCGCTGGATGAGGCTGCCGGTCACGCCGTCCACAGTCAACTGCTGATAGGTAGCGGCATTCTTCGGAATGGGGACGACCAGAGTGGAGGTCCAGTCCACGGTCTTGGTGAAAGCGGCTGCCTGCTCGGGGCTCATGCCGGTGAACTCGAGTCCGATCTGTGCGAGCTGGGCTACGTTCACGTTGGCGGGAGCGTTCACGCTGGGACTGGGGATCTCGGAGAGGATGACGCAATCGGCATACTTCCGGCCGACGGAACCGCTCTTCATGGAGTCTTCGGCGGAGGGGTCGGGGCATGTGCCGTAATCAGCCTGGACGGAGGCGGGCACGGTTATGGCAATTACGGAACCATCGATATCCTGCGGCAGAACGAGGTCGGTGCGTCCGGCTTCGTTCAAGAGAGACTGAGCCTTGGTCCGATCGATCGTGAAATTGAAGGCCGCGGCGTCGTGCACTCTGAGGGCCGACGTGGTTGCATTCTTTGGCAGGCGGACCGTGAAGCCGGCCTTTTGGCTGGCGTCAGCCGCGTCGGTGGCAGACACCGGTTTGCCGGGCTTCTGAGTCACGGTGACGGAGCTTGAAACGAGTTCGCTGACCTGCTTGCCGAGGGCACTATTGCCGGTGAGATCCTGCAGGCCGGTAAAGTCAACGGGCACCACGGTCACCTGCTGCACGCGGAAGAGGTTCAGGACCTGGTCGGCGAGCGCACGGGTAGCGGGGATGGAAATGATCAGGACGAGAAGCAGTGCGGCCACCGCAACATAGCGGACGGCGGATGAAGCAAAGAGCTTTTTTAACATCGGAATCTCCTTCTGGGAAAGTTTTCGAACCTGAAAATGGCGCAGGGAGGATCGGGTGGAGGGTGCCTGCTCCTGCGCGGAGGGAGCGAGGAAGGCGAGTGTGTGCGCTACCGCTGCTGCCCTGGTTTGTAGCGCGGCCTGACGGGCCTGACAGCCGGCGCAAATAGCCAGGTGTTGGAGGGACTGAGCATCCAGCTCCCCATCCAAGGCTGCACGCAACTGGCCGTCATTCAGATGCTTGTTCATAGTTCCTCCTGCGCGAGAGAGCGGTAGCGCTTTTCAAACTCACGTTCAGCACGCACCAACAACGGACCGATGGAACTCGGTGAGAGATTCAAGGCCGCGGCAATCTCCTTATAGGCCATGCCGGAATATCGCATCACCAGCAACTCGGAGCGGCGCGGATCCATTGCTGCGAGGGCGCGGCGGGCAACGTAACGCTGCTCCTCGCTTGCCAGTATCTCCGCCGGACGATCTTCGGGCGCCTCTTCGATGATGCCTTTACCGGCTCTGAGTTCGTAGCGCTCGCGGCGCTGGAAACTGCGAATGGAGTGCAGACCCAGGTTGGTCGCCACCCGATAGAGCCAGCCGCCCGTGTTGAAGTCTGGCCCCGCGTCGGGATGGCGCTGGTAAAGACGATAGAACGTCTCCAAGGCCAGATCTTCGGCCTCTGCCGGGTCGCCAAGCATGCGCCTGAGCAGGCGGTAAATGGAGGGCCAATACTGCTCGAAGTGCTTCTCGAAGGCCTGGAGAGGCGTATTTTCGTCAACAGTTTGCAAGATCGGCGACCTGACTTTGCGGATCTTCATAAGAGGCAAGTTACTTTCGCCCCGGAGCAGTCTCATGCGGCCTGTTCATCCTCTCTATCATACTAATCCCGACGAAGGCGAAGATGAGACAGGTGAGCTTGATGAAAGACAATATCATAAGGCAAACCTGTATAAGTATAAGGGCAAAGGATGGCACGGGTAGAGGCCGCCGTAGCGAGTTTCAGGTGGGAGATAAGAGGCAGCCGCCGATAACGGGAGGCTGAATTATCGGATCAATTACAGAGATGGCTATGCGATAGACGAGAGGTGAAACACAATCATCAAGCCCCCCTGGTTTGCATCAGTTGAGAGAAGAAGAACCACAGCCTCGGCGAGGACGAGAACTATATGCTGTGTGATTCCCTAAAAGGGAGAGAGACAAGCCGAATTTCGAGACAGGAGTGGAAGAACCCCACCCTATCTCGAAATTCGGAGGCTTTCCCGGCAGTAGCCGAGACCTTCCCGGCTGCTGCCGGGACTTTGTGCACGATAGGGTCTGTGGAACCTAGGGACTAAGAAAGACTCACTAATCCGAAGCCGGGCAATCAGGCCGGCACTGCATCGGAAGCGGACTTCTTCTGATCTGCCCTGATCTTCTTCAGGCGCTTCATGACATCATTCTCACCGCGGCCGAAATAATCATGCAGGCAAGCATATTCCGCGAAAAGCAAGTCGTAGACAGCCTGGTTCTCCGAAATGGGGCGATAGGCCTCATCCTTAAGATGTGCCATCGTTTTGGCGGCGTCAAAGATGCTGTGATAGCCACCCGCGCTGCTGCCAGCTGCGACGGCGCCAAACATGGCGGAGCCAAGAGCCGGTGTCTGTGTGGAGGCGCTTATCCGGATGGGCCGTCCGGTAACATCCGCATAGATCTGCATGAGGAGCTTATTCTTTTCGGGCAAGCCGCCGCAGGCCACCAATTCATGGATAGGGACTCCGTGGCGCTCGAACGCCTCGATGATCATGCGGGTGCCGTAGGCTGTGGCTTCAATGAGGGCACGATAAATCTCCTCCGGTTTGGTGGCGAGGGTTGCTCCCAGAAGCAGGCCGGTTAGATCGACATCGACGAGTACGCTGCGGTTGCCATTCCACCAGTCCAGCGCCAGGAGTCCGGATTCACCGGGCTGGAGGAGGGCGGCTTTCTCCTCGAGCAGTTTGTGGATATCCATGCCGCGCGACGCAGATTCGCGCTCATAGGATGCCGGAACACAGTTCTCGACGAACCAGGCGAAGTGGTCCCCCACGCAGGACTGCCCAGCCTCATATCCAAAGAAGCCGGGAATGATACCGTCTTCCACATAGCCGCACATGCCCGGGACGATATGCTCCTCGGTGCCGAGGACCATGTGGCATGTGGAGGTGCCGAGGATCATCACCATGCGCCCTGGCTCTACAACCGTGCAGGCAGGGACGGCCACATGGGCATCCACGTTCGCGATGGCGACAGCGGTGCCGGGCAGAAGGCCCGTCCACTTTGCGGCTTGCTCACTCAAGCCGCCCGCGCGTCCGCCGATCGACACAACGTCACGGCTCAGCCTGGTCTCGACCACATCGACCAGCGCAGGATGAAGGGCTTTGAAGTAGTCAGAGCCTGGGAAGCCATCGCGTTTGGACCAGAGAGCCTTGTAGCCGGCAGTGCAGGAGTTGCGCGTCTCGACACCAGTAAGCTGCCAGACCACCCAGTCTGCCGCCTCAAGCATTCGATCGGCAGCGGCGTATATCTCTGGCGCTTCGTTGAGTATTTGCAATACCTTCGAAAAGAACCATTCGGATGAAATTTTGCCGCCATAGCGATCGAGCCATGTCTGACCCATCTTTCGGGCAGTCTCGTTAATCGCATCCGCTTCAGGCTGGGCAGCATGGTGCTTCCACAGCTTGACCCAGGCGTGCGGCTTTTGCCGGAATTCGGGCAGCATACAGAGAGGCGTGCCATCCCTGCGGACCGGCAACATGGTGCAGGCCGTAAAATCAATGCCGATGCCAATCACGTCGGAAGGATCCACGCCGGAGTCCTTCAGGACCGCGGGGATGGTTCTTTGGAAGGTGCGGAGATAATCCTCCGGGATCCTGCAAGGCCCAATCGGGCTCGAGGACCACTTCCCTGCCCGGAATGGGAAGCCGCTCGTCAATCACGCCGTTTTGATAGGTGTAGACCGACGTGGCGATCTCATGACCATCGGCGACATCCACCAGCACCGCCCGACCTGATCCGGTGCCGAAGTCCACTCCAATCGAATATTTGTGCTGTCCCATAATATCCTCCTAGGCAGGCTCAATCACGATCTTCAGCCCTTCGCGCTTCGCTGCAAGAGCAAAGGCTTCCGCCGTCTTTTCCAAAGGGAAAGAATGTGTAACCAAGGAGCGGACGTCAATCGCGCCGGTCTCCACGAGGCGGATCGCGCGCGGATAGGTGTTCTTCATCCGGCGCACCATCTTGATGGTCAGACCTTTGCGGCGCGCCACCGATGCCTGAAAGGAAGTGCGGTCGTCGGCAGGGATACCAACGAGGACGACCCTGCCGCCGAGACGCTACGGCGGCGAATGAGACATCGACGGCATCCTGATCGCCGGCGACCTCAAAGGCGATATCGACTCCGCGCCCTGCGGTGGCAGATAAGATCGCGGCGATCTCTCCCCCACCTTCAGCGATAAATGAGTGCTGGGCGCCCATACTCCGAGCAGCGTCCACACGAAGCGGAAGCTTATCAGTTGCGACAATGGATGCAGCACCGGAGAGACGCGCTAACTGTACTATTAACAAGCCAATCGGGCCGCATCCAAATACGCCGACGGTCATTCCCGGCTTGATCTTTCCGAGATCCGTTGCATATAAGGCGACGCCAAGCGGCTCGAGCATGGCTCCGTCAGCAAAGCTGAGGGTATCGGGCAAGCGATGCAATAACCTATCGGGCCAGGTAAGATACTCGCGCAGCGCGCCATCTTGCGCGGCGTGGCCTGCGAAGCGGACATGGGGGCAAAGGTTTGGGAACCCGGAACGACACATCTCGCATTCGCCGCAGGAAATGGCGGGGTCGACAGCCACACGCTCGCCACTCTCCGTGATGCCGGCAAACTCGTGCCCGAGGACGAGCGGGTGATCAAGCTGTGCGTCGCCTATACCGCCCTCGGCGAGCCAATGCAGATCGGAGCCGCAAAGCCCGACTGCTCTCACTTGTAACAACGTCTCACCGGCAACGGGCACGGGCTTGGGCTCATCCTGCAGGCGGATGTCCGCAATGCCGTGCAAACGAGCAACTTTCACTCAGCCTCGAGGATCGCAGGCCGTTCGATCAGAGCGCCGTCCACTTCCACCTGGATGACGGGCCAGCCGGGCACGGTTGTGAGGATCTCGTTGTGCTGCTCACCGACGAGGATGGTGTCTTCCGACTTGGAACCAGTGATCGATGGATTCCATGCGTAAACCTGCCCCAGCGATACATCGCCGTCGACCGTGGGCGTGGCGACAATCTCGCGGGGCTCGTAGCCGGCGAGCCCGCCCTGGTGATGCTTGCGCCACTCATCCGGATAGCCGACCGCGCGATATGCATTGGTTGCTTCCTGAAAGATGTCGCGGATCTTTCGACCCGGGCGCGTGGCGGTGATGAAGAAGGCGTCCAACTGGGCCACGGCCGCCTGCTTAGTTCGCAGTTCCGCGGGCAAGGGGCCAAAATGGATCAGCCGCGTAATGGAGCAGACGAGACCCCACTTGCGGCCACAAAGCACGAGCATTGCGTATCTCTCCAGCCGCCTATCGGTAGGCAGTGGATGGCGGATGCCGTAAATGCGTTCGTCTGTGGCGACGAGGTCCACGGTGGGCTGAATGCCGCGCCCGGCAGCTTCGCCTGCCAGACGTCCTGCAATCTCATGCTCGGTCATGCCGGGGCGTATGGAGCGAATGGCGGCATCCATGGCGGCGGCGCATGCCCTGGCAAGCAGGCGAAAGCGATCGTCTTCTTCCGGAGTTAAGGCAGCACGGAGGGCAGGAAAGGATTCAGAAAGGTCAGCCGCGCCCGGATACGGACCGTCGGCGCCCAACCTCAGACCGCCGGCGAGACCGGCAACCACATGATTCTTTTCAAACCAGGGCCCGACGCAGAACTCCCAGCCCTGCGCTTCCAGGCCCTCTTCCTGGCTCAGGCGGGGCAACTCGATATTGTCAGCGATCAAGTAGCGACCCGAGGGTGTAAATAGCAATGAGGCCGCGCCGTCGGCAACGGCGGTATTGATATATGAGGCGGCGCCGCAAGTGGCCCAGGCAAAATTGCTCACCCTGTTCAGCAACAAGGCGTCCAGAGAATGAGCCTGCAACAGATCTGTAATCCTTGCGATCTTTACGTCGAGTTCACTCATTGCAACTGAAATCCTCCGGAGGAGATCTTTGACGCTAGCGAGTTGAGTATGCGAGCGCGCGATAGGCCTCATTCCACTGGAGTTCCTTCTTGAAATCCGCCAGCGTGGTATCGCCATCGATGAGCAGGAACTCCATATCGGCCATTTCTGCGAAATCCTCCAGCTGTTCCTCCGTTACGGCCTGACTGAATGCCGTGTGGTGAGCGCCGCCGGCCCGAATCCAGGCACCGGCTGCGGTCTTGAGGTCGGGCTGCGGTATCCAGACAACGCGGGCAACCGGCAGTTTCGAGAGCGGCTGGTCAGGCTGCACTACATCGACCTTGTTCACCAACATGCGGAAGCGATTGCCCATGTCCAACAGGGTGGCATTGAGCGCCGGACCCGAGCGCACATCGAACACGAGGCGCGGCGGATCAGACTTGCCACCGATGGATAGAGGATGAATTTCGAGAGTAGGCCGCTGCTCAGCGATCGTTGAGCATACTTCCAGCATGTGTGCACCCAGAACCTTCGGGCATTCCCGATTGAAGTCGTAAGTATAGTCTTCCATGAACGAGGTTCCGCCAGGCAGGCCATTACCCATGACCTTCATGAGCCGCACGAGGGCCGCCGTCTTCCAATCCCCCTCTGCGCCAAAGCCGTATCCATCGGCCATCAGCCGCTGAACAGCAAGACCGGGGAGCTGCGAGAGCCCATGCAGGTCTTCAAAGGTCGTGGTGAAAGCCTTGAACGAGCCGTCTTCCAGGAAGGCCCGCATGCCCAGCTCGATGCGGGCGGCATCACGCAGGGAGGCATGTTGAGCGCCACCGCGGCGAAGGGGTTCTGCGACTTCGTAGCAGTCATCGTACTCAGCCACGAGGCGATCCACTTCTGCGTCCGTAATCTCATTCGTCACGCAGACCAGATCGCCGATGCCGTATCCGTAAACCGAGAAGCCGAATTGGATCTGCGCGGCGACCTTGTCTCCTTCGGTAACAGCCACGTCACGCATGTTGTCGCCAAAGCGAGCGATCCTGGCGCCCTGCATATCGTGCCAGGCCGATGCAGCGCGCATCCACGAGGCGAGTTTATCCAGCACATCCGCGTCCTGCCAATAGCCGACGATCACCTTGCGGTTGAGATGCATACGAGTTCCGATGAACCCGAACTCGCGGTCGCCATGCGCCGACTGGTTCAAATTCATGAAATCCATATCAATCGTAGACCAGGGCAGGTCACGGCTGAACTGCGTGTGCAAGTGAACAAAAGGTTTCTGCAACGACTTCAGGCCAGCGATCCACATCTTGGCGGGTGAGAATGTATGCATCCACGTGATGAGCCCGACACAGTTCTTTGCGTAGTTCGCATCCTGGCAGAGGTCATAGATGGCCTGCGGAGTTGTCACTACCGGCTTGAACACAACCTTTAGGGGAAGCTTGCCAGACTCGGCCAAGCCGCGGGCGATGATCTGCGAGTGCTCTGCGACCTGCTTAAGAGCGACATCGCCGTAAAGGTGCTGGCTGCCAGTAACAAACCATACTTCTGCTGCTTTGAAATCCATCATTGAAATGCCTCCGAACTGTTTGCTCATGGCTTACCGAACAAGTATGAAAACGCTGCACGCCGAGCGCTATTTGCCTGCAAGATCGACGACATGACTTACGAATAGCTTCTGCTGCCGCGAACTCCACACTCAGCAGGAGATAGAGACCAGTGGCTTCCTTCGGGAGCTTGACATCCGTGGTCCATTGGGCCTTGGCGCTGGGAAGAGTAATCGGCACGTCGGCCAAGTTCGGACTCTCATAGAAACCATAGATGATGCCATCTGCACCGATCACGGGCGGCGCCCCAATGTGCACATATGTGGGATAAGTCCCCGGGTTCTTCGTTTCCCAGGAGAACTGCAGCCCCGTGTCCGTGTGCTTTACATCTGTAAGGGTTAACGTGCAATCGTTGATCGCCACGATGCTTGCGCCGGCTTTTTCGATCAGCCCCTCCGTGGAGTTCGACGACCGGATACTTGAGATCTTTACTTACCTGGTCCAAGTCCAGGTCCAACTGTGCATTGGTTGGATTGGCTGTAACGTAATAGTTGAACGGGCCCGTCACATAGCTGTATTGGACGGACAGCTTGGAACCGGGCTCTGCGGTTGCGCCTTTGCACTCCACGTAAAGGAGCTGATCTTTGGGTTCGGCGCGCGTGCCTCCGGTGTACCCTCTCATCTGAAAGCCGGGGGCCAAGTAGTTGCCACCCGTTCCGACGAAAACCGTATCGCAGTTGGAAGTCTTGCCGCCACTCGTGAGCACCGCCGGCTTGTTGGCTGAAGCCTGCATGCTGCTCCAGTCCTGAGTCTCATTGCGGATGGTGATGTCGACGTGCAGGTCCCCGGAGTCGCTCTTGCCGACAGCCGTTACGAGGGCGGTCCAACCGTTTGCCGCGGCGGATGTGGGTGTCACATCCGGCTGGGGCGTTACGATGTAGGCACAGGCAAAAAGCAGCACCGTGCTCACAGATATTATGATCAAATTCCTTTTAGTCCGCATGGACGCGCTCCTTCAGGAACATACCCGTCTATGACAATTCGTCAAAACCGAGGGCCACGTTCGCCCTCGGTTACCGGACGCTACTCAGAAGCGGCGGCGAATTTTGGAACAATCACAGTAATCTCGCCGCTCATCTGCCAATAGTTGGCTGGGGCATCCGTACCACCATCCACAGCCTGGACAGTCTTTGTCTGGCCCTGGTAAGAAACCGTAGTGAAATAGGTGAAACAAGCGCCACACGGGGTGTGGTGGGTGGTGTACATATCGTTCGTAAACCACCCGAGATTATTGATATCCGTGAGCAGATGATCGACCTCAGCAGGAGTCACCTGCTTCTTGAGCTGCTGCGTGCCGTTGTCTGCAACGATGCGCCCATCGGGATAGATGGCGTACAACTCGTCAACACAATTCAGGCCGCCGTTACGCTCATAGGTGATGATCGCACCGCCCTTGATAAGGGCTGCAGCATCCTGCTGCCGGTCAGGCCTGGCGGTGCAGGCAGCGGAGACAGCGGTCGGAGCAGTGGACGAACCGTTGATGGTTTTTTGGACATACGGGACGACGAAAATAGCCAGAACAATCACGACCAGCGCTGCGCCGCCGAACTGGAGCAGCCAACGCCTGCGCGAGATGGCTGGCGCTTTTGCCTGCCCGGTCAATTTCTGGTTTGCCAGCCGGCGGGTATTGAGGTTGACCAAGAGGCTCTGCACGCCTATGAAGAACAGGGTCAGGGCGCCAATGGCGATGCTCGTCCACCAGGAGCTGAGCTTGCCATTGAACTGGATAAGCGTCTGAATGAGGGCCGTGGTGAGGACGCCGAACAGCGTGCCGAAGACATAGCCTTCGCCGCCAGTCAACATCGTGCCGCCGATCACGACCGCGGCGATGACGGTCATTTCATAGCCATTGGACGCATGGGTGCCGTGCCCGGAGCCGACATAAATGCTGTACGCGATGCCAGCCAGAGCCGAGCAAATTCCGTTGAAGGTGTAGACCAGAACTTTGGTCCTGTCGACCGGCAAGCCCATCAGTCTGGCGGACTGCTCATTCGCCCCGTTGTTCCCGCCGATGGAATAGACCGTGCGGCCGAACTTTGTATAGTGAGCAATATAAATTGCTATTACGAAGATCCCCATGCTGAGCACAACCAGTGTCGTGATGTAGTCACCCTTCTTCGTGACCACATCACTCAAGCCGGGTATCAAAATCTTGGTACCCGCCAGGAGCTTGTAGAGAGGATCGTAGATGCGTACTTCAAGATCGCTGATGATGTAGCACATTCCACGTGCAAACCACATGCCCGCCAGGGTGGCGATGAACGGCTGTACCTTCATGTAGGTGATGAGCAGGCCCATGATCGTGCCAAGGGCAGCGCCCATGGCAATCATGAGCAGCATCACCATCCATGGATTCCAGCCCGAGCGGAGCAGCATGGCGGAGGCTGTGGAGGTGAGCGCGACCACTCCGCTCACAGAGAGGTCAATGCCACCCGCGATAATGACGAACGTTTCGCCGATGGCGTTGATCAACAGGAATGGGCTGGTTATGAATAAGGTGAAGAACACCTGGCTATCGCGCATGCCGGAGTAGAACAGCGCACCCACGGCGTAGGCAAGGGCGAATAACAGGATGGTAGCCGAAAGCGGAAGGAACCTGCGATATTTAGAGAAGCTCATGCCCAAGCTTTGCATCATGATTTGGACTCCTTCAGCCTGGACTGGCCGGCGAACCTACGGACGAAGTCCTGGACCTGCTGCGAGTACAAGAGGATCACGACGATGACCACGAGCGCCTTGACCGCGATGATGGCGCTGGCAGGAACCCCGATCGCCAGCGTCGACGTCGTCGTAGCCTGGATGACCAATGCACCAATGACGCTAGCCAGCAGAGAGAACCGGCCGCCCATTCCCAGCAGAGTGCCGCCGATAATGACCGCCAGGATGGCGTCCAGCTCGGAGTACAAGCCGACCTGGTTGGCATCCGAAGTGCGGATACTGGAAACGGCGATCAATCCGGCTATCCCGGCACAAAAACCGCAGAACACGTAGGCAAACAATTTGATCTTCTTCTCGTCGATGCCGCTGAAGAAACTGGAGCGGGAGTTGATACCAACCGACTCGATGAAGAGGCCAAGCGAGGTGCGCCGCGTGATCAACCAGGCAAGGACGAACACGAAGGCTGCTATATACAGGGCAAACGGCAAAAGGATCACCCAGCCGTTTCCCAATTGCAGAAACGTATCGTTGTAGATGATGATCTTGATGGCGTTGGTCACGAGCTGGGCTATGCCGCGGCCGGCAATCATGAGGATCAGCGTGGCGACCATCGGCTGGATCCTGGCGTAGGCAACCAGCAGCCCGTTCCATAAGCCGCAGATAGCGGCAATGATCAACGGCACCAGAAACACGGCCCACAGGGGCGAAGCGCTGTAAGTCGGATCGGCTTCCCGGGTCACATCCGCCAGCCGAATGCCGACAAGGTTTGGATTTAGCATGATGCAGGCAGTGGAGGCGGAGATCGCCATGATGGCGCCGACGGAGAGATCCACGCCGCCGGTGGCGATGACCAGTGTCATACCCATCGCCAGGATAATCACCGGGGTGCTATTGCGAAGAACATCAATCAGATTGCCGAAGAGATGGCCGTCCTTGATCTCGAGGTCAAAAAAGCCGGGAATGAATATGGCATCGAAGAGCAGGATGAGCGCCAAGGCGACGGCCGGATAGAAGAGCCTGCTCTCCACGATCTTTCTGCCATCAAATGAAACTCTGGGCCTTATCATGGTTATTTACTCCCTGCTATCGATTCCATGACCTGATGTTCGCTGACATCACCGCTAAACTCGGTTATCTTTTCGCGGTCACGCATGACCACAATACGATGGCTGGTACGCAGCACCTCGTCCAGTTCGGAGGAAATAAACATGCACGACTTGCCTTCCTCAGCGAGCGAGAGGACCAATTTTTGAATTTCGGCCTTGGTGCCCACATCAATACCCTTGGTGGGCTCATCCAGGATCAGAAGACGAGGGTTCGTGGCGAGCCAGCGGGCCAGGATAACCTTTTGTTGATTGCCGCCGCTCAGATTCTTTACCGGCTGATCGGCGGAAGGCGTGGCGATATTCAAGAGTTTGATGTAGCGTTCCGCAATCGCATATTGTTCCTGTGAGCTGAGTCTCTTGAACCAGCCGAGACTGGCTTGCATAGCCAGGATGATATTTTCTCTCACCGTAAGATCAGGCACGATGCCGGTGGCTTTCCGATCCTCGGGACAGAGCGCAATGCCGTGGGCAATGGAATCGCTTGGAGAGCCGCTTTTAATGGATGTGCCGTCCATCGTTATCGAGCCGCTATCCGGCTTGTCGATGCCAAACAAAAGCTGGGCGATCTCGGTTCGACCGGAGCCCAGGAGGCCAGCCAGCCCAATGACCTCGCCCGCGTGCAGGACGAGATCGAACGGCTCGACAGAGCCCACGCGTCCAAGGTCTTTTGCATCCAGCAGCGTTTCAGACTTGATGTGCTGGCGGCTGTCCACTTTGATGCGGCTCATATCTTCAAACTCGGTCAGAGTCCGACCGATCATTTTCGTAATCAATTCGAGGCGGGACAAACTGGCTGTAACGTAGGTTCCCACCAGCTTCCCGTTTCTAAGAACAGTAATCCGATCGGTAATTTCATAAACCTGATCGAGGAAATGGGTGATGAAAATAATGGCCATGCCCTCGCTCTTGAGCTTGCGCATCACATTGAAAAGCTGAAGCGTCTCATGAGCGTCCAGACTGGACGTAGGCTCATCGAGAATGAGTATCCTGGCAGATGTAATCTTCAGCGCGCGGGCTATGGCAGCCATCTGCTGGATGGCAACCGAACAGGAGCCCAGTGTCTGCGTCACATCCAGATCGATATCCAAGCCATGGAGGATCTGCCTGGCCTGGATATTCATGGCCTTCCAATCCACAGTCCCCCATTTCATTGGCTCGCGTCCAATGAGGATGTTCTCGGCAATGGTCAACTGCGGGCAGAGATTCACTTCCTGATAGACCGTACTAATACCCAATTCCTGGGCATGCAGTGTTGACTTGATAAGGGCTTTTTTTCCATCGAGCGTAATCTCCCCCTTGTCAGGCCGTTCGACGCCAGTAAGGACCTTGATCAGAGTGGACTTGCCGGCGCCGTTCTCTCCTACCAGCGCATGGATCTCACCGCGCCTGAGGTTGAAGTCTACGTTTTCGAGGGCCTGAACGCCCGGAAACGATTTCGAAATGCCTTGCATGGTCACGATGGCGTCATTTGAGTCTGCCATGGATCACCTCAATCGCACGAAGCTTTTGCCTATCCCTGAGAGGGGAGAAGCGGCGTCGACTTGCCCGCGCCGCTTCTCCCTTCTCCCCCTATGGAATTCCTAAACTTACTGCCTGCGGGAGAACCAGTTGTTTCCCGAAGCGTTTAGTACTTGCGGGTGGCGAGGATGGCCTTGAGCGCATCAGCGCCCTGAGCGGCGAAGAATTGGCCTTCCTGAGAGGGAACCCAGGTGGGCAGAGTGGCGTCGCCGTTCATAGCTTTGAGGGCCGCTTCATAGACCTGCGGGGCCAACAGGGGGTTGCATTCGATGTCGGCATTCAGCTGACCGGAGATGAGGTACTTGAAACCATCAGCAGTCGCATCGAGTCCGAGGACCTTGATATCCTTGCCTGGGACGAGACCAGCTTCCTGGATGGCCTGAATGGCTCCGATGGCTTCCTCGTCGTTATGGGCAAACACGCCCTGAATGTCGGTGCTCTTCTTCAGGAAAGCTTCCATGACTGCCTTGAACTCGGGGACGCCCCAGTTGCCAGTCTGCGTGTCGGTGACCGTAATTCCGCAGTCGCCCATCTTCTCGCGGAAACCCTTCGCGCGGTCAATGGCGGCGGAGGCGCCCACAGCGCCGGAAATCTCTACTACATTCTTCTTGGTGCTGTCCTTGAGCAGATCGCACATGGCAGCCGCGCTCTTGTGACCCTCTTCGATGAAGTCGGAGCCAATGTAGGTGTAGTAGTTGGTTGGGGCTGCATCGATGCGGCGATCTTCCAACACGACGATCTTTCCATTCTGTGCAGCTTCCTTCAGTACATCGTCATAGCCGGTCACGTCGAGGGCTGCCAAGACGATCACATTGACGGACGGATCCTGGTTGAACTGATGGAATGCGGAGACCTGATTCTCGATCTTGTTCTGCGCATCGTAGAATTTCAGATTGACGCCCTGCTGCGTGGCGGTCTCCTTGAAGGAGGATGTATTGGCCGCGCGCCAACCACTCTCAGAACCGGTCTGGATGAAGCCGACCGTCATGTCCTTGTAGGTGCAATTGGGGGCGCACTTTGCAACGGGGATGACGTAGCCCGCGGAGGTCATGAGCTGTGCGGGAGCCTCAGTGGCAGCCGGCTTCTGGGGAACGGCAGTCGCGGCGGGCGCAACAGGGGCCTCTGTAGGTGCAGCCGCGGGAGTGCAGGCGGCAAGGGCCATGGCCGTGATCACGAGCAGAAAAACGATGGTTTTGATGCGAAACATGATCTTCTCTCCTTGACTAGTGTTTGAGACGGATTTGTCGTGTGGCACGAGATATAATGGAGAGGTGCGATAGAAACCCCTGGCTTCCAAGGGCGATATCGCGCGCTCTGAAGTGCCTGCTTGGAGACGCCAAATCACTAAGCAGGCACTTCTCTTTCTCTAGTCGCTGTCATACTTTATGCATTCACCTCCTTTGCGCTATTTGTCCGAGCGCAGTGAACTCTGCCTGACGACCAACGTGGGCGTCAACATTATGGATCTGGCCTGAACCGGCTCGAGCCCTTGCCAGTTCGCTTCAATTATCTTGATAATCTGCTCCACCGCGATCCTAGCGACGTTATGGTTATCCTGCTGGATGGTGGAAAGAGGCGGCCAATAGAAAGCCGACTCGGGAATATCGTCGAACCCGATGATGCCCAGATCCTCGGGAACGCTCGGACCTTTCTGGCACGCGCGCTGAAGCACGCTCAAAGCCATCTGATCATTTGCGATGAAGATCGCGTCCATTTCGGGGTATTGTATAAACAGCTTTTCGACCGCCTGGGCGCCGCTCGCAGAGGACCAGTTGCCTTCGGCGACATGCTGATCCTGGACATCCAATCCGGATTCCAGGAGAGCATCCTTCCAACCGGCCATGCGCTGGCGAGCTTCCCACCAATCCAGCGGTCCGGAAATATGCGCAATGTGTCGATAGCCCTGTTCAATGAGGTGGTTAGTCGCCATGCGGCCGCCGAGATAATTGTCGACAGATACGACTGAGAGATTCTCCTGCGGCTGCATAGTCATGTAGACAATCGGGATGTTCAAATCCATGGGAAGCCGGTTGACCGGACTTCTATTCTCCCCCACTTCAGGCACTGCCCAAATAATTCCATCCACATGGCGGGAAAGCAGCGCCTCAAAGATCGGCGAGACATCGTCAGTGTCAAACCGAGGCAGTTCCTTGAGCAACAAGGCGTATCCGGCCTGTTCAGCGGCGGCGGTGATGCCGCTGAGAGTCCGTGAGGGGCCAATATACTTGAGTCCGGCTGTGACAACACCAAGGGTGTAGCTGCGCTGTTGTATCAAGCTGCGCGCAAGGGCGCTGGGCTGGTAGCGCATTCTTTCGATGGCGCTCTTGACGCGTTCGCGGTCTCCGGGAGAAACATCAGGCCTGCCGTTGATAACACGCGAGACTGTCTGCGTGGAAACGCCGGCTTCGGAGGCTACTTCTTTGATAGTCGCTCGTGCGGGCCTTGGTCTCATGTTATCGTTCCCGTTATCGTTCCCGTTATCGATAACATAATAGCAAAAACTTTGGCCTGTGTCAAGGGTTTTTCGATTTATTGCTGTAACAGAAAAGGATTAGGGGCAGAATCTGATATGAGGAGGCAGTCGAAGAAGCCGTAACCTCGGCGAGGCATGATTCAAATGTTTGTCTCAACGACCAGTCGTGCAAATGCTCCAACGGTTATGCGAAGGCCTGCACTCCCCTACTGGCGGAGAGGAGAGATTGGCGATAAGGCCCGAAATGCTCCCAATCGGCCATTTTCATGCCTTTTTCAATGCAAAACTCCGTCAACCAGGCATCAGACGGTATACTATTGCTACAGGAGTAGGGAATTCGAATGAAGTCCGCCTGGATCCATCGGTCATTCAAACATTCAGTCTCGTTGCAGCTCGTTGCCGGATCGATATGCCAAATCAATTGAAAGATCACATCGTCGTCATCACCGGTTCCACGCGCGGCTTTGGGTATTCCACGGCCGAAGCGATGCTTCGGGCGGGTGCAACCGTTGTGATAACGGGACGGAGCCAGGAAGCAATCCGACGCGCAGTCGGATCGCTGGCGGCTATTGGCCCTGTCAGCGGCGAGGAACTTGACGTTAGAAATGAAGCGCAGGTTTATCAGTTAGTTGAACGGGTGGTCGAGCAATACGGTCACATAGACATCTGGATCAATAATGCCGGTTATTCTGCCTCAGCCGGACTCATGCTCGAAACCGACCCAAGAGAAGCCCTGGATATGTTCCTCGCGAATGACCTCGGTGTTCTCCATTGCACGCAAGCGGTGTTAGCTCATATGATGCCGCGCAAGACAGGCACCCTGGTTAACATCTACGGAAATGGAAGTTTTTTGCGGCCCGCAACACCGACCGGCTTGTATGGCACCACGAAGGCATGGGTTACATCTTTTACGCGATCACTGGCGAAAGAGCTGAAAGGCTCCGGAATCAAGGTATTGGGATTTAGTCCGGGCATGTTGCTGACGGACATGTTAACCAAACCGCGCATAATCGGCGAACACGGCCGGGATATGATGAAGCGATACGACCTTGTGCTCCGGGTGCTTTCGGGCAGCCCGACGGGAGCCGCTGAGAGACTCGTACAGACCGTTTCAACGCAGAGGCAGGAGTTTCGCAGAAGTTCGGCTGTTCAAACCATGGACGCCCATCCTTGGGCTGTTGCGCGTGGCATGGCAAAACATAACAAAGACCGCAGAAATTCCAGAGTTCGTACTCCACTACGAACCAGCCTATCGAATTCAAGAAGAATCCATAAGCGTCTCTAACGATAGGTGGTAAGATGGAATTGACCATAAGGAGAAATGCATGAGCAGGTGGATATCGATCGGAATTCTGGTATTGATTGGAGTGCTTGTGGCAGGTGGGATCGTGATCTTCCGACGGTCGTCGACCCCTCCCCCACCAACCATCATCGCGAACCAAATCTACGTCTCGCAGGTGTCGAACACATCGCTGCAATTCGTATCGGCAGAGAAGGTGACATCCCAATCGACAGACGGCGATCTGCTGGATGCAAAAGGGCGGCGAGACATTCACTACAAGTGACACGGGGACGGGCTATGCATACTTCCGCTTTCCCGGCCAGGTGGAAGTGTATCTGGCTGGCGGAAGTCAGCTGCTCATCAAGGATCCTGCAGACGAGCGCACGAGGACCGATATCGTTCTGAACCGCGGCTCCCTGCTGGTGATATTGCCCGGGACATTTCCAGCCGATCAGCGCTTCCTGGTGGAATCCGCCGAGGGAGCGCAGGCCTGGGTCACCGGTTCCATGATGGGGGCGCAATACGATCCGCAGAGTCACCAACTATACGTCGACTGCCTTCAAGATCGTTGCGGCTACACCGATAAGACGACCAGCCAGCCACTGCCACAAGGGTCACATGTAATATTGAATGGAACCAGCGTGGTATCCAGCGGCATTGGCACCCGTAATGAGCTATGGCAATTCGTTCGTTACATCGTGGCAGCGCCTACCCTTGTCCCTTCGCCGATACCGAACCTGGCGGCCACGCAGGCATGCAGGTATTTCACAAGCCTGGGCTTATCTTGCGAGACCGGCTTCCCAACCGCGACGATCACTCCCTCTCCCACGCCGAACCTGGGCGCCACGCAAACATGCAGGCGCGACATTAGTCTCGGCACACCGTGCCCATAGAAGAGGTCGCATACCCGGCGAACATGGCCTGATCTGATCCTGCAGGTTTGAATGACGGCACTGAGGTGCGGCACGTGCACGAATTCTGCATGAGCAGATCTTGAACGCCGCTGCGGGAAAATCGAACAGCCAACGAGGCGTTGAACTGCCGGCATCGCCATGCCTTTATAGCACCACGCAGGCATACCGGGCAGGTGGACGAGCACAGCCAACATGTGGCAATCCAATAACAGAAAGAAAGTCAACGCGCTGTTATCGGCAGCTTGCGTCTTCGGCGTGGCGGTTGGAAGCTACCTGCTATCCTTCTCTGCCGTGCCAATTTCTGATGACGAACAACTATACGCGAGCGCTGCGCGAAATCTCGCCGTTAATGGGAGACTAAGCGCAGAGCAACTGTATGGCAACAGCCGGCTCAGGGGGAGCTACCACGGGGTGGAACCTGCATTCCCGGCGCTGGCATCTCTTTGGTATCGCGCCTTCCTGCCCACAGGGTTTGGACACTTGCAGAGCCTTTACCTACTGCCCGTGCTCATTACCGGACTTTCGGCCGCGCTGATCGTGATCATCGCCTATCAACTTGGGTTTTCAAACATGGCAGGCGTTACCGCGGGGCTGTTCTACGGCCTCAGCAGCATGGCATGGCCGTACGCCAAGACACTCTTCCGGGAGCCATTGATGGCGCTGCTCCTCCTGGCGAGCTTCTCTGCGTTTCTATACACGACCAAGGCAGAGCATCCGGCGAGGAGCAGGGTTCCCGGCGCGATCGTGATGGTTGTCCTGCTCGTTCTCCTCACTCTTACCAAAGTCATCATGGGGGTCGCGGCCATTGGTCTGCTCATCACATATCCGCTGATGGAGCCGGCTTTCAAAGCGAACCGGAAACAAGCAGGGCTGTTCGTCTTCGGCAGCGTGGTGGTTCTGGCGGGGATAGGCGCATTGCTGGCTTCATTACATGGAACGGACGCGGATATTTTTTACCGGTTCACGGGGGCGTTCGTGCGCGACGCTGTGAGAAGGCTGACAAGCCTACCGCACTCGCACCTAGCTGAGGCGCTCGTTGCGCCGCTGATCAGCCCATGGAAGGGCCTACTGTTCTACTCGCCGGTTTGCGCGCTGGGGATGATCGCCTGTTGGAAGAACATGCGCAGCAGGCCGGGGCTGTTCATCCTGCCGGCGATGGTGTTAATCAGCACACTGGTAAGCCAGGCATTGGCTTACGACGCGGAATGGTGGACGCCAACGTGGGGCAGCCGGTTTCTTCTGCCGGCCATTCCCCTGCTGATCGTGGCTGCGCTGCCACTCATCGAGGAATGGATTGGGCTGGGACGGACTGGCTGGATGAGGCTCGCAGGCTTATTCGGCCTGGGCTTCATGATCCAGTTGCCGGCCGTGATCTTCAACTCAGCCGAGTACACCGCGAGCACGTACCAAAAAGGCGGCCCTGCATTCCCGGAACAACTCATATGGAATTTGGCCCAGACGCCCGTCATCACGCAATGGCAAGCCGCCGCTTCACAGCAACCGGATCTCCTGCTGTGGCGCGGTGGTGCAGATGCAGCCGGGGCCGGCCGCGGCGGCTGCGGGCTTAGGCATCGTTTTGATCGCGGCCGCGGTGTTCCTGCTGGTGCGATGCATCAAGACCGATGCAATCAGCAGGAGGAGGGCGGTGGGATTCGCGGTTCTCGGCGCGGCCGTGATCTTGGCGTCGGCTGCGATGCTGGGAGCGGGGTTGTACGATCCGGCCTATCAGACGCGGGCGCTGCATCCGCTCTGCACTTTCATCGGAGCAAACGTGAAGCCGTCCGAGATGCTCATTGTGCAACCGTATCCGGGGCCGCTGTGGGACTATCTCATGAATACCGAGTGCGGGCAAAAGGTCTGGTACTCCCTGCCTTATAATACTGAGGGCACGGGAAGCCAGACCCCGAACGAATTGGCTAATGACTTGATGACGCAGAAAATACCTGCCGGAGCACACGTGTGGGTAATCGAGCAGAACTGGTCAGCTTCCGCGCAACCGGCGATGGGCCCCTTAGCGCCCAGCAAGTATCAGCTTGTGAGCGAAAAGTACCTCCACGACCCCTTCCCTATCTTTATCGGATCCTACGCGCCCAAACCGTAGGCGGTGATCGGACATAACCCGGTGAGCATCATCTTATACGTGATCCTGCTGCTGCCAGTGCTGCTGGTCGTTTTCGATTCGCTGGTGCGGCTGCTCTTTCTCGTGGTAGCGCACGCGGCGGGAGGATCTTCCGCGCCACGTCAAAGTGGGCAACGGCAGCTCAGGCTGCTGGTGCTCATCCTGGCTCATGACGAGCAGCGAACCATCGAGAGAACCCTCAACCTGGTCAAGGCGCAAACGGACGAGGACGAACGGAGCAGCATCGCCGTGCTAGCGGATCACTGTTCGGACCAGACGGCTGCGCTCGCTGCTGGGCTGGGCACCAGGGTGTACGTGCGGAGCGAGGGGTGCGCGGGGAAAGCACAAGCGTTGTCGTGGTTCGTGCGGGAGGGCGGCGATGCTCTCTCGGCTACGGACATCGTGACCGTGCTGGACGCGGATACGCTGGTGGAGGCGGAGTTCTGCAAGGGCATCCGCAAGGCGTTCGGGCCGGGGGTGGAGGCGGTGCAGAGCTTCGTAAACCCGGTGAGCGGAGACGGCTTCCCATTCACCACGCTGGTGTCATACTCCGAACTTCTGTCGGAGCGGATCGACGACGCGGCGCGCGCGCGGCTGCATTGGTCGGTGCCGCTGCGGGGCACGGGGATGGCGTTCAGGACGGGGACTTTCGCGAGGGTGTGTGAAGAGCTTGGAACACAGGTGGACGACATCGAGCTGTCGGTGCGGCTGGCGGAACTGGGCATCCGCGTCCATTTTGCGGCGGAGGCGATCGTCAACGACCCGAAGTCGGACCAGATGATGGGGCTGGCGAGGCAGCGAGGACGGTGGCTCAGAGGCCAAAGGCAGATCTGGAACGTGAAGCAGAGGCAGATCCTGAAGCTGCTGGAGGCGGGGCTGCCGAACTGGTCGCTGATCCAGGGGATGCTGATGAAGCCGAAGACGGCGATGGTGATCATCAAAGTGGCGCTCGCCGGAATCTTCTGGGCGTGGCCGTTTGGGGAGACCGTGATCCGAACGGTGCTGCTGGGGGCGACGCTGGGCAGCCTGCTGGTGGACGCGGCCTACTACATAAGCGGCCTGAGGTTCGTGGAGCACGCGGGACGATACCTGGTGTCGCTGCTGATCTCGCCGATGCTGCTGGTGCTGTGGGTGATAAGCTGGGGGCTGTCGATGGCACCGGGGAAGGGGTGGCTGCGGGCGCGGGACGAATAGGGTGCGCGGGAACGGGTAAGAGAATAGAGAGGAAGCGAGTTTAGGAGCGAAGGCGGAAGGATGAAGATGAGAAAACGGGGTCTTAAAAGAGGTTCGAATAGAGCGTGCTTGCCGTAAATTACGGGTAGATGGGTTGCGAAAATGGGGAGGTTCGAATGGAGGGTCGAATGGGACATACGGTTGGCAGTTACGAGTGAACAGTAAATAGATTGTGTTGAACACACGAGCCGGGAAAGAGCTTTAAACACAAAGGACACCAAGGGCTCTAAGGGAAGAACAAGGAAAGAACGGAGGAGGAGGGTGGCGGGGAGTTGACGGTTGGCAGTTGACGAGTGAACAGTAAACAGATTCGCGTTGCAACACACGAGCCGTGGAAAGACCGGTTCTGACCACGACTGTACCTGGCGGGGGTAGGAGGCGAAAGGGGATAGGAACGGAAGTGGCAAGGAATAGATCGGGGCAGTGAGGGAAGGAGAAGGCAGCCATGCAATCATTATAGAGAACAGGTGTTCGAGGGTCAAGGCGCAAGTTTGTACGCCGGCGTACGCCCTTGTATTAGTACTACAATGTTTTGCTCGCAAGTTCAGCGGGAGGGGCGAAGGGGGTAAGAGGATAGTGTAGAAGCGGGTTCAGGCGCGAGGGCGGAGGGAGAGGAAACGGTCCAGAAGATAGTCGCGGAGCTGATGCAGGAGGAGAACGAGGTGTGCGGCAATTTGCAGGAGGATGATCGCGGCATAGCGGGGATGGTCGTCGGGCGTGTGGGCGAGGGGGCGAAGAGCGTAAGCAAGCTGTTGTAAGGACTGGCGGGCGGTGGGTCCGTCTGCGATGTAAAGATCTCGCTGCGCCTGATAGCGAACGAGGATGCCCGAGAGGATGGTGCGCCAGAGGTCGTTGAGGCGATAGCGGGCGGGGTCGACGTTGTGCAGGACCTGGGCCTGGGGAAGCACCGCTATCTTGTAACCGAGGGAACGAATCTGGGCCGCTGCGACCAGTTCCTCGCCGCCCCAATAATCATGGCCGCGGCGACCGTAGCCCGTGCGAAAGCCGCCGATGTCCAAGAGGGCCTGCGCGGCGGGCGGACCAATTGGCTCCCCAAGGCAGGTCACCCCAGGCTTCTACTTCCGTATAGCCGGGATAGGGGGTGATGAACTGGCTCCAGTAAGGCTCGAGGCCGGGCCTGAGAATTTTGGGACGAGGCTCGGGGGGCTGGAGGACGATATGCCCGCCAATGACGCCAGTGCCGGGATGAGCGGCAAAGGCCTGCGCAATGTTCTCCAACCAATCGGGGCAGGCGGTGGCATCATCGTCGATGAAGCAGAGGATGTCGCCGTGTGCTTCCGAGATGCCCGCATTACGGGCATCGGAGAGACCCTGGAGCGGGCAATGAACGTAGCGCAGATGGGCGGGGCAACCTGAATACTCTGAGAGACGGATCGCGGACGTTATTGCGCTGACCGGTTCACCGTCGGGATTGTTGTCGACAACGATGACCTCATAATCCTGCAACGGCAAGGTCTGGTGGGCGAGGGACGCAAGAGTGTCGTGCAGCCGGGTCTTTTCACCGAAAGCGCAAACGACCGCAGAAAGCCTCATGTCTGAAGTTACAGGATGCGCAAGCTCATCTTCCAAAAGCTCAAATGCACGAGAACGGGCACGGATATCAATGGCAGTGAACAGGGTGGATGTGTCGCTCGCAAAGAACCAACCCTGATAATCTTTTTCGAGGCGACCAGGCACAGATGGATGCTGCGCAAGCGCGATGCACATATCCCACCCCTCGGGGATGCGGGCAGGCAGCGGATGAGCGCCAGCATGGACCAACACCTTGAGAGCCTGGGCGGGAGCGGCGACCGAAGGCGGCCCAACTTGCTGCGATGAGGTGACATACAGATAGACTGACGGCAGCCAGAGCCGGGGCCATGAAGAGATGCGGTCTGACAACGTGGTTATGCCGACGTGACCGAGGCGCGCAATCCTACCCCGAAGGTCGGCGAGGAGATTTACGGCGCCGGCAGAATCGGTATCTGTCTCGAGTATCCACATGAGCGGGCTCAAAATGAGGTCACGGCGGAAGTCGTCAAATAGCATGAGGCGGGGACGATTTTGCGTGATACCCATTTCGGTATCGCGGGCTGTCAGTGAGTCCGAATGAAAGCGATACTCGTAGACCGGCTCTGTAAAGTCGGCATGGTGGAGGTTCAGCAACTCATTGACTCGAAGCCAATAATCGTAGTCTTCGGTTGTGAAACGATGGGGGTCATAATCGCCCAATAGAAACGGAACGCGGCCACGGTACAAGAAGGCGGCGCCTACGTAATTATTGGGCCACGTATTCAGCAAGGATGTATCTGTGGGCAGGCGGATGTGCTCGCTTCCGGGCGGGTCCTGGTAGCCTTCGAACCAAATGGAGTGGCGCAGGGGCAGCCGGCCTGATCGATGAGGTCTTGATTGGCATAGACCATGTCCCAGGCCGGATGGCGCCGAAGAGAGGAAACCAATTTGGCAAGGAAATCCGGCTTCATGCGGTTATCGCAACTCGTCCAAGTCAGAAATTCACCGCGAGCCAAACGAAAGCCTCGAGATAAGGTAAGAGGTAATTGGCGATTTTGCTGATGGATTACACGAATGCGAGGATCCTTCGATGCGAATTCATCCAAGATGAAGCTGGTATCGTCGGTGGAACCATCATCTATGGCGATCAGCTCGAAGTGGCGATAGGTTTGGCTGAGGATGCTTTCCAAGGACACGCGAATATAGTCGGCTCCGTTATAGGCGGGGAGCACGATGGAGACCAAACCGGGAGTGGCCGGACATGACAGGGAGCTTAGATCAGCGGAGTGCGCGCTGCGACGCTGCGCCTGGAAGCGGACAAACTTATGCCGGTAGCGGTTCATTCCAAGCAAGCTGACACCGGAGCGTTCAGAGAGCTTTCCCAGAACTGCGAACAGGCCCTTGGCCCTGATCTGCTGCACACCGCGCTTGATCCAGAGGAATGCCCGTTCGCGACCGCTGCCATGGGGAGCGAGGGCTAGCCGGGTATTCCAGAGGGTCTGGAGAAGGGTCCAGCCGGAACTCTTGAGGATGGAATCCAAGAGGCCGGTTAATGACGCGAGTGCTTTGTCCTTATCCTGTACGATGACCTGCCAACGATCAATCGCTTTCTTATGCTCGACCCGCAACGCCCGCATTTGCGCTCTCGTCTGTTCGACTTGTTGCTCGAGGTCCGCAATCTGTGTGTTTCGCAGTGTCCAACTGAGTTCGATAACTCCCGCGTCTCCTGCTGCTTTCCCGCCAATTCGCCTTCACGCCAATCAAGCAAGTCCTGCATCAGCTGCATGTAGCGGGTGGTGCTTTGATAACTGCTACTGAGAGGATTTCGCTCGTTTGAGCCGGGTCGAAGATCGCGCGGGCTTTTTTCAACGATCGCACGCAACCCATCGGCGCAGCGGTCTGCGGCATCGTGGTCCAGGGTGCCGCAGTGCTGAAGGAGGAATTGGCGACGTGCTGAGTTCAGCATAGAGCGAGCGGCGGGAGCACGACGCAAAGATTCCTTCAATTCAGAGGGAGTATGTGCCTTCAAGATGGCACCATAGTCATCCTGCATCAAACGATAATGTTCATTGTACGGATCATAGTAAACAACCTGGCGTCCGGCCATGGAAGCTTCATAGATCAGATGTGCTGAAACGAGTAACCAATACTGTGCTCTCTCGCAGCAGCTGCTTTATGATGAACGCATTCGAACGGATGACAGGATAGGATTCCGGGAATATACCGTTGTCCCGTGGATGTTGGGCAATGAGAAAATCAAGCCCTGTCGCCTTGCAGGCTGCCATCGCGTCATCCACCCACTTCTTTCGCTTCTCTTCGTCGTTTCCGTATGCGAAGCTGCAATTGATAAGGACTCTCTCTATGCTCCGGCAACGGAAGATCAAGGAGATCATCGTACTTTGGGTTTCCAGTGATTTGACCTTACCTCGCTGAACGTACTTTAGTATCTCAGGGCCTTGAGCGAATAAGTATTCCGCATTCATTAGCTCGTCCGCCTGCAAGGTCATAGCTCCTTCCTGGATACATACGCTTGGAAGACCAAGGAGGCGGGCCTCAAGGATTATCTGTCTCTCTTCACGTCCCCAATCGTTGCCGAGCACCACAATCGAAGGATCAAGCTCGGCCAGTTGCCCCGGCTGATAATATCGAGAAATCTCTCTGCCGGGAGCGCAGGTCAAGATCGGCATTTTCCTGCCGCCAAGGTAGAACCATAAAGGATGGAGCGCATGAGCCGCTCAGCAATCGGCAGCATCCAGTGGACCATGCTGTCGTTGGAGGGAACGAAGAGAAACGTTGGGAACTCGATCCATTAGTTCACCGAAGTCAGGATGCCACGTTGGCCTTTTGGGAGTTTACCATGGAGACAGAGGGAATCAGGGGCATCGGAGGAATCAAAAAGGCCGTCCCTGGATGGGGACGGCCTTTTGTCCTTTCATGCGGCAAGGCGATGTGTATGCCTATGGCAGGTAATACTGGATGATCAGCAGCGGCTGTGAAGCCACAGGGGCATTACCGCTGTAAATCCGAAGGTAATCGGCAACATGGTTGTTGTTATCGTCCTTGGTGAAGCGCAGACGGAATTGCGTGTTGCCGAGCTTGTTGATGAACGTGAAGTTGGGGGCTGCCAAGGCCCGCGTGTACCAGCCGCTCACCGGGTTGTTGATGAAGGTGAGCCCATTGTTCTTGGTAGCTGCAGTCTGGAAATCAATAGCCTGCAAAGCTGCCGCGCCGAAGTTGCCCTTCTTGATATCGACCAGGATAGTGCCCAACGTGAGGAAGGGGTTGGGAGCGCCCACCTGCCCGAGTTTCTTGATCTTGAGAGTGGCGGCGGTTATCACGGCATTATTGGGCAAGGGTGCCGTGTTGAATGACAGGATGGCGCGATACTGCTTATTGGCTGCATCGTCACCCAGATTGAAAGTTGTTGCGCCGGCATTAAACGTGCCGCCCAGGTTTGTGTTCTCACCGGTTTCCAGAACCCAGCCATCGGACGCGGCGACTGACTTGTAAGAGACGGTTAGAGGGAAGGTGTAGTCCTGACCGGCCGTGAAGCTGCCGTTCCCCGCGCCCGGGCCGCCGAGGGGCTTGAGGCCGGTGGCCTCATCCTTGATGCTGTCGTCATCCACCAGATCGAGACGCAGGGTGCCGTTGCCAGTTCCGCGATGTACGGTGACGGTATAGGTCGTTCCGGAGCCGCTGACGCCCGTGATGGACGACCCAAGCAGTTTGGAGGTCTTCGTGATCTTGAAATCGCCGGCGTCGACACCGGTCACAGCCTCGTTGAAGGTCACCGTGAAGTGGACAGTGGCGGTTGTGGTGGGCGAAGGGTCTACGCGTACGATCGAGCTGACGGTAGGATACGGGATCGCCGGGGGCGACCAGATCTCACCGCCACTGGCATAGTTGTAAGTACCGATATAGAGCCGCCCGTTGAACTCCTCGGTCTTGTCGGCATGAAGGCTGTTATTGCTATCCCCCCAACCGGCGAAGCCCGCCTGTGTCCAATCACGTGCCATCGCACGTTGCACAGCGCCAGACCTCGGCACCTGCGGTATTGTTGGCAACCACAAAGTAAAGCTGGCTGTTAAAGACCACCAGCCCGCCATCGCCGCCGGTGGCGGCGTTGCCCAAGCCATTGTCCGCGACCTTGGCCCAATCCGTGCCGTCGCAGGTCTGGCAGCGCCATACCTGTGCTCCCCCGTCGCGGGCGGTACTGGCATAGAGCCAGGTGCCCAACAACTCCAGAGAGGTGACCGCCCGATTGGTTACATCGCTGAAGCCATCCAGGTTAACCTGCACCCAATCCGATCCGGTGCAGGTCTGGCAACGAAATACCTGGCCGCCCGTAATCTTGTTCCAGGTTCCTGCATACAGGTAACCGTTGAAATCCTTCAATGACATGACGGCCCAGTTGTTGGAATCGCCGAAGCCGTTCGCGACGACGCGGGTCCAGGCTGTTCGGATCGCCAGTAGTACTGCGCCAGATCTCGGCGCCATGGCTCGCATCCCAAGTCCAGGTGGCTGCAAAGAGGGTGTTATTAAAGACCGCCAAATTGTAGATCTCGCCATTGCCGAAATCGCGGAAGCCATCCGTAAGCACCGGGGACCAAGTAATGCCATTAGCGCTGCGCCAGATCTGACCGCCGATGCTGATGGTGCAAGCGTCATTGCCACAGCCAGACAGACTGGCATAAAGCTGACCGTCGAACCCAACCAAGTCATCGAACCCGTAGATCTTGCTATTCCCAAAGCCGTTCGTCATGACAGGCGACCAGGTCGTGCCGTTGCTAGAACGCCAGAGTTGCGCAGCATTCCTATTCGTTGTGCCAGCGTAGAGCTCGCTGTTGAATGCAGCCAGAGCTGAAACTTGACCATTGCCGCGGTCGCCGAAGCCACCGAGATTCATCTGCGTCCAGCCCGGCCACACCGCGGGAGAACTTCTGGATGCGGTCGTTATCATAATCCGCCACGTATACATTCCCAGCGGAATCGACAGCGACGCCGGTAGGACTGCGCATGTCGCCGCTGGTCGTACCCCAAGCACCGCCAATCGTCGTCAGGTACGCACCCGTAGAATCAAGCACCTCGACACGGCTGTTGCCCGTATCGGCAATATACAGGCGCTTGGAGCTGTCCACAGCCAGAGCCATCGGGGAGCAGAGATGTCCAAAGTCGGCCGCACAGACGCCTGTCACCCCGATGGTGCGGACATAGACGCGGCTGGAATTGAAGACCTGCACGCGATTGTTGCCCTGATCGGAGACGTAAATGGTGCCGCTGGCATCCACAACAACATCCTGCGGCGAATTGAAGTGAGCATTATCCGATCCCGAAACGCCGGATGCCCCCATCTTGGCAATGAGAGCGAGACTGGTATTGTAGACCCCTACTGTCTGATCACAGGTGTTGGCGACATAGAGGAAGCCGTTCGGCGCGATATGCACCCCGCCCGGACAAGTGCCCGGAATATCAATGGTAGCCTTCCAAGATCCATTCGGCTTGTAGATCTGCACGCGATGATGCCAGCGGTCAGCAACATAGGAATTGCCGGCGGAATCCAAGGCGACATCCGCGGGGTTGTCCAGTCGAAAATCACTCGTGTCCCAGTCCGCCTTAACGCCGGGTGTACCTACGGTCCAAACCGGGGATCCGCCGCGGTGAGCTTGATCAAGCGATGGCCGCTATGCTCGGTCAAGAAGATACTGCCGTCGGGTGCGACGGCGACACCGCTGGGCCTGTTATACGTGACGCCGTTGGTGTCATAGGGAAAGTTCTTCGTGCCATAGTTCGTTCCATCGCTCGACGGTGTGTTGGTGAACGTGGATCCTGAAAATGTGTATTGCTGGATGCGCTGGTCGCCGAAGTCGGCCACATAGAGGTTCCCTACGGTATCCACGGCCACATCATACGGCGTCGTGAACTGATAGGCTCCACGTTGCTCGCCGTCAATGGGCAGCTTCGCGATAGAAGGCGCGCGTCGTGCGGTTGAAGACTTCCACACGATCATTGTTGGTGTCGGCAACATAGATATAGTTTGCAGTCGACCGCCACGCCGGAGGGATTATCGAACGCATTGAGGCCCGTTGGAGCGACGGTACGCGAGCATAGCCCGGAGAGGATGGCATTGAGTGATGTTGAAGATCTGGACCCGGTTGTTGCCAGCGTCTGCTACATAGAGCAGGTTGCCATTGATCGTAATATGGCGCGGGCCGTGGAAGTGAGCGGTATCGGAACCGGAGTGGCCTGTGACGCCGATGGTCGCGATCCATGTTCCGCCGCTATTGAAAACCTGTATCCGATCGTTGCCGGCGTTGACAGCTCAAACCAAGGCGCGCCATCACTGACGTAGATATTGCCAGAGGCATCGAAGGCAATGCTAATCGGATATATGAAATGGGTGTTGTCTGAACCCATTGTCCATAATCCACATCCAAGAACTCGCCCTGGAAGACGCCCGCTGAATTGAACTTCGCTATATGTGTCGCGCCATCATCCACCACCCAGATGTTGCCGCCGCTATCCACGCCCACGTCCGCAAGTTCCCAGAGCGTGGTCCCTGTTAGATATGGCGAACCAGCAATCCCGATCTGCTGCAGAAAGCCAGCGGTGCCTGTGTTGCTGTACTTCATGGCGCGGTTACCCGAAAGCTCGGCGATCCAGATGTTGCCGCTGCTATCGAGTGCCGAGGCCCCACGGATAATTCAGATGCTGGCTATCGTCGAAGTAAGATACGCCAGTCTGGCCGAAGGTGTTAACGTAGCGGAAGCTCAATCCCGGCTGGCCGAGGGTTAGGGCCTGCGCGGATAGATCCATGCTAGGGGCGAGGATGGCAGGCGCATGTACAGGACTGCTGCCCTCTTGGATCCCAGGGTGGCGGGAGAGGGGTGCCTGGAGGCGGGTAGTTTGGGCCGGGGGCCTGAGCAAGCGCGGAGCCAGTGCCCGCGAGGGAACCCAGCAGGCTCAATAGAATGATAAGGTGGAATATTCTGTGGTTCATAGCGCCTTCCATGGCTGAGGGATATCAGCCGTCCTGCTCCCCAAAAGTACATTCATTGATGTGTTCAAGGACAGATCCTGAGTACGTTTCAAGTGAGGCGGCCCGCGGGGGCGGGCAGGATTCTTCTTGTTTCACGCAGAGAAGCCCTGCCGAGTCTAGGGCAGGTAGTACTGCACAATCAGCACCGGCCGAGAGCCCACCGGGGCATTGCCACTGTAAAACTTGAGGTAATCTGCTTTATAGTTGTTATTATCGTCCTTCGTGAAGCGCAGACGGAACTGCGTGTTGCCAAACTTGTTGACGAAGCTGAGGTTACCCGCCGCCAGGGCCCTGGAGTACCAGGTGTTTGCCAGTGTATTGGTGAAGCTGAGAACGCCGCTCTTGCTGGCAGCTGCCTGGAAGTCCATGGCCTGCAGGGCGGCGGCGCCGAAATTGCCTTTCTTAATATCGACCGCAATCGTGCTCAGCGTGGGAAACGGGTTGGCGACGCCTACCTGCCCCTGTTTGCGGAGCCTGAGAGTAACCGCAGTGATCACGGCGTTGTCCGGCAGGAACGAGGTGTTGAAGGACAGGATGGCACGATACTGCTTGTTGGCTACATCGTCGCCCAGGTTGAAGGTCGTTGCCGCGGAATTCCGCAAAGCGCCCAAGTTGGTGTTCTCGCCCAATTCCAACACCCAGCCATCGTAGGCGCCATTCGAGATAAAGGAGGCGGTGATGGGATTGACGGACACGTTGACGGTGATGGTATCTGTCCTGCCAGTGCCGTCGTCCACCTGCACAACGAAGCTATCCGTGCCGTGGAAGCCCGCAGTGGGAACATAGTCGATTGCCATGGAATTACCGGGATTGGTTCCAAGGATGGAAGCGGCGCCTTGCCCGGCCGCGGTGAGAATGCTCCACGTCAGCGGGTCGCTGTTGGCGTCCGTGGCGTTCAGAGTGAGGCTGAAGGCTGTTGGATGGCCGTTCACCGACATAGCGACGGTCTTCGAGTCGCCTTCTGTGATGACCGGCACGGCGGGCAGGATAGCGACCGTCATTGTGCCGTTGACGTAGGAAAGGTTGTAATTACTTATCCCTGTGCCCTGCGCATTGCTGATCAGAATTGGATATGTATTCACTGCGGCAGAGGCCGGCGAGCCGGCGCTGTCCAGCACCGCATTCGCCACGAAGTCGCCATGGTAGATCGTGCTGGTGGTGAACTCCGTGCCAAGGAAAGTGAAATCCGTATTGAAGGCCTTCGTGATAGGCTTTGCGGTGACAGTAAGCGAGGCCTTGCTGATAGTGCCGGTACTAAAGTTGGCGAAAGTAACCGTATAGTTGAGACCTGTGTTGCCGTCATTGACCGTACCGGAGGGGATCAGTATCTTGTTGCCAGCGCCGACGTTCTTATTGCTATAAGCTTCGATGAAGCCGGATGTATCGCCGGTGGCAAGGGCGGGATTGACGCTGGGGAGTGCAGCCGCGGTGGTGGTGCCGTTGTAGACCCTGGAGTTGTTGACCGCAGTGACTGTGACAGCTTTCTTGTTGATCGTGCCGGTCGCGACAGGAGTGTAGGTATAAAGGTAGTTGAGGCCGCTGTTGCCATCGGTGACGAGGCCGGAGGGAGTAAGTGTTTTGTTGCCGACGCCAAAGTTCTTGTCGGCATAGGTTTCGATGAGCAACGGGGCCGTGTCGCCAGCGGCGAGGCCAGAGTTGATGGGAAGCGTGGCAGCGGTCAGCAATCCATCGTAGACCTTTGTATTGGCAACGGCAGTGACCGTGAGCGGCTTCTGGGTGATGGTACCGGTCGTGAAGTTGACGTAGGTATAGGCATAGTTGAGGCCGCTATTGCCGTCGGTGACCAGGCCCGATGGGATCAGCGTCTTGTTGTTCGTGCCAGCATTTTTGTCGCTATAGGCCTCGATAAAGGTGGTCAGGGTATCGCCGGTAGCAAGGCCGGAGTTCGTGGGCAATGCGCCGGTCGCAGCGGTAGTACCATCGTAGATCTTGCTAAAGGTGACAGCTGTCACGGTGATCGGCTTGGCCGTGATGGTGCCTGTCACCGTGGGCTGGGTCAGGGTGTAGTTGGGAGCGTCGGTTCCGGTGAGTGTGTACCCAGGCGCGGTAATCGTCACGGCTTTGGCAACGCCGACGTTCTTGTTGACAAAGGTACCTAGCGGATTCGCGCCCAGGCTGACAGCATCACCGCTCACCGCGCCGACGAGCACAGGAGTCCCGTCCAGAGTAGCGGCGGTAGTGCCATCGTACACCTTGGTGGTAGCAGAGGCACCCGTAATCGTGAGGGCACGCGCGGTTATGGTGCCATTGGTAACGGAGGCAAGTGTAACGGTGTAGTTGGCCCCGCCGTTGGTGTCGCTGACGGTGCCAGCAGGGGTAATCGTCTTGTTGGCAGTTCCCACATTCTTGTTGTCGTAGGTCTGCGTCCAAGTGGCGCTGTCGCCGGAGGCCAGCGTACCGGCGGTGATAGTCGGAACACCTGTGGATGTATTGTTGCCATCGTAGGGCTTGCTGGTAGACGCAGCCGTGACGGTGATGAGACGCGCGGTTATGGTGCCATTGGTAACAGTGGCAAGCGTGACGGCATAGTTGGCCCCGCCGTTGGTGTCGCTGACGGTGCCAGCAGGGGTAATAGTCTTGTTAGAAGCGCCTACATTCTTGTTGTCGTAGGTCTGAGTCCAGGTGGCGCTGTCACCGGTTGCCAGGCGTGCCGGAGGTAAGGGTCGGAACACCGGAGGAGGTGTTGGTCCCATCGTAGGGCTTGCTGGTGGACGCAGCCGTAACAGTGATGGGCCGGACCGTGATAGTTCCTGTCACGGTCGGCTGGGTCAAGCTGTAGTTGGGAGCGTCGGTTCCGGTGATCGTATACCCAGGTGCGGTAATTGTCACCGCCTTGGCGGCACCGACGTTCTTATCCACAAAAGTAGCTGCGGGAGTGGCGCCGAGGTTAACAGTATCGCCGCTGATCAGGCCGACGAGCGCAGGCGACCCACCCAACGTCGCAGTAAGCAGGCCATCGTAAACTTTGGTCGCAACGGTGGCGCCCGAGATCGTCAGCGCTTTCTGGCTGATCGTGCCGGTCGTGAAGTTGTTGAAGATGTAGTTATAGTTCAGGCCGCTGTTGCCGTCGTTTACCGTCCCGGATGGGATGAGGGTTTTATTACCCGTGCCAGCCGTCGTGGTGCTGTAGGCTTCGATAAAGCCGGCGGTATCAGTACCCACAACCCCGGTGTTGCCGGGAATAGCAGCGGCAGTAGTGTTGCCATCATATACCTTATTGTTGGTGACCGCCGTGACCGTGATCGGCTTTTTGTTGATCGTGCCGGTCGTGAAGTCGTTGAGCGTAATCGTGTAATTATTGCCGCTGTTGCCATCGCTGACCGTGCCGGAGGGGATCAGGGTCCTGTTGCCAACGCCGAAATTCTTACTTGTGTAGGCTTCGGTGTAGTTAGCCGTATCGCCCGTCACAAGGCCGGTGACCGTCGGCGAGGCGGCAGCAGTTGTGCCGCCGTCGTAGGTCTTGATGTTGTCGACCGCCGAAACGGTGAGGGCGCGGCGGTCGATGGTCAGCGAGCCGGAGCCGGTCACAGAGTTGGTGTCGGAATGAACCGTGAAGGACTGGTTGGTGACGGCGAACGTGTGAATGGCGGTCGAGACCGTGAGTGTGGAGGATGCAATGCAACTCGGAGTGCCACAGGACACCGGATTGGGTGAGAACAAGCCGGTGGCGCCCGCAGGCAACCCTGTTACCGAAAGCGTGCTGGAGGGCACGTCGGTGTCACCAGCGACAAATACGGTGAATGTCGCACTGCCGGGAGTGCCATATTGGAGCGTTCCGCTCTGACCGGAGACGCCAATGGTGGTGATCGAGAGGGCGGGACGCGCGGAAACCCCGACGGCAGGAAGCGCCGCCAGGAGCAAGAGCGTAACCAGGAGCAGGGCGGTTACGCGCGAAATAAAATGTCCCAGGCCGGTGAAAGCTTGGATCTTCATGTTGTCCTCCATGCCATTCTGCGCGGCTCTATACGAGACCGGGCGCCGTAACAGCTTGTTGATAATCTCCGATGACGCTGGGCGCGGAGCCGAGCGACATGGGCCGGCCCTGTTCCAACCATAGGGCACGTGAGCACATGGACAGCACTGTGGTCATATCGTGGGTGGCGAGCAGGATGGTGGTGCCGGCGAGGCGGAAACTCTCCATGCGCGCGGCGCACTTGCTGCGAAAGGCCTCGTCCCCCACTGCCAGGACCTCATCGAGGATGAGGATCTCAGGCTGCCAGGCGGTAGCGACGGCAAACCCCAGGCGCGCGACCATTCCGCTGGAATAGGTGCGGAGCTGGGCGTCGATGAAACGTCCGATCTCGGCAAACTCAAGAATGTCTTCGAGGCGGGCATCGATCTCGCGATGAGAATGCCCCAGGAGCGTACCGTTGAGAAAGATATTCTCGCGGCCGCTCAGCTCGGGGTGAAAGCCGGCGCCAAGCTCGAGGAGCGGGGAGACCCGGCCGCGGATGCGCACACGTCCGGAGGTGGGTGCGAGCACGCGCGAGACGACCTTGAGGAGCGTGCTCTTGCCGGCACCATTACGCCCGATGATGCCGAAGATCTCGCCGCGGAAGACCTCGAGGCTGAGGCCGTCCAAGGCATAGAAATCGGTGAAGCGCAGAGGCCGCTGAAGACGCCGGATGGCATATTCCTTGAATGTGGCGAGGCGCTCCTCCGGCGCGCGATAACGCACGGAGAGGTCATCCAGTTTGATGACCGGCTCCGCAGCGAGAGGAAGAGCAGTCGCGGGACGCAGTTCAAGTGCGGTAAGTAAATTCATCAGCCCTCGTGGAAAAGACGATCCAGCCGGCAAGCAGGGTAAGCAGGGCGATGCCGGAGCCGGCGGCGAGCAGAGGCCAGGATGGCAGCACGCCCTCGTAGACCGGGCGGCGGAAGATCTCGAGCAGGTAGTACATGGGATTGAGATGAAAGAACCAGAAACGATACGCTTCCGGAATGATGGCGACCGGATACAGGACGGGCGTGAGGTACATCCAGGCGATCAAGGCGACCTGGTACATCTCCGCCATATCCGGAAAATAGACGGCCCATGCGGAGAACAGCAAGCCGATGCCGAGAGCAAAGGCCGCCAGCAGAAGCATCGCGACAGGCAGAAAGGCGAGACTCCAGCGCAAAGGCAGGCCGACGATGAGCATGATGATCAGCAGCGGCGCAAGGGAAATGGTCAGGTTGACCAATCCGGTGAGGATGGCTGAGACCACAAAACTGGTGCGCGGCAGGTAGATGCGCTGCAAAAGGGAGCCGCCCCAAACCATCTGGTTCATGGAGGCGGAGGTGGCCTGGGCAAAGAAATTCCAGGCGACGAGCCCGCTGAGGACGTAGGCCGGATAGCCGACGACGCTGTGAAACACCTGCGAAAAAACGAGGGTGAGGACCAGCATCATGCCCAGAGGATTGAGCATCGTCCAGGCAATACCGAGGGCGGAGCGCTTGTAGCGCGAAACGATATCGCGACGGACCAACTGGACGATGAGGTCGCGATATTTCCAGATGCCGCGCAGTTCCTCCAAGGCGACGGGGCCGCGGGCATCACTGTCATATTCGTATGAAGTCTGAGCTGCTTGTGTAAAGTCCATGCTACCCGGCCCTGGAACAATAGTAGTGCGTTGGGGAAACGGCCTGGATACCCGCCAGCGCCCCATCAGGCCACGATGAGGCGATTCCATCATACTACGCGAGAGGGCGCGTATGCAATAGGCATTAGTCGAATTGGCCGCGCAACGGCGCCGGAACGGCGCTCCATGCATTTGGAAGACCGATCAACGACGGGCGAGCCGGCAGAGATAAGACTTGCTCTTCAGGCGGGATGCAGCGCACCCCGCCTGAAGGATTAGAGAAGCTGACTGGGAAAGGCCGTCCCCTCCAAGGACGGCCTTTCCCGACTTTATGCGGCGAAGAGACGCCTATGGTATGTAGTACTGGATGATGAGCACCGGCCGAGAGGCCAACGGTGCGTTGCCACTGAAGAACTTGAGGTAATTGGCAAGGTGGTTATTGTTGTCGTCCTTCGTGAAGTGCAGGCGGAATTGCGTGTTGCCGACCTTGTTGACGAAGGGGAAGCTGCCTGCGATGAGCGCCCGGGTATACCAGCCGCTCACCGGATGGTTGATGAAGCCGGGAATGCCGCTCTTGCTGGCAACCGCCTGGAAGTCCGCCGCCTGCAGGGCTGCGGCGCCAAAGTTGCCTTTCTTGATGTCGACCAGGATGGTGCCCAAGGTCAGGAACGGATTGGCACCCACCGGCACTCCCTGCTGCTTGATGCGCAGCGTGACAGCGGTGATGACGGCATTGTCTGGCAGGCCGGCGGTGTTGAAGGACAGGATGGCCCGATACTGCTTGTTGAGCGCATCGTCGCCGAGGTTGAAGAGTGTCGAGGCGGAATTGAGTGCGCCGCCGAGGTTGCTGTTCTCTGACGTTTCGAGGATCTGACCGTCGAGGGTACCCAGGGAGCGGACCGTCAGGGAAGGCCGGGTGATCGTCACATTGATGACGATGCTGGCCGTACCGCCGAAGCCGTCTGAGACCTGGACCGTGAAGGCATCGGCGCCAGCATAGATGGCCGTTGGAGCGTAACCGATGACCATGGAGTCGCCGGTGCCGGAGGCAGAGGCGTGCCATGTGTAGCGGGCGAGGAAACCGCCCAGGTGATGGTATCCAGATCAACATCCGTGGCGTGCAAGGTCAGACTGAAGGCAGTCGGCTTGCCGTTCGCTGACATGCTAACGGCCTTCGAGGTGCCTTCTGTAATGCTCGGCGCATTATTAGTTGCGCTTACGTGCAGGTTACCGTCGACGAACGTGACAGCGTAGTTGCTCAGCCCGCTGCCAACGACCGGATTGCCGGCCACAATCGGATAGTCTCCCTCGCCTGCACCAGCTTCCGCACCCGTACTGGACAGCGTCACACTGGTGAGCGTGTCGGTGCCGAACAGGGTGGTAGGAGCCATCGTGAATTCCGTGCCGGCGAAAGTGATGGGCTGGCCGATGTGCTTGGCCCGGCTGATTGCCGTGACCGTCACCAGGGCCGGGTTGATAGTGGCCGTGGTATTGGCAGTGTCGTTGAGCAGGTTGTAGTTGGGCGCATCCGCACCACTGATCGTAATGCCAGTGATCGATACGGTCTTGCCCACGCCTGCATTCGCATCGCTGAAGCTTGCATCGGTGAAGGCAGTCGTCACGACATCTGCTACCGAACTTATTGGTGCTGAGATGCACTGTGGCAGCCGTGGTGTTGTCGAAGAACTTGTCGTCGGCTGTGGCAGTGGCTGTCAATCCGAATTGCGAGATGGAGGCGGTCAGGCCGGTCGGCTGCGTGAGCGAGTAGTTCCCGCTATCCGCACCCGCCAGGGCGAAGCCAAGAGCCGTGACTGGCTTGCCTGAACCCACATTCTTGTTCGCAAACGTGCCGCTGGCAAGAGCAGCTGTCCAGAGTGACCGCGTCACCGGAGATGACCGTGTTGAGTGAATAAGCGGATGTATTGAAGGTGGCAATCGCAGTACCGTTGTAAGGTCTATCATTAGCGACGACACCCGAGACGGTCAAACCGAGAGGCGTGATATTAGCCGTCAGGCCGGCGGGCTGGCTTAGTGTGTAGTTAGCCGAGTCGCCTCCACTAATCGTATACCCGCTTACTGTCACGGGCTTGTTATTGGCCACCGTCTTATCGGCAAAGCTGGCCGAAGGTGCGCCGCCTAATGTCACAGCGTCCCCACTGATTACACCAGGGATATCCGCTGTTCCGCCTAATGTTGCAGTCGCCAAGCGGTCGTACACTTTATTATTAGCTGTCAGACCGGTGATTGCCAGCGGCTTGGCCGTGATGTTCGCCATCAGGCCGGCAGGCTGCGTGAGTGTGTAGTTGGCTACGTCGGCGCCACCGATGGTGTACCCGCTGACTGTCACGGGCTTGTTGTTGGCGACCGTCTTATCGGCAAAGCTGGCCAGAGGCGCGCCGCCCAATGTTACAACGTCCGGGCTGACGACACCGAAGAGCGCCGGCGTGCCGAGCAAGCTGGCAGTCGTCGACCGATCGTAAACCTTGTTGTTGGCTGCCAAGCCCGTGAGTATCAGGGCCTTGGCCGTGATCGTGGCTGAAGCCGGGCTTTGAATCGTCAGGGAGTAGTTGGTCGCCTGACCGCCACCCAGAATCAAACCACTAAAGGTCACGTTCGCCGCCGTCGCAACATTCTTGCTGTTGTACGTTCCAACGGCTGAACCGGTGATATTGACGCTATCGCCCGTGTAGGGCTTGCCATCTACTGCTGTCCCGGAACCTACGGCTTCGGCTGCCTGTAAAGCAGGCGTGCCGGTGACAATTGCGCCGGTCGATCCGTCATATGCCTTGCTGGCCGGAACCGACAGGCCACTCATCGTCAAGGCTTTGATCGTGATCGTGGACAGAGCGGGACTCTGAATCGTCAGGGAGTAGTTGGGCGCCTGACCACCGGTCAAGCTCAGACCACTGAAGGATACATTCGCAGCGGTCGCTACGTCCTTGCTGTTATACGTGCCGACGGCTGTGCCGAGGATACTGACGACATCGCCCGTGTAGGGCTTGCCATCGAGGCCGGTAGCAGGGGCCGGTGCTTCTGCGACCGCCAATGCAGGCGTGCCGGTGACAACTGCCGCCGTCGATCCGTCATAAACCTTGCTGGCGGGAACCGACAGGCCGCTCATGGTGAGGGCTTTGACCGTAATCGTGGCTGCAGCCTGCCCCTAAATCGTCAGGGAGTAATCGGATGCCTGAGCGCCACCCAAGGTCAAACCACTAAAGACTACATTCGCTGCGGTCCCAACATCCTTGCTATTGTACGTTCCGACCGCAGGACCAACGATGCTGACGGTATCGCCCGAATAGGGCTTCCCATCGATCGCCGTTCCGGTACCAGCTGTTTCAGCCGCCGCCAATACAGGCGCGCCGCCTACAACTGCTGCCGTCGTTCCGTCGTAGATCTTGCTGGCTGGAACGGTCAGGCCACTCATCGTCAGGGCTTTGACCGTGACGTCGGCCGTGGTGGTAGCACTGACAGGGGCAACCTGGTAGTTGCCTGCCTGAGCGCCACTCAGAGTAAAGCCGGTGCCGGTTACGATCTTGCCAACACCGACATCCTTGGTAGCAAACGCGGCCGTGCCACCCGTTAGTGTGACGACATCCGTTCCAATGATGCCGGTCAGGTTGCGAGTCAGGATGGCTGCCGTGAGAGTTCCATCGTAGACCTTGCTGCTGGCCGTGATAACCGGAGCGACAGCGGCCGCATTGACCGTGACACTCTGATTGCCGTTGCTGGTAAGGTAGCTCACATCACCACTATAGGTGGCCGTGATCAGATGCGAGCCGGTGCCCACGGAAGTGGGCGAATAGGTCACGGAACAAGTAGCGGATGCGCCCGAGCCTGAGAGAGTGCAGGGGCTCGTGACGAACGTGCCCGCGCCGCCCGTTGCCCAACTCACAGTTCCTGACGGAGTGAGGGAACCCGAAGAGCGCGTAACGGTTGCCACACAAGTGATGGCAGTGCCGCCGTAGGTGACAACCGGGGTTCCAGCTCCACAATTTACGACCGTAGTGGTGGAAACAGGTACGACAGTAAAGGTGAGTCTTACCTGGCCGGCAGCACCGTTGCCGCCTGTTCCATTGCTTCCGCCAGGGTTACTTCTATATGCACCGCCGCCAGCGCCGCCCGGCGCCGTCCCGGCAGTCCCATTGCCTTGTGATGACGACTTGCCGTTGCCGCCGCTGCCACCGCCAGTAGGCGCGGTCCCGCCCGTTGAATTGCTGGCGTTTCCTCCGTTTGCAGCTGTTCCAGCTGACGACCCACCCCCGCCGCCATAGTTGCTACCACTGCTAGCGTTTGCTCCGCTGCCGCCAGAGAATTTTGTGTCGCCAACGCCAGAGCCTGACGAACCGCCGCTGACGCCACCGGTAGAGTTGGTGGCTACTGAGTTGCCACCCTTGGCAAGCACAGTCGACGTGTTGATGAAGTACGAATCGCCGCCGGCTGAGCTGCCGGTTGCTCCGGCGCCAACGACATAGGAATAGCTGTTCCCCGGAGTAACAGCAATGCTGTTCTTGATGGAGTAGGCTCCGCCGCCCCCGCCGCCGCCTTCTTGCTCGCCGCTGCCAGAAGCGTCGCCGCCCTTGCCACCACCGCCCCAAACTTCGACGGTAACGGAAGTAACGCCGGTAGGCGCAACCCATGAACCTGACGTGTTGAAGGTGACTGAAGTTGCAGAGGTGGTCGTGAAGCTGACATCCCCACCGTAGGCGGTGCCTGAACCATTGGTTGCATAGGCGCGCACATGATACGTCGTGCCCGCTGTGAGCCCGGTGATGGCACTCGTGAACGGGCCGGTTGCGCTAACCGCGCCGTCGGAGGTGTGGCTGTTCGCGGTCGTGGGGTTGGCAGATGTGTTCCAAGCTACGCCGTGCTGAGTTGGATTTGTTGCACCCAGCGCGGTGATATTGCCATTCCCCGTAGCCGTGGTTGCCGTAATGCTGGTGACTGCCTGGGTAGTAACGACAGGCGTCGTGGCGCCACCGGGATGGAACTCATAGGCGCCGCGATCGTCATACAAACGCGTGCCAGCGCCGGTGTTGGCTGTGGCAGGATCGTCTACGCGAGCCAGGCCGTCAAGGTCGGTAGACGGCCAATTTGCAGCAGCAGAATTGGCATTGTCAATGGCTGCTGAGCTGGCCGACAGGTGATAGTCGCCGGTTCCAACAGACGGCGGATCCGTCGCGACCGCGTGCGGCGCGACAAAGAGCGGATTGCCCTGTTTTCCATTGGCTTCCTGTGCCGTCACAGCCGTATGGAAGGCCGTCACAGAGGAGTATCCGGTGCCGTTCCAGTTGATCTGGAGCGTGCCGCTGTTGAGCCAATAGAGGTTATAGTCGAGGACGGTCGAGGTAAGCGACGTGTTGTCGACGTAGATGTTATAGGGCTTCCGACCACCAGAGGGGGCCAGACCGTTGTCAACGAAGACGTTGTTGACAACCGTGTTCCCCGTCGAACCACCTTCGAGATTGACGCCGGATGTGTAGTTACCCTGGAAGGTGTTGCCGACCAGATCATTGGTCAACGATCCGCCGGTGACGTCCACGCCATGGTCGCCGTTGTCATAGCTCAGATTTCCAGCGATAATGTTGCTGCTGACGCCTTCAACCTGAATCCCGCTATCCCGATTGCCGTAGACGATGTTGTGCAGAACTGTGTTCGAGTTGCTGCCCAATATCAACGAGATGCCGTTTCCATCGGAGGTGCTCACCGCGTTGTTGCCAAACGTGGTGTTGTCGTGGATGTTTATCCCGGTGGAGGCATTGAGGCGAATACCATCCGTCTTGTTCGAGCCGGAGGAGTTGCCACTAACGGTCGAGGCGGTGACGGTCTTGAGATAGATGCCGCTGCCTCCATTAACGCCTGTCCCGGAGCCACTGACCGTGTTGTTCGATACCGTGACGACACTGGCGTCGGTCACAAAGATGCCGTGGCTGGCCGTGGTGCTGATCACGTTGTTCGAAACGATCACATTGGCATTCAGGCCGGAGACATAAATGCCGGTCTCGGCGGTGCCAGTGATGTGGAAGCCGGTGATGGTCGTATAGCTAATTCCGTTCAGACGGAATGCGCTTCCGGTCGCCGTTCCATTGCCAGAAACGACAACGCCTGCCGCAGCGTTCCAGGTGATGACGTTGCCGGACGTGCCGGATGCAGACGGGTTCACAGTCTCGGCATAGGTGCCTGCGACGACCTGGACAGTATCTCCAGGTCCGGCGACCGAGGCGGCCTTTCCGAGCGTGCAGAACGGGTTTGTTGCGGAGGTGCCGGAGCCCGCATCGCTGCAAGGGACGTGCGTCTTGTCTACGTAATAGGTGTTGCCAACCGCAGCTACACTGCTGTAACTGATGCCCACCAACGAGCAGACCAGGACCAGGGCCATCAGGAATGGCCGGATCCTGCCAGCGAGTCCATGAAGAACGGACCGAGTGCGAGGTTTGCTGATGAGTTGCGAAGTCTTAGTCATTTTGCCCTCCATTGGGTGAAACAGGTTTGGTTTCTTTAGGATCCTGTGCTGAAAATGAAAATAGTCGAACATACTCACTCCCATGAGAAGATCGGATTTGCGTTAGTGGTCGTACCGGACTCGAAACAAAATGCTTGCGCATAATGCCCCCTGACAATCCAGATCAAGGGATCAGCTTATTCCATAGAATGCCAATCCGGCGGCAAATGCAGATGAAATCAAGATGGCAGAATCGGCGCATCCTCGACTTTGCTTGCGGCCGCCGAATGATCCTCCTTCTTAGCTTTAGCAGGTAGTTTGCTCTTCGCCCACGCCAGGATCTGCGCATCGATGCTCTGCTGATGCGGGGCGTGATACAAAACGGTCCCGAGAACTTTGGCGCCAGCCAGTTGGAGGCGCCTCAGCGTGGCGAGTGCAGCATCCGAATGCGTTTGTCCGGCTCGAATGACCAGCACGACGGCATCTGCGCTGGAGGCCAGCGTCTGAGCATCGGCCGTCTCCGGCGAGGGGCTGTCAACGATCACGAGATCGGCCTGCTGGGCAAGCCGTGACAACGCGGGCGCCCACTTTGCGGCGTCCATCCATCGCGTCGAATCACTGGTTGGAACTCCGCTGGGCACGAGGGTCAGTTTTTGCACATTCTCCACGCAATCACCGATGGTGGTCACCTCAGCGCCGCCATTGACGATATCCGCCAGACCCTTCTGGTTTGGCATTCCGAAGCGTGTGTGCAGGTGGGGATGCCTGAGATCACCATCCAGAAGCATGACGGGCTTGCCCTGCTGCGCATACGCTATGGCGAGATTGGCTGCCACGGCGGTCTTTGGTTCGGTTTCCGACGCGTTCGCGATCATCAAGGTACCGAGTTTCCCCTCTCCACGAGCCACCTCGATGCCTGCACCCAACGACCGGAATTCTTCAGCGTCGGCCGATAGCGGATTGTGCAAGGTGACCAGGCCGTTCTTAGAGCGGGCTCCGTCCGAAACGAATCCCAGGACCGGCACGCCCAGGAGTTTTTCCACATCATGAGCGCTCTTGAGCGGGTTCGTGAGGTAATCCATCACGAGGATGGTGCCGGCTGCAAGAGCAAAACCGACGATGCCGCCCAGCAGAATATACAGAACCGGCATGGGGCGCACAGGAACCTTAGGCGCTACAGCCGGGTCGATCTGCAGGACGCTTGGCGCATTATCCGTGCGGTCGGAGCGGTTTGACTGCAGGCTGTTCTGCAGCCCTAGGTATCTCTGCTGAAAAAGATTTATGTTCGACTGAATATTCGTCAGCGCCGGAATATCTCGGTTGTTGCCATTCTGGCCGGGCTGCCCCGTGAAGGTCAGATTCACTTGAATCTGCTGATAGATACCCAGCAGTGACCGGTCTTGTTCCAGCTGCGCCTGTTTATCCGCAAGAGCTGCACGGTCCGAAACCGTGAGAGCAACCGGGAAATTGTTAATATCGTTCTCCAGGCTGGCGATGTTTGACGTCAGCTGGTCAGTCTGCTGACCGACGAGCTTCAGCTGCTCCTGGATGCTTGCATCGTTCATCTGTGTGAACTGGGTCTGCAGGATGTCGATCTGCTTTTGAACCTCGGCGATCTGCCCAGTCAGGGCACTCTCGGTGGTTGCGTATCGTCCAGCCAGGATGCTGTCATTTTCCTGGATCAGGATCTTCACCAGGGTATTAGCAATTGCAGCCGCCTGCTTAGGATCACTATCCTGGACCTTGATCTGAATGATCAGAGTGTTGGGCAGGACCGTGACCGTAATATTGTCGGGGTCGATCTTGACGCCCAACTCATACGCGGCTTCGTCCAGCACTGGCTTGGTTTTCACCAGGAGAGCATTGGTGGTCACCAACTGATCTTCGCTGAGCGGCAAAAGGTCCACGCTGCTGGTCGTCTGCTGGCGCGGCCGGCTCACGAGCACCTTGGTGGTGCCTTCATAGGTGGGCGGCTGGAGGATGATGGCCGCAACAGCCAGAGCCACACCCAGAATAAGCCCCAAGGCCAGGAAGCGGACCCCTCGCCACATGAGCAATATGAAATCTCTAATTTCCATCGTTTGTTCCTCACTTTAGAGAGCCGGTTGCGCGCCTCGAACGGACGCACGCGGCAATTCTTGCACAGTTTATTTGTCAGGATCGGTTAAGCGCCTGTGCGACCGCGTGGACAACCGTCACTACATTGTCGTCAGAGAGCGCCGGGTACAAGGGCAAGGTCACTTCGCGGGCAGCGATGTCATCGGTAATCGGCAGGAAATGTTCGCCGCCGCCCGCCCGAAAGGCGGAAAAGGTGTGGATGGGCGGGTAATGGATGCTGGTCTGAATACCGAGTGACTTCATGTTCTCCATGAAGTTCGACCGGTTGGCGCCGCTCGGCAGGAGCACCGGCATGATGTGAGCGGCGGAGACGCCGGCGTGCCCGGCAAACGGAACGCCCACTTTAGGCACCAATTCTTCCAGCGCATCGCGATAGACCTGTGTGAGACGGCGACGTCGCTCGTTGTTGGCCTCGAGTTTTCTGAGCTGCACCAGGCCCAAGGCCGCCCGTATCTCGTCGATGCGGTAGTTGTAGCCGAGCTCGACGACGTCGTAGCTCGAGGCGTGGCCCTTATGGCGATCCCAGGTGAGACTGGTCATCCCGTGGGAACGGAGGGCGCTCAGGCGCCGGGCATAACCATCATCATTCGTAACCAGCATGCCGCCTTCGCCGGTGGTCATATTCTTATTGGAGAAGAAGCTGTAGCAGCCGAGATCGCCCCAGGTGCCGAGCATGCGTCCCTCGAGCACAGAACCAACCGCATGAGCAGCGTCTTCGATGACCTTCAAATCATGGTCGCGGGCCAGCTCCAAAATGCCGGGCATGTCGCAGGCAAAACCGCCATAATGAACCACAAGGATGGCGCGAGTCCGCTTGGTGATGGCCTTCTCGATGGCCGCGCAGGAGATATTCAGGTCATTCTCGCCATTGATATCTGCAAAGACGGGTGTTGCGCCGGTGTAGCGGATGGCATTGGCCGTGGCTACAAACGTCAGGGAGGGCACGATGGCCTCATCGCCCGGGCCCAAGCCAGCAACGACACAAGCCAGGTGCAGGGCAGCCGTTGCATTCGTCACGGCGATCGCATGCTTCGCGCCGACATAGGCGGCGAAGTTCTGCTCGAACTCCTGCGTGACGGCGGCCATTGTGAGCCATTTGCTCCTCAGGACATCATCCACGGCTGCCCGTTCTTCGGGGCCGAAATCAATATCGGAGAGGGGTATTTTCCATTCCATCGTGTATTCTCCTTATGCCTCAGGCAGGAATTGGGCCCGCATCGATTCAAAGTCGCGTGCAGCACGCTGATAATCATCGGGGCGCCCCAGGTCTTCCCAGTAGCCGTTGAAATCGTAAGCAACGACCTTCTCGCCGGCGGCGATCAAGTTCTTCACCAGTTCGGGAAAATCCAGATGCTCGTTCCGAGGGATGTAGGCCTTGACGGCCGGCTCGAACACGTAAATCCCCATGCTGACCATAAACTCATAGACCGGCTTCTCGATGTATCCGGTAACCTGACAATTTGCGTCACTCTGGATCACGCCCAGATCGACCTTCGACTGCCGGTGGTGGGATGCGATGGTGGCGATGGCCTTGTGCTGCTTGTGAAATTGGATGAGCTCGCGCAAATTCAAAGTTGTCAGAACGTCACCGTTCGAGACCAGGAACGTCTCGTCCAATCCATCGACCAGCGCAATCGGGCCGGCGGTGCCCAAAGGAGACTGCTCATAGCTGTAGCAGATCTCGATCCCATACTGGCTACCGTCCTTGAAGAACGCCCGCAGTAATTCGGACAGATGGCCGACCGTCAAAACGACCTGCCCAATGCCGGCGGCCTTCATCTGGAGCAACATCACCTCCAGAATAGGCATGTCGCCGATGGGCATTAATGGCTTTGGAAGGATCTTTGTATAAGGCTCGAGGCGGGAACCCTTGCCACCCGCCAATACAACCGCTTTCATTGGCTACCTCCCTATTCTAGTACTCGTAGATACCGATGCGATAATTACCGAGGTTCTCTTTTATCCATAAGATCGTGCGATCCAGGCCCTCATCCAGACTGACCAGCGGCTCCCAGGATAGGCGTTCGCGGGCCAATGAATTATTGGAGAGCAGCCGCATCACCTCTGAAGCCTGGGGGCGAAGTCTTTCAGGATCGGTCGTGACTTTCGCCTGGGTGCCCACCTTCTGAATGATCTTATCTGCCAGGCTGCCGATGCTGATCTCTGTACCAGTTCCCAGATTGAACGTCTGGCCTTCCACAGAGGGAGCGCGGGCGGCACTGAGAAACCCATTGACCGTATCATCCACATAGGTAAAGTCGCGGGTGGCGTCCAAACCGCCGAGATGGATGGCTTGATTCGCCAGGGCCTGTGTCACGATCGTTGGAATTACAGCCCGGGCGGATTGGCGGGGCCCGAAAGTATTGAACGGACGAACCGTGACGACCGGCAGAGCATAACTCGCATAGAAACTCTCGGCGAGCTTGTCTGCGCCGATCTTGCTGGCTGAGTAAGGAGACTGGCCCTGGAGCGGATGCGCTTCGTCAATAGGAGCGTAGCGCGCTGTGCCATAGACTTCGCTGGTGGATGTATGGATCAGTCGTTCCACACCAAGATCCCGGGATGCCATCAGCACATTCAATGTGCCGATCAAGTTCGTTTCCGCAACTTCCACAGGATGGAAGTAGGAGTAGGGGATGGAGATGAGAGCGCCCAGATGGAACACGAATTGACAGCCAGCAACCACCTTGCGAACGGCGTCGGGATCGCGCAAGTCACCGCCGACCAACTCGATGCTCTTGATCGTTTCTTTCGAGACAGTACGGAGCATGCCAGAGTCGGCGCGGGAGTTATAGCGGACAAATGCCCGGACCGAGGCGCCTTCGCGCACCAGTCTCTCTACGAGATGGCTCCCGATGAACCCCCCGGCGCCGGTGACCAAAACACGTGCTTCCTTTAACACACCACTCATGGACTTTCCCTTATGTAGGTTGAATCGACGCTGATGCTATGCTGCTTTACGGGCTGGGTGAGCTGATTCTGCAACAATGCCAGCAGATCGGTGAGCATGACCATGCGAACATCGTGTGCGTTGCAAATATCGGTTACTTTCTCGGTGAACGCATCAGAGGCTTTAGGAGTAGCGAACAGCACCACGCCCACGTCGTACTTCTCGATGAGTTTCCCGAGATTAGCCGTGCCTCCCAGCATGGTATTGCCCTTGACCCTCATTCCCAGCAGGTTGGGCTGCTCATCATCGATCACACCAATGATCGAAAGGATGCGGCTCGTCTCACCCTGCTTGAGCAACCAGTTGGCGATCTTGGAACCCTCGCCTGAGCCAACGATGAGCACGCGCTCGGCAACGCTGGGGGCGCCATCGCGCCAGGTGAGCCAGCGGCTTGCCAGCCCGAACAGCAGCCGGTAACGATAGCGCATGATGACAAAGCCGATGGAGGCCATCAGGCCGATGGTGAAGATCATCATGAGCGGAAGAGATGGCCACGGCAGAAAGTTGAAGATGGATTGGAAGTAATTCAGCAGGCTCATTATCACAGTTACAAGGCCAGCCGTGAAAACCAGCCAGACGCCATCTTCAGCGAGCGCTTCGGACCAGACAATGCGGTTCACTCCTGCGAGGGAATTAAGCCCGCTGAACAAAAGCGCCATTAGAAGAGACAAACCGAACAGAGGCGCCATCCCCCAGTTTAGCGGATCCTGCAGCCGCCACATGAAGGTCACAATAGCAGTGGCGATCAGGGCGACAACGGAGTCGGCGAAAAACCAGGAGAGATAGCGAGTCGTGAGCCGGCTGATGGGGCCGGAGAAGAGATGACCTTCCGAAATGCCGGAATTGGCGATGGTCGGCACCAGGACAAGGACGGTCCAGAACACGGTGTCGAGATCGACAAAGAAGGACCGATTTCGGATATAGAGCCGGTCAAGCCGGATCTTGTCCGGCAAGATGCTCTTCATGTAGTCGCTCATGACATCGGGGGCAGCCAGGAGCGTTTCTTCATCGCGGTACACAATGCTGGCCGGACTGGTGATGCCGGGTCTGACGGACAGGATCTCGCGTCTTACGTCCGGCGGCCAGGTCGCTGCTATTTCGACATCTTCGGGGCGGGGGCCGACCAGGCTCATCTCGCCGATCAACACGTTCCAGAGCTGAGGCAGCTCGTTGATCTTGGTATTTCGCAGCCAGTGTCCCAAAGGAGTGATGCGATCGTCATTCTTGCCGGTGACGCGCAGGCCCTGGTAGCTTTCCTGGCGTTCATACATGGTTCGGAATTTGAGGATATTGAACGGCCGACCATGTCTTCCAGCGCGCGGGCCGCGGTAGAGTATGGGGCCGGGCGAGTCGCGCCGGATGAGATAAACAATCACGAGCAACGGCGGAGCGAGCAGAATCAATCCCATCAGGGCGCAAACGATGTCAAACACACGCTTCGTGGCTGCGCCAACGGTACGGGAAAAGGAATTCTTTACCACTCGTTCGGCTTGCAGAATATCGGGGTATTTCAGGTACGATGTAAATCGGAACATTTTTGCTCCCTAAGCGAACCCCACACCAGGAGTAGAAGGTCTGTTGATGATAAAGTCATTCCGTCGTGTGATGGCGATCTAATTCAAGGCTCCCGGCAGAGCCTGCCTGGAAGGATGCAGCCTGCTCTCCAGATGCACCCGGAACATTCCTTCCGTCTTTGCCAGGAACGTGCTCTTGGGAAGAAGCCGACGACCCAGCCGCAAGGCCATGTGAGAAGCGGGGTTTACAAGAGGCCGCAGCCACGGAGTGAAGGCGACCATCTGACGGACGGGTTTTGCCACATATCGCATCTGGAATTTGAACTCATCGACGCTGTCCGGAGCGTCGAGGGAGTGGAGACCGTAGAACAAGTGCAGCGGCTGAGGGCGGTTAAGCACGTCTGAAGTGATCACGTGCGTGAGCGCATTGTTGACCCCGAACCGCATGTAGTCCGTGCGGCTCTGTTGGTACAGGATGCTGAAGTAATCATCGTAGGCGAAGGCCAGCAAAGCAGCCACCAGCTTCCCCTCCGCGATCGCTCCCCAGGCTTCGAAGCGAGGCAGTCCGGCAGCCGCCAGACAGAGCTTCTTCCACCAGTGTTCGTTTTCAGCTCGTTGACGCCCCTGGCGAACCAGCGTATCCCAGCGCAACTCCCAACCTTCCTTTGCGAGCCTGTCGAAGGAAATCGGCTCGACAGTCGCGACAGATAAGCCCTTCTTTACGTGGTTACGCGCCTTCGAGGTCAGCGTCGCCATGTCATATTCTGTTTGTTCGTAGACCACGTGATAACTGGGAGCGCCGACCTGGCTGTCCATCGGAGTGGAATAGCGAATGGCCAAGGCACCTTTGGAAAACATGCTGGCGATCTCCTGCTTGTCGGGGTCGATCAACCAATGAAAGGGAAATGCCTGATAGACAAGCGGCACGCTTTCATACCAATAGGTACTGGGCGTCTGCAATACGGTCGCCCCCTGGCGGCGCAGCCACTCAGCAAATATCTCAGCAGGTACCATTCGATCTCCCATAACCTCGACGTGTTCCTGAGCCAGTTCGCGCGGGGAATCTAAATTAGTTTTCATTATTTTCACCAACCTGATAGCAGTCAGAATAATTATGCAACATCAAAGATCGCTTTATAAGAACGTGGATAGTGTTTTCGGATATTTTCCAGGCTGTCAAATCCCTAGGTCCTGACTTGCTCCGGTGGTATTTTTTCCAACCACTCTTCCCGCCAAGGCAGTAAGCAGCAATGATCGCAGGGTTCCAGCTCGCTCGTTCCGTGACAAGCTACACCTTCCAACAGGACAACACCGCCAACCTTCCTGGACTTGTGGGGGCGTTTATCCACAAAATGCTGCCATGGCTTCAGCACGCGCTGTTCTGTTCCACAATACGGTTCCATCTGCGCAAAAAATGCGCAGTTCCTCAACTCACCAGATGGATCCAATGTAGAGACGATCTCTTCACGAGAGCGGACCCTGACGAGTTCCCCCGCTGAGAAGGACAGTTCCGTTGTGAAATCCCGGGCCGCGACTTGCGGCAGGGATTGACGCTCGAGCGGATCACACCCGATGGATAGCCTCTGCAGTAATAGGAATAGGACACGCTTCCTTGACCGCCCCGGCAATCTCAAGATCGGTCTTTCCGGGAACACTCGGTGTGTCATCCAATTCGCTCACCAAGTCATCTTTTCGAGCTGCGATGCAGGCCGGCCACTCCTGTTCGGCAATTGGTCGCTTGCCTTCCACATGTAGGCGTACCATGCCTTCTGCCTTTGCCAGCACGGGATGGGACGGGTCGCGTTGTAAGCGGCTGAGCACCCACTCTCGCATGGCCTGGGTCACGAAGGGACGTAGAAGCGGGTGAAACTCCACTTGCTGGCAAACCGGGACGGGAGACAGGCCCATCCGGAATTTGAACTCATCCACGTTGCCGGGAGCGTCCAAGGATTGGACCGTGAAGAAGATGCCCTTGATACCGCTACGGCCGAGCATCTCCTTGCTAATGAAGTAGAACAGGCCGTTATTCACATGATCGCCCAGGAATTTGCTGTGGCTCATGGCATACGGCACATTGAACACGTCGTCGATGCGACAGATGATCACGGCCGCTGCGAGCTCACCATTGGATGTGGCCGCCCAAGCTTCGAAGCCCGGCAGGTCGAGGCCGGCACGGCAAAGCCGTTCCCAATCTGGCTGGGTCATGCTGCGGAGCCGGTCCTGCCTTGCGAGCGTGTCCTGCTGCAAAGCCCAGCCTTCGGTTGCGAGCCGTTCGAAGGAGATCTGCTCCATCTTGAAATGATTTAAGGCGCCCTTCACGCCGCTGCGTGCCTGCGACTTCAACATCTCAAGTCCGTATGGCTGGCGCAAAACAACGTGATAGCTCACTTTACCCTTCAAGGCGGTGAGCGGTGTTGAATAACGCAGGGCGACGATGCCGTGCTTCAACATCAGGAGATCGGTTTCACTCCGGCTCGGGGTGATCTGCCAGTGGTAGGGAAATGCCTGGAGCACATGTGGGCCGGCATTAAACCAGTAGCTGCTGGGTGTGCGATACACCTGATATCGCTGGCGGCGCAACCATGTTGCAAACGTTTCAGCGTTCATACGATTTTCTACTCCCCAATCCAGTGCCTTACAACGAATTCCACTCTCATTTGGAAGATGCGTGTCGATGAAGCCTCGAACTGACCACAGCATCCTTTGTTTCCAACCCTAATTGTTGATCGAACCGTTCTTTACGAACACAAATCAAGCTATCGTGCGCTTCTGACCAATTTGACCAGGACGGGCAGATTGGCCTTGCGGGTCATGTGCTGCAGTGCATACATCCTGCCGCGTTCTCCGGCTCTCTGAAGCTCAGCAGGCAGCAATTTGGACAGCATCTTTATTTCCTTCGCTATTGAATGAGGGTCGTCCGGTGGAATTGCCCATCCACAAGACGCATCCGCAATCGTTTTGGCGATGTCACTCTCAGGTACGGCGCAGCATAAAATGGGTCTGCTCGCAAGCATATAAGAAATCAATTTCGACGGTACGGAAGCCAGGGATTGAGCTCCTATGGTTGGCAGAATGAAAAGACTGGCGGCCGCGAGCATGCTGGACGTTTCAGAGTCAAGCCAGGGGGTGTGAAAGAGAACACGAGGATTGTCGGTTCTTCCTGCAAGCTCTCGACAATCGAACAACTTGCTTCCACTCCCTGCGATCAGAAGGTAGATATTTTGCTCGGTGGTGAGGTCTTCAAATGCCCGGATCACCGTCTCCACGCCGGCGGCAGTACCGATATTCCCGGCATAGACAACCAGGAAGGCATCATCGGGTATCTCATGACTGCCACGGATGTAATTATCAGCGGGGTTCACTTGCACCACATTCTCATCGATCCAGTTCGGTATGAGATGAACCTTCTCAGCAGCGATGCCGCGATCCTGAACGTAGATCTGCTTGAACCGCTCGGAGATCACCATCACGGCTGCGCAACTCTGCTTGGTCTGCTGATCGAGCCAGCGCAGAAGCCTGTAGAGCCAATTGGTGCGGTCGGCCAGCCGGCCCTGCACCGCGAGAGACTCAGGATAGGTGTCCTGCACACTTGTCACCAGCGGAATGCCTCGCAAACGGCAGACGAGCGCCAGAATTCCTTCTGCAAAGATCGGCCAGGTGTTTCCGTAGATCACGTCTGGCTTCTCGGAGAACAATACCGCAAGCCCGGAGGCGATCCCAAAGGAGATGTTTTCGAGGAACCGGCTGAGCACACTGGACTCGGAAGAGATGAGCGTGAAGTAACGGAAGACCTCATACCCGCTGAAGGAGTGGTCGCGGTACCGGAGGCTGCGCTTGTACCCATCATAGAGCTTTCCGGCGGGACGATTCGGGAAAGTTGTGATGACCCGCACCGTATCGCCCTCCTCGCAAAGCTGCTCAGCCAGGTCCGTGCTGGTTCGTGAGGAGACAATGGGTTCTGGCCGGTATACGGCGGAGACTACGTCGATCTTCATTATTCTGTCCTGCGGTTCTCAGACGGCGTCTTTACGGATACGGTGAGGCGCCGAGGCAGCGACTGCACTAGCGTGGGTCTCTTAGTGGCGACACGTTGGGGAAAATGATATTAAGTAATTCTGCGACAACTACATCCGAACGGAATTCCTGACCCTTCCGATGATTCTCCACTCCCATTAGCTTCCGCAGAGCGGGATCTGCCGCAAGCTTCCTAATGGCCTCGGCGAGAGCGGCGCTATCCTGGGTCGGAACCAGGAAACCATTTACGCCATCGGTAACTAATTCAGGTAATGTACGGATCTGCGTAGTGATCACCGGAACGCCAGCGCTCATGGCTTCGATCAGCACGCCGGGGTGGCCCTCGGTGTCGTGATAGGTCGGAAGAACGAGGGCGTCATACTTCGCAATGAGCTGGGCACCCGTGCCGGGCTCGGCGATACCGCAGTAATGGGCGTTCGGGACGACTTTCAGCTCCCGCATGAACTCGTCGTGAATGTCATTAATGATCGGGCCGTAATAGTCGCAACTAACTTCCAGATCACTGGTTTCGTTCAGGATCTTCAAAGCATCGAGCAAAATGAACGTGCCTTTGAGACGTGAAACATGCGCCAGGAAGATGAGCCGCAACGTGGACGAGGTCTCTTTTGCAGTCGCAGGGATCGGGGCAAATGTCCTGCAGCCCGGCAGGTAGTACACATTCGAGCAACCCAGTTTGCCCAGATCCTCATGCAAACGACGGGTCTGCGCCAGGATGCCATCCGTGCCCCGCAGGACCATCAACAGATATTCCCGGAGCGGCTTTTTTTGAGCGTTGATGAACAAGTCGAGGCTGGCTGCCACCGGCTTCAGGAAGAAGGGCTTGTGAAAGAGACGTGCAAGAAACAGGAGGATGGGCACGAGGGTAATGGCAAATAGATCATTGGCAAACACCAGGACCGCGTCGCAGCCGCGAATCTCATAGATGAATTTGGGCACGATCAGTAATGTGCGAAATACCTTCTCAAAGTTGAACCCGTCCATGTTCTTCCGGACATCCATGGAAGGAGACGTGTTAATGACGGTTACATGGATATCGGGGTACAGAGCCAGTTCTGCGAGCATGGCTTGCACGGTGAGCGGGGAACCGCCGATGGGCGGCGGCTTGGGCGCCACCATCAGCAGCCTTCTTGCCTGGACGGATGTTTGAGCCTGGAACTTCTTTGTAATCGCTATGCTTTTCATTGAATTGCCCTCTGTTTGATTTATGGGACCGCTGGAGTCCCGTTCAGAAATTCTTCGACGTTGGTGAACCCGTCGCTATTTGCGTCCTTCGAAGCGTCACTGGGATCGGCCGGGTTCAAGCCGTACTTCTGTTCCCAGGCGTCGGGCATGCCGTCATGGTCCGTATCAACGCACGGGACCGCAGAGGCGATCGTAAGCCAGCCACCGACCTGAGAAGGATCGTCGATGATCTTTCCGGTTCCGTTCTTCACGTCATTGACGATGCGTGTGTCAATGGCATCGCGCCGATCGTGGAAGATCCCCTCGCAACTCAGGCCTTTGCCCGCGCCTGCATCGGACAATACCTGGTCGTACGCTTGTTGAGCCGTGGTAGTGGTGATCGGCGCCGCCGGGTAAGGGGTGGATACGACGTATTGCCTTGAATTCGGATCGACGATGTTGATATCGGGTGCGCCATCGTTGTCACGTTGCGGTCCGATATTGCCGTGGACGAAAATCCCTGCGCCCGGCGCACCCGGATCGATGGCTCGGATGCCATATTTCGTGTCCGTGTCCGGGCCTGGCTTGTAGTAGTTCCCGACGTAGTTCACAAGGTCTGGAGCGAGTTGATCGACCATGTCGATGTGGCTGAAAGTCCCGAACGGGTTATAGGCCACATTATTGACGACGTCGATCACGCCGGCGGCCTCTATATAAGGGTTGCGTTCGCCATCGTGCGCCATCAAATTGTGATGGAACGAGATATCGTGAGCGCCCGGGCTGGTCTTGGCTTCATCACTGGCGTAGCCGCCGAGAAGCACCCCCTTACTATGGCAACCCTTGGCGTTGATGCTGCAGTTCAATCCTTCAGAGAAGATGTTCCATTGAATGGTAATGTCGTGGACATCGTACCAGGTCGCCAAATCGCGGCCCACGCCCCAGCTGAGCGAGTTATGGTCGATCACTACATTATATGTATCGTGATTGCCGGATGCCTGGATCATCATTGCGTCGCCCGCTGAGGGTGGACCTGCGCGGATGGTCAGATACCGTATCACGACATCGTGTGTCTCCACGAGCACGACCGCATCCACCGCAGCACTGTTATCCCGCAGGGTGATGCCCTGCCCCGGCGCAGTCTGACCGGCGATCGTGATATAGGGATTGCTAATTGTCAGATCTGATTCCAGCGAAATGGTCCCGGCAACTCGAAAGACCACAATGCGGGGTCCCTGCGCTTCAACCGCGGCACGGAGAGAACCGGCACCAGCATCGTTCAGGTTGGTCACCTCGATCACCTGCCCCCCGCGGCCACCCTTGGTCTGCGAACCCAGTCCTTCAGCCCCCTGAAAGGCAGGCAGTACCGCCTGACCGGGCACAGCGGAGGCTTTGGTCATCAGAGTTGCGCTTGCACCCGGTGCAACGGGCGTGTTTGCCCCTGCGACGGGCTTTGAGAGCGCTGTGCACCCTGGCAGGGTTGTCACCATTAACCAGAATACTCCTGCCAGTACAGTCTTCTCTAACTTCTTAGCTTTGGCATTCATCAAGCTGTTTTGCCTTTTATCTCGGGTTTATGCACTTCAAGCGGTTGCCTGAGCGGCATGGAAACTGGCGAGGGCACCGGCTCCGGCTGTGCTTCTGCAATCAGATTGCAGCCCAGAACCACGAAGATCATTACCAACCATGTCACTTTTCGGAACTCCCAGGAGAGCGACAAGACGCCAATTGCCCACGTCATGAAGATCGCAGCCCATAAGGAGGCCTTGCCAGCGGGCAGTCGCAGCGTCTGAGCAAGCGTCACCCCCAGCACGGCGAGGAAGATCACAAATCCGATAATCCCCGTTTCCGTTGCAACCGATACGTATGTATTATGAGCGGCTGTGCCGATGGTTGAGTCCAAGGCGCCGCCGCCTATTCCGAAGACCGGATGCCTGCCGAGGATGGCTATGGCCTCACGCCATATGTCCACCCGGCCACCGATATCGGCTCCCGCAATCGAGCTACCGAGCGTGCTCAGGCGACCCAGCAACGCTTCCGGGATCAAAGGAAGCAAGGCGAACAACGCAATCAGCAAACCAGCGCCAACGAGAACCTTTCGCTGAAGCCGGATCTGGGGCGACAAGGCCAGATAGAAGCCGAACGGGATGATCGCGAGCAGGGATGTGCGGCTCCCGGTAAGCGCCAAAGCGAAAATGGCCAGGGGGATATAAGCCAGGTTGATCAATTTGAACAGGAAGCTCTGCTTGCGCTGACCGGCCGCGAGCAGCAGGTGCATGGCAATCGGCATGGCCAAAATCAACATGAGCGCCATGTCGACCGCATTCACGCCAGGGGCGCTGTAGCGGCCTTCAAATTCGACGGCCACAATCCCATTGATATAGTTGTAAAAAGTTCCGCCTACCAGCACATACGCGCCCAGCACATAGGCCTGAAGGCCGGTCATGAGCTCGTCCGGCTTTTGGAAGATCTCCCAAAATACCAGCACAAACAGGAAGATCTGACCATAGGTCTGGATACGTTCGATGCTGCCGGTTACATCGACGGTCCAAAAGACGCTAATGATATTCCAAATAACGAAGAGCAGAACCAGGAAATGAAACAGATGGGGTTTGCGAAATCGACCCTCGATGAAGACGGTTACCAACCAGAAGGCGGCAAGCAGCAAGCCCATGACCCGCGCCAGTGACCCCAGGCCCAAGGCCGTGATGCTGTCTTCCCAGGGCAAAACGAAGATGAAGACCAGTGATAGCCAAAAAGTAATCCGGCGCACAGCTAAGCTCCAAGCAACAGACTGAGGTAACGATCCACCACGAAATCCGATTGATAAGGCTGCCAACTCTCGCTGGGCGGCCGGACGGAGGGGTTATCAAGGGAGGCCTCGATGGCCTCGGCCAGCTCGCGGGGGGCATCCACCGGTACGATCCGGCCGTACTGCCCATCCATCAGGATTTCACGGGTACCTTTTGCACAGTCGGTTGCGACAATCGGCGTTCCCATGTACAGCGCCTCGATTAGGACAGTGGGCAATCCCTCCCATTTTGACGAAAGGGCCAGCACTGCGGCGTGGGTCATATAAGGATAGGGATTTTGGACAAAGCCCGCCAGCGTGACATCCTGCTCGAGACCAAGTTCGCAGATCAGAGCCTGGAGTGGTTCGCGAAGTTCGCCTTCGCCGAGTATCAAAAGGCGGGCGGGCCGGTTCTTTCTCACGCAGGAAAAAGCTCGGATCAGTACATCGAAAGCCTTTTGGGCAGTAAGCCGTCCCACCGCCAGGATGACGGGAGGCTCATCCTCTCTGAACCAGGGGTGATCCAGCGCCTCTTCCGATTTTTCATGCAGATCCGGAGTAACGACCGGGTTATAGACCACCTGGATACGATCACGAGGGACAGTGGTCATTTTCGCCAGGTCGTCTGCAATGCCCTTCGAAACCGCAACAATTTGATCCGCCCAGGGATAGACCCATCCCGCCAGTCTCGGATACCACTGCCAGCGGACATCATTCTGATTTCCAACCACGGATGAAAGAGTATTGTGCTCGCTGATGACCACTCGCGGCGGGCCGCCAGCGAGGCGTCTTGCCGAGAGCGCAATGATATTTGTGAACAATGCAGAGAGCAACGCTACGGGGCGCTCACGCTTGATATAACCGACAAGAGCCGGCACACTGCTCAAGACGCGGGCGGCCTTCAAATCCACCACCCTGACCGAGTTCGGAACCTGGCTCATATACGGGCCTTCCGCTCTCGCCAGTACGAGGTCCACCGTATGGCCCCGTTCGGCCATGCCGTTGGCAAGATTAAGTATGATACGTTCCGCGCCGCCTTCATACAGGCCGGGCAGAAAGAGAGCCAGTCGGTCTTTCGATATGCTCATGTTGGTTTTGTCAGAAGACGTTGTTCTGATTTCACTTCACCAGGCCAAAGGTTGAGAGGAGATGCTTCGAGATCTGCTCGGGAGTCTCCTTACTCGTATCAAACCGCAAGATCTGAACACCCGTACTGCCGCCAGCCAGCCTGGACAGGGTGCGCTCATACGCAGTGCGGTAGTGATCCAGAAACTCAGAGACCGTATCGGAGTCTTCACTCTTGACGACATGGTCTTTCTCACGACTGCGAATGCGTTCCAGAAGGCAAGCATTGGGCGCATCCAACCAAACAATCGCGTTCAGCGTGCGGGCCCAACTGCTGTAAAGAGCCTGCCAGGTTGGCTCTGCCGGCGGACGACTTAGATACTCAGGGCCAAATTCACGGAGTTCCGTCAGAAGATACACAGGGCCCTGATCAAGCAGGATCACGCCATCCTGCGCCTTCGATTGCTTTTGCAGGACAGTGGACCAGCCCTTTAGAATGGTGAGCCATGCGAATTCGGGCCGGGTGAGCTGCCTGCTGTCGCGCTCTGACAAGCGGAGAACAGTGGGGATGACCTGAAGACCATACCAAATAAAGAATGGTGAGTCTGCTGCATTCCGGACGTCTGGAAAATTACCCGGATGAACGCATTGACCAGCGCCGGCCAATGCATGATAGAGAGTGGATTTCCCTGCTCCGGCCGGCCCGACAATTTCAACGACCTGTGACATTTTACGCATCCGGTTTGGGTTCATCAATGCCGATTGCCTAGGAGGCGTCGCCAAGCTTCACAGCGGCCAGGACGCGCCGGATAACCATGCTGCGTTGCTCGCCTGAAAGGCCGGCATAGAAGGACAGTAGGAGCATAAGAATGCTAGTGATTCCGGCTGAAAGAAGAAAGAGCAACCATCCGCTGACCCCTGACCAGGCCCACGTTGAGAAGAAACCATCCAGCGCTACTGCGGCTGCAAAGAATACAACGGTAACCAACACAGGGCGAATTGCGCCTCGGAGCTGAGAGGATAGAGACACGCCAAGAAATTTGCTGATCAGCACGGGATAGCCTATGCTGATAATGACCCGCCCTGCCATAATGCCGAGGCACAGGCCTACGATGCCCAGCTTGAAATAGCCAACCATGATGCCAGCAGCCACAATCGATGCGGCAACCGAGAGCAAGCCAAGCAGGACTTTCTGGCTCATGCGCAAGGTAAGGTCGATGACATTGCCGTCGCTGCGAATAAAGACAAGCTGTATGGCCGCCAGAACGATCAACAGGTTCGGAATTGCGCCCGCATAATGTTCCGATCCAACCCACAACTTGAGGAACACTCTGTTCCAAAATAGTATGGAAGCCCCCAAAGTGGTGGCGGCCAGCCAAATGAATGAATTGATCTCATCCCGTAGGCGAATGGCCCTGGCGTAATCCCCGGTTCCAATGATACCGCCCAGGCCGGGCATGATGCCAAAAATGACGATAACGATGACACCGATGAGGTTTTCCGGAACGTATTTGGTCAGCGTGTAATTGGTGACCGATTCGACGGAATTGAGCACGCCGAGCACCACCACATCGCTCACCAGGAGCAGGCTCGTCACCAGGTTCCAACCCATGAACCACCAGCTCAAACCCAACATCTGGCGGGTATCTTCACGTCTGGGTTTTTCCACGCCGAACCAGGGCGTATAGCTGCGTACAACCCACAGGTAAAAGAGACCGGTTGTGAGGGTTGAGGCGGCGACTGCTACGGCGACCCCAAGGAGGCCGTTTTAAAGTAAAGGGCGATCCATGTGAAGCCGCCGCCCATCAAAACAAGGACAACGGACATCCCCATTCGCTTATAACCCAGGTTCTCCCCTTGCAAGGTCACCTGGGGCACGGATGACAGTGCGTCGAACACCAGATCTGCCACGAGGATAGCGGCGACGACACGCACGATCCAGACCAAAGAAGCCGGCGCATGCACCCAGGCAGGGATATACCAGGTGACGATGGCCCCCACGCCAACCAGAAGCGGCAGGAACATCAACCAGATCAGGAGGGTACTGCCAACATAGCGCCGCTTCTGAGAATAGTCTGTGGAAGCCTGTTGATTGGCGAGGGTTGCCTTGAGCGCAAAGCCCGGGCGTCCACTGGCGGGGGTGATGTACCCGATCAGGCGGATCAGGACCTGCCACATGCCAAACAGATAGTTTCCCAGCCCGGCTACCAGGAGCGGGGTCACAACGAAGCCCACGAGCAGGCTTGCGCCATAATCAAGCACCACCGTCAAGGCATTCAAGTAGGCCTTTTTAGTCAGGCCATTATCAGATAGCAAGCCGGAGATGAACTTCAACGGACGACTAGTGGTTGACATTTCTAATCGGGATCCATAAAGAAAGAATATCTATCAGGTTAGTTGCGATGATCGATCGTTCCGAGAGCCATGGAAGTGATTGCTGATGGCAGCGGCTAGAGCCGGGCCCATACCAGATCACGAATGCAGGATAGGGTTTCTGCTTTGGACCGGCTCGCATCTACCACCGAAGCCGACATCGCTGTCCAGTCCAGCCCCCAGACCTCGGACGAACGCGCTCTAACAGACAGCTCGGTCTCATCAATTTTTCGCTTCACTGCCACTTCAGGGTCGAGCTTGAGGACGATGAGGAAGTCAGGAAGGTGTATCTGCTGGTAATAGGAATTTTCCAGGCGGGCGAGGAGCCTAAAGACCCGATTTTCTGTATGCGAGGCTTTCAGGGCCTGTTCACATTGGGGTCCATCCGTCTGCATGAAGCCGGGAAACGAGTAACGATCACAGAGGACGATGCTCCCGTTGGAGGAGCTTCGGCGTGCACGAGCATAGGTGAGATAGCGGTCACGAGCAGTGCACAAGGCCCGAACAAACCAGGCAAATCCGTGCGGCCCAGACAACTCCTCATAGACATCCCCTTCAAATGAATACAGCCGGAGTACGGTGCCGATCTTTAGAATGCCGCGAACGATGACCGTCGTCCAGGACCAGGCCGGCTTGCCCATATGAAGCCGCTCAACTTCAAAGGTATCGGAGAGCCATTCATCCAACTCATCGATCACCGTCGTCTTGCCGGCGCCATCTCCCCCGACGATGGCGACAAACAAGCCGCCATTTGCGGTGCGGTTCCGAGGTGCATAGTGGAACACGTGGCTCAGGATGGGCAGCCACAAGCGCCTCGAGAATTTCATCAGGAGATCGATCGAATGGGGTTGCCGCGCACAGGCATCCAGCGCTTTCTGCAGCTGCTCGCCAGACTTCACACGAGTCCAGAGCGACGAACCACGCTGCAATGCACGCAAACACAGGTCGAACATGCTGCGGTCTATGAGCCCCAACCGGCTCAGTGCAGGGTCCAGTCTGGCCAAAGTCTGCGGCGTAGAGAGACAATCCAACTCAGGTCGCTCAGAGGGCGAAAGCTCATTATGCCGCATGAGAATGGCATCCCAGGTGGCATGTTTCAAAACCATGCGGATCACCAGGATGACCAGTTCGAACTCCGGTGAGGGCACACGAAATAGCTCGCCCTGAGTGGACGAGTCCAGGTAAGCCTGCTCCACTGGGAGGCGGTAGTTCTTTGAGAGATCGTTGCCGAGGACCAATTGGAAGTGGGCATGAATGTGGACCAGCCGACCGGTTTGCCGATCGTGACCGTAGTAATTCCGCACACCCGGCAAATCATCCGCTTCCGGCGCCAGCGCTTCCTTTACATCGAGGCTCCAGAGCAATTCCGTAAAGGCCTGCGCATCGCGCCTGCTCACCAGCAGGTCAAGGTCATTGTCGCCGCTTGCCGAACGGTCCAGGAATGGATTGCTTTTCCAATGGCAATAATCGATCCCTTTCGCCGCAAGAGCCGTGCAGAGCGTGGCGACGAATCCCAGAACCACTTTTTCTCCCATATTTGTTCCGAGCTCCCGACTTGATGAGATTTCCTGTTCCATTGCGAGTTCGAGTAACTATCCAATTCTTGGAGCGTATTTGAATGCATCGATCACGGTGAGGCGGCCCTGCTTTGAATAGGTGTGCGTCGCCAGGACTTTCTTATCCCAGTCCGGCCTGACAGACATCGTGGTTCTCTCGCAGTATTCCGACTCGGAGAGCCGCTCGATCTCGTTCAGATCAAAGCCGTATCCATAGGATGTGGAGCAGTACTGGGATGGCCGGAACAGCTTCCCGTCTTCCACAAACAAACTGCCGGCCGGCCTGGCCCGTTTGACGTCCGAAACGATCGGGTTCAAGGGATGTGGTGTCCACTGTCCGCTTAGGAGATCATCGGAATAGAAGAGGAACAACTCCACATTCGGCGCCGCCGCCGGATTTTCTGCAATGGCGGTGAAAAGCCACCACTTTCCCGGAACGGTAAATAAGCGTGGTATCGACCGCCTTCACATTTTCCATGAGGGTCTGCTTATGCTGCCACTTGTAAGGGAAATCAGTGCTCTCATAGAGATCAATCGTGCGATTGCCGCCCGACTCAGGCACCATGTAGGACTTTCCATCCCACTCGAAAACGAACGGATAGGACAGATGGTAATCCTTCTCGAGGACTTTCATGGCTGGCTTCCACTTTCCCGCGTCATCCATTTCGATGACCGAAATAACACCTTTGTTCTTCGCATGGAGGTACTCCTCAATAAAGATGTAATACTTGCCATCGCGCTGCAGTGTGTGCGGGTCCGCCCAAAATGTGCCGCGGGGTGGCGTCAGCGTCTCGAAATTCTTGAAGCCATCGGATATGCCTCGATCGAGACTTAGCAATAAGAACCACTGATCAAGATAGAACGAACGCTGGAAGAGCTCTTTGATCTGACGGGCTATGATCGTGCCGATCGGTGCAATAGCCCGGAGATTTGAAGGCGTTTCATAGTGCCTGGTTTGGATCGATGGAGCCGAATTGAATTGTTCGGTTTGCTGCCAGAATTTGGCTTCTCCAAAGCGTTGGAGATACTCCACCTGACGAGGCAGGAACGAGGCGGCCGCCCAAAAGAACTTGTTGCGATGCCGGGCAGGAGACAAAGGGTACGTGGTGAAAAAAGATCGGTAGAGCACCCGCTTCGGAAACTTATCGGCGCCCACCGCTATTAGTGCAGTGACTGTCTCGGGCCGATTCTCCACGACTTCCCAGAAGCCAGCGGGGCCTCCCGTTGTTTTGGTATCGTCGCCGTGGTAGTAGCTCCAGATGCCGTATTTTGCAAGATGCAGGTCGTCGCAAGGCAATCCATCAAAACCGATCTTTACCAGGATATCCAGCTTATATTGTTTTATGGCAAGGATATCTTTTTCACTCAGACCCGGGCGATCCGCCGCGGGAACAACCTTGATCGTCGGCGTGCCGGCAAACAGCCCGCTAATATCCGTCGGTGTGAAAGCGTCCGGATCTCTGCTGAAGATCTTCTTATCCAGCCGGCTGAACGCGGAATAGAGCCACGTGCGGGCATCCGATCCGTGCTTTGGGCCGTTCACATTATTCAGGATGACCAACGAGAACTCAGCGGAATTTGCGGCTGCAATGCGCTGAAGGGCGCTTGCGGCCCAAGCGGGTACTTCGAGGGAATCGAGGAGTATGCCGAGTCTCAACTTATCAGTTTGCATGGAAACCTTATTTCGAACCGCGCTCCGCCCCATCGACATTCCTTGAATGTCGATGGGTAATCCCCCATCACCCCCCTTGGACATCAATCCCCCTGCTGGTTCAGATCAAAGCCGACTTGAATAATTGACGTACCCTGACGGGAGCTCCACAGGGATCTGCCGCCCGCGCAACAATGACAACAGCACGCGCACTCTATCGGACCCAGGCAAGCGAGCATCGAATATTGCTTCGTAGCCCGCGAACGGTCCGTTCTGGATCAGCACGTGGTCGCCCACTTTTACGGATGGAACCCGTGGATCCCTGCCCGCCTGGTTGATCTCGTCGACTCGCGTGCGGATCGCAGACACCAGCCCCTCGGGGACATACGCAGGCTCGTGATCCACCGAGACAAAACCGATGGCACCGGGCAACCATCGCAGTGTGGACATTTGGAAACGTTCGAGATCAACATTCACAAAGACGTAGCCGGGAAAATAAGGCACAGTAGTTCTCGAGCGCGGGTTGACCGGATGGACGTGGATCCAGGGGCAATACGCTTCCAGACGCGCGTCCAGGAGCTGGTCGCACAGGAACCCTTCTTTGCAAGGCTTGCTTTGGAGTACGTACCAGGAAGCAGTCATGGATTCCAATCTTTGAGACGAAGACCACGGATCGCCACCCTTGCGCATCATATGGAAGAGCCACGCGCTCATCCTCCTCCACTGACACTGACGGGTTTCGCGTTTCCCTTGTTTAGGGCCTTCCCTCGACCAAACTAACACCGGTCCGGACAGCGCTCAGTTCTGTCCGCTCGCGGATCCATTCATCGATCCTGCCCTTATTGAACCGCCAGGTTTTGCCAATGCGGAAGGCGGGTAGCTCACCGGTTCGCGCCAACCTATATATCTTTGCTTCGCTGAGCCGCAGATATTTGGCGACGTGGTGAACAGTCATGATTCCCCCCGCGGAGTCACTCCAATAATTATCGATGCTCATGTGGTCCTCCGGGCTGGTTGCAAATTGCTGAAGAGTATGCATAGGTAGGCGGCTCGACGAGTTCTTAGAAAGAATGAATTGCCGGGTTCGATACTGAAAAACAGACTTCAGACTACGGTTGGCTATACAAGCTGGAGACTTCCAGCCAGCGCACCCTGTGCGAACCTTTCACATTTGTAATCTGATGCTTACAATATTATTATCTTCGTGGTAACAGACGGGTCTCAAAGCCCCCTTAAGCCGTCGCAAATCGACCCTAGCAGGTCTCAGTCCGGGCAAAACTGAACAGACAGTACCTAGATTTATGGGTAAGGGTACTAAAAAGTACTAAGAAGTGCTAAGAAATTCTAAACGTACCCAAAAACAGCAAGTAGCGAGGTTCACCTTACAAAAAGTGCTAGTTGAACCCTAGTGAGGAATATCACTTCAAATTTGTGACACTTCCCAGCGGTCAATCAGGCAGCTTCAGGCAAGGCACGCAGTCACGGAAACGCTTGTCCAAATTAAATAAAACATCAGGCTAGTTCTGCCTGATATCAAGTGAAATGTATCACGCGTAGTTTTGCGGCTGCTTCGCCATCAACCTCCCCTCTTCGCGTGCCCGGCATGATCCTCGGTCGGGGTTCTTTAGAGTGGCCAGTGAAGACTAAGGCTGGGCTACCATCGCGTAAATACGGTCAAAGCCGGCATGAATGAGCTCGTGTATCTCAGTATGGACATCGCCCGCAAGAGGCGACGACCCGGGGTCCGGAATGTCGTAGGACAGTCCGGTCGCGACCTCACTCAGCAAATGTACCTTATGCGCGTTCCTGGGGAACTCGGCCTGGAGCGCCTCTTTTTGCCCCTGTTCCATGACAATAATGAGATCTGCGTCTCCCATGAGCTCCGCATTCACGATCCGCGATCTGTGACCCGCAATGTCCAGCCCCAAATAGCGTGCGCCGCTGATCGCCGACTGGGTAGCCGGCATGCCGTCCGTCGTCCATGTGCCCGCGCTGGAGACCTGGCAGCCGGCGTCGAGCTGGCGGGTCACCAATTCCTGCCTGAAGCAAGCCTCCGCAATGGGTGAACGGAAGCGGTTAGCCGTGCAAATGAATAGAACTGCGGGCATATACCGATCTTTCTTTTCCTTGGCAGCCAAACAACAACGGGAGACTTCTTCGCTGCAACCTAAACAGCCGAGTGTAAAGCGGGCACACCTTCTTCGCAGTCAGTTCTTTTACTCTGACGAGGGTACTCTCTGGATGGATGCCGGAGTTGAAGCGAACGTACGCTTGTCCCAAGATGATTATAACGTCTCCGGAAGTGCGCGGCGTGAGAACACGAAGCGCTATAGCTTGACCGCCTTTCTACTTCCATCGCCGAGTTGTGTTGCATGGATATGGATGCGAAATGCCATTGCTTATCTTTCCCATTATGTAATAGACTTGGCAAATGAATGAAAGCTTATCCTTCGACCGTGCCGCCAGTTTCTACGACCGTACCCGCGAACTCCCAGACCCAGTCGCCAAAAAGGGAATCCAAGCCATCCTCGATGCGGCTGGACCGGGAGCAATGATCCTGGACGTGGGCACTGGCACAGGCCGCATCAGCGTGCCCCTGCTCGAACGCGGCGCCAACCTGATCGGCTGCGACTTATCCCCCAAGATGATGGCCCTGCTGCGACAGAAATTTCCCTCTGCGAGGTTGGCCGAGGCAGATGCATCCCTGCTGCCATTTGCGGCAGGACAGTTCGACGCGCTGATCACCTGCCATGTGATGCACCTGGTTGGCCCCTGGCGCGAGGCGCTGCGCGAGTATCGACGCGTGTTGAAGCGCGGAGGTGTTTACATCAATGCCCGCACGGAACATTCCGGAGCAGCATCCGTCGAAAGAAGAGTAAAAGGTTTCTGGGAGAGTCGAGTAATAGCACATGGAGCCAGTGCGCGGCGCCCGGGTGTTCAGAATGAAAAGGAACTGCACGCCGAACTGCTTGAAATGGGGGCGAAGCTGGAACAGGTTGAAGTAGTCCGGTTTTCCCGTGCGCAGTCAGCCCAGGAGGTCATCGAGCAGATCGCAAGTCGCACTCATTCACACACCTGGGGTATTGCAGAGGACGTTCTTGATGCCACAGTCCGGGAACTAAAAGAATGGGCGCTCCAGGAGTATGGAGCTTCTGCCTTGCGGGATATGACTGAGGAAGAATCCATGTTCGTACTGGATCTGGTTCGGTTTGATTCGGAATGATGGAGGAGCAAGCACGCTGGAATATCAGGTTGAGCTGCGCAACTTGTACGAGTATGTTACGCCGTTCTCTCAACATCCCGAAACAAGGGTAAGGCAAGTCTGCTTGGGCCGGGTGCGCTTAGCAGATCCTTCCAAGTGTAATAACCTGGCCTGCCCAATAGCCAGTCCGCCAGTATTTTCTCGCTCACACCAAGCGGCTGGAGTACTTCATGGACAGCCCGCAGCACAAAGCTTCGATAAAAAGGCACGTCAATGGCGCGTGGATCGAGCTTGGAGGGCAGATCCCATGCAAAGACGCCCGGCGCCGGAGCGATATGGATAAACCTTACCTGCTGTCCCATACGCAAGGTTTTGCCCTGAATTTGCAGCTGCCGCGTCGCAACTGCGAGAGGGGTGAGGACGCGATATTCGTTCAATTCCCGGCTAAGGGTCCGGGTGACCACCAATTCCTCAACAGGTATTTTTCTCTCCTTTAATAGAGACAAACGCTCTCTTACCAGTTCCAAAACTTCGGGCAATAGACCTGCCAGCTTTGTTGGGTCTTTCTCCACCGCCAGGATGTTCAGAACCTGCATTTGTATGGCCGCTACGAATGCAGGAGTATCCCTTCGCCGCAGGGCCAGCCCTCGAACTTTATACTTGCCGCCTTCCGATAAGCCATAGAAGCGGTTGGCAACTGACAAGTTTGAATTCTGACGGGAGCTTGTAAAGGCAAACCAGGAATACACATCTTCCACATCAATCGGTAGATGTGTTTCCTGTTCGATCTCATCTGCCAAAGCCCGAAAGTCCTTGCCAGAGGCATCCGGGCATGAGACAAAGAGGCTATCTACATAAAGGTGCAATACCGTGTAGCCGCTGTCCTCTGCGACAGCTTTAGCCTGGAGGATTACTTTTCTTGCCAGGTAAGAGACAACTTCATGGGCATTGATGCGTCCAAAGGTGGAATTGGCATAGCCCAAACGTCCGTATGCTACGACAGATAGCCATTTGAGGGCATCTGCCGCAGATTTATAGCGACGATGGGTTGCATTGTAGTGAGGATCATTTCGATCCAGGGCCTTTAGCAATCGCTTTAAAGTCAGGCGCTTATCCCTTAATGGTCTCAGGGTCTCTGGCATAAGCCCGAGATGATGACCGATCTTGATACCAAGCTCCGGCAGTTCTAATGCACCTTCCTCCTCAACCCCTGCAGTCTCTGGCGATACGTTGAACTCAACCATGATGGAAGCCATCATGGAGCTAAAATCCAGGATCGCAACGTTTTGAAAGAGACCCAGAAGGGGCTGAAAGACCAGCCCGCCGCGGTCGGATTTTACGAGTTGATTGTAGGTCTTGGGGATTTCGCTTTTTTGGTGTTGATAGGGAATAAGCGCTCCCCGTCCGAGAGCCTTCACAGTCTGCATGGAGGCAATGCCCGCTCCGGGTGAACGCCTGGCAGCCTCCTGAACAGGCAAGCTGCTCAGGCGCGCCTGCTCGATTGCTCCGATCAGGCCGTAATCGTTGTAGGTCATGCAGTTCCGGGTGTCTATGTGCCAGCGCCCCCGCAAGTGCACCTGCGGGCCGCGATAGTGTGCACGACCGTAGTTGAAAAAGGTTACTTCCTTGCGCCGCAAGAGCGGTATGGACGGGTCGCGGTTGGGATTGAAAGGAATACCGGTTCGCCGTGACAGACCCAGTAGATACGGGAACAACCATTGGTCACCGAACTTCGTCTCGATAACGTCGGGGTCATACTCTGAAAGAATGTCGTTGAGCAGGCCCAAAAGCATACGAGATTGGCTTACAGGGGCGCACACAGAAAATCCATTGAACTTGATCGATAAGTGCGTGGGTGGTGCATGGGAAGGATCAATATCGGGATTTATGCTCAATTTCCTTAGACGCGGAAGCTTGGGGACAAGCTCCCACGGGGCATCCAAAGCCGTAACATCTATAAGCCTGCCGTCCGCCTGAGCGGTTACCTTACAATACGACATGGTGAAGACGTTGAAAGCTGCAGCATATCGTAAGGTGAGGGGAATATCGGTATCGTAAAAAGTCAGGTCTGAGAAGCGTTCGCTGACCTCCTGAAACAGCCTCCGAAAGGCGGTAGGGCTTTGAACACGAATCTGCATCACCTCTTGCGACCCAGTAAACAGGTCATCCCTTTCGGTACGCTCCAGCTTCACTGGCTTGGAATGCAAAAAGAGCCACAATTCTCTCAGGCGCGGGAAAGGCCCGCTGGCGTAGAAGGTGAATTCAAAATCCTGGAAGAAGGAATAGCGCTTCCTGTCTCTCCCGATCAGCCATAATACAACGCCCTTTTGAGGATGGGCATACAAGTCAAATAGCCAACCGGTGTATTCGTTCATGATCAGGCCTGTTCTGTCCCAGACAGACGGTCTGGTTACTTGAGCTTCTGTTCCAATTCTCTGATGCGATTGTAGATCTCGGCATGTATATGCCCGCTCCTTTTACGCTCTTCCAACTGGATAACCAATGCTATGATCTCCATAGGCAGCAGGTTAGCAGCATTTGCGATGGCGAAGCGCTGTTGTAATATGGCTTCAAAGAACTCATCAAGAATTAGCTGATCGCTTCGGCGAAGTGCGTCGTAAAAAGGCCGCATCTCGGCGAGTTGGTCCAAGGCAATTTGCGTGGCGGGGGGAAGTGAGCGTCCCATAGAATTCGCCCTTACAAAAGCGCGAGCTGGGATATTTGCTCACCACCCTCGTGCACCCGGAGAATTTCGTCTGCAATAGGGAGAAGAACGGAATAGAACGCCTGATAATCTTCATTATGGGCCTGCTGTATCAAGACTGCAACAGGTCGATGGTAGGAAAGGCGCTCAAGATGTTGAGAGCATTGCTTCAATATCCGCAGACGGGTGGGCAAGGGGATGTCTGGATCATAGAAGTTATGCAGGAGGTCCAGGATCAAGAGCGGATCCCCGCTTGACCGTGTTCCTTCAAGCAGATCCAGGACCTGGTAACAGGTGAAGGCGCGGGCAACATAAAGCCGATCCAGAATTTGCTTTACATCGAGGCTTCTCTGCCTTATGCGCCGACTTAAGGCGTAGGCGGGCAGCCAATCGCTACCAGCCATAATACGAAGCGGGCCACGCAGGATAAGTTTGGCAATTATCTCAGTGATCTTCTCTTTTTCCGGCCCAAGCGTTTCTACAAGTAGAAGGTGTCCAGGACGAATCAACTGCCCCCATCCGTCTGATTGCAGGGATGTCGTGTTCATGGACATATCTTATACAAAACAAAAAAATCCCCGTGAAAGATTTGGGGCGATTTTCGAAGTAGTTCTTGAGTGGTACCGGAGTGACCTTTAGCTGGCGCTGTTCTTAAGAGCGAGATTGGGGGCATCTAACCAATGCCCCCACATTTAGGTGACCGACCAGGGACTTGAACCCTGAACCCACGAGTATAGAGAAATGAGTAAGGTATCCTCTTTGTACATGAACCGTTGTGGATCAATCCGTACTTAGGAGGATACCTCATGTCAAAATCTAACATATCCAGACCATTAGCGCAAGATCAGGAAAGGAGCCTGCATGTTGGTGTCGATCTGGGCTTGGAGACCAACGTAGTCTCGGTGATCGATGCCCAGGCCAAGGCGGTGGATCGTTTTCGTTTCTCGCATGATCGCTCGGGGTACGATTATTTTCTGCAACGGGTGGAAGCCTTGCTCCGCAAACATCAGGCTGCGGAGCTGGTGGTTGCCATGGAACCCACCAACTACTTCTGGAAACTGCTGGCTCGGGAATTGGAGCAGAAACAGATCGCCTATCACCTGGTGAATGCCTATACGGTCAAAAAGCACCGCGAAGGAGATCAACTGGACCGCTCCAAGGACGATCAGCGGGATGCCCAGCAAATCGCCGAGCTGTCTCGGACCGGACATTACACCCACACTCGTCTGCAGCAAGGCGCCTACGAGGACCTGCGTCAGTATGCCGCCCTCTATGATCAGTTTCAGAAATCCATCCGCCGGGAGCGGCAGCTCCTGTGGGTCCTGGTGAGTTAGGTGTTCCCCGAGTTATTCCTCGCCTTCCAGGATTTGGAACGCGAGACTTGCCAGGCGCTTCTACAGACCTGTGCTCCGGCTGTAGTTATTCGCCAGATGACGGTAGAGGCTTTCCTGGCACAGGTGAGGATCGCCTATGCCGGCAAAAGGATGCTGGTGAAGAAATTACGCCAGGCTTACCAATTGGCCGCCACCTCCATCGGCCTCACCGAAGGATTTTCGGCAATTCAACTGGGAATCGAGGCTCACTTGAACGAGCTCCAAACCCTCCAACAACACTTGCAGCAAGTGGCCCAGGCGATGACCGGCTGTCTCGCATTCCTTCCCGAAGCTCCCTTTGTGCGATCAATTCTCGGAGAGATCTCGGCAGCCATGCTCCTGGCCGAAGTCGGCGATCCAGGACGCTATCAGGCAGCTGCTCAATGGGTGAAGCTGGCCGGGATTCAACCGGCTCCTAACACCTCCGGCAAGAAACAGCGTAGTCGCACCCCGATGTCTCGCCAGGGTCGCTCGCGCTTGCGGACTTTGCTCTACTTCACCTGCCTGCGACTGATCCAGCACGATGTTCACTTTGCTCAACTGTATGCCCATCTGCAGCACCGGAAACACAATCCGCCCACCAAGATGCCGTTGTCAACATCCCATTTTTAGTACCACACAAAAGTGGAAAATCTCAGGCCTTCGCTATGGCGAATTGATGGGGCGTCAGGCCTCGCAAGGCCTCGTGCGGACGAATGGCATTGTATTCATCGATCCAAGGTTCGATGATCTCTCGCACCTCCTCCAGGGAATGGAACAGATAGGCATCTAGGATGTCTTCCCGAAACGTGCGGTTGAAACGCTCAATATACGCATTCTGCGCAGGCCTTCCGGGCTGGATATGAGCCAGTTCAATGCCATGGTCCTGGGCCCAGCTTTCCAAGCGCTGTGAGATGAGTTCGGGACCATTATCCATGCGGATCTGCCGGGGCACGCCTCTCCACTGCAAGAGCAGCTCCAAAACCCGGATCACGCGCTCGGCCGGCAAGGAGGTATCCACTTCGATCCACAGGGCTTCCCGGTTGTAGTCATCCAAGATATTCAAGGTGCGAAAGGCTCTCCCGCTCGCCAGACTGTCGCTCATGAAATCCAGCGACCAGCTCTCATTCGCCTGGGTCGGTTGGGCCAGCACCAGGGCAGTGCGGGCTGGCAGCCGTTTCTTAGGCTTGCGGCGCAAGTTCAGGGCTAATTCACAATAGATGCGATGGATGCGTTTGTGGTTCCACGCATAGCCCTGGTGCTTCAGATAGTGGATCATTTTGCCATAACCCCAGCGGCGATGCTGCTCGGCCAGCAGGCGTAGAGCCTGCTCGATCTGCGGCTCATCGGTCTTCTTCGCCTGGTAGCGATAGACACTGCGGCTCAATGCCAGAACCCGGCAGGCCCGCCGTTCGCTCACGCCCTGCTGGGCGATGGCCTGCTCTGCCAGCGCTCGTCGCTGCCCAGGCTCTATAACTTTTTTTCGACAATATCCCTGAGCACTTTATGATCCAGACTCAACTCGGCATACATCTGCTTGAGCCGGCGGTTCTCGTCTTCCAATTCCCGCAGGCGTTTGAGGGTGCTCACATCCATGCCACTGTACCTGGCCTTCCATTTGTAGAAGGTGGTCTTGCTGAAGCCATGCTGCCGGCTGAGCTCCTCCAAGGAAACGCCCGCTTCTGCTTCTTTCAGAATGGTCACGATCTGGCTCTCACTGAATCTGGATTTCTTCATGTGGATCTCTCCTGGGCTGATTGTGCCACGAGTTTTCCACTTATGAATGGTCCTATTTTAGGGGATGGTTACCCATGCACTCGGCGTGCTGATGAACAAGCTCTTGCACATTCTGTGGGCCCTGAATTCAGAACCAAAGCGTTTACGACCCCTCTTTCGCCGCCTCTGCCTAAATCATCCCTTTCTGAACGGATCGCTCTAACAGAGCCTGCTGAACCGTCCGGGGACACCGTGAACCCACTTGAGGCGCTTGGCGACCTCGTGAATCAGCTTGGCTGCCCCGGCTGCTTGGTTAGATCGAATTGCAAGTATGTTGAGGCTTGACCTCGGATGCACTAGTTTGGTCCCAAGAACTCCGGCCGGGCGATCCCCGATGCGTGCGGCCAGTCACTCTTGAAGTGCTTCGTTCAGTTCGCGAACTGTATATTCCCCAGAAAGCTCTGAGCCCCACAGAGTTCTCTTCAACTTTCTCTTTGACTTTAAGAAGCCCTTTACTTCTTTCCTATAGTATGCTGATTTAACGTTCTGCGGGTTGACGGCCATGCAGTAAATAGGGGCATCCTCAGTCTATCCTGTCCCAGATTTTGGGCTGCAACCCCGCTTTTTGTCTACTGTCTCCACTCTTTCTACCATGTTTGCTGTACATTTGCTGTATGGAGAAATTTTAAAAGCAGCTGCGCGGCACCTAGACGTGGATATCGATCTGATCCAACAGCAGAACGGAGATGCGCTTCTTATGAATTCGTTATTGCCGGTGGTGCGCACAAGCAAGACTTGATCGGCTCCCCATAATATCCACAAGGGCAGGGATACACACACTTTGCTCCGCTCGCGGGCAGTGGATGGAATGGTGGGCTAAAATAGGGGTATGCAGAAATGTCCGAAATGCTATAGCGTCGAGCGACAAAATCGAGCGGGGCGAACCCCAGCGGGCAGTCAGCGCTATCGCTGTATGGTTGGCGGTTCTGAGTACACGCCCGAGAAGAAACATCACGGCTATGAAGCGAAAATGCGCCGACAAGCGGTTCGATTGTATGTGGACGGTATGAATTTTCGGCGGATCGCACGGCACTTGGGGATCCAGCATAGTACGGTCTCGGTATGGGTGAAAGAGTGTGTGCGCCACCTGCCGGATGCACCGCAACCGAAGAAGGTAAAGACCTCCGAAATGGATGAACTGTTCACCTTTATCGGCAGCAAAAAAAACAAGATCTACCTGATGACCCTGGTAGATCGGCAAACCCCCTGCGTTTTGGGCTGGAAAGTGGCTGGGGAACGCACCTCGGAAGTTATTCAGCAGATGGTCGATGAGACGCCCAAAGCCAGAGAGTATTTCAGTGATGGCTGGGAAGCCTATGCCACGCTGTGGTATCACCTCGGTCAATAGAGCCTTTCAGACGGCAAATCGGACACCTACTCCGTGGAAGCCACCAATGCCGAATTCCGTCATTATCTCGCTCGCCTGGCCCGATCTTCCCGCTGTTTCTCGCGCTGTCCTTCTGCCTTGCAGTGCGCTCTTCGCCTGTTTGTCTACTGCTTCAATTCCCGCCATCTGCACAAGTGCGCCTTTCCTAACTATCCTGCTCACTTGATCGATTTCGTGAGCCCATGAAATCATCCACTCCGCGCTCGCGAACAACGTCTCGGGACCGGAGGCTGCATGGTAAAATAAAAAGTGGTCGATCTCTTCGCCTGCCCTCATCATCATGAAACTAATTATCTGGTCTTCTTAGCTTCCTCGGCAATCCTTATCCTAAAGTCAGACCTGAGCAAGTCGCCGCGTGTGCATCACCAGACTTACCGGTCAGCTCAGGTTTCTCCAAGTATCATTCCGTAGTTCCAGTTAAGGATCTGATGCCGAAGCGACCTGACGCCAAAATCGATCAGACCCAACTTTCAATTCCTAGGTTCGGCGTCGCAGAGCGATTTCGCAATCTCCTAATTGATTCATATACACAGAGTCCCAAAGTCCACTCCAGCGATTGGCAGCAGTTCTTAAGAACTCTTCGCTATCGCCTGGCGGGATGTAGCCTGCCGACAACGCTCAATGAGAAGAGGCTGTTGGGTTTCAAACGCAAGCACCAGGGCCAACGCGCATTCATTATTGGCAACGGACCGAGCCTGAATCAATGCAACTTGAGCCTGCTCCGGAATGAAGTCACGTTCGGCGTAAATGCGATATACCTCAATCGCGCAAAGATGGGCTTCTACCCAACATACTATGTCGTAGAAGATGAGTTCGTCGCGGAAGATCGCGCACAGGAGATTAATCAACTATCAGGACCGATCAAGTTCTTCGGCAACTATGTCAACTACTGTATCCACAGCCAACCCGATGTTGTCTGGCTGAATCTTCAGGATGGATTACGGGCCATATCCGGGATTTCCGCACTTCAGCCGGAATGCTGCACGAACCGTATGGGTCGGCGGCACCGTGACCTATGTTTGTCTCCAGCTCGCATACTACATGGAGTTTGCGCAGATCTATCTGATCGGCTTTGATCACTCTTACCGCATGCCGACAGACGCCAGGATCGACGGCTCTGCCATTCTCTCCCAATCTAGCGATCCAAACCACTTCGACTCGGACTATTTCGGAAAAGGCTATCGCTGGCATGATCCCCTGGTGGAACGTATGGAGCAGGCATTCCGCCGCGCCAAGGATGTCTACCAGGCAAATCAAAGAAGGATTCTAAATGCCACGGTCGGGGGAAAACTGGAGGTCTTTGAAAGAGTTGACTACTACAGCCTTTTCAAATGAGTGCAGAGAGTCCTGCCGGATCCACCAGGTACGACGGCGTGCGCACCGATTTCCGCTTACCGTCCAATAGTCGACTCTGATATGGGCGCCGGTAACAGGCTCCGCCAATTGCATGCTTTCGAAAGGAGCCACATAATGTTGAAAGGGATACCATCTATCCTCTCCCCCGAGCTGCTCAAGATCCTGATGGAGATGGGCCACGGCGACGAAATTGTCCTTGCCGATGGCAATTTCCCATCTGCGAGCATGGCCCAGCGGCTTGCCCGGAGTGATGGCAATGACGTGCCCACACTATTGGAAGCTGTAATGCGCCTCTTTCCCTTAGATCCGTTCGTGGAATGCCCCGTCGCGGTTATGGCAGTAGTTCCCGGGGATTCCACTCAGCCCGTGATCTGGGAAATATATCGGGAGGTTATTCAGCGCTACGAGAAATTCTCAGGCTTCGAATATGTCGAGCGGTTTGCTTTCTATG